>JAQGPJ010000067.1 GCA_028293125.1 Verrucomicrobiales bacterium | reverse complement strand
GCGCACCAATGCCGCGCGCCGTTCCCGTGCTTTTGATTGCGTCATGCCCCACCGTGCCACACCGCCGCCGCCCCGCCCGTCTTACCGGACGGTCATCCGTCAAAGGCTTACTGTTATTCTGCCGGCTTCGCAGGTGCTTCAATTTTCCAAACATTCTTTGGAAACAGTATTCCTGCAGAAAGCAGAATACAGCCTCAATCATTGACCGGGGAGCCGGCATTTTTCTCTGCAAGCTCCACAGCAGGCGCGGTCATGCGTCCGGTGCCGAAGCTGTTGGCGGGCTTGGATCCGGTGAGGAACCGCCGGCGCAGGAGGGAGCGGCTGTGGATCTCCGCACGGCTGAAGACCGCTTTGTAAACTTCGCAGTAGGGATCCTTGGCGAGCATGGTGCCCAGGGCGCTGTAGGTGCGCACGGGGCATCCGCCGTGGCATATGGAAAGGAAGCGGCAGCTCAGGCAGTCCTCGTGCTCCATCAGGTGCTTGGGACGCTCGATAAACTCGCGGCGCGCAGGGCTGGTCCGCAGCATTTTCGTAAGATCCCCATCGCGGAAAACATTGCCGAAAAAGCTTTCCGGATAGCTGGTCACCCAGCAGTCGCACTGGGCGACGGTGCCTTTGGAATCCACGGAGATAAACTGATTCGAACAGTTTTCCTTCCAGATGCAGGGCAGCCGTGCCGGAGCGCCGGTGAAATGATCGATCAGCGAATCGAAGGGACCCACTTTGATTCCATGGTGATAGCCACGCTCCATCCAAATATCGAAAAGGCCGGAAAGAAACTCCGAGAGCGCGGCTTTATCGAGGTCAAACTCCGCAGCCACCGCCTGAGCGGGTCCTCCGGGAAAGGGCGTGTTCACTTGGAAACTGGAGACGCCCAGTTCCTCCGTGTAATGCCGGTAAAAAAGGTCAGGGCCGGCGTCCAGGCTGCCCTGATGAAGCACGGCGATGACTCCGATCTCCAAGCCCGCCTCCTGGGCCTGCAGCAGGCGTTTTCTCCACGTGGCGCTGTAGGCCTCAGCCCCGCCTTTGAAGAGTTTACGGTGGTGATTCGGGAAATCCATCGAAGTGCCGAGCGAGCCGCCGAACAGGCTGAAAAGCACGTCGTTCCATGCCGGGGAATAGCTGATGAGGTTGGTCTGCAGGTAATGCGTGAAACGCTTCCCCCGGGCGGCGGCGGCATCGTTCATGATTTTGCCCGCCTCCACAAACCATGCAGGTCCCATGATCATGGCCTCGCCACCCTGCCAGTAAATCTCACACTCCTCAATGTCCTCATGCTCAAGGTGGTCCAGCAGTTGACGGGTCAGCAGCGGAACCAGCAGCATGGGCAGTCTGTGGGGCTCCTTGTTCTCAAAACAATAGGTGCAGGCCACATTGCACTCCGCGGTGGGGAGGAGAATGACACTGAAGACACGGCTGCTCATGGCGTTGTGAATATTTCGGCTTCGGACAAATCTTGGGCAATTTCATCAGCCGCCTTTTGGAGAACGTTGAAAAGCTGTTTCACCCCGGCACAATCGTAATGGGAGTCAGGCCACTTAAAATAACCTGCGCAAACCGGCCGCCATGGACATGGACCGCATTCAGCGCCGGACTGATGCAGATGTGCCAGATGGGTTTCCACAAAGTCCGGCTCCTGGAGCGGGCGGCCGGTGGCATCCCGCCGGGAATTGAAGGCGGGATCCTGCTCCAAGAATGACCATAGGGTGCCGGTGCCAAACCCCCGGAAATTCCCCAGTACGGAATGGAAAAATTCGATGGGAGCCTCCACCATGGGGTCATGGAGATAAAAATGCGCCGCCTCCATCAGTTCAGCGAGCGCCTCTGCATCAGGCTGTTCAGGCAGCAGTCGGACCGGAAACCGCAAAGCCGCCGCCAGTTTCACCGCTTTCATAAAACCCGGCCTCCCGGCGGGGATGGTGATACGCACAGGACGCGCGAGGCTGACATCCACCAGCCGGTAGAGCGCGGAGAATTCCTTGGCGGGATCGCTGACCACGACATCAACCGGCAAGGGCACGCGGCCCTGGGCCGCAGGTCCCCATGCTTCAGAGTCGCTGAGCAAACCCAGCACCTCAAGCGCCTCCGCTTCGGAGCCCGCGTCTGTCAGCCAATGGAGGAATTCCTCACGGGTCCTCACGGCAACGATAAACGGCCCATCCGTATAATGCTCCGCAGCCGTGGCGGGCAGGATGGCAATGGACTCCACAGATTCCTCCGTCACGAAAAGAGGTGGTCATCTGCGGTTCACCCAGCTCCCGCCGCCCGCCCGGCGGTTGACCCAGGCTCCCCCTCCCCCATTGATCCAGCCTCCTCCCCCATTGATCCAGCCCCCCGCGCGGTTCACCCATGTGCCTCCACCCGTGCGGCGGTTCACCCATGCTCCGGCCCGGGCCTCAGGCGCGCTGGCGAGCCAGGCTCCGGCCACGGCTGCGCCGATGGCGGCACCGGACCATTTGCCCATGCTTTGAAGGAAGCGTCTCCGCTCCTGCAGCTCTACGGAAAGCTCATTGTCTTCGGCAGGTTTCTCATTCATGGCTTTATGAAGGACTGAGATGGTCGATTTTTACTTGGCCTCCCTGGCACTGCTCAGTGTGGAGAAATGCAGCGCCGCAAATTTCCATTGCCCTCCTGTTTTGGCGGCGGTGACGGAAATGTTCAGCGGGAAGGCAAACTCTTTACCCTCTTTTTTAGCTTTGACCTCACCGGAAGCCAGCAGCCACCCGGCCTCGGAGGTCAGCTCTCCAAAGCGGGCATAATAAGTGAAATGCTGATGCCCTTTGTCAAAATCGCCAAAAAAATGGGTGTAGGCATCCTTGATCTCCTCGTGGCCGGACCAGATTTCACCCGGACCCGTGCCGAGAATCACGGCTTTGGGGGTGAACAGAGCCAGCACGCCCTCAAGATTCTGGCCCGTGAAGGCATCATCATGGGCCTTGAGCAGCTCCCTGAGCTTTTCCAACTCAGGATTCTCCGGTTTCGTCTCCTCCGCCGCCTGAGCGGCGTTGTTAACGCCGGCAACTGCTGTGAGCACGGCAAGACCAGTGGCAATGGAATTTCGACGGTTCATGATAAGATGAATGGAGGTTGAGCGCAAAAGCGCCAATGATTATTAATATAAATATTATTCCCGGTCAAAATCCAGATATTTCCGGCAAAATTATCCAGTCGTGCGTATGTGCGGACTCACGCCATCAGCACCTGCATTGCAAACACCGGAGAACCACTGCGGGCGGCAAAAGCAAAGGACGCAGGCGGATGACGCCTGTTCATTGTGAGTGTGGTGGATACAGATTAGCCACACTTGGAGGGAAAGGAAAATAATGTTTGTGGATCCGAGGCGCATTTCCGCCGGGTGATTGAATCAGAGCCGACGCACGGTCCAGCCCACGCGCGCCAGTTCCTGCTGCGACAGGGGGCTGATGCCGCCGGTGTGATAAACCTGAGGTTTCAGGCCGGTGAATTCCTCGCGGGTCACAAACTCGGAGACCTCCGTTGTCCAGCTGATATATTCCACCGGCAATGTCAGAACCAAGGCCCCCGTGGAATCCACCGTGGCGGGAAGCCGGCCCAGAAGTCTCACTTCCCGGATGGGCGGGGCTCCCCCGGCCTGGCGCGAGGCGAGGAGGCGCAGGATCTCATCCAGGAAGCGCGCCTGCTGGCGGCTGGAGCACTCGGCGGCCAAATTGACCACAGCAGCCCGGCCCTGGGCTCCGTCGAGTGCGGTGAGAGATGTCAGGATGGAATGGCGCAGGCTCAGCGTCAGGAAGGGATTGGCGTTGAAAGCATTGCGCACATCCCCGGGAACCAGCAGCGCCGCCATGGCCTGGTTGTCACGCAGCGCCAATTCATCGGGCGTCACCTCATAAATATCCTTTGGCAGCCCGGCAAGGGTGGTGGCGTTGATGGCCAAGGACGCGCCGGTGGCCATGCCGCCCACGCGCAGAGGCAGACCGCCGGACCAAAATACCCAAGCCACTTTTTCAATCTCTTCCCGCAGGCGGGGATTGTCCGTGTAAGGATCCACTTCCAGCTGCCGGGCGCATTCCAGTTTGGCTTTGTCGAATCCGAGAATGCCTTTGCCGGCTTGGGAAAGGCCTTTCACGGTGGCGGCTCCAGGATCAACGCCCCCCGGCTCATTGGACCGTTCCCTGATATTGCTGGCGGTAGTACTGATGGAATTGCCCACTTTTTTGAAAAAGTGCCCGACCGTGCTGGGCATGGCTTTAACAGCGGCGACGGGGTTGGTGACCACATTTTTCGCGGCGTCGATGGGCTGCTCCAGAGAGCGGCGCAGACCGTCGGCAAAAATGTCGGACCGGCTTACCGCGTTGAGTCTGGCGATGGCTTGGATTTCCTGGACGCAGCGCCGCAGCTGGGAAGTGCCAATGATTTCAAAGCTGCCAAAATCCGTGTCCACCGTGTAATAGGCCAGGTAGCCATCGGTGGGGACCAGTTCCCGCACGCGGTGAAGAGGGCTGGCAACGAGATCCGGGGGCAGAAACTGGGACGCTCTGAGCACTGCCGAACTTTCCAGGGCCGCTGCCGAAGGAGGAACGGGAGCTGTCTGCGGCGTTGGAGGTTCTGAAGGAGGGCTGGCCACCGGATTTTCCCGAGCAAAGCCGGAAGTGGGACAGCCGGGCAGGGAAACCAGAAACAGACAGGGCAGAAGGATATGCTTTTTCATAGGAAAGCTGCAACGGAAAGCCGGCAGTGGCCGGCTTGTTAAGCGGAATGGCAGAGTGGTGCCAGCTTTTTTGATTTTCCGATACCTGTACTAGCCGCTGCCTGACGGGTCCACTTGGAGTCATGCGGGCACGGCGAGGCCCAGGATGGGAAGGAATCACTCGGCGCACTGTTGGAACAGCATGGTTTACTGAGCGGGGGCGGGGTGGGCTTTCAGCCATTCCTCCGCGTGGTTGAGCTTCGTTTTCAGTTGCGCCAGGGAAGCGCGTTCAGTGCTGAAATCCTGATAGGCGTTGAGAAGCCGGGCAAACTGCTGGCGCGCTCCGGCGGCGGTCATGTGGATGATTTCCTCAATGGAGGCAAACTGCGCGGCGTTTTCCACAACTTTGGGCGGCGCGCTGCCGTCCTTGACAGCGGGGGCATCCTCATTGCGGCTGTTCCTGACTTGCTGAAGCTGGGTGGTGCGCTCGGCGATAAGAGCGGCCAGCCGGTCTCTTTCGGCGGCGATCTCCTTTTTGCGCTCCTCTGTCAGGCCCGGCTCCTGAAGCGCACCGGCCACCCGGCGCTCCTCCTCCACAAGGCGTTTGCGGGAGGTTTCAAGGCTGGCGTCCAGAGCTTCGGTCACCTTGTTCCGCACACCGCCCTCACGTTTTTTCTGGTCATAGTCAGGGTTGCGGCGGGTTTCCTGGACCCCGATGCCATGCCGGCCGAAGACCACATTGGGGCCTTTGATGTATTTTTCATTTCCCTCGTCAGTCTCCATGCTCAGAGCCAGTCCCACGGCGGCGTCCACCCACTGGCCAATACGCTCATCGAAGGCTCCACGGGCTTTGAAAAGATCCTCCTTCGTGTAGGGATTGGTGGCGGTGCTCAGCTGGGCGGCGATTTCGTTGCGCTTTTTGGCGTAAGTTTTGGCGGCCTGGCCCAGGCCGGCCACGGTTTCAGCTTTGAGCTTGGCCACTTTGGTGCGGGTGCGCGTGCTGTCCTCCGCATCCGTGAGGAGGGAAAGAATTTTGCTGACGGCGTCCTGAATGGCTTGGTCACCGGCCCGGATCTGATTGATCAGGTTGGTGGCGTTCTCCTCTTTTTTAGCAATAAGCCCGCTCAGTTCCTTCACATACTGCTCCACCTCCGTGCGGGAGGGGGCATCCTCCGTGGTGGACGGGACCGCGGCACCGGCTTGGGTTTCAGCCTGGGCCAAGGCGCCGGCGGGCATCCACACAGGAGCAGTGCAGGCCAGCGCGAGACCGAGAGCGGCGCATCGTGCTTTGCGAAAAGGAGAGGAGATGGATAGTGGTTTCATTGAATAAGAAGGAGAGGAGAACGGGTGGTCAGGTGAATTCCGCAGCGCTTGAGGCCGATATTCGGAGCACGGCGACGCATCATTCCGCTGTTGCCGAACCAGGATGGAGCCAGCCAATGTTCCCACCCCCGGATGATGACAGGGATTTTTGACTTCTTGTCCGCGGCGTGCGTGGACAGAACTGCAGCTGTTGCCGGAACATGGCGGCGGAAAAACGTGCCGGGCCACCTGCCATTGTCCAATACAGGCTGAGCGCGGAGCACCCCCGGCTCTGGTTTGTTTTGCGGTTATGGATGCGCTGGGTGGATGCACTGGGAGTAATTCCGCAGGTTGTGGCAGGCTGTTTCGAATTGACCTTCGTTTTTCACGAGAAGGGCGGATTTTCTCCGCCGTTGGAAAAATCGACGCCGTATTTAATTTTAAAATACCAGTCTCCAGGCATTTTTGGCAAGATGGATTTTTTCCAACTGGGTTTGGAGCAAAGGAACCATCGGTGAATTTCGGGCTTGCCGATATCGGCTGCCAAAGGGTGTCATCCATTTAGTTATACTTTGCTTCATTTTAAAGTTATTTAATTGATAATCAACGTGTTACGAAAATTGATCAAGAAGGTTTACGGAGGCAAAACTCGTTGATGCTGAATGAGTTGTGTCATAGATGTAACAAAGTATAATTAGACGGAGGCCATGCCGCAGCGGGTGAAGGCAGAAAACAGGCGTCTGGTCTTTTTAAAGCGGCTCGGCCGCCTGTTGAACATTTGTTCAAATTTGCAATTTAAGGCGATATCGACAAGCCTTGGGGCAGCTCATTGAAAAATCCGGGACGGTTTCCTGGGTTTTTTCACCCTTGAGGAAATCCAAGTTTTATAAGTCGGGAATAATGTATTTGGCGCAACGGGAGCTGGTGGGGGGCAATGAAGCGGCGCATAAAAAGTTAGGATCACCGGGAATGTTCTGAAATGCCCTTCAGAAGGGCATTTCACCCTGTGAAATCCGATAATGACCTCCAATCAGACTTGCTGTGGAGGGCCAGGGAAAAACGGAATAAGTGCCGGAGGCCGAGCGGAGCGGGTTATGCCGGATTTTCCTTGGCCCGGAGCGGCGGGTCTGATATTCGGAGCCTCCCGGAAGGCTTCAAGCACCCCCACCAATTCCCGCGGCACCATGTATTTAAATCAATTGCGTGTGGCATGGGTCTAATAAATTGTCATGCAATGGTGAAAATTAATTCCACATGCGCACCGCTGACCCTGCTTTTCATTCTGCTGGTTTTCATCGGTAGGCATCATCCGCAGCCAACGACTCATTCCAAGGTGATCGGGGCGAGGATGCCGCAAGCCGTTGCGTCTTTGGCGGCAGCCGGGGCCACAGTCCCTCCCCGGAGCCCGGATAATCCACCCGCAGCGTTTGCGGCGGCTCATGAAGCAGGGGAATTCCGTTCATGGTGGCGGAGTGTGGGAGCTGCGCCGGCTCCGGGACAGATACGGGAGGGAGCCGGTCTTCTGCGCCGGCGGCGAGGGGCGCTGCTGACTCTCCTGCGGGAAAACCCCAAACAGGCGTGGGCGCACGCGCTGACTTTCGCCGAACAGGAGCGGCTGCCCGCCGAGTGGAGGCCATTGGTGGAGGAGCGGTTTTCCGCTGTGGCCGAAGTTCAGATTTCTCCGCATTGCGGAGGGCAGGGTGCAGGCGGCGGTGCCGATCTCATGATCACCATGGACGGTGGTGCTGTTCTGCGGAGCCAGGCTTGGGGTGCATGGCGGACCGCCTGCTCGAAGAAAGCTTTGCCTGTGGAGGGCATTGCCCTGGAGGGCTGGGCGGTTTTGGCTGACAATGGCGTGCGGCCAGTCAATGGGCCGGAGGCTGAGGCGGTCATTCGCAGGTTTCCTGTGGCACCGTCAACATCCCCGGAAGAAGGGACAATGACCGCTCTTGTGGGAGGTATGGTGCATCATTGGAAGGATCAGTCAGTTTGGCGGGTATGGGCGGATCTTTACGGTGAGGTTCTTGCCTTGCCGGGGCCAAAAAGTGCCGGGCCTTTGGTGAAGGCGTTGGTTGAGGGGGCTGCCATGGAGCCAAAGCAGGTCCGGCGGTATGCCATGCTGGAGGCCAGTTCATGGACAGAAACGCCGAAGTCGGTTTTGGTGCTCAACACCGTGTTTTCCGACCGGCCCACCCCTTTGGGAACCCAGGCCGAGTGGAAAACGGTGATGGAGGAGGTTTCGTCATGGCTGGCCGCCAATTCTTATGGAAAGACCCGTCTGACAGTCACGGTGCCGTCCAACGTTTTGGTGCTTCCTTCACCGGGCACCGTGTATGAGCCGTCAGAGCTTTACCAACAACTTATGCAGGATGCGAAGGCCAGTGCGGCGGCGGCGGGCTTTGATTCCGCCTCCTTCGATATTACAGTGGTGGCTTTCCCCGGTCTGAATTGGTTTTGGAGAGGCCGTGGCACGCTTGGAGGAGGAAATCACTGGCTTAACGGCACCCGGAATCCGGCAGTCATTGCACACGAGTTTGGCCATAATTATGGGCTCCGGCACGCCAGTTCCTGGGATACCAATGATGGCACGGTCCTGCCGGCAACAGGCGTTCCCGGTACATCCGATCCGAGGCACCGGGAATATGGTGATTCCTATTCCGTGATGGGGGATTCGGGCAGCTATCCCCAAGGTGATTTCAGCCAGCAGGGAAAGGCAACCCTGAACTGGATCACTGCCGGGCAGGTAAAGACTGTCACGGCTCCGGGCACCTACCGGATTCACCGGTTCGATCACGCCGGTGCCAGCGGTGAGCCTATGCTGGCGCTGAAGCTGCAGCGGGAGTCATCGCAGACATTCTGGATCGGTTACCGAAGAAATTTTACACCGAATGCCCATATGAGCAACGGGGCTTATGCCTTGTGGGAGTATACTCCCGGCGGGACCCGTCTGCTTGACATGACGCCGGACAGCAGGAGCGAAGAATTTTCCGATAAAGAGGATGCCGCACTCGCCATTGGCTGGACATTCACTGATCCCACCGGTTATTTGTATGTGACACCAGTTGCGCAGGGTGGCACGGCTCCCTATGAATGGCTCGATGTGCGGGTGGAATTCACCATCGCGGGAAACCGTCCTCCCACTGCCGCGGTCCAGTCCCCGGCCGGTCCTCTGGCTGCCCGGGTTCCCATCACGCTGACGGCGTCCGGCCAGGATCCCGACGGGGACACGCTGACTTTCGCGTGGGATTTTGGCAACGGCCGGACAGCAACCGGCACGACGGTGCAATGGACATTCAGCGCCGGAGGGACGCGCATGGTAATTCTGCGGGTGACGGATGGGAAAGGCGGAGTGGCCACACAGACGCTTTCCCTGCCGGTGGCGGACCCTTTGGCGGAATGGGAGAGTGTGCCAGGATCGGAGGATCATGCTTTTTTGGATGCTATTGTTCACAAAGGGATGCATGTGGGGACAGCCTACTGGCAGAGCGGTCTGAGTGCGGATGGTATTCAGTGGCGGACTCAGCGCCACGAGCTGGGTTACAGCCGCCGGCGTCTGGCAGCGGGGCCTTTGGGGATTGTTGCCGTCGGTGGTTATTACGAGGATGAAACCTCGTCATGGCGGGGTATGATATCGGCCTCCGCCGATGGTGTCATATGGAAGACCATACAGCCACCCGCCCAGCCCGGGCTCAACTCCGTGGTTTGTTGGAGGGGAGCTTTTTACGCGGTGGGAAAGACAGGCACCATTCTCAGCAGCCCGGACGGAAAAGCATGGACAGCACGGACAACAAATCTCGTTGATGATCTGCGCGACATTACCGCGACAACGGAGGGACTGGTCGCCTGCGGTGGGAATGGAGTCATTCTCACAAGCCCCGACGGAGTGAACTGGGAGCGCCATGCCGTTCCCAACACATTGTTATGGCTGAGCAGTCTGGCAACCGACGGTCTGCGGGTGGCCGCGGTTGGAAATGCGGATTTCTTTTGGTGGTCCGTGGACGGAGGTCTCAGCTGGGAATCCCGCAACTTCCTTCTGGAGAATTTCAATCCCGTCAGGATCATACACGCTGACGGGCTTTGGATCGCAGCCAGCAGTGATTTCAACCCGGTCGACTCGACATGGAACACAACGTGCGCGGTTTCAGTTGACGGCTCAAACTGGGACCTGCTGCCGCCGCTGATGGAGGGGGCTGATGGTTACTTTGAAAATATGCGGTTTCAGGACGGCCGCGTCTGGTTTTACGGATATGACGGAAAAATCCTGCACAGCGGCTTGGTGCATGCGGATAACATCAGGCCTTCTTTGACAGTGAAATGGCCTCCGGCTCTTGCTGCCAGGACACCAGCGGATTTCACCACTGCCACAACGGATGCGGACGCCGATCCAGTGACCGTTTTATGGGAAAGCGCGGGTCGTTTCTATCCCGTGGGCTCTCCGGCATCGATCCAGTTCGGAATCGGGGGCGGGCGGATGGTCACTGCCTGGGCGTCCGACGGCCGGGGCGGCCGCATTTCCGAAAGCAGGGAATACCTGGTGGATGACCGGCTGCTGTACTGGACGGATATCACGCCGCCCTCTCTTTCATCGGAGGAGTTCCGGTATGCAGCGCGAAGTTCCTCGCGCGCGGTGGCGGTGGGGGGATATTCCAGCGCCACCGCGCCTGTCTCCGGACTGACAAACGGGATGGCTTGGAAAGAGGGTATCCTGCAGTTTGACGGTCATGGAATCGCTTGGAGGGAGACAGGGGGATTTGTTGTTGCCGGATACTTTTATAATTCCTCCACCGCCTCTTGGAAAAGCAGGGTGTGCCGCTCGGTTGATGGCCTGACATGGAGTGCGCCTCAAGCCGTGGAGGGAACCGGACTGAATGCGGTCGCAGCGTCGGATTCCGCCTATGTCGCGGTGGGGGAGGACGGGGTGATTCTGCGCTCTGTTGACGGTGTGGTTTGGAGCACCCGGCCCTCCGGAGTGACGGACAGCCTGGTCAGCGTGGCGTTTGCCGGATCACGGGGCCTGGCGGTCGGTTATTCAGTTATTCTGAATTCCGAGGATGGCGGTGTGACCTGGACCAACTCCAGCGTCGCACTTCCTTTTTCCTTCGCGCGGAGGGTTTTTACGGTGGCGGAAAGATTGTTTGTTGAAGGCTACAATGAGCTTTGGGTTTACGAACCCGGCATGGGGAGGTGGATTCAGTGCTCCATTGATCTGGAGCGGTTTGGAAACCTTCAGTCCCTTGTGCGGCATTCCGGTTTATATATTGCGATAACGTTGAAGCATGATTCCGCTTCGGGGATTGATCATCGGGGATTGCTTGTTTCAGAGGATGGATTGATATGGGAGGGAGCAGAGCCCGCATGGTCCCGCAGTCTGTATGCCCTGATCAGTTCCGGCGCGGATCTGGTGGCCGTTGGCGACAATGCCATTGCCGCAAATACCGTCGGCACACCGGGGTTGGTTCTGAACAGTGCTATTTTGAGCGTGAGCCGTGCATCTATTGAAAGCGGAGCGCTTGGAGGAGTAATGATCGCCAACTCCGGACCTGGCATACTGGCTTGGAGTGTGTCGTCCAGCGTCCCCTGGATGGCTGCGGTGCCTGCCAGTGGTTCAGCGTCCTTTCAGCCCTCCGTTGTGTCCGTGCGCCAGCTTGCTTCACTGCCTGCCGGGACTCATGCCGGCACCCTGACCTTCTCAGCACCGGGCCTGCCATCACGAACGGTCACAGTCAGTGTTGTCAGTTATACGGATGACTTTGGGAATTCGGCTGAAAGCGCCAGTCCCGGCACTCCCGGATCAGAGGTGGCAGGCCGGATTCAGTCCGATGCGGACAGTGACTGGTTTGTGTTTATGTTTGACCGTCCAGGCCGCTTCACCGCCTGGACCACGGGGAATTTGGACACATTGGCCGAACTGCGGGACCAGGCGGGCTATCTGACCCGTTCCGACGACTCCAACGATGATCTCAATTTCCGGATTGAGTGGGAGGTTCTGCCCGGTGCTTATTGGCTGAAAGTGGAGGGGTTCGACATAGGGAACTATCTGCTTCATTCCAGTTTTGTGCCCACAGGCGGGCCATTCGCGATTCGGGACTGGACTCTGATTGCCGGGCAATACCGGTTCACCGTCGCGACGACTCCGGGATACCAATACCATGTGCAGACCAGCACTGATCCGTCAGTTGGTTGGGCACAATGGGGCACTGAAGTCACCGCCAGCGGCGCTGAAACCATTCTTACCGCCAATGTGCCGGCTGGCGCGGTGAGACGTTACTTCAGAATCGGCATGAAGGCACCGTGACTCTCAATATAGCATTTGTAAACTGGATGAACGGATTACGTCACAGGCTTCCCGGGCTTGGCTTGGATTTGAGGCTGAATCATTGGTTGTCCTCCATGATCCATCCCCCTGCACAAATCCGCCGCGCCCGGTGCGGTTAACAAAAGGGTTATTGGAGCCTGGACATCCCTGTGGTATGCTCCGCACCTATGCGGATTCTGATTATCGAGGATGAACGGCGCAGCCGCGAGTTTCTGGCCAGGGGACTGGCGGAGAACGGTTTCGTGGCCGACACCGCCGAGGACGGGCAGGCCGGACTGTATCTGGCGGAGGACCGGCATTATGATCTGGTGGTGCTGGATGTGATGCTGCCGGTGATGGATGGCTGGAGTGTGCTGCGGGCCATGCGGGCCAAGGGGATCGAGACGCCGGTGCTTTTTCTCACGGCCCGTGACACGGTGCCGGACCGGGTGAAGGGCTTGGAGCTGGGGGCCGATGACTACTTGGTCAAACCTTTCGCGTGGGCAGAGTTTCTGGCGCGGCTGCGGACTCTGCTGCGGAGGGGGCCGGCGCGGCAGGCGGAGGTCATCCGGCTGGCGGATCTGGAGCTGGATCTGCCCCGCATGAAAGCGCGGCGCGGAGGGAAGGTGATCGACCTGACGGCCAAGGAATTCCAGCTGCTGAGCCTGTTGGCCCGCCGCGCGGGTGATGTGCTGTCGCGCACGCTGCTGGCGGAGCAGGTCTGGGACATGAATTTCTCCACGGACTCCAATGCCGTCGATGTGGCGTTGGGCCGCCTGCGCCGGAAGGTGGACGAGGGTTTCAGCAGCCGTTTGATCCACACCGTGCGCGGCTTGGGATATGTGATGGAGGACCGGGGTCATGGTCATGATTGAGGCCCCGCCCGCCGGCGCCGCCCGCCGCCGCTGCCTGCCGCTGTCGCTGACCGCACGGTTGGTGCTGGGGTACACAGTCACCACGCTGGTGATGTTCTCCGTGGTGGCGGTGCTGTTCCACCGTGGTATTTACCGGAATTTCGAGGTCGAGGACGGGGAACTGCTCTCCGACAACATCGCCACCCTGCGGCATCTGCTGGCGGAGCATCCCGGCGACATGCGGGAGGCGCGGGAACTGGTGATGGAGTCCGCTGCCACCCATCAGTTGGAAAAGCTCTACGGACGTTTGACCGATGGGGAGGGCAGGGTGTTGCTGGAGACGCCTGGGGCTGCCCGGCTGCTGCCGCCGTCCCCGCAATTGCCGTCCCCTCTGCCCGCCGATCAGCTGCCGCAGCTGCCGCACCGGATGCAGTCCCCCAAAGGAGTGCCTTTGTTTGTGGCTTCGGCCCTGATCAGGAAAAGTCCCGAAGAGCCGCTGCTCACTTATCATGTGGCCTTGGATATCCACCACTTGGAGCATTGGATGGAGGGTTACCGCCAGGATTTGATCCTCATGTGCCTGGGAGCCACAACCGCCGCCGGTCTGGTGGGCTGGCTGGTCACGCGCGGGGGCCTTCAGCCGCTGCAGGCCATTACGGGTGCTGCCCAGAGTGTCACGGCGAGCGGTCTGAGTCAGGCGGCTCCCATTGGCGCGCAGGCCTGGCCACGCGAACTTTCGGCGCTGGCGTTGGAGTTCGACCGCATGCTGGGCCGGCTGCGGCAGGCCTTCCAGCGGCTGTCCACCTTCACGGCGGACGCCGCGCATGAGTTCCGCACACCCCTGAACAACCTGCTGGGCAGCACCAGTCTGATGCTGTCCCGTCCACGGACCATTGAGGACTACCGCACGCTTCTGGAATCCAACGCCGAGGAATACCAGCGCCTCAGCCAGATGGTGCAGAGCCTGCTTTTCCTGGCCCGGGCGGATGAGTCAGGCATGACGCTCAAGCCGGACGGGGTGGACGCCGCCGCCGCCATGCGTGAGGTGCTGGATTTCTTCTCGGCTTTGGCCGAGGAGAAGGGTATTGTCCTCACCAGCGGCGGTGATGGAATTCTCCAGGCGGATCCGGGGCTGCTGCGCATGGCCCTGACCAATCTGGTGTCCAATGCCATCCGCCATACTCCCTCCGGCGGTCGTGTCGCGGTGACATTTCAGGCGGATCCGGGCGGAATGGGATGTTTTGCCGTGGAGGATGAGGGCGGGGGGATCGCGGAAGCATATCAGTCCCATGTGTTCGAGCGCTTTTACCGGGTGGATGAATCACGGACCGGCAGCGGGAATGGCAGTGGCAGCGGCCTGGGGCTGGCGATTGTGAAGACCATCATGCGGCTTCATGGGGGGGAGGTGCGCCTGCGGAGCCATCCTCCGGTGGGTTCGGTGTTTGAACTTTGGTTTCCCTGAGGCCGGGCAAAATTGGACTGCTGGATCGGGAAAAGTTTCAGAAAATGGCGATGGAAGGGAAACGGTGCAGGTGGAAGGATGAAAACCCAGGTTACAGAATTGTTAACCTGCCGTCACTTTCCCGACAGAGGAAGCAGGCAAATTCACAACCATACCCAAAGTCCATTCCCGATGCCAGTCTCCACTGTTTCCGAAGCCCTGCCGATCAGTCCCCTTCCGAGTGGCGGCCCACCCTCGGTGCAGCCCGTAAAACCACTGTGGTCGCGTTATCTCTCCTCCACCCGCATTCTGTTCAGCCGGTGCCTGCTGGTTGTGCTCGCCGGAATGCTGCTGTTTACGGCCAGCTCATGGAGTTCGGCTCATCCGCTTGGATCAGCGCTTTTACTGACGGCGGGTCTGCTGCTGACCGGTGTGGCGGCGGCGGGACGGCTATGGTGCTCGCTTTACATCGCCGGCTTCAAGGACCGGCGGCTGGTCGCCGATGGCCCTTACTCGGTTTGCCGGCATCCGCTGTATTTCTTCAGCCTGCTTGGGGCCGTGGGGGCGGCTGCGGCTTCGGGAACCATCACTCTGCCGCTGGTGATCACCGGTCTTTTTCTGCTGGGCTACCAGCCTGTGATGGCGGCTGAGGAGGCCAAACTCGAGAAGCTGTTCGGTGCGGAGCATCAGGTCTACCAGAAAAAAGTCCCGCGCCTGCTGCCCGACTGGCGGCTGCTCGCACACGCTCCGGCTTGGAATTCCAATCCAACCGTGTTTTTCCGGCACGCCACGGCGGTGATCTGGTTTCCTGCGGCGGCGGGGGTGGTGGCATTGCTTCCTTTTCTTCAGGCTTGGCTGAATCTGCCGGTACTGGTGAAAATTCCTTAATTTTATTCGGCATTTTTTAAAAATGCATGGAATTTTATCCAGCCGGCGGATTGGTCCGCCGCTGCCGTGACATGAATTATTTGAGTCGTCTCCGCCGGTCCGCCTTCGGGTTTCCCCTTTTCTTCAGTTTTTCCATTCTCCTGGCGTGGACAACGCTGCGGGTGGTGTTATGGCTCAAATTCCATCCCGCGCAGACCGCTGCGGGGGAAACGGTGAAGCTGTTTCTGGCAGGGTTTCATCAGGATTTGGTGATGGCGGTGATTGCGACAGCAGCACTGATGGGTCTGGCCTGGCTGCTGTCCTCACTCATCGCTCTGCCGGCGGGCCTTGCGGGGACTTTGGCGCGCCGGCCTTGGTTTTCGGCTTGGATGAGGCGGCTGTTTCCTGTGATGATGGGCCTGCTCTGCATGGCCGGCGTCTTTCTGCTGATCAGCGAGTGGTATTTTTTTGCGGAGTTCGAGTCGCGGTTCAACACCGTCGCCATCGACTACCTCATTTATCCGCAGGAGGTGTTCACCAACATCCGGGAAAGCTATCCCGTGCCGGCGATTCTGGCCGCCTGCGTGACGGGAGGCCTGACACTGTGCTGGGCGGGCTTCCGCTGGTTCGCTCCGAAGCGCGGCGAATGGTCCGGCAAGCAGTATGCCCAGGCAGCCGGAGGCTGGGTGGCGCTGTGCGCGGCTTTGGCACTGACGGTGCGGTCCTCCGAAACCAGCTTCTCCAATGAGCGCGTGGTCAATGAACTGGCCGGCAACGGCTGGGCATCCGCCGTGCGGGCGGCGTGGACGCGGGACCTCGATTACACCGTTTTCTATACCACCCTGCCGCCGCTGGAGGCGCTGAGCCGCGCCCGGCGTCAGCTGGGGGAGCCGGGAACAACCTTTGCCGGCCTGGAAGTCACGGCAGCTCCGGTACTCACTTCCACGGGAGCCGTCGATCCGCAACAAAATGACGCCTGGCTGAGTGAAGTCAGGAATTCCCTGATCAAAAAGGTGGCGGGCGATACCTCCAAGCCCCGGCTCAATGTCTGCATCCTGCTGGAGGAGAGCCTGGGGTCGGAATTCTGGGGATGCCTGGGAGCGAAAAAGAAGAATGGCAAGCCGCAGACCTTCACTCCGCACATGGATGCTCTAGCGAAGTCGGACGGCTGGCTTTTCACCCATCTGTTTGCGGATGGAAACCGCACCATCCGCGGATTTGAGGGAGTTTTCTCCAGTATCCCGCCGCTGCCGGGCGACAGTATCCTGGCGCGGGACAAAACAGATAATGTGGAGACCATCGCCCGCGTGCTGAAGCGGGATGGCTATGACACCCTGTTTCTCTACGGTGGGCGTGGGACCTTTGACAACATCGCCTCCTACAGCCTGCGCAACGGCTGGGACCGGCTGGTGGGGCAGGATGATTATGTGGCTCCGGTGCACACCACTGCCTGGGGGGTGTCCGATGAGGATATGTTCCACCGGGGGATTGAGGAAATGCGCACTCTGCACCGCACCGGCAAACCGTTTCTGGTCTCCTTCATGACCGTGTCCAACCACCTGCCGTTCACCTATCCCGCCGGACGCATCAAAGAAGACCCCAGCGCCAAAAGCCGTAAAAACGCGGTCAAGTATGCGGATTGGGCGCTGGGGGACTTTTTTGACCGGGTGAAAAAGGAGGATTACTGGAGGGACACGGTGTTTGTAGTCATCGCCGACCATGGGGCACGGGTTTACGGCAGCGAGACCATCCCCATGAAGAGCTATCAGATCCCCATGATGATCGTGGGACCGGCGGCCGCACCCTCACCGGGACGGATTGATGTGCTGGGCTGCCAGCTGGATGTGACTCCCACCATTCTGGGACTGATCGGGCGGCCTTACGAATCTTTGTTTTTTGGCCACAATCTGCTGGAGCCGACAGCCGCGGAGCGCAGCCGTTGCCTGATGCACCATAACCGCTCCATCGCCATCTACCGCGATGGCCGGCAAGTGGTCTTTGGACTGAACAAGGTTATGGAGTTCCGGGAGGGTGATCCCCGGACCGGCGCTCTGAATCCCGTGGCAAACCCCGAAGCCCGGTTCCAGGAGTTGATGCGCGACGGAGCGGCTCTGTTCCAGACGGCGGACCTGCTCTATGATAACCGGCTCTTCCGGCTGGATGGAGCCACCCCCGTGGCAGAGGCACCCCCGGCGCGCTTGGCGGATGGGGGGCGGAATCCGGGGCCATGACGTTTTTACGTGAGCCTGTCCCGGTCTTTGAGAGTCTTGGGAAGGAATTGGAGCAATTGTTTCTTGTGCCGGGTGCATTGGCCGGGGAAAGATCGGGACGTGCACGGAAGTCGCGGCTGACTGCCGGCTGCCGGGAGGAAATCCGACAGACCGGCATGGGGCGGGCGTTTTTCGGAGCACGGTTTTCCGCAACCCGTCCATCTTCACAGCCTCACTGCCCGACCTATGAAAACTCACGTCACTGCCCTGTGCACCGTTGCCGCCTTCCTGTGTCTGCCGCCCCTCGTATCGCGGCTGTCCGCGGCGGAGGACGTGGTTTTCGCCGACTTTGAAGGCCCGGACTACGGCCCATGGCTGGTGGGCGGTGCAGCCTTCGGCAAAGCGCCGGCCAAGGGGGCACTGCCCGGCCAGATGGCTGTGGAGGGGTTTGCGGGCACGGGTCTGGTGAATTCCTTCGCCGGCGGCGACAACTCACGCGGGACGATGTCCTCAAGCGACTTTCTGATCCAGAAGCCGTATATCACTTTTCTGATCGGCGGCGGTGGATTTGCCGGGAAGACTTGCCTGAATCTGGTGGTGGATGGCAAGCCCGTCCGCACGGCCACGGGGCCGAACACGGTGTCCGGCGGCTCCGAGCGCCTGGAGCCAGGCTCGTGGGACGTGACGGACATCAAAGGCAAAACCGCGCATCTGGAGATTATCGATGACGCCGAAGGCAGCTGGGGGCATGTGAGTGTGGATCAAATCGTCTTCACGGACACCAAACCGGTGCTGCCGCTCCATATGGAGCGCCCGTTTCAGACCACTTTCAGCGCCACCGGAAACTGGCTGGCACTGCCCGTTAAAAACGGCGCCGCCAAACGGAATGTCGAATTGAGTGTGGGCGGAGAGCGGAAACGCTGGTTCAGCATCGAGCTGGCGGATGAAAAACCGGACTGGGTGTCCTGGCTGGACATCAGCGCCTGGCGCGGGCAGCAGGTGGAGCTGAAGGTGGACCGGCTGCGGCTGGACTCAAAAGCCTTTGAGAAACTCGACCAGCGCGAGGGTGACCCCGATGCCGGCGCGGACCTTTACCAGGAGCACAACCGCGGCCAGTTCCATTTCTCGGCCCGTCGGGGATGGCTGAACGACCCCAATGGACTGGTCTTCTTCAATGGAGAGTACCACCTCTTCTTCCAGCACAACCCCTACGGAGTCCAGTGGGGCAACATGCACTGGGGACATGCCGTGAGCCCGGATCTGGTGCATTGGAAGGAGGTGGGGAACGCCCTGTATCCCGACCCGCACGGCACCATGTTCAGTGGCGGCGGCCTCGTGGACACGGCCAACACCAGCGGCCTCGGCCAGCCCGGAAAACCGCCGGTGGTGCTCTTCTACACGGCTGCTGAAACCTCCTGGGAGCAGGGTCTGGCCTGGAGTCTGGATGGCCGGACCTTCACCAAACTGGAGCCGCCGGTGGTTAAAAAGTTCACCGACGGCAACCGCGATCCCAAAGTCATCCGGCATGAGCCCTCGAAGCACTGGGTGATGGTGCTGTGGGTGGAGCGCGACGGCGGCAGCCAAGTGCAGTTCCTGACCTCCCCGAATCTGAAAGACTGGACCCCGGTCAGCGCCGTAAAGGGCGAAAAGGGATTCCTGTTTGAGTGCCCGGAGTTTTTTGAACTGCCGGTGGAGGGCGGCAACGGGGAGAAAAAATGGGTGCTCCAAGGAGCCAACAGCGAATATGCCATCGGCACTTTTGACGGTCGGACCTTCACTCCGGAGGCCACCAAACTGCCAGGACAATTTGGCCGGGAATATTATGCCGCCCAAACCTTCAGCAACGAGCCCAAAGGCCGCCGGGTGGAAATCGGCTGGTGGCGCACGGCCACGGACCGGGACGGATCCGCGTTCAATCAGTCCATGAGCGTGCCGATGGAGCTGAAGCTGGTGAAAACGCCGGACGGCATCCGGATGAGCCGCCAGCCAGTGGAGGAACTCCAGTCCCTGCGGGCCAAACAGCATCCGTTCGGCGGTTTCAAACTGGAGGAGAACACTGCCAATCCGCTCGCCGCCGTGCAGGAGGAGTTGGTGGAGATCCGCGCGGATCTGGTGCCGCCTCCCCAGGGCACCGTCACCTTCATCGTGCGGGGATTGCCGGTGATGTACGATGCCGCCAAACAGGAGTTCAGCGTCGATGGCGTCCGGGTGCCGGCTCCGCTGCATGAGGGACAGCTGGACTTCACCCTGTATGCCGACCGCACCGGACTGGAAATCTTCGCCAGCCGCGGCCACCGCTTCATTCCCGTCAACTTCAACTTCAAGCCCGACGACTTCTCGATGGGAGTGTCCGTAAAGGGCGGGGTGGCGGAATTTAAAAATCTGGACGTTTACGGACTGAAGAGCATCTGGCGGTGAAGGTCCGGCCTTGCTTTGGGGGAAGGGGTGGAATCTGTGGGGGACTCTCCGAGTGTCCCTGAATTCCTCTGTTCCCCCCGCACCCCATTTTCCACTTCGGCTGCCCTCCGGCGGGACCGTGCATCTGCTGCCGGGCCGCGCGGTGCTGCTGCCGGGGGTTGAACCCTGGCTGGTGGTGGCGGACGTTCACCTGGGCAAGTCCGCCACCTTCCGCGCCCGGGGACTGGCGGTGCCGGAGGGGGACACCGCGCAGGATCTGGCGGCCATGTTGGATCTCGTGCGGCTGCACAAGCCGGCCCGCCTGGTGGTGAACGGGGACCTGTTTCACGCCCCCTCGGGTCTGACTCCGGAACTGAAGGAGGATATGGAGCACTTTATCCGTTTGCTGGGCATTCCCCTGACTTTGGTGACCGGCAATCACGACGCCAAAATCAGCCGGTTGCCCACTGGAGTGCGGGAAGTGTCATGCTTGAACCATGAAAGCGGGGTGAGGCTGATTCACGATCCCGCTGAAGCTGCGTCCGCGGAAAGTGATGGCCGTTTTCATATCGCGGGGCACTGGCATCCGGCAGTGCGTATTGCGGATGGCAGACGGACCACACTGCGGCTGCCCTGCTTTCTGCTGCGGGGACCGCTGCTTATCCTGCCCTCCTTTGGCAGCTTCACCGGGGGCGCATCCATGCGTCCGGAACCGGGGGACCGGTTTTTTGTGGCTCCGGGGGAGCGGGTGATGGAGGTGCCGGGGGCGCTGCTGCGGTGATACCCATGAAAATTCAGTATTGCCGGCGCAAAAGATGCGTTCGGTGACGCTCGAACAATGCAGGAACTGGTTTATTATCCCTCACCCTCCCAGTGCTGAAATGAACACCGACAATTCACCTCCCTCCACTCCGGAGCCTAATCTGTCCGGATCGATCATACTTGCCGATCCCTCGCTGCGGGATCCCAGTTTTTTCCGCACCGTCCTCATTCTGACCGATCACGGAAAGAAAAGCGGTGCCCGCGGCTACGTGCTGAACCGGCCCATTGAGCGCACTGTGGGGGATTTTCTGAGCTCCAAGGAGTTCTCGGAAGTCTGGGAAGTTCCCATTCTCTCCGGCGGTCCGGTGGCGGGCAATGAATTGACGTTCATTTCCTTCAATCGCAACGGACCCCGGAACCGCATCCAGTGGTCTGAACCGCTGGGTCTTCAAGGGGCCAAAGAGATGCTCAGCGCCGGTGGCGAGGTGCGCGGTTTTCTGGGTTATGCCGGTTGGACCGCCGGGCAGCTGGAGGATGAAATCCAACGTAAAGCCTGGATCCGTCGTGCTCCGCCCAAAGAGGTGCTGGACACTGAATCCGGCGAGGAGCTGTGGACCCAGCTGCTGGCCAGTATGGGACCGTTTTACCAGCTGCTGGCCAAAACACCCGTGGATCCGGGTTTGAACTGACGGAGAAAATAGGAAACAGCCATGGGCCGCCGTCGTATCCCTCTTAAACAAGCACAGCATGCGCGGACTGAAATTTTTTATCTGCGGACTGAGTCTGGCATCGCTGCCTTTGCGCGCCGCCGACCCCACTCCCACTGGATGGCCAACCTGGCGCGGGGACGCCTCCATGACCGGCATTGCACGGGAGAGCTTGGCGTTTCCCCTGAAGCCGGCATGGAAGTTCACAGCTGCCAAACCCCTGAAGGCCACGGCGGTTTCAGACGGTGCGCGGGCCTACTTCGGGGACGGCAAGGGGACCTTCTTCGCCCTGAAGCTGGAGGATGGCAGCAAGGCGTGGGAATTCGCCGCCAAGGACCTGATCGAGGGCTCCGCGCTGCTGGTGGGCAAAGATGTGGTTTTCGGTTCCGTGGACGGCGTGGTCCACTGTCTGGAGGCGGAAACCGGCAAGCTGCGCTGGGAATTCACCACGGAGGCGGAGATCCGGGGCGCGGCCAATGTGTTGGAGCAGCCAGGCCAGGATCCGCTGATTCTGATTGGATCCTACGATAACCGGCTTTACGCCCTCAAAGCCTCCGACGGCAGCAAGGTCTGGGTGGTGGAGACGGGCAACTATGTTAACGGGACACCGTCGTTGGTGGATGGAGTCACCGCTTTTGGAGGCTGTGATGGCTTCCTGTATTTCGTGAATGGCGCGGACGGCAAGGAGAAGGGCAAGGTGGAGGTGGGCAACCCCATCGCCAGCACCGTGGCGGCGCGGAACGGCATTGCCGTGGTCGGCCACTACGGCAACGAGATTGTGGCGGTGGAGGCGGCGACGCTGAAGGTGAAGTGGACTTACAAAGACCGGGATTTTCCTTTTTTCTCCTCGCCGGCCATCACGGCGGACGGGCTGATTTTTGCGGGTGACCGCGGCAAACGACTTCATTGTCTGTCTTTGGCGGACGGGGAGGAGAAGTGGGCCTTCCGCACCCAGGGGCGCGTGGACAGCTCACCCGTGGTCACGGGTGGGAATGTGGTGTTTGGCAGCGACGACGGCAAAGTTTATGCAGTGGGAACAGGGGATGGCAAGGCGGTGTGGTCCTACGAAATCGGCCAACCGGTGCAGAGCAGCCCCTGCATTGCCGGCGGTCTTCTGCTGATCGGTGCGGACGACGGTGTGATGTATGCTTTTTCCGCGGCCAACCCATCGGGCGCGGCAACCCCCGACAAAAAAGAATGAGCACAGAAACCCTCCCCGACAAGCCAGCCCCCGCCCCGGAGGGAGGGACGGAAGCGGGCAACTACTTCGTTTCCAACTACCCTCCGTTCTCCTTCTGGCAGGCGGAGCAGATTCCCGCCATCGCGCGGGTCCTCGACTCGCCGCCGAATCCCGATGTCCCATTGGGGGTCTATTTCCACATCCCCTTCTGCCGGAAGCGCTGCCACTTCTGTTATTTCCGCGTCTACACCGACCGCAAGCCTGATGAGATCCGCCGCTACGTGCGCGCGGGCATGAAGGAGTTCGAGATGTACGCGAAACGGAACTACCTGAAGGGCCGCAAGCCGCAGTTTGTCTATTTCGGAGGCGGCACTCCGAGTTACCTTTCGGTGCCCCAGCTGGAGGAACTGACCGGGCACCTGAAGGAGCTCATGCCTTGGGATGAAATCCAGGAGGTGACCTTTGAGGCCGAACCTGGCACCCTGACGGAAAAGAAGCTGGACGCCATCCGCAACATGGGGGTCACCCGCCTGAGCCTTGGGGTGGAGAATTTTGACGACCACATCCTGGATATCAATGGCCGTGCGCACCGCTCCATGGAAGTGTACCGGGCCTATGGTTACGCGCGGAACATCGGGTTCCCGCAGATCAATATCGACCTCATCGCCGGAATGCTGGAGGAGACGGAGGACAACTGGAAACGCTGCGTGGAGAAGGCGCTGGAGATGCAGCCGGACTGCCTGACCATTTACCAGATGGAGGTGCCCTACAACACCGGCATCTACAAAACCATGCAGGAGGAAGGGAAGCTGGTGGCGCCTATCGCCGGCTGGGCCACCAAGCGCCGCTGGGTGGACTATGCGTTCTCGCAGTTCGAGGCCGCCGGATACGAGGTTGGCAGCGCCTACACGGTGGTGAAAAACAAGGCCACCACGAAGTTCGTTTACCGCGACGGCCTCTTCGGCGGCGCGGATTTGCTGCCCTTGGGGGTGGCCAGTTTCGGCCATCTGGGAGGCGTGCATATTCAGAACAATGCCGACATCGGCGCTTACTGTGACGCTATTGAACGCGGGGAGCACGCAGTGTTCCGCGCCTACGCCACCGACCCGGACGAGCGCCTGATCCGCGACTTCATCCTGCATCTGAAGCTGGGTTCGGTGAAACCCCCGCACTATCAGAAAAAGTTCGGCGTGAATGTGCTGGAGCGGTTCGCCCCGCAACTCGCCTGGCTGAGCAGCGAGGGATTCGCCACAGTCACTCCGGAGATCATCACCATGCACCGCGAGGGACTGCTGCAGGTGGACCGCCTGCTGCATGAATTCTTCCTCCCCCACCACCGTCATGCACGCTACACCTGACACTTCCACCCAGGAGTGCCGGGACCTTGATCTGCTGATGCCGCTGGCGTTTTTCTACGTCCGTCAGGAGCTTGAACTGCCCGCGCTGGAATTTATAGAGGGGAAGCTGATGCCCGAGCCTTCACGGCACCTGCTGGTGCATCAGAGCGACATGACGCCCCGCCTCCGGAATTTTCACCACACGGTACCGGCCCTGACGGTGGTGGCGGTGGAAAAAACAGAGGATTTTGTGATGCGGGAAGTGATCCTGACGGATCAGGAGCGCGTCCGGCCCATCGAGTATGGGGCCATCGGCATTCATCTGGAAGGACTGCCCTCTCATGTGAAAACCATGATTCGGGATGGAGTGGCCCCGCTGGGGGCGATTCTGGAAAGCGAGGGCATTCCCCATGCCAGCGCGCCCACCGGCTACTTCCGCCTTTTCGCCGACGACCGTATGTCCCGGCTGCTCAACACCTCCAAAGGCACGGTTCTCCATGGACGATGCAATGTCCTGACCCACCCCGACGGCAGCACTCTGGCGGATATCGTGGAGGTGCTGCCGCCGGGGTAGCCGGCGGCTGCCGCGCTGATCACCGGATCCGTTGCCTGGCTGGCCTGATGGGGGCCCCGCCAGTGCCGGCGCACGGGATGCTGCGGCATTTCAGCGGCTGATGTCGTTCTGCTTCAGGATTTTAAATCCCTGGGTGGTGACGACCTCGGCACCGAACTCGATATCCTCAAGATGCAGCGCCAAGGCGGGCAGGCCGTTGGTGTTGACCAGCAGCGGATAGGAGAAATGAATGTTGGTCTCCGCCTGGAGAAAAGCCATGAGGCAGCGGCTGAGAGCCTCCGCGCCCTCCTTGAGCTGCACCACAAGGAGATCGCAGGTGCTGAAAGGAATGCCGCGCTCGATAAAAAGGGTTTCCACCGTTTCAGGATCGCTGACGATCAGCCGGGCGACGGTGACATCCACGGAATCCTGAAGACTCAGCCCGAGCACCAGCACGTGGGCATCCTCCAGAAGGCGCACCACGCTCAGCAGGGCACCGGCGCGGTTGATGAGAAAAACGGAGAACTGCTTGACGTAGGGGCTGGGGAGGGCGGTGTCGGTTTCCATTGAAAGTGGGTGGGACGGATCGATGGGCTCAGCGTTCGGAAGCGGAAATGGTGCCGGGATTGGATTGCGGCTGGCTGGCGGGCGGATCCTCCTGAAGAAGCTGGCCAACCGTGTCGCTGAGCAGGTCGGAGGAGCGCTGCAGGCGGTCGGGCAGGTTCGGAAAGATATGTTCACCCTCCGGCCACAGCCGGCTCAGCCCGTTCAGACGTTTGTTCAAAAGCTTCAGGCAATGGCTGGCGTCGGCATTGCCGCCGCCCAGTTTGGTCAGCCGGCGGTTCATCTCCACGATGAGGGCCGGGCTGCCGATAGCCAAGCGGTAATCCTTCAGCTCCTTCTGGATGGTCACCGCATGACAGATCTGCAGGGTGCGCATCCATTCCCCGATGTAGGCCAGTTCCGCCAAAGATTCATCCTTGTGATCGCGGAAGTGGCGGCGGTGGGCGGCGGTCAGACGGTCGATGGCAGTGATCAGGGCCGGCCAGTCACTGGATTCGGCGGCCGAGAGCATCTCCGTCCGGCGCTCGGCCATGGGCATAATCAGCCCGAGCGTTTTTTCGATCGTCTCCTCGTCCTGGATCAGATTGCGGATCTGCTGGGTGTCCCGCGCCTGGGCGGCTAGGAAAAGATCGGCGGTCACGGCCCCCAGGCCCATGGCGGCCTGCTGCCGGCCATCCAGACAGCGGGTGACAGTGGGGCGGTAAAGCTTGCGCCACTGGGGGCGGGTAATTGCGGAAAGTTTGGCGTAGAGCTCGGAGGGATTGCCGGGGATCTCTTTGGATGCTGCCGCAGCGTGGGCCGGGGGGAGGGGGGATGGAGCAGTCACTGCCGGAGCGGCGGCCACGGGCGGCAGTGATTCAATCCCAAGGGAAGCCGTCACTGTGGTCAGGAGCAAAGCCCCGAACCGGGAAATCGGAAATGAGTGAATCATGGCAATGACAAAGGGTGGAGCGTTGGAGCGCCACAACGCAAGTGATTGTGGAGAATTCTGAAGCTTCTGATTTTTATAAATTTTTCCGGATTATAAGGTTCAGTGAAAAAGTTTGCAACTCTCCATTTTGCGAAGCTCCGCTCACCGGGCCATCGGTGGTTCCGTATCAGAAGTCATTCCTCCCGGAATCCGGGCTTTGATTGCCGAAGAGCCGGATTTGTTGTAATTTCCCCCCGGTTTTTTAACGGAATTCTCCTGGGAAAGAGGTGCAGTTCCCGGCAGGGTGGGAGTCTGGGCCTGATCGATCACCACGGTGGCGGGAGATTCGGAACGGCTTTCCCAGCGCAGACTGAGAATGGCGTGGTTCCATCCGGGCGCGGCGATCAACTCCTCCAACTGACGGACCGCCGGGGAGCCGATGGCGGCATAGGCATGAACCACCGGTTTGCCCGTGCGCGGGGAAAGGTCGAAGGCTTTGTAGTCCTTGGAGGAATATCCACCCCCATAAACGTCTGAGGACCGGGCCCGCAGGCGCAGAGTTTGAGGGGTGATGGGTTTTTCCTCACAGAAGGCCGAAAAGGAAATGGTCCCGTATCCCACCAGATTCTCCCAGTCGAATCGGGGCCCGTCCGGTGTTTCCTTGGCGGCGATGCGGATCGGAGGGGCCTCCGGGGTCTGGAGGCTGACCACAAACCACCAGGCACTCTCCCAAGCGACAGGCGGGCCAATGGAGACATCGGTGAATTCAGGATCCCGGCCTTTCTGGGAAAGGTAAAAGTCCTTCATGCGGCCTGAAAGGCGCTCCGGGTGCAGCACCCAGGGGAGCTTGGCCTGCCAGTCCGGGGCTTTCAACAAGCTGGTCAACCCCAGTTGGACCGCCTCCTGACGGTCGGCAAGAGGCGGCAGGAGCGAGGGATCGGACAGGGTGTTTTTTTCCGCAACAGAGGCGGTGGAGGAGGGAGTGACGTCGGATTCCGGCAAAGGAGGAGGAGGAGTCTGATTCTTCCAGATCCAAATCCCCGCTCCGGTCAGCACCGCCAGCGTCAGCAGGGTGATCAGGGCACGTTTGCGCCGCCGGGCTGCCCGCCGGCTGCTGTGGTGCCGGGGCGCGGCCCCTCCCGGAACAGCCTGATCAGTCACCTCCTGCGGCCGGACGCGATGAAATTGGGGAACGGCTGAGGGGGGGGACGCCGGTCCGCCAGGACCAATGCCGGCGGCACCGTCCGGCTCCGGCAGGGCAGCTGGCAGATTCTCCAAGGACGGTGCCGGCCGGGTGCTCTGGCGCGTGAAGATTTCCACGCCCACAGTAGATTTCCGCTGCAGCCGGGAAGGACCCGCACTGCCTTCAGCTTTCTCCAGCGGGTCGGTCCGCATGGGCCGCGGAACTCGTTCGATTGGGGAAACCGGAGAGGATTCACCTGCACGGATGGGGATTTCCGGGTTGGAGCCGGGGGAGGGAAAGGACGGAGGCTCCAGCTGGGATTTTTTCAGGCTGCGGAAGGGGTTCGGAGCGGAGCCGGTGGATTCAGCGCTGCCAGCCTCCCCGGTGGATGGCCCCTCCCCGAAGATGCCTGCAGCTGCAGCCGGAGCGGAGATGGAGGGAGCAGAGGAAACCGGACCCGGACCTTGTTGGGGATCCTGAATGACATCGGAGTCGATATCCCAGTAGGCGTCCTCGGCTGAGGCTGGCGGAACAGCCTCCGGCGGATGGGGGGAGCCGGCGGGGTCATGAGAGGGGGGAAGCATGGGAAAAAGAGCCGGACACCAGCCGCGGTTCAGTAACAGGGGTTTTCTTACGATGGCGGCGGCCCTCCTGGCAACAGGATTCGGGGTGCTGCCCGCCCGGCGGCGGCGCAGGCCTGCGCTTGCCTCGCTGTCCGGGATAGGGAAAAGGAGATGAAATTCTGAATTCCCTTTCGCCTGAGCCAGGCGGCGGGGCATTTTTTCCCTGTCTCCCGCGATGTCCTGTCCCCGCCTCCGCTGTTCCCTGATTTCCGTTTTCGCCCTCGCCGCTGTCTGGCTGGGTGGCCTGCCGATGGTGAAGGCCCAGGACCATCTGACGCCGGAGCAGACAGCCCGGCTGAAAAAATACCTGCCGCGCACCTATGCGAAACTCCAGCGCCGGGAGCCTGTGCGGGTGGTGGTGACGGGGGACAGCATCAGCACTTTTTATCAGCCTGAAGGGGTGCCGCGCTACGATTCCGGCATGGCTTGGGAAGGACGGCTGCTGAGCCGGCTGAGCGGTTATTTTTCCTATCATGACACAGTGTTCGACGTGGAGCCCAGCCCGGAAATCACCGCCAGCCGCCGGAAGGCCGGGTCGGAGTGGACGCACTACCAGAATTCCGTGGCCGCCTGGGAGAGATCCCGGAAGGGCACGCCGCCGGAGGCTCCGGACACTTTCCGATTTCATGCCGACTCGGGCTCGTCCAACCCGGTGGCCATGAAGGTCGGGGAACTGGTGCGGCGCGGTTTGCCGGCTGACCAGCAGCCCGAGGAGGGAGCCGCCATCTGGATTTACAACTTCGCACGGGACGGAGCCCAGGCACCGCAGGTTCTGGAGACCCTGGCCACGGATGCCTTTCCCGCGGCTCCGGCTGCGGGACCGGATCTGGTGACCATCTGCTACGGCATGAATGACGCAATTGCCGGCAATCCCCTGTCGGGTTACCGCACCTTTTTGGAGCAGGCGGTGAAGATATGCCTGGCGCGGGGGGCGGATGTGCTGCTCGCCACTCCGCCGGTGAGCTGCGATCCCGCGAATCCCCGGGAATCCCTGGGCCGGGCGCGGCCTTATGCGGCGGTGGCGCGCGAGGTGGCGGAGGCCGCCGGGGTGTTCTGCGTGGATCTGGGAGCCGCCAATGTCTGGGCTCCCTCCGATTTGTTCCGCCTCACGGCGGACGGGGCCTTTTCCGCCGCCTTCGGGCTGGTGCAGCGGCAGTTTGTTTACAGCGCCGGGCCTGCTGAAACCCTGCATCCCAACAGCGCCGCCACTCTGCGGATGGGGGATCTGGCCGCCCAGGAGCTGCTGGGCCGGCAAACCCTCCGCGGACCGGTTGAGGTGACTGCCACCCTGGACATGGCCAAGGGCGGCAAAACCGACGGCACTGAAGCTGAACTGGAGGTGCGCCTGATGAATCCCACAGACGGGCGCCGCGCCGCCGTGGCCAGCCTCCTGTCCCTCCCGGGCTGGCGGGTGAAATCCGGTCCTTCGGACTTTTATTTCGACCTTGAGCCTCAGAAGGCCAAGCGGGTGAAAATCCCCATGGTGCGCGTGGCGAATGCCCGTTCCGGCAGCAACGGGTCCTTCACGCGGGGCTCTCTGCTGCTTTCGGACAGTGACACCCAGCAGCTGGTGGATCTGAAAATCCGGGAGCAGCCACTCACCCTTACATGGCCCGAGGGCCGCATGGACAAGGCAACCGGGGAAGTGTCGATCAGCGGCATCCTCACCAATACCGGAGACGCCCCTGTGAATGGCACCGCCAAAGTGCTCTGGATGGAGCATGAGTCGCAGGTGCAGGTCAGTCTGGAGCCGGGCAAAAACATGACCATTCCCATGCGGCTGGTCATGCCCGACTCTGAAAAAAAGGTCCGGTTTCTGGAGACCGTGGCCATTTCCATGGACCTCGGCGGCCTGACGGTCCGGTTCGAGCACCGGGTGGAGGGGATCCGTTACGCGGGGCTGGAGCAGAAACTGCCCATGGTCCCGCTGGATAAATGGTCGGCCCCGGCTCCCGATAACGATCCGGAGGCGGCGGGGGCCTGGCTGACCACCCAGGCGGACACCACCGGCATCTGGTTTTACATTGAGGTCCCATCGTCCGTCATGCCGCCCCGTCAGGACAACCGGCCCTGGGGAACGGTGGAGGTGCAGATGGACGGGCGGAAAAGCGGGGAGAACGGCACTGCGGGGTTTGTGGACCGCCTGACCGCCGATGTGCCCTGGGAGGATGGGGAGGTGCCGATCCGTCCGGTGCGGCCTGCTGTCTTTGGAAATGGATACAATTTCAATTACAGGCCGGGCAGCTTCCGCTCCAGTGTGCAGACGCGGCCGGACGGCAGTCGGCGGATTCTGGTGGCCGTCATGCGCTCCAATCTGGCCCTGCATGAGTGGGATCTGGACGGTTATGGCCAAAATACCCTCGGATTCAACGTCCGCCTCAATGTGCAGGATCCCGCCGGCGGTCTGAGCCTGGCCTGGTCCAGCGCGGTGGCCGCCAGTGATTTTTCCGTGTTTGATGTCCGCAGTCTGACGGTGCTGGAGTTGTCGCGCCGGCCCTCCCCGTGGTGGTCGCTGCGTATCTTCTGAAAGGTCCTGACCATTTTGCAATGGAATTTCACCCGCAATAAATCCTGGACGCGGCACGCGTTATCCGGCATTCATGCGAACCCCTCGAAAGTAAACCACATGGAAAAGAAATTTAACCGCCCGCGTCCCCGCCGTCCCCGCGGCCCTTCCGGCCCGCGTTCCGGCCCGGCCCCGGCGCCCGAAGTTATGGAAACATCCAATGCCCCCTCAGGTCACCTTTCCCCCGAAGTCGTCCAGGATATCGCCGAAGCGGTGATGGCCGAACAGGAGGAGAACAGACCCCGCCCGCCCGCCGAGACACCCACTGCCGAAGCCCCCCCCGCCGAGGCTTCGGAAACGTCCGCAGCCGCCGCTCCGGTGGCTGAAAACCCGAATGCCGCCAGCAACGGAGGCGCAGCCGAAGCCCCTGCCGCTGCTCCCGGTGCCGGTGGCCAGGATGGCCAGCGCCCGCCCCGTGACCAGCAGCAACAACAGCAGCAGCGCCCTCCCCGCAACGACCAGCGCCCCCAGCGCGATCCCCAGGCCCAGCAACTGGCGGCGCAGCAGCGCCGTGAGCAGGAACAGGCGCGCCGCGAGGCTGAACAACAGCGGCGCGAGCAGGAGCGCCTGCGCCGCGAGGATGAGCAGCGCCGCCGTCAGACTGAACAGCAGCGGCGTGAAAACGAGGACCGTGCCCGCCTGCCGATCGATGATCTGTGCAGCAAGGCGTGGGATATTTTCCTGGCTGAAGTCGGTGAGGAAGGGGTGGAGCTGTTCCCGGACAACGAAGCCCGTGAACTGTCCCGCCGCAGCTTCCGGCTGGCCGAGATTTTCCTGCAGGAGGAACTGCGTGTCCGCCGTCCGGCGCTTCCCCCCGCCCCCGCTCCCCAGCAGCAGAGACCGCAGGAGCAGCAGCGTGAGCGTGAGCGCCAGCCCCACTCCCAGCAGTCCACTCAGAACTCCTCTCAGGAAGACAGCGCTGAACTGCTCGCCGCACCCGAATCCGGGGCCGCGGGGCAGGAGTCCGAAGCGCCTGAGTCTGAACCCCCGGTGAAGGAGGGTGCGGAATCCGCCCCGACCGAATCCCAGGAATCCGCCGGCACGGACGCTGATGAATCCTCCGGGGAGCGCCCCTCCTCCCAGGATTTTCAGCTCAGCTGATCCAGCCGTCCCGATTTAAAGCAAAAGCCCGCTTTGGTCTATGACCAGGGCGGGCTTTTGTGTTGGAGATGCACCCGGCTTGGGCCGGCCCATGTTTGTCAGTGAAGGAATATCAGAACAAGGTGGATTCCGGCATCATTCCGTCACTGCGATGAAGGGACCGAGCTCCGGGCGTGAATCGCTGCGCTTGAGCGCCGGGGCGTAAAGACTGGAGATATTGCCGTCAAGAAACAGGGCGTCCGGGCAGTGGAGCTTGTCCCGGAACAGAGTGGCGAAGGTATGGAAGTTCACCCCGGTGTCGGAGATCACAAACAGGGCAATATCCGGCGAGGGCACACCGACGCCGTTGCGGAGCAGGCGTGACGGCGCGCCGGCGTTGAAAGCGGGATGCAGTTTGCCGCCCTGCACCAGCAGGGGGCCGGACTGGGTGGCGAGCAGCACCCGGCTCTTGATTTCCGGGTATTTGGAGGATTCCACCAGACAGGCACCGGCTTCCGTGACCGCAAAAACGCCGTTGGGCTTGAGGAAGAAATTACCTTTGCCCTCGGCGGTGTTGAGCGGCGACACCTGCCTGCCATTGCTCACAAAGAGGCCGACCGCCGTGGAATCGCTGTGAAACATCCCGGCATTCATGGCGAACACCAGCTTCCGTCCCTTTGACTCCACCCATGGAGCGAGCCGGTCGAACTTTTTGAAAGGCTGGCCATTCTCATCCCGGTGGAACAGCTCCAGTTTCTCCTTGCGGACATTGACCCGGCAGACGGTGAACCGCTGGCCGTCGGACTCGACGGTGCTGAATTCGACCGCCACGCCATGCCCCGTCAGGGCCAGCACCGTCAATCCCAGGACCAGCAGCAGTAGCGTTTTCATAACGGAAAAAGCGGGCGTGAATAACCGCAAATGGTGACAGGCCCGGGCGCGGATGTAAACAGCGCTTCCGGAAACCTTGGCTGCCTTGGAGCAGGGCGGTTATTTGGCCGCTGCGGAGGAAGGCGGTGCCGGTGCCGGCGGCGCAGCGGGTTTTTCCGTCGGTGCCGGCGGCAGCGGCTGGAGTTTGGCGAAGGCGGTGCGGATTTCATCCACGGAGCCCGCCGTGACCCAGGCGTCGTATTCAAACACTTTGCCGGGTGTGATGGCGAAGCGGATCAACGGCGCGCAGTACGAGCAGGCGCCTTTGGCATCGGGGTTCTTGCCGAAGCGGTAGCAGGTCAGGTTTTCCATGGATGGCACATGGATGCCGATGCCGCGGTCGTCGGAGCCGACCCAGGCGGCCCATTTCTCCGTGGGTTTGCGGCTTTCGTTGGGCCAGCCGGGCTGGGACCGGGACAAGGCGCCACCGGTCCACGGCTTTTCCCCGTCATAGATCACCAGAGTGGTCAGGTGGGGCTCGGTGAAAACGGCGGGAATCTCCTGGCTCTGCTCCGGATGGGTTTCGGTGCCGGAGTAGGTGAAGCGGAATTTGATTTTGGCCAGCCTGCCTTCGAGCGAAATCCACTCTTCAAAGATGCCCTCCGGCAGATCCATGCAGCCGGACCAGTGGCGGGCCATGGTTTTGGCATACAGGGAGGTTTTTTCCGCTTTCAACTCAAGCACTTTGGCCGGTCCTCCCTTGAAGTCGCCGCCCTGCACGGGATTCCACGTCCACGGCTGGTCCATCCAACGCGTGCCGTCGTGTTTCCCATAGTAGGACTGCTGGATCAACCGCCCATGGTCCCAGTGGTCGAGCAGGTTTTTGCCCTCCGCGCCGATGGAGAACCAGCCGATGCCGGCCCCGGAGGTGGTGCGCACGCCCAGCCGGATCTCCCCGTTGTCGATGAAAACAAAGCCGCCGTCCTCTTTCCCCTCCGCCTCATGGGAGAGGCCGCGGGAGGCGGACAGCAGCAGGGGTGAAAGAAAGAGCAGCAGAGAGAGAGAGGGGAGCGCCGGAGCATGAAGGGGGATATAACCCGGAAAAACCCAAAAACTGTCAGGCGCGGAACATCGCTCCCATTTTTTTCCCCAGCAGCATGCCGGTGCCGATGAGGGTGATGGTCAGGAACACCATGGCCCAGACGCCCAGCGCGGAGGCCAGGGCCTCGCCGTTGCCGAGGGCGGCGTTGAGGTTGTAGATGGCCTTGGTGATGGGGTAATGCTCGCCCTTCTGCGCCAGGATCAGGCTGTCGGAGACCTCCAGCATGCCGAAGGCGAAGGCCAGCAGCGCCCCGGCGAGCAGATTGGCCCCGATGAGGGGCAGGGTGATGCGCCGCAGCGTGCGGAAAGGGGAGGCCCCGAGATTCCGCGCCGCCTCCTCCAGACTGACGCTGGTTTGCTGCAGGCCGGCACTGGCGCTGCGCACCACGTAGAGCAGACGGCGCATGGCGTAGGCGACCACGATGATCCAGTAGGGATCCCCGTTGTCACCGATGAGGAAATCGAACGGCTGATCCTCCCGCGTCATGGCCAGATAACCGAATGCCAGCACCAGACCGGGCACGGCGATGGGCAGCATGGCCAGGGCATCCAGCAGATTCCGGCCCGGCAGTTTGGTGCGCACGGTGATCCACGCGATGGTCACGCCCAGGGCGACGTCAATCAGGGTGGCCAGCCCGGCGTATTTCAGGCTGTTGATGATGGAGGGCACGGTCAGTCCGTGGCTGAGAGCATCGCGGTAGTGCTGCAGCGTGTATCCGGACGGCAGCACGGAATCATACCAGTCCGTGGCCACCGATGCCAGCACGACCCCCAGATGCGGCATCACCGCCAGCAGGATGACCAGACTGAAAGCCCCGGTGGCCAGCCAGCCCTTGCCACCCCGCAGCGCCGGCGTCTGGGACGCCATGCCCGCCCGCCCACTGCCCGCGAAGTCCGACCGCCCAAAAAGGAACTTGCTCAGCAGGAACATGAGCACGCTGGCGGCCAGCATGACGGCCACCAGCGCGTAGGGCAGGGGATTCCCTCCGATGTCCTTGATGCCGTCGAAGATCTGAACCGAGGTCACGCGGGAGTAGGCGAACATCAGCGGCACGCCCAGTTCCGTGAAGCCCCAGATGAACACGATGGAGGTGCCGGCGAAAATGCCCGGCATGGCCAGCGGCAGCGTGATTTTCCAAAACCTCCGCCAGGGCGGACACCCCAGATTGGCCGCCGCCTCGTCCATGGCCGGATCCAAATTGGCCAGCGCGGCGGTGATGTTCAGATAAAGAATCGGATACAGGTGCAGCGCGTTCATCAGCACCACGCCCGTCAGCCGCCCTGTGCCCAGCCAGTCGGGGGGATGGCCGGCGGCGGTCAGGCTGGGGAAGAACAGGGCATTCAGCGCCCCGTGCTGTCCCATGATTTCCTTGATCCCGATGGTGCCCACAAAAGGCGGCAGAATCAGCGGCACCAGCAGCAGGGAGCTCAGCAGACCTTTCCCGGGAAACGTGTGCCGTGCCCCGAGCAGCGCCAGCGGCAGCGCCAGAATCAAAGCGCCCAGCGTGCTCCCCGCCGCCATTTTCAGGGAATTGATCAGCCCCTCCCGGTAAAGGGCATTGCCAAAGATCTGGCCGACGAACTCCATGGTCCAGCCACCGCCGGGTTTTCGGAACGCCTCCTGCACCGTGATCCAGATCGGATAAACAAAAAACGCCCACATCCCCGCCAGGAGGAGGAGCATGAAGGCATAGGAGGGAAGGCGGCGCATATATTGATCTCTCAGGCTGGGTGGAGCAGAGGAGGAAGTGATTATGGATAGCTGACGGGCTGGCTCTCCATGAGCGGGGTGGAGGCCGCCTCCTCATGGCTGTTTCCAGTTGTCCCTGATGGCGCAGGATCACTGCCCACTCCGGATCGGGCCATTTCAGTCCATCCACCGGATACCCGTTTCATCACCGTGGTGGAGCCATTGCCCTCGGGAGGCGGAAGGGAAGTCGGCAGAACCCGGACCGTCAGTGTGCGGGATGGCCGATTCAGGATGAATTCCTTTGGTGCCCATGTCCCATCTCCGCAGCAGTAAAGAAAATCCGGACCTTTACCCATGTTCTCCGGCAGCTTCCGGGCACCGTGAATCCTCGTGGCAAATTGCTCCACACTTTCCTCATGAAACCGAAATGCCGGTAAAGTCAGGATCCAGTCCTCAATCGGTGCGGAATCCAGCCGGTGGTCCGGATCAACCGCCTCGGCCTGAGTGAATGGATCGCTTTTCCGGGGAATGCTGCCGCAGGCAGGAGACACCGCCGAAGTCAGCACGACAGCCAGCAGGATTCCCATCCTGCCTGCGACCCGCCCCACTGGCCGGCACTGGATTGGTTCATCCGGGCAGCTTGAATCTTTTCCCGGCTGTCCGCCGATGATGTCTCCGGATACTTGAAAGGCGCTCACAGCCCGTATGTAGCCGCATTCCAAGGTTTGTCGAGAATCCGGCACCACAAGGTTTGCAGACCCCCCTCAATGGCTGTGCAAAAATTCCATTGCGCAAAAATCTCATTGCTCCGGCTGCATGGGGCACTTTTCGGGCCAAGCCATCAAATACCGGCGCGGCTTTCGCCGATCGTGAAGCGCCGGGGAACTGCCTTTATTTCTTCAGCGATTCCTGCAAGGCTCAAAACCATGGCCACAGTCATTGAGGGAGGATGTTTGTGCGGCATGCTGCGTTACCGGCTGGGCGGGCCGCCAACCCCGGGAAGCGTCTGCCATTGCGCGGATTGCCGCCGGGCCAGCGCCGCCCCCATGGTGGCTTGGGTTTCCATCCGCAGGGAGCATTTCATATTGCTGTCAGGAGAGCTGAAGCGGATCCGGCATGCGGGAAGTGTCCGGTCGTTCGCCCCGTGCTGCGGCACCCCGGTGCTGATTGAGGACACGGAGGATGCGGAACACATCGACGTGACTGCCTGTTCGATAGACCAATCGGACTGGTATTCCCCCGCAGCGGCCATTTGGGTGGAGGACCGTCCGCCTTGGATGGCGGATACGGGTTCCTTGCCGGAATTTCCCCGCGCACGGGAACCATCCTGACTCAAAGCATCCCAAACCAATAACCAATAACAATTAATCTCTCCCTCCCCCGCATCACATCCCCCGCCGCGCCAGATCCGCCGCGTGCCCATACTGCTGCCGGAACTGCTGGGCGAGGTTGCGGCTGAGCTCGGCGGCGACCAGCTTATCGCCCTGGCGCAGGGTGGTGGTGAGGGTGCCGGTGACATTGGCTCGGTTGACCATGTCGAAATTACCGAGGGCGGCGGTGGCCTGGGGCGGGAAGCGGTTTTCGATCAGGGCGGCCCAGGCCTCCTTGAGCTCGTCGTGGGTGTCGATACACATGGCGCGGATGACGAGGCGGATGGCGGTGAAGCTGCTGCCGGTGAGGGAGGCGTCGTAAATGAGCGCGGTGCCGTCGGTGAAGGGGAGGATATCAGGATCGCTGGCGTGCGCCAGATTGGCCGGCACATAGTAGTCGCGGCGCACCGGGAGGCGGCGCAGGGAGGTTTGACGGGGACCGCCGGGCGCGCCTTTTTTATAGGCCCAGAGGCGCTGGCCCTCCATGCTCAGGTTGAACTCGATGAAGCGCGTGGCCAGTTCCGGATTCGGTGCGCCGCGGAACATGCCGATGGGATCCACACTGGGAGTGGTGCCGCCGACCGGCAAAGTGAAGGCCATGCGGCTGTGGCCACTGTTGAACTGCTCCAGGCGGTCAATGAAATTGCGGGCGTAGAAGTCGATGCACATGCCGGCTGCGGCCTCGCCGTCAGAGACGTCCAAGGGGATTTTGGTGGAACTGTCGGTCCAGTAGCGGGCGTTGGCTCCGATGCGCTGGATGGTGGTCAGCCCCTGAATCCATCCCTTGTCCCACGCGGCATTTTTAGCCGCAGGGGTGGTGGCTCCCCTGGCGGCCTCCTGCATGGCCTGCTGGAGGATGGTCTCCAGCATTTTCACCACGGTTCCGCTCTTTCCGGGATCGGCCAGCGCCACTTGGTTCTGATAGACCGGATTGGTCAGGTCCACCCACTGCCGGGGCAGGGCGGTGAGGTGGCGGCGCTGATGGAAATCCAGATTGTAGCAGAGTCCAAAGGTGGACAGACAGGTGCCCACCCAGGTTAAGTCCGGGTCGATGTAGGTTTCCCCGGCCCATTTGGCGGGGATAGCTTTGTCGCTGAACCAGTCGGGATGCGCCGCTTTGACGCCGGCCAGGCCGGTGCCGGCTTTGGCGTCGCCAGTCACCAGACAGCCCTTTTTCTTCATGTCCGAGAAATCGGGCGATCCACCGCCGAAAAAGAGATCAATGCCGATCCCCGCGTCCGAGGCCAGCCAGACCGTCCGGGCTTCGGATTTGCTGGCAGCCTCCAGAAACTCCTGGCCATAGCTGTCCCGCCATGGATCAGGGCGGTGACGCCTCCAGTAGTTCTCCAGACTGGCCTGATACTCGCTGGTGACCACTTTGGCGATTTCGCTGGTGCCGCCGGGCACGCGCCAGTCGATGACCACGCTGCGTCCGTGCTTTTCCTGCATCCATTGCTGGAAGGCGATCTCGAATTCGAACCGGATGGCTTCCACATGCGGTGTGATGATGACCAGCCGGTCCTGGGGTGCGAAGTCCCGCGTGCGGGCGCTGACCGCCGGCTTCAGCACCACCGGCGCGGCGATCACCGCGATGAGCGCCAGAAAGAGGATAAGGTAACGGCCCATGGCGGAGAGGGGATCAGAACGGAAGGGCGCAGCAGTTGGAGGATAAAGCGAAAAGGCTTGGAATGGAACAGGAGGTCCGGAGAAGCCGGTTTTCCAGCCTTAAAGGCGCAGGATCATCACGTCATCCGGGCTCACGGTCACGGAAACCGGTGAACCCTCCGCAGGGCGGAGCAGGGCGGGGTTGAGTTCAGCGACCAGAAATGTCCTGTGGGCGGCGTCGCGGATGGTGTACTGAGCCAGTTCGCCGAGGTAAACGGACTCCGTCAGCGTGCCGGTGAGGAGATTGCCCCCGACACCCTTGGCGGGTGCGGGTGCGGGCGGGGGTGCGCCGCTGGGCTGGTCGAAAAACCGCAGCGCCTCCGGACGCAGGCAAAGCGTGGCTTTTTCCCCGGCGGCGGGCTGCCAGGCGGGATCGGTCAGCCGGCCGGTGAAGGGGCCGTGGGCGGTTTGAACCGTCCAGTAAGCGGAGCTGTCAGCATTTTGTGGGCTGCGGGTGGTCTGACCCTGTGCCGGAGCGGCGGGAGCCGTGATTTCCGCAGGCAGAAAATTCGCCTCACCGATAAAGGAGGCCACGGAACTTGTTAGCGGTGAGCGGAAGACATCGCGCGGGCTGCCGACCTGGCTGATGACACCCTTCTCCATCACCGCCAGGCGGTCGGCGAGGTGCAGGGCCTCCTTCTGGTCGTGGGTGACATAGACCGCCGTGACGCCGAACTCCTTGCAAATGCGGCGGATCTCCCCGCGCATCTCCAGCCGCAGCCGAGCGTCGAGATTCGACAGGGGCTCGTCCAGCAGCAGGGCGTCCGGGCGGACCGCGATGGACCGCGCCAGCGCCACCCGCTGCTGCTGGCCGCCGGACAGCTGGTTGATCTTCCGGTCTGTGAGATGCCCCATGCGCACCATCTGCAGGGCCTCCTGCACTCGTTTTTCGATTTCAGTGCGCGGCAACTTCCGCTCCTGAAGCCCGAAGGCCACATTCTCACCCACCGTCATGTGCGGCCACAGGGCGTAGCTCTGAAACATCATGGCCGTGTTCCGCCGGTGCGCGGGCACGTTTGTCATGTCGCGGCTGTCAAAAAACAGCTGTCCCGTGTCCGGGGTGTAAAATCCGGCGATGTGCCGCAGCAGCGTGGTTTTGCCGCAGCCGCTGGGACCCAGCAGAAAAAACATCTCCCCGGCTTCGATGGTCAGGCTGACATCGTCGAGAGCCACCGTGGTCCCGAAGTGCTTGGTCAGGTGGCGGGTGATGATCGAAACCATGGGCGGCGGCGGGGAAAGCAGGCAGGCGGCATGCCGGGCAGGAGCGGTTCCGCCAGCCAGGGCCGCAGGGATTAAGGCGCGGGAGCCAGTCCGGTCCAACAGACTTTTTTGAAAAATGAAGGCTCCGGAAAATCATGGCTTGCGGCTGGACGGCGGCGGTGGAATGCCTTGCGCCCTCATGCTCAGCCACGTTGTCATCTTTTTCCTGAAAGCGGACGCTCCCGCCGGAGCCGCCGATGAACTGCTCGCCGGTTGCCACCAGTATCTGAAGGATCTGCCGGGCGTCATGAACTTCCACGCCGGCAAAATGGTGCCCAGCCACCGGCCCATCGTGGACCAGTCCTATCAGGTCGGGCTCAATGTCGTCTTCACGGACAAGGCCGCCGAGGAGGCCTATCAGGTCCACCCCACGCACCTTGAGTTCGTGGAGAAGGTGTTCAAGGTCCTCTGCGAGCGCGCGGTGATCTACGATTTCGCCTGATTTGCGGCCCATGCCTCACCGGCGCAGGTCGGCTGGGTTTAATACAAAACGGGGGTGGTGGCCGTCATGGCCGCCACCCCCGTTGCTGTTTGGCTGGACTCAGCCCACCGTCACCTTCACCCCGTGCTCAGCGGTGATGGTGCCGAGGAGGCGGGCCTTGAGGCCGCAGGCCAGGGCGGCGTCCTTCTGGGCGGCGGGGACGATGACGACCCAGCCGAAGCCCATGTTGAAAGTGTTGAGGCGGTCGGCGCTGTCCACGTGTTTGAGTACCTTGGGGATGGGTCCGAGCGTCCATTCCGGGATGGCCAGCTCCGCGCCTTTGGTGCCCAGGAAACGCTCCAGATTCTCCACCAGACCACCGCCGGTGATGTGGGCCATGGCCCTGAGGTCGATGCCGGCGGCCTTCAACGCGCGCACCTCCTCATGATAGAGGCGGGTGGGGGCCAGCATGGCTTTGATCTCCTCTTTGGTGAAGTCGGTGGCGTTTTCGCGAAGCACGCGGCGCACCAGGCTCCAGCCGTTGGCATGGAAACCATCGGAGGGATAACCGATGACGGCGTCCCCCACCTCCACGCGCTCGGGATTCAGCAGATCCGGCTTTTCAACCGCGCCGATGGCGAAGCCGCTGAGCTCCACCAGACCCTCGGGAACGATGCCGGGCATTTCCGCAGTTTCGCCGCCAGCCAGGATGCAGTCGCAGGCGGACAGCCACTCCGTCATGCCGCCGATGAGCCGGGAAATCTGCTGTTTGTCGATCCTTGGGATGCCGATGTAGTCAAGGAACATGATGGGATCACCACCGGTGGTGAGCACGTCATTGACGTTCATGGCCACCAGGTCCTTGCCGGCGGTCTCCAGCAGGTCGTGCTCCAGCAGCAGCTCCAGCTTGGTGCCCACGCCGTCGCAGCCAGTAACAATCACGGGCTGCTTGTAATCGCTGAGATCATAAGCGGCGGCGAAGAGGCCGAAGGCGCCCAACAGCTTGCGTTTGCCTTCCGTGCTCCGGCGCAGGTCGCCGATGTCCCCGACGAGTTCAGCGGCGGTTTTGATATCAACGCCAGAGTCTTTGTAGGTGAGGCCGGACATGGTGGGAAAGCGAGAAAAGGAAGGGGTTGGGAAAAAGCTGCGCAAAGAAAGAAAAAGGGGAGAAGGGCCGGCAGCGTCAGGGAATCAAGTTTGCCCGGACGGTGCGCGGAGGGCAGATCAGGCGACGAGCCGGCGTCCGCCGGTGATCTCGCGCCAGATGCCGCGGAAGAAATAATAACCCCAGCCGTGATCCGGACGTTCGGACCAGTCGGGATCGTAGTGGTTCTGCGGGTGGATAAAGCGCTCCGGATGCGGCATCAGGCCGAAAACGCGGCCCGTCTCATCCTGCATGGCGGCGATTTGAAGCGTGCTGCCATTGATATCGGATTCGTAGGTGAGGGCGGCCAAACCCTTGTCGAGATACTCCTGGGCTTTGCCCTCCGGGGCCACAAAACGGCCTTCCGCGTGGGCGATGGGGAGTTCGAACTCCTCCGGCAGATCGGCAAGCCAGGGGCTTTCGGGATTGGTGACCTTCAGCTTCACCCAGCGGCACTGGAAGCGCCCGCTGCTGTTGTCGATGAGGCTGCCTTCCGGGAGGATGCCCAGCTTGGTCATGATCTGGAAGCCGTTGCAGATGCCCAGCACATACCCGCCATCGGCAATAAAGCGCTTCAGGGAGTCGCCCAGCTTCACCTCGCTCACCAGCTGGGCGATACGCCCGGCCATCACGTAGTCGCCGTAGCTGAAGCCGCCGCTGAAAACCACGAGGTTCACGGTTTTCAGATGGGAGGGCGTGATCAGGGACACCGGCACCACGCTGGTGGTGAATCCCGCCGCCTCCAAGGCGCGGGCGGTCTCGGCGTCACAATTGGTGCCGGGGAATTTGATGAGCAGGGCGGAAGGGGTGGCGGACATGGGCGTCGTGCGGCGGGAAAGTGTAAAAAGAGGCGCGGAGGGGGGAAGGCAAGGGAGGATTTACCGCAGGGGACGGCTTTTCCCGGGTTCAGCATCCGGATGGGGCCTGCCATGAAGGAAAAACGCGCGGCAGCCGGATGCCGGAAAGCAAAAAACGGCACTCCTGAGGACAGGAGTGCCGCCATGACGAGGGAGGCGGGAAACGGATTCCAACCCTGACGGGAGCCCATGCGGAGGAAAAACCGGAAAGTGAAAACACCCAGTGCCGTCCTGCCGCGTGGGTCGGGAATCAGTCGGCGAGGCAGGATTTGATGAAGGCGTAGCCGTCGGTGTAAACCTCCTCCTCGTTCTTGAAGAAGCTGCGCCAGACGCGGGTGGCGGCGGCAAGGTCGGGCAGGGAGCCGCCGAAGGCCTCGATGGTGAGGTAGCCGTTGTATCCGCCCTTTTTGGCGATGGCGATGGTCTCGCGGGTCGGGCAGTGGTCCTTGCCGGGGGTGCCGCGGTCATTGGCGGAGATGTGGATGTGGCGGACCACGTCCAAATTGTCCTGAAGCGCCGCCAGCGGGTTTTTCTCCTCGATGTTGGCGTGGAAGGTGTCGTACATGGTCCCGAAGTTCGGGTGATTGACGCGCTTCACGTAGGCTTTGCCCTGCTCCATGGTGTTGAGCAGATGGGATTCGAAGCGGTTCAGGGTTTCAATCGCCAGCACGATGCCGGCCTGCTGGGCGTAGTCCGCCAGCGGGCGGTGCACCTCCGCGGCGTGCTCCAGCTCGGTCTCCGTGGGGAAGGCGCCCGTGAAATTGCCCAACACCTGATAGTAGGGACCGCAGAGCAGCTTGATGCCGGCGGCGTGTCCGCAGTCGATCACCTTTTTGAGGTGGTCCAGCGCCCCTTGGCGGTTGGCGGCGACGGGGCTGATGGCATTGTGCGCCTCGTCCGGACAGACAGTGACGGCGGTGGACTCGAGGCCATTGTCCTTCAGCGCGTCGCCGATTTTTTTGAAATGGCCGGGGTCGCTGTTGTCAAAAATGGGAATTTCCACGCCATCGTAGCCCGTCTGCCTGAGCTTGGTGAGGATGGGGAACTGGGATTCCACAAAGTGGGTGGTCCAAAGAAGAAGGTTGAAGCCGATTTTCATGAGCGCCCATCCTGAACGGGGAACGCGGGGATGGCAAGGGGGTGGAGGGGGCTCGGAGAGGGTTATAGGTTATTAGTTATTAGTTGTTGGGGGTGTGCAGGAGTGCTGGCTGTCGCCGGCGGTGGAGTGTGGAATGAGTCTGAAAAAGCGAGCGGCCATGGTGACAGCCAAAAAAGCAACTGCCCTGTATAACTCCGACGCATGGGGGAACACGCGGCTGAATGCCCACATCAGGAAAGTGAGGCCCATCAAAAAAGGCAGCCATCGATGCACGCGCGAAACACGCTCTCCGGCGAGTCCGCAGAAGACATAAATGGCTGGAATCATGGCACACCCCTGTGCCCACTTCGGCAACCCCAGGAGTGCATAAAACCAAACCCCAAGAGCGGCAGCAAGCGTGACCAGAATGGACTTCCCTATAAGTGAGCCTGCCCCGCGGATTATTTTCTGCATCATGGTGATGGGAGTATGGCTTGCTGGAATCAGCAGGCTGCTGACTGGCCCGCAAGGAAGGGTATCCCTTTACCCCTGTGGAACCGCTTGAGCAATGCGGCTTTATGGCATGGGCGCAGGCACCGGGGAGAGGCGCGAACCGGCGCGGATTATACCGTCCGGGCTCTCCGGCGCATAAACCCGAAGCCTGCCACACCAAGGCAGGTCAGGATAGCGGCCCCGGTCTCCGGAACCGCAACCGGTTCGGCATAGATGAAGTCATCCATGACCACGACGTCGTCATTCGGATTGCCCAGCACCCCATTCGTCACGATGGTGTTCAGACCCGAGGTGATACGGACACGGCTGATCCTCTCGCCAGCATTGGCGACACCCCCCACGAAGGACAGGCCCTGATTTGCCGTGATGAGCGCCTCGCGGGAGAAAAGCAGATTATTACCGAGGTCAAAAAATTCCAGCAGGGTTGAGCCCGCATTTTCAGCATCGGTGAAAAACACACCGAAGGCGGAGGTGGTGGCGGGAACCGCGGTGCCGGGCTCAAAAAAACCCACATCGGTAATATTGCTGTTCACCGCTGTGAACAGTTTCTGGGCGCTGAAGCTTTGAAAGTCAGCCGGAAAACCGAACAGCTCCGGTGTGGCCCCTCCCGCATTGGCACTGACAAGAAAACCCGAACCGGGAGTCGAGAGCACCACTCCGCGAGGCGAATTGGTGTTGAAGAAATTCGCGGGAAACGCGGCGGAATCGGAAAAGACCGCCGGAACACCATCCCAATTAATTTCACGCCTCTCACCCCCGAAGCTGCCATTGGCGCCGGCGGTTGTTCCCCCTCCGATGGCCGTGCGGAAAGCGTCGCGGGTGGGAGTCAGGTCCACCGGAGTGTTTCCTGAAGCCTCAAAAACGGTGAACCCCGCGTGGGCCGTCATTTCAGCGCCCAAGGCTATGGCCGCTGCAGAAATCAGCTTAAGGGTGTTTTTATGACTTTTCATAATTTTAATTTTTCATCTGAGGCCGATCAATACATGGTTCTCCCAAGAGAATTCAACAAAATAAACATAGAAGGACAGCAAAAAGTGATGCCGAAGCTTTCGCGGCGGGGGGTGACGGGAGTTATTGATTATTAGTTATTGACTGTAAAAACTGTTCAATAGTCCAGCTCGATACTTGCGGTGCCTCTCCACTTTCCAATGCACCTCCCCAATAACCAATAACCATTAAATTTCCTCCCTCCTGAACAATCCCAAAAACTCTTCCTGCGGCACAAACAGCGCCTGCCCGCGCTCAGGGAGCGAGCCCGACTGGCAGAGGAGATCGCCGCGGCCCAGAAGAAGCTCAGCACCGGCCTCGTCCAGAAGAATGTGGGAATTGGTGGCACTGGTCACCCGCAGGCAGATTTTAAGCGGAAGGTTGGCTTTGATCTGACCGGTGACCACCTCGCGGTCGGGCCGCTGGGTGGCGATGATAAGATGAACGCCGGCGGCCCGGCCTTTGGCGGAGATGCGCTTGATGAGCCGTTCAAACTCCTGCTTCTCCTGTTTGCCGCTGTTGATCAGGTCGGCGAATTCATCGAAGACCAGCACGCGGTATGGCAGATCGGTCAGGCCGGCGTCGATACGCTCGCCAAGGCGGGTGAAATGGCCTTTGAGCAGAATTTCATAACGCTTTTCCATATCCTCCACGGCCTCCTCCAGACACTTCAGGGATTCAGCGATATCCCGGAGAACGGGTCCGGTGAGGAAAGGGTTTGCGGGAATATTTCCAAAAGTCAGAAGCTTGGGGTCAACGACAGTCAGCTGAAGGGTTTTGGGTGTATTACGCTGGATCAGGGTGGCCACGAGGGCTTTGAGCAGTTCGCTTTTCCCACTGCCGCTGGAGCCGCCGATGAGGGCGTGGGCGGTGTTGGAGTCGCAGAGATCGGCAATGATCAGGCTGTTGCTGATGTTGACCCCGATCGGGAGAGCCAAAAGGCTGGGATGGTCCGAAATTTCCGGCCGCCGCATGGCGTCGCGCCAGAGAATGATGTCCGGTTTCTCCTTCAGAGCATCAAGATACACAAAGCCGGGCCCGGTGCCCAGCAGAGGCTCGGAATGCAGACCAAGCTTGAGTTGAAGATCGATGGCGTGGTTTTTGATTTTGGCGAACGTGACCCCGGGGCCGGGTTGGAGATGATAGCGGATCAGTTGCGGAGCCTCTCTCCGGCCAAGAATGGTGACTTGGATTTTGAATGAGGCGCAGGCCTCCACAATGGCCCGGCTTAAATCAGGGGTGGGATCGGGATTGGGCTGCCACCCGGTGTGGGCGATGGGAGATTTGGTTTTTGCCGAATCCCCATCGGCCGGATTGGCGGCGGCTCCGGATCCGGAGGCGCTCTTTTTGGCTGGGACGTCACCGGAGTCTGTGCCGGTTTTTTCGGAAAGCGGGGATGGAACCAGCGGAGCCAGCAGGCGGATCCTCCAGCCTTCGAGTTTCTCCAGCAGAAAAGGAATGACATCCGTCCCTTTGAATCCTTCCAAGTCACCGCTTTCAGCCTCCAGATGGAGCTGCCGGGCCGCATGGATGGCGGCGGTTTCCTCCGCCGTGAGGTCGATCACCTGCAGGCATTCCCCCAAGGCGGTGAGGATGAGGGGACCGTTTTTTTTCCAAGAGCTTCGGGGAATGGGGCAGCGCTGCAGCTCCGGCGTGCGGAAGTGGACCAGCTTTGAAACAGGGACGGCGTCGTGCCGGCGCCTGTCGCGGGCATACTCAGCCAAGCGCTTCCAAGTCGCGTAGCTATTGGAGGAGGCATGCGCAAAACCGAAATGAATCACGGCCTGGGCGGGCAGGGTCCACTTGAGTTCCGCATAGCTGTCCGGGTGATCCGCCGGCCCGCATTCACCGGGCCGCGCCAGCAGAGTGCCGGTCAGCCAGCGGAAAAGATCGGGCATGTAATGCAGCTCCGTGGACCTGGGATTGGCGGCTGCGGCAAGGGCGACCGAGAAAAGTTTCTGATAGCGCGCGGTGATGATGGCGGGATTCCGCTGAGGGACTCGTGCTGTATTTTCAGATCCATCCCAGCGCTGCTGGCATTTATGCAGAAATTCGCGGGCGGGAATATTGGTGGTCGGATTGGGAAAAAGAGTGTCCAACCATTTGGAATCCCTGACTCTGGTCAGCGCGTTTTCCTGACCGGCAGCGGTGTCTCCAGCCGTCAGCAGAGTGATAAGCTCCTCTCCCTCCGGACGGCGCAAGCCCATTAGTTCCGCTTCCTTTTTAAAGCGATGAAGGTCCGCCTCCTCCATGGAATTACAAAATTTCCCATCCCAAAGCCCTTGGTTCACTGTAACCACAGTCAAGTGATGAGGAACCTCGTTGACAAGCTCAGCAACCACGCGCCCAAATGATTTGGCGAGTGTATTATTTTGCGCAAACACCTCCGTTTGATCAAAACAGAAGACGAATGGCCGGTGGAAGGCGGCCAGACGGCAGAGATCGTGAAATCGCTCACGGCAGCGATTATTCAATTCTCCGGAGGCGGAAGATTCCGTAGGCGGGGCGGAGGCGTCTGTCAGGCCTAGAGCACTCCGGGTTTCCAAGCTCAGTGTCTCTCCTTTCATCCAAGCCACGCAACGCTCCTGTTGATCTGAAAAAGGCTCACTGGTGGCATAGCGGAACAGCATTGCAGGCCAATCGTTGTCCGCCAGGGAAACACCTGTGGCCGCCCATGCGCCGCGGAGCACATGGCTTTGGTTTAAAAAGACATCGTGCAGCGCTTCATTCCAGTCCCGTTTATCCTTCAGCGGACCCAGCGTGAAGTGATTGAGCGCCCATTGCACCGCTTCTTCCGGCTCCGCGTGGATCAGCCAGCCACTTTTCAGGGCTTGGACCAGCAGATGCCGGATGACATCCTCCGCCAGAGTCTCCAGCCGGGTTTGCGCAAGGGGGCCGGCGGCAATGGGCGATGCCGGACTTTGCAAATTTCTGAGAACCTGAAGCAGAAGTGATTGCCAGCACAGGTCTGCTGACTGGAAAGGAGTGAAGGCCACCACATTGGCGCGATCGGAAAGGCTGGCACAGAGCCGGCCAACCAGATGGCTTTTGCCGTATCCGGGTGCTGGAGAAAGGACCAGCCGGGCTTTGGGGCTGGAACAGGGGGGCCGGGGCTTCGCCGCCGCAGTCAGCGGAGTGAAGGCGTTTTCCAGAGATTCCAGCACCTCGTGGTTCAGAGAGGAAACAGTGACTGGAATTTCCGAAGGATTTTTGACAATGTCCCAGCTGAAGGGATTCATATGGCGCAGACAGTCAGGAATGGAGGCGGATGTAGAGACGGCGGCGGTCACGCAGCATCATGGCGGCGGCGCGCTGTTCCTCCGTGGCGCAGGACCAGTCACCCTCATCCAGAGTTCCCTGCCCTTCATCCACTGCGTGTTTCTGCAGCCAATTCTGAAGTGTTCCAACCGCCACACCCGCCTCGGAAGCCAGTTCGGAAATGAATACTGAATTCGTGCCCCTCCGCTGCACCAGAGCGGCGTAGGCCCGGCGGATGCCCGGACCGGGATCCGCTGGTGGAGAGGCGGCAGGTTCCGGATTTGGGGGGATAGCCATGTCAGGAGAGGAGACAGTGGAAGCTGATACAGACTGACCGCCGAGTGCATGGGCGCTGTGCAGATAAAGAGGGCCGGCTTTTTTGTCACCATCGATATCCAGCCGGAGGATGCTCCGGCTGTCCACCAGTTCGTCCAGAGCCGCACGGGTCGTTGGCAGCTTTGTGTTTTGAAGAAGCTGCAGCTTGCCTTCCTTGAACAGTTTTACGGCTGACCGCAGCTTAGCCTCGATGCGGGCCATTTCCCGTTCCTTGGTGGGAGCTTGAGTATCCGAAAAATACTTGGTGCCGACTTTGACAACCAACCCTTCAGCAAGGAGTTCCTGAAGCGCCGCCAAGGAATCCTTCCCCTTGGGCAGGGCGCTTTTGGTGAGGGATGGCTGCTTGCGGAATTTTGCCAGGAGCTTCTCTTTTGCGGTCATGCGGGCGCAGGCTGCCGGGGTGGAAGTGGGGCGTCAAGGTTAATTTTTGGTTGAGCCGGGTTGTTGGTTATTTGTTAATGGCTATTGGGGGTGGGTTTATACGTGTCTATGCAGACGCTGCTCGTGAATTCGGGATTAATATCCGGTGTGAGCGGGAAGGGCGAGGGGTTTCCTTGTCAGCGGTCACGGAGGATTTTCTGCTTTCCGACTCCGGAGGGAATCGCTTGCGGGGGGCGGGGGGTGGTGGCAGGCAGGAGGGATGAACCGCAGTGTCTCCTCCATTTTGTTTTTCTTCGCCGCGCTGCTGCTGGCCGCCGGGCTTCTCAGCGCCTTTTACAGTCCTGAGCGTGTGATTGGCTGGTATCCCAAGGGCATCACCGGCCTCAGCATCTGCGGGGCCGGGGCGGTGCTGGCGGCGGTGTTCGGCATTCTGGATAAAAAGGGTGTCACCTGGGCGCTGTGGGCAGGGCTGATTCTGTCGTTTCTGTTCCTCTGTCAGTGCGGCCTCACAGTCTTTAAGATAGTGCGGACTCTGGAGGAGCTGAGCCAGGATCCGGCTGCAAAAGCTTCAGCAGTGCATAAGCTCTCCGCCAACTTTCTCGCGTTTGTGGCCTCGGTCCGCACTTTCGTTTTCTTGGGACTGATCGCCCGTCATCGCAAAAGCTAATGAACCAGGCCACCGCCCCGCGCCCGCCGCGGAAATTTGTGCCCACTCCGTTCTCCTGGCATCAGGAAATCGAGGTGGAGATCGCCACTCTGACCAACATGGGGCAGGGGCTCGGACGTGTGGACGGCTGGGTGGTCATGGTCGCCTTCGCCCTGCCGGGCGAGCGGGTAAAAGCCCGGGTGTTCCGCAATGACAAAAACTTCTCCGAGGCGGATCTGGTGGAGGTGCTGATACCCTCACCGGACCGCGCAGTGCCTCTGTGCCCAATCTTCGGCAACTGCGGCGGCTGCCAGTATCAGAACCTGACCTACGCCGCGCAGCTTCAGTGGAAACGCCGGCAGGTGACGGAACTGCTGCGGCACATGGCGAAGATCGAGCACGAGGTGCTGCCGGTCATTGGATCACCGAAGGAGTATGGCTACCGGTCCAAGATCACCCCGCATTTCGAACTGCCGCGGGAGGGAGGGCCCATCCGTGAGATCGGGTTTCTCAGGGCCGGTCGGCGATATGAGCTGGTGGACGTGCCGCGCTGTGAAATCGCCACCCCCGCCATCAACGACGCTCTGCCGGAAATCCGGAATGCTGTCCGCAAGCGCTCCGCCTCCTACAAAAAAGGGGCCACCCTGCTGCTGCGCGACACTCTGGAGGGAGTGATGACGGATTCCAACGCCGTGGCCCACGAGCGTGTGGGGCCGCTGGAGTTCGAGTTTCTGGCGGGCGACTTTTTTCAGAACAACCCCTTCATTCTGGAGACGTTCGTGACCCACGCCATCCACGAGGCCCGGTCCGGGGGAGCGCGGTTTCTGGTGGACGCCTACTGCGGCAGCGGTCTGTTCAGCCTTTTCGGAGCGCGGGAGTTCGAGCGCGTGACCGGAGTGGAGATCGCGGCCACCGCCGTGGAGCGCGCGACCCGGAACGCGGCGCGCAACGGTTTGGCCAACTGTGAATTCCACGCCGGCAGTGCGGAGGCGGTGTTTGCGCAAATCACCGCGCCGGCGGATGAAACCGCGGTGCTGATCGACCCGCCGAGGCGTGGCAGTGACGAGATTTTCCTGAACCAGCTTTTCGCCTTTGGACCGCGCACCGTGGTTTATGTCTCCTGCAATCCGGCCACCCAGATGCGCGATCTGCGGTTTTTCCTCGATGCCGGCTACCAGCTGCGGAAAGTGCAGCCGTTCGACCTCTTCCCGCAGACGAAGCACCTTGAATGCGTCATCACCTTGGAGCGTGGAGCCCCCGAAGCCTGAAACGGCAAAGGGGAACGCGTTTTCAGAAGCCCCGGAACCGGCAGCGGGCGGTCGGAGTCTCGTGCAGGACGATCTCGTAAAGACCGGGAAGCTGGTGCTCCAGATGCCGCCAGAACCAGGCGCACATGTTTTCGATGGTGGGATTCTCCAGTCCAGGGATCTCGTTGACGTAGGAGTGGTCCAGCAGGTCCAGGAGCGGCTTCATGGCTCCGCTGATGCGTGCGTGGTCATAGACCCAGCCGATGGCGGGATCCACCTCCCCCTCCACGGAGATCTCCACCTTGAAACTGTGACCGTGCATCAGGCGGCATTTATGCCCCTCCGGCGCTGAGGGCAGGGTCTGGGCCGCTTCGAAGGTGTAGTCTTTGGTGAGAATGGCTCGCATGGCTGGGTTTTGAACAGAAGGGCACGGAGGAGGCGGGGAATCAACGGAAAGCCGCAGCCATTGTCCCTTTGTGGCAGGGAAACGGCTGCGGCCTGTGGATCAGCGATGAACCCCGGTCTGTTGAAGCTTGGATTTCCGATGAATGAAGGGCTCCAAGGCTGTGTTCAGCCGGAACAGAAAAGGGCGGAAGCCTCTCAGACGCTCTCCACCGTCTGCCCCGCGTGGGAGCGGAGGGCGGCGGCGAAGACTTCGTGGGAGGCGATGGCCTCCTCCGGGCGCACACAGCCGAAGCGGTCGCCGAGGGTGCCGTCGCGCTCGGCGAGGTAGGCGGCCCACATCTGCTGCATGATGTCGGGGAAGCCGGGCTCGAAAATGCCGCCCGTCACGGTGGCGAAGGGCATGCCGAATCCGAGATCCGTGCGCTCCCAGACCTGGCTGCCGCCATTGCGCCGGAAGGTGTGCAGGGTCTTGGGCTCGGCGGTGGAGTAGCGCATGCCGCCCTCGGTGCCCAGAACCTCAAGGAACCAGGAATTCGTGGCTCCAGGGGCGAGGCGTTTCATTTCCAGACGCAGCGGCACCGCATTGCCGTCGGTATCGATCCAGGTGTGCAGCATGGCATTGTCCCAGGTGTCGCAGGGCACCGGCTTGCCATCGGGACCCGGACGCTCGGGCACCCCCTTCTGCAGCTGGGCGTAAAGGCGGGCCGGCTTCCAGCCGAGGCGAAGCGGCACGTGCAGGGTGTGCATGCCCAGATCGCCCATGACGCCGATCTCCCCGCAGCTGCGGCTGGAGCGCTTCCAGTTGGCGGGCTTGGTGGGGTCGAGGTCGCTGGAGTGATGGAATCCGCTGCGGATCTCCAGCAGGCGGCCGAACGCGCCGGACTTCACGCCGGCGATGACCTTCTGCGGGCCGGGAAAGAACGGGAACTCCGAACTGCACCGCACAAAACGGCCGGTGTCGGTGCCGGCCTGCCCGATGCGGCGGGCGGCGTCGAGATCGATGCCGAAGGGCTTCTCCGCCAGCAGGTCCTTGCCGGCTTTGAGCACATCCAGATAGATGGCCTCGTGAAGGTGGTGCGGGACCGCGACATACACCACGTCCACCTGCGGATCGGCAAGCATTTCATGATAGTCGGTGGTGAGCAGGGCCACGCCGGGCACACGGCGGAACCACTCCAGCACGGGCGGCGAGACATCGGCCACGGCGTGCAGCACGGGTGTGACACTGATATCTGTAAGGGCCACCCAGCGGGCAAAGGCACTGGCGACTTCGCGGCCCATAAGGCCGCCTCCGATGATTCCTACGCGGACGGTTTTCATGAATGAGGTGGATGGATAAAAAGCGGGTGATGGAAAAAGTGAATAATGGCCTGATCCCCCCTCCATGGGACGGGAGCACGCCAAGTTGCCCTGAAGGAATGGCCGCGGTTACTTCGCTTTTCCTTTGCCCTTGGGAGGCGTGGCCGGTTTGGGAGTTTCCGCCGGCTTGTCAGCCGCCGCGGCACCGCCGGCGGCACCGATAGGCGTCATGCGCGGGGCCTGCTCGTTGAGTCCCACCTTCCAGGCGTCCCCCACCTTCACGAGGGAAACCAGTTCAAGGCTTTCAAAAAGGGCTTTGTCGTTGCTGTGCTTGGTGCGCACGAGGATGTGGACGTGGCTCTCGTCCTCCTGGGCCAGGCTCAGCACGCGCAGGGACAGGCTGTCGCGGACTTTTTTGATCACCTCCGGGGGAACCTGATAACGCTGCTGGATGCCCTGATGGTAGGCGACGTAAAATTCAACGGGGGCCATGGCCTCCACCTCCTCAATAGTGCCCTTGCCGACCCGCCTGGTCATCTCCGCCTCGTCGTCCATGGTGGGAGCACCCTTCAAGCGCTTCACATAATCCTCCACCAGCTGCTTCAGCGAGGAAGGCTCGACCAGCGCGGCGGACTTTGCCCACTCACGCTGGAGCATGAGCTGAAGGTAGTCCTTCACCACCTTGGTGGCCGGATGGCCCTCAAGCTTTGCGGAGTCGGCCGCAGCCTGGGCATGGACCGGGGAGGGCAGAAAGCAGGCGGTGGCGGAGCACAGCAGGACGGCCGCGGAGACGGCGGCGCGGAAGGTGGCGGGTCTTTGGATCATGGGGAGGAACGGCGGGGAGGAATGGCGTCAGGCGGCGGGGGAAGCGGAAACAGAAAGGCCGGAGACCAGTTGTTCAAGGGCGCGTCCGTAGGTGAGGTAACTCTCATACTGCTCCTGGGCACTGGCCTGCGCCTCTTCAGGAGAGGCACCGGTTGCGGGGGTGCTGTGGAACACCACGGCGGTGTGGGGCTCGATGGAGAGAAAACCTTCATAGCCGGAGGCCAGAACGTCCCTGAGAATGCGCGCCACCTGTCCCTGCCCCTCGCCGGGCAGGGTGTAGTCGCAGTCCTTTTTGGAGGCGTTCCAGTGGCCGTCCTTGATGTGGATGTGGGAAATGGCCGGCCTCACCGCCTGGTAAAAAGCCCAGGCATCCTGCTGCCGGCCCGGATGGTCGCGGTCGGCGTTGAAGACCGGATTGCCGGTGTCAAAAACCCAGCGCAGGCCAGGCACGTTCTCCAGCGTGCGCAGGGCATGACTGACGGACATGCCGCCGTAGTTCATGCAGTTCTCGTGGACGGTCACCAGCCCGGCGTCGTCGAACCGGGCTTTGATTTCCCGCAGGCGGCGGAACCGCTCAGTTTCCAGTTGGTCGGGAAGATCCCGGCCATCGGCGTCCTTCAGGATGGCGTAGCTCATCACCCGCACAAACCGGGTGCCCAGCGCCTGCATGCGGGGAATGGCACGGGTGACGCGCTCAAGGGTGATTTCGAAAGGATCCGTGATTTGACTGGCCCAGTTGCCGATGCTGGAGCCGAAGGCCACCACCTGAACCCCGGCGTCCTCCAGAGCGGCGCGGACGGTGTCAAAGGCTTCGGCGGGGATGTCATGCACGTTCCCCAGGGGAAAGCCGGGCACCAGCACATTGCGCATTTCCAGATGCCGCCAGCCAAGCTCTCGGGTGGCCCGGATCTGGGTTGCCAGGCCATTGCCCGCTTCGTCTGCGATGCCGGTGTAGCGAATCATGGGAAGGGAGGAAATAAATCAGGGGAAACGGGGGCTCAGGAGCCGAAGGAAAGCGCAGGCCAGCCCGGAGGGGAAGGGAAATCTTTCCCGGTGAGGGGAGTTCCGGCAGCCCCTTTTTCACAGAGTGTCCCCTGCTGAAAAAACAGGAGCCCAATTCAATAAATTCTCTTCATCCCCCTGTAATTTTGTTTGATTTTTTTAATACAAAGATTTTTTCACAGCTTTTTTCAGCATGGAAGGCGTAAAGCCCCAATGCGGAATTTTGCCAATTGCGGAAAAACATCTATATTTCTCTGAAAATGATAATGTTGCCATTTTTAAATAAATATTTCTGGCGCAAAATTTGCTGAACTTATAAAAGCTCATTAGATTACTGGGTTCGTGCTTTAAAATATGAGTAAACATCCGTTTTTAATTATTACGGCCACTTCGCTGGCCGCCAGTCCGGCACTTTTCGCCCAGACTGCGCTCCCTCCCTCAGCTGCCCTGCCGCCGTCCGCCGGCACCCAGCCGGGATTCATCATCCGCACCGTCCAGGCTGCCGACGGCACGGTCATTGACAACACCTATCTCCGGGCCGTCCGGCAGTTGTCGGAGACACTGAAGGATCCGGAGGGATTTCCGGTGACGGATGTCTCTGTGGCCGGTCCTGAAGCCGGCGGGGTGACCTATCTGGAGAAACTGGATCTGAACGCCGAGATGAATCCTGACCAGATGGTCTTCACCGGCTACTTCCAGGATTCGGATGTGCTGTTTCCCGGGCTGACGGAGTTTGGACAGACCACGCTTTTCTCCACCGAGGTGGTGACTTATCTGAAGCTGCCCGCAGGACTCACCACCCTGGGGGTCACCTCCGCGGTGGCGCGGACGGACGCCTTGGATGACGACGGGTGGAAGCTGTTCGTGGGGGAAAATCCCCGCAGTTTCTTCTCAACCCAAGTGGCGGAAACCACCCGGAATGTGCCGGGCTTCCCCAATGATGGGCAGATGAACATGGGGAACCAGACGGAGTTCATCCTCAATGCGCCTGTGGCCGGCGTGTATCCCGTGCGGCTGCTCTACTGGCAGCAGGGCGGCAAATCCATGCTGGAATGGTACATCGTGCGCGATCCCGGCACCTTTTCGGAGGAGCGCGTTCTGTTGAATGGAACCGCGGAGGCCACTATCGCCTACCGCACCGCCGCCAGCGCGCCGCGCTCGGTGGGACCCTATGCCGCGGAGGTGTCGCCACTGCCGGATTCATCCGGGGTGGCACCCTCGGATCCCATCAGAGCCGTGATCCGGGATGGTGCGGCAACGGTGGTGGATGCCTCGGTCAAACTGACCCTCAATGGAGCGCGGGTCACTCCCGTGGTCACCCGCGAGGGCAAAAATGTCATCGTCAGCTTCAATCCCAGCGCCACGCGGACCATCGTGCAAAATGTGGCCTCGCTGGAGTTCAAGGACAGCAACGGGGAGACCTACACCAATCAATGGAACTTCTCCATCACGGCATCCACGGACGGCGGCGCAGTGGTCACGGGCCAATGGGACTTCGATCAGGGAGACCTGCGGGCCACGGTCGGCTCCCCGCTGGCCTACCTGAGCGCCATGACCGCGGCAGGCACCCAGTTCGGCACCACGCTGGATTTCCAGATTCCCAATATCAGGGATCAACCGGCATTGGTGATGTGTGTGCCGGGGGACCTCAGCCGTGAGATCGGTTACGTGATGAACCATGGCATCCCACCGAACGGGGGGGGCACCCTGGTGAACCAGTACACCCTGACCATGGATGTTTACGTGGACGCCGCCGGTCCCGGCGCGGCCTCGCTGCTCCAGACCAGCTCCCTGGCGAACACGGACGACGGCGACCTCTTCTGGCAGGGCAACAACTTCGGCCAGGGCGGCGGCGGCTACAACGGCACGGGGCAGTTCACCGCCGGTGCATGGCATCGGGTGACCGCCGCCTACGACATGGCCGCGAATCCGCCCGTGGTCACCAAGTATGTGGACGGTATCAAGCAGGACGACTGGACCGCCAACCAGAGTCTGGACAATCCCCGGCGCGCCATGCAGTCCGCCGCCATCCTCTTCGGAGACGGCGATCAGGACGAGCGCCGCACGATGTACGTCAACAGCATCCAGATCCGGGCCGGCAAGCTCACCGACGCGCAGATGGTGCTGCTCGGCGGTCCGGAGGCCTGCGGCCTGCCTGTGGACCTGCCCAGCGCGGGAACAGAGGTGGCCGGCCAGTGGGACTTTAACCAAGGCACGCTGGGGGCCACCATCGGTGCGCCGCTCCAGTATCTGGATGGGGCGGAGGGCACCACCAAGGTGGGCACGGAATACGGAACCCCCGCCGACTTCAGCGTGGATGAGCTGCCCGGCTCCACGGCCACCGCGCCCTCCCGCGTGATGAAGGTCCCCGGTGACCTCGACGCGGCCATCGGCTACACCATGACGCACCGCATCGCCCCCAACGGCGGCGGCACGCTGGTCAACCAGTACACCCTGATCATGGATGTCTATGTGGATACCGCCGGACCCGGTGCGGCCTCGCTGCTCCAGATCAGTTCCCTGACGAACACGGACGACGGCGACCTCTTCTGGCAGGGCAACAACTTCGGCCAGGGCGGCGGCGGCTACAACGGCACGGGGCAGTTCACCGCGGGCGCCTGGCACCGTGTGGCCATCGCCTACGACATGGCCGCCACCCCGCCGGTCGCGGTGAAATATGTGGACGGCATCAAGCAGGATGACTGGACCGCCAATCAGAGCCTGGACAATCCCCGGCGCTCGCTCCAGCCCTCCGCCGTTCTCTTCGGCGACGGGGACCACGACGAACGCCGCACGATGTATGTCAACAGCGTGCAGATCCGTCCCGGCCGCCTGGGCGACGCTGCGCTGGCCCTGCTGGGAGGACCGCAGTCCTCCGGCATTCCCGTGCTCCTGCCAGCCAGCGATGTCGCCGGCCAGTGGGACTTCGACCGCGGCAACCTGCAGGCCACCATCGGTGCGCCGCTCCAGTATCTCGACGGTGCGGAGGGCCTGACCCAGACCGGCACCGCCTTCGGCACCCCAGTGGAATTGGGAGCCGAGGAGTTGGGGGATGGGGTGATTCCGGCAAAGGTGATGGCGGTGCCCGGCGATGTGTTGAAGGAGATCGGCTACATCATGACGCACCGCATCGCCCCCAACGGCGGCGGCACGCTGGTCAACCAGTACACCCTGATCATGGATGTCATGATCTCCACCAGCGGTCCCGGCGCCGCCTCCATCCTGCAGATCGACTCCCTGGACAACACCAACGACGGCGACCTCTTCTGGCAGGGCAACAACTTCGGCCAGGGCACCAATGGTTACAACGGCACCGGACAGTTCACCGCCGGTGCCTGGCACCGCGTGGCGGCCTCTTACGACATGGCCGCGAATCCGCCGGTGGTGGTGAAGGTGGTGGACGGTGTCTTCCAGGACAACTGGACGGCGAACCAAGGACTGGACAATCCGCGGCGCGCTCTGAAGCCCACCGCCGTCCTGTTCGGCGATGGGGATCAGGACGAGCGCCGCGCGTGGTGGGTTAACAGCATCCAGATCCGTTCCGGAGCGCTGCCGGTGGAGGAGCTGATAGCCCTTGGCGGACCGCAGGCCGGTGGGATTCCGATCCAACTGCCAGAGATCATCCCCACCGCTCCGCGCCTGACGTTCGGACACGGCATGGACAACCAAGTGCTCTACGCTTGGGACCGCGAGGCCATTGGCTGGGTTCTGGAGAGCTCCACCAACCTGACCAACTGGATCCCCGTGCCGGGCGTCACCGCCAACTACGCGCTTATCAATCCGGCCACCAATCCCGGCCACCTCTTCCTGCGTCTGCGCAAATAAAAAAGGGCCGATAGGGAAATCCCAAATAATTGACTGACCGCAGGGACCTGCGGGGGCTGATGGCTCCCGCAGGTCCCTTTGTTTTGGATTTGAATCTGGAACGCTACAGCCGCGGGTCCACAGGCTCGCTTTCGAGGGCCAGGACACCGAAGACGGCTTCGTGGACGCGGCGCAGCGGCTCCCGGCGGGCGAAGCGCTCCAAAGATTCAATGCCGAGCGAGAACTCGCGCAGGGCCAGGGAACGCTTTTTTTGAAGGCCGCGCGAGCGGAGCCGGTTCAGGTTTTCCGGCAGGGTGTATTCCGGACCGTAAATGATGCGCAGATACTCGCGGCCACGGCATTTAACCGCCGGCTGCACCAGGCCGCGCGTGCTGGTGGTGATGAAATCCATCGGCTTCACCACCATGCCCTCGCCGCCACGTGCCGTGAGTTCCTCCCACCAGCGGATTCCGGCGGCCATGCTGCCGGAATCGGACAGATCCACGGTTTGATGAGCGGTGGCCATGACGATGCCGCCCTCCAGCCGCGCCAGCATGGCCATATGCCAGTCGTGCGAACGGGAGACATAGGTCTCACCCTGACCGGCGAGCAGATGGAAGGGAGCCAGCTTCAGATCGCTGACCGAGCGGACCGGCCAGCAGTAGCGGCGGCAGGCCGCTGTATAGTCGGCGGCCATGCGGCGGCGGGCGGCGGTGCGCTCATGCAGGGCGGTGATTTCAGGGGCGGGCAGCCAGTCGGCCGCGCGGGCCAGGGCCTCCTCCGCATCCGACAGCGTGGCCGCGGCGGCGGCCCCCACGGGAGCATACTGCCGGCGGATCAGCTCCTGGGCTTTGGCGGACCAAGGCATCAGCTCGCAGTCCAGACACAGCCAGTCCGTCTGCAGCTCCTCCCACAGACCGGCGCGGGTCACACCGTTCCGCACCTCATCGAGAAAGGCGGCCTCCAAGGCATCATCGTCAAAAAACCGCCGGCCCGTGCGGGTGTAGCAGACGCCCGCGCCGGCATCCTCCTCCACGCCAAAGGCCCGCCGGGCGACGGCGGCATCCTGGCAGACGATGACCACCGCGCGGGAGCCCATGTGCTTCTCCTCACAGATGACCCTCGTTACCCCCGCCTGTTGGAAATACGCAAAAGCCTCGGCGGGATGCTCCAGCAGGCCCTCCTCCTGGCTGGTGCCGCAGGGGGACATGGTGGGGGGCAGGTAAATGAGCCAGCGGGGATCGAGGGCGAAGCGGCTCATCAGCTCCAGCGCCGCGGCGGCGTTCTCTGCGGGAATGGTCACCCGGCCATGCAGCCGGGTCTCCACACCGCGTTTGCCCATCACGTCGGACAAATCCAGCAGCTGGTCCTGCTCCTGCTGCGCGGTCAGGCCGGGCGTGCTGTCAGCGGAATCCGCCGGGAGGAACGGGCGGCCCGGCTCCGCGTAGGTGGCCTGCGCGGGCACGGAGATGATCTCGCGCTCCGGCCAGCGCAGCGCCGAAAGCTGGCCGCCGAAGACGCAGCCGGTGTCGATATCCAGCGTGCGGTTCAGCCACTCCGGCTGCGGCACCGGCGTGTGGCCGTAAACCACCGTGGCGGCGCCGCGGTATTCCGCGGCCCAATTGTGCCGCACCGGCAGGCCGAATTCATCGGTCTCTCCGGTGGTTTCGCCGTAGAGGGCGAATTCCCGCACACCGCCGGATCCCCGGCCCTGCATGGACTCCTTCATGCCCGCGTGCGCCACCACCAGCCGGCCCCCGTCCAGCACATAGTGGCTGACCAGGCTGTCGATGAACTCCGCCGCCTGGCGGGTGGCTCCCGGATACTCTGTCTCCCAGGCGGCATACTGCTCCACGGTTTTATCCAGACCGTGGGTCAGCTGCACTTTTTTGCCAAACACGTGCCGCATGAACTTCACGTCGTGATTCCCCGGCACGCCCAGCGCGGAGCCGGCGCGGATGGATTCCATGACCAGGCGCACCACCTCCGGACTTTTAGGCCCGCGGTCCACCAGGTCGCCGACAAAAACCATTTTCCGTCCCTCCGGGTGATGCCAGGAAAAGTCCTCACGGGCACTGTAGCCCAGATCCGTCAGCAGGCAGATCAGCTCGTCAAAGCAGCCGTGCACATCCCCGATGATATCGAACGGGCCGGTGTCGTGCCTGCGGTTGTTCCACAGCGGCTGGCGCGTGATGACCGCGCTGTCGGCCTGCTCCTGGGACTTCAGCACATGCACATGGCGAAAGCCCTCGCGCGGCAGGCCCCGCAGGGAGCGGTGCAGCTGGCTGGCCTGACGGCGCACGACATGGGGGCCGAAATCACGGTCGGGCCGCGTGCGGTTGCGCTCGTGGGCCAGGCTTTCCGGCACATCCAGCACGATGGCCACCGGCAGGCAGTGGAATTCACGGGCCAGCTTCACAAACCCCTGACGCGCCTCCGGTTGCACATTGGTGGCGTCCACCACCGTCAGCCGCCCGGCGGCGAGGCGCTTGCGGGCGATGAAGTTGAGCACGTCAAACGCGTCGCCGGTGGCCGGTTGACTGTTCTCGTCGTCCGACACCAGGCCGCGGCACCAGTCGGAGGACAGGATTTCCGTGGGTTTGAAATGACGGTGCGCGAATGTGCTCTTGCCGGAGCCGGAGACGCCGATGAGTACCACGAGGGAGAGTTCGGGAATGATAAGTTCCATGATTGGAAAACAAAAATACCGGAAGGCGGAGGTGCCCGTCCCGGCGGGTGGAATCAGCCTTGGGACAGTACCGGGGCGGGTTCCTCTGAAGGAATGGCGGTGTCCTCCCCCGCTTTCGCCGCCTGGGTGAAAACACCCATCTGGGTCGGGGAGCCAAGCACCGGATCCTCCGGCCCCACCGGCAGGAAACGGACTTCATACCCAAACTCCGCCGCGGTTTTGGCGGCCCACTGCCGGAATTCCGCACGCGTCCATTCAAAGCGGTGGTCCCGGTGGCGGAACGTGCCCGCGGGCAGGGATTCCCACGTGGTGTTGTATTCGCGGTTGGGCGTGGTGATCACCACCAGCCGCGGCTTGGCGCAGCCGAACACCACCCGGCCAAACGCGGCCAGGCGGGGTGGATCGAGATGCTCGATCACCTCCACCACGGCGGCGGCGTCCGCGCCGTTCAGCCGGTCGTCGCGGTAAGTGAGGGAGCCCTGCAGGAGATGAAGGCGTTTGCGCCATGCCTCCGAGAGGCGGTCGAAATGCAGCCGGTCGCGGGCGATCTCCAAGGTGCGGGCGGACACATCCACGCCAGTGATGGAGGTGAACTGCTTCTCCTTCATCAGCAGGCGCAGCAGCCGGCCCTCGCCGCAGCCCAGATCCAGCACGCGCGCCGCGCCGCTGGCCTTCAGCACCTCCAGCACGGATTTGAGCCGCTGTTCGTTCAGGGACAAACCTTTCTCCGGTTCTGTTTCCGGGGAGACGGGGGGAGGGAAATCCTGTGCGGGCCCGGCTTCCAGAACCACGGTGACGGCAGCAGCAGCAGCAGCAGCGGTGGTGGCGGTGGTGGTGGCGGTGGGCTCCGACACTTCAGTATCGCCGGAAACGGTTGCCTCCTCCGCCAAGGACAGAAACCCGGCGGCTTCGTCCGACTCCGCCGGGGACGGGGGCATTTCCAAGGGTTCGGGAGGGACAATCTCCGGATCGCCATCCGCCAGCCGGGCCAGGGCGTCGCTGGTCAGGCTGGGGCGGTGCTTCAGGTAGCGCATGGCGATGAGGGCGCGCTCCGGATGCGCCGCCAGCCAGTCGCCGCCATGGCGCAGCAGCTTGTCCACCTCCTCGTCGCCCACCCAGTAGTGCTTGTCGTCATCCAGCACCGGCAGCAGCACGTACAGATGAGAAAGCAGGGCGCGCAGGGTGTGGTGCCCGGACGTCAGGGTCAGGCGGAAATAGGGGCTGTCCCCCTCCTCCGGGGCATCGGCATCAAGCGGCGGGCGCACGGCGTCCACCGTGTAGCCCAGCGGCCCGAACAGCCGTTGGAGAAGATCACCGCCGCCGTGGCGGCAGGGCACGGCGGAAAGCGCCGCCTGCAGGGGCAGGGGGGTGGCGGCCAGATCCGGGCGCTCCCGGCTGCGCCCGGACAGGGCGGTGCCGAAAACCGAGGCCATGGCCACGCTCAGAAAGGAGGAGGCCGCGTAGGGCCGGTCATTCACATACTGATCCAGCCCGCCGCCGGAATCCCGCCGTTGGCCGCGCACCAGTCCCACCGGATCCACCTCCACCAGCAGCGCCGCCGTGCAGCGTGACGGCGTGGCCTCCGGATAGAACACCCGCGCCTGGCCGAACGGCAGTTCGAACGACTGGCACCGCGATGGATTTTTCCCGAGCAGGAATCCGAGGTCGGTGGCCGGGTTGTGCGTGGTGGTCAGTTGCAGCAGCATAAAAGGGGGGCGGAACGCTAACATGCCTGATGCCGCGGCGCATGTTTTATTTTCAGGGGCGTGCCAGGATGAAGGAGCCGCGCGATGCCATGAAATGCGGGCCGCCGCCGGAGCGTGTTCCAGTCATGCCTTTTCCCTTCCGCTCCGGCCGGTGGCTTTTGCCAATCCTTGCGTGCCTTTTCACCGCCTCCGTCCTGCCGGCCGGCGAACCGCCGCCGGAGAAGCGCATCGTCTTTCTGGGCGACAGCATCACCCAGGCCGGAGGCTACGTGCAGATCATCGAGGCGGCGCTGATCGCCGCGCAGCCGGACGTGGTCCGCGAAATCATCCCCCTGGGTCTGGCCAGTGAGACCGTCTCCGGCCTCAGCGAGAAAGGCCACGCCGGCGGGCAGTTTCCCCGGCCTGATCTCCATGAGCGGCTGGACCGGGTGCTGGCCAAAACCAAACCCCAGCTGGTGCTGGCCTGCTATGGCATGAATGATGGGATCTATTATCCTCCGGATGCCACCCGGACCAAGGCTTTTCAGGACGGAATGATAAAGCTCCACGCCAAAGCAGCCGCCGCCGGCGCCCGCATCATTCATTTGACGCCCCCAGTGTTTGACCCGCTGCCGATCCGGGATCAGGTGCTGCCTGACGGATTGGTGGAGTATCCCCGGCCCTGGCAGGGATACAACACGGTGCTGGATCAGTACAGTGCCTGGCTGCTGGGCAAAAGGGCTGACGGATGGGAGGTTTTGGATATTCACGGTCCCATGAATGCCGCGCTGGCGGAAAGGAGAGTGAAGGACCCGCAGTTTACTCTTGCCGGGGACGGGGTCCACGCCGGTGCCGAAGGCCACGTGATCATGGCCCGTCCGGTGATTGACGCCTGGGGATTGAGGATCAAAGCCGACGGCACGCCGGATACCGCAGGCGGGGAGGGCATCCTGGCCGCGGTGCGGCGGAAGCAGTCCCTGCTCAGTGCCGCGTGGCTCAGCGGGGTCGGCCATCTGCGTCCAGGCATGGCCCCCGGGCTGCCCTTGGCCGAGGCACAGGCCAAAGCGGCGGTTTTGGACGATGAAGCCCGTGGACTGGCGAGGGCGGCGCAGGCCAGGGACGGCTCCGCTCCGAAGCTTGGAAAATAAGCCGCCGTGGCTTCCGCAGCGGGAGAGGGCAGGGCGGGGCAGGGCCGGAAAAGGAATAAGGGCAGGGAAGCGGGAAGTGCTTCCCGGCGCATGGTTTTGGCGTATAGTTGCGGAGGGTTCAGAAAACGCTGGAGCGGTTTCACTTTCCCCCCTTGCCCCGCACAAGTCCGCCGATGAAGTCCAACCCCGGTTCACACGCCTTTGCCAGCATTCTGCGGCCATTCCTGCTCAGTGCAGCCTGTCTGGCGGCTGCCATAATGGTGCCACGGGCGGTGGCTGCGCCGCCGGTCAATGACCCCTTCGCCTCCGCCGTAGTGCTGGATCCCGCCATCTCCGCACCCGTTCCAAGTACCACGGTGGACTCCACCCGCGAGGCGGACGAGCCGATTTACAACTACACCCTTGGATCGGTGTGGTACCGATGGACCGCGCCGGCATCCGGCTGGAAACGGGTGCTGGTGTCCTCCACGGAAACCACCATCAGCAACAGTCCGGCGGTGGGGGTGCTCACCGGATCCTCCCCCGGGTCCCTCAAACTTGTCTCCATCGATCCCTCGGAGGATTTCAGTGTGCGGTTTCAGGCGGTGGCTGGAACCACCTATTATATTCATGTGGCGGAGCAGTCCAACACGCCGGGCGCGTTCCAGCTGTCCCTGGCGGACACCGGTGCCCCGGTGCCGCCGGAGAATGACTCCTTCGCCGCCGCCACGGTCCTGAGCGCCCCGCTGCCGCTTTCCGTCTCCGGCAATTTCCGGGATGCCACCGTGGAGGAGCGCGAGCCCGGCGCCTATCGCGGCGGCGCGCGCGGCACCGTCTGGTACCGCTGGACGGCTCCCGCCGGAACCGACTGGCTGGACGTTTACGTGGAGGATGTGGGTGCCTCCTGCGGGGTGAACCTTTACACGGGCACTGCCCTGACCGGTCTCACCCGGGTGGAGCCACGGTTTCTGGATCTTGGGTATCCGGAGTCCTTTTTCCGCGTCACTCCCGGCACCGTTTATTACTTCCAAGTTTTCCAAAATGGGGCCGCCACCCGCTTCTTCACGCTCAATGTGGAGTCGATGGAAACGCCTTCATCGCCGGCCAATGACAGTTTCGCCAACCGTGTGAATCTGGGCAGCGGCGCGACGGTGAGCCGCGAGGACGGCACCACGGTCAGGGCCACCACCGAGCCCGGAGAGAAACTGCCGGTGGAAAGCCTGACCTCCACGGTCTGGTACTCCTGGACCGCACCCGCCTCCGGAGCCGTGGAGGTGAGGACCACCGGGGCCGTGAATCACGACACCTTCCTCAGTGTTTACACCGGGAGCTCGCTCGAAAGCCTCTCCCCGCTGGCTTTCGACGATGACATCGACGCTTCCACGAACAACTACGACAGCCGGGTGGTGATCCCCGTCACCGCCGGAACGGTGTATCAGATCCAAGTAGGCAGCGCCTATGCGGTGTGGGACACCTTCGCCCTCACCATCAATCCGGTGGACTCCGACCTTCAGCCGTTCCGGATTCTGTCATTCTCCCTTTCCAAGCCCACGGTGGATGTCACCTCCGCCGCTGTTGAAATCACCTGCGATCTGACGCTCTCCGACCTGCTGGACAACCCCTCCGATCTGTTGCTCTCCTTCGAGTTCCCGAAGTCCGTGCCGGCCTGGGGCGGCACCAACACCCTGCGGCTGCTGCGGGGCATGAATGCCCCCGCTGTGTTTGTCTCCGGCACCACTTACCGTTTCACCTTCACGCTTCCAGCGGGACTGCCGGCGGGATTCTACCCCGTCATCGTGGACGTGCTGGGGGTTTCCAGCGGATTCGCCGATGGCCTGGCGGCCTATGGCGGCCGCGGCGGTGCGGCCCTGCCGGGATCCGTGACCGGGCTGACCGTGGTCAACACCGGCACCATCACACCGGCTCCGGCACTGACGGCATTCACCATGACGCCCGCCGCCGTGGATGTCTCCACCGGAGATGTCATGGTGGCCATCAGCGCCCAGGCTTCCGGAGTGCTGCCGGCCCAGGACATTTCCCTGACACTGACCGATCCCCTGGGCGCGCCTGCGGCCTTGAATGTGCCCGGCTTGGTCCACGACGGCACCTCCTGGAAGGGAACCCTGACTGTGCCCAAAGGATTCAAAGCCCAGGTCCTGCGCCCCACGGTGACGCTGTTGAACAGCGTGCGCGGGCGCGACTACGGATTTGCCAACCCCGCCGCTGACCCGTTGCCCGCCGGGGCTGCCCAGTCCCTGACCATCCAGAACACCGATCCCGACCGGCTGCCTCCGCAGATCCGCGGCTTCACTTTTGACACCACCGCTGTCAGCCTGGCCGCCGGCAGCTTTCTGCTGACGGGCACGGTGGCCATTGAGGATGAAAACCGCCTGGCCGTGATATCCATGGGAATCGATGACGGTGCCCGCACGCGGTATCCGGAGCTGGTGCAGTCCCGAATTTCCGGCACCTCCCAAAGCGGTGTTTACCGGTGGGAGCTGCTGATTGACCGGCTGACGTCCAATGGCGATTATTACATCGTGGTGGGACCAACGGACACGGTGGGCAATACACTGGATTTCAGTCCGGTTTTTGGAACCTATCCGGTGGGTCTGCCGTTCCGTTTCACCGTCGCCCACGGCGGTGAGGAATCCGCGGAGTCCAACTGGATGGACGCCCAGGACTTCTCCTCCATCACCGGCAATGCCCGGCGCACCGCCACCGCCATCAATGTCGATCCCGACGGCGACGGCATCCCCAACCTGCTGGAGTTTTATTTTGGAACCAATCCCGCTGATTCCTCCAATGCAGGAGGCGGCAGCCAGCGGCTCCCGGTTTTCTCCTGGACGGGCTCCGCGCTGCGCCTTGATTTCGGCCAGTCGGTTGAAAACAAAGATCTGGGCCCGGCAGGCTCGGAGATCACCGGGCAGTTCTCCACGGATCTCGGCACTTGGACGGATGTCCCGGCCTCTTCGCCCGCGGCCGGTCAGTACCGTGTGGAGAGCCCCGCCGCACCCGGCAGCCCCAGAGGCTTTCTGCGTCTGAAAGCGGCTCCTGTTCCCTGATGCTTGTTGATGGCGGCCAACTTCGGTTTTTGAGGGGCACCCAGCGCCTCCATTGAAACTATGGAGTTCGGCAGAGCAGGAAAACAAGCCCCTCTTCACAAAATGCAATAATATCCCGGTTTCCGATGTGTCCTGTGATCCAGTCCAATAAGATCTATTATTGGGTCGGCTGATCTAACCGGCAGAAGAGTCCCGCTTCCTGCTTTTTTCCGGACAACAGGAGCAACATTGACGTGTTCCTGAATGGCACCGGTCGGAAATACCCACAGACGGTTTTTTTATCGAATGGAAGTGTTTTTCTTGTCCACTCTAGGTCCGGCAGGCCACTGCGGATAAATCGACGCCAGATTCCACAAGTTTTCCATGAATCTGCATGTTCCCAACAGTACCCCTGGATTTTCCATGACTCAAGCCCATCATTATGTCCTCGCTCACCCCCGCCCCGGCGGTCGGCACAGCTTGATCATTCGGCCAATGAAACCATCTATTACCACTTCATATCTTGGAAGGCTCTGGCTCGTGTGGGGGCTCCTTGTGGCGCTCGGCGGAATTGTCGCGATCGCAGCTGCTTTGGCGCTCTCACAGGGCGCTTTGAGCATTGACCTAAGCTCCCTGCCAGCCCCTTTTGACTTCATTTCTAAGAATGCTCTCACAATAGGTCCGATTCAGTTCCTGGTCGGAATTTTTCTCAGTATCGGCGGATTCGCGCTGATGCGGAAGCGGAATTCCGGAAGGTGGATACTTCAGTCTCTCTCAGTTGCCCTGATGCTCTGGTTCGTGTTTCTCGGTGTCTACACGCACAGGGCCTCCGAGGAAGGTCGGCAGGTGTTGTTTCCTGCATCTCTCCCAATCTGCTTTGGGTTAGTTGTACTTGGGTCGAGCGTGTGGGCACTCAGCAGGCCAAAGATCACCAGGGAGCTCAGCCTTAACAAATAACCGCCGAACAAGGTGTTGATGGCAACCGCCGACTGTCCTGCGGGTGATTTTGAGTGGGAAAACCCGATTGTCCCAACAGGTTGCATTGATTTTTCGAAGCACAGAGGAGGAATCAGGGACGGACACCACAACTGGGAACGCGCCACCATGCGCCGGGGCACTCAGCCTGGCATAAAAGCAAATTGACTCCGGAATCCTTCCGTGACAGCCTCTAAAAAGGCGGCTGCCGCCTTTTTCCGTGGCTGCCGCACAGCACACGGTTCACCCAAGCCGTTTGCCGCCATGATGCGCCGGGATGTCATCAAATTGATTTCAGGAGCCCCGATATTTTGTGGGAATACTGCTGTGGCGAAGGACTTGGCAGCTGCCACGGACGCCTCGCCGCGCTGGAAGTTTTTGGGGGATGACGACCGTTTTCGGGAAACGATCAGAGAGGCCGCACAGGTGCTTCTGATTTGCATCTACCAGACGTCGCTCGATCTGGTTAAGCCGCCTTTTGCTGAGGTGGTGCTCCGGGCCACTGTGGTTCAGTGCGTAAAGGGCAATCACAGCCTGGGTGATCGAATCACCATTCGATTTTACACAGACAGCCTGCCGGTGGATGAGGACAAGCGGATCAAGTTCACCGAGGATGCAGCCACGAGGAATTTAGGCTCACTGAAAATCGCTTTCCTTCAGGGAGACAAGGTGAACGACTATTCCTGTGAGTGGGTGGATGTGCCGGCCTTCGATGCTGAGATGCTGGCCTTCGCCGTTAAGCACAGCAAATGATGGCCGCCAAGCTGAGAAGGCGAGCGCAAGGGGTTTCTGACACAATAAAATACATTATTGTGTCCGTTTGGGCGGGATTCAAGCCCCCGGCTTTGCCGCGGATGTCTGACTTCTCCGCCCGGCGTGTCCTCCCAGGCGCAGGCCGGGCAATGCGCGCACTGGTCAGCACGGTGTTGTCAGGGGCTGCGGTCAGAGTGCCGGTCTCTTGCCCGGAAGTGCGTGGGCCGGGATGCCGTCATCACAGTGTCCTGCGGAAAGCGTGCGCGGGAATTCCCGCCAAAGTGGTTTTCAGGCAGTTCCCTACAATGGATTGATCCAGCAGTTAAGAAACCTGGGGGAGGGCAGTCCCGCCGGGGGGGGGGCAGCCAGTTTGAGGCGCATTCGGGATCATTCAGACTGGTGGGCTCCGCCAGCGGCTCCAGAGTCAGCTTCAAAGGCCGCCAGCCGCCAGAGCCTGTGCCAAAGTTTTCGTGATGCCCGCCTGTTGGGATGGTCCGCGCGGCCTTCCGGTCACTGTCCTGACAGGGAAGGCGTATTGACACTGCGGCGGCGCCGAATTATCTCCGCCCCTTATGAACTCCAAACCCCTCCCGCCGACTGGACTCATCCGCCTGCAGCCGCTTTACATGGAACGGGTCTGGGGGGGGCGGATGCTGGAGTCGCTTTATGGTCGCCATCTGCCGGATCCCAAGGTGCCCTTCGGCGAAAGCTGGGAGGTGGTGGACCGTCCGGACGAGCAGAGCGTGGTGCATGGGGGGCCGCTTTCCGGCATGACCCTGAATGAGCTGTGGACCACCCGGCGGAAGGAGATTTTCGGAGCCAATGCCCCGGACAGCAGGCGCTTTCCGCTGCTGATCAAGATTCTTGATGCCCGCGACAAGCTCTCCATCCAAGTGCATCCGCCGGCCTCCGTGGCCGCCGCCATGGGGGGCGAGCCCAAAACGGAGATGTGGTACATCGTGGATGCCGAACCTGGTGCCAGCCTCTATGCGGGCGTGAAGCCGGGTGTGACCCCCGAGTCTTTCGCCGACGCCCTGCGCGAGGGCACCGTGGAGGACGCCGTGCCCTGCCTGCCGGTGAAGGAGGGGGATTTCATCTTCATTCCCAGCGGACGGCTGCACGCCATCGGAGCGGGACTGCTGATTTTTGAAATCCAGCAGAACAGCGACACCACCTACCGGGTGTTTGACTGGAACCGCGTGGGACTGGACGGCAAGCCGCGCGCGCTGCACGTGGAGGAAAGCCTGCGCTGCATCGACTTCTCCGACACGGATCCTGTTCTTGGTGAAGCGCAGAGCGGCGGGGTGCTGGTGACCTGTGACTACTTCACGATCCGCCGCCGGTCCGCGACGGCGGGGGAAACGCTGAATCTGGGCAAAAGCGGGGATTTCCAGATGCTGGGTCTGGTGTCCGGCAGGCTGGAGACCGCCACCGGCGCGCTGCGTCCGGGTGACTGGGCGCTCATTCCGGCCAATCTGGGCGGCACCGCCCGCCATGCGCTGGGCGGGCCGGATGAGGTGGTCTGGCTGGAGGTCACTTTTCCGGGGTGACAGATTGCCGGCCGCCGTTTGGCCGCAGGGATCCGCCTTCCCCGCCTGGCATCCGCAGCGGCCCGGGCCGTGCGGGCCGGACTAATTTTTCCCGCCGACGGTTCAGAACATTTGAAACCGTCCGGTTTTAGTTGCATCGGAAGGGTTCCGCCCGCCGGCATTCCCCGGCGCGGATCTCTTTTTTGTTATCCTGAATCATGTCCTCCGCCGTCCTGTCCATTAAAGATCTGACCCTCAGCTTTGGCCGCCACAATGTGCTCGATGGAGCCACCATGGCGGTGAATGAGGGTGAAAAAGTCGGCTTTGTGGGCCGCAACGGCAGCGGCAAAAGCAGCCTGCTGCGGATTCTGGCCGGCACTGAGCAGCCCGACAGCGGGATCATTTCGCGGAGGCAGGCGCTCGTCACCGGGTACCTGCCGCAGGAGTTCGAACTGGATGACAGCGCCACGGTCATGGACAATGTCCGCCAGGGGGCAGGGTATGTGCTGGAGCTGATCGAAGCTTATGAAAACGGCAAGTCGGGATCCGTGGGCTTCAGCGAGGCCGATATTCTGTCCCGCATCGAGCATCTGGGAGGATGGGATCTGGATTCCCGCATCCGCACCGCTCTGACGGAACTGGGATGTCCTCCGGAGGATAAAATCACGGGTCAGCTGTCCGGCGGTGAAAAGCGCCGGGTGGCCTTGGCACGGGCCCTCATTTCCCGGCCCGATCTGCTGCTGCTGGACGAGCCGACCAACCATCTGGACTCGGAATCCATCCGCTGGCTGGAGGAATACCTGACCACCGCCACCCACGCCTGCCTCTTTGTCACCCACGACCGCTACTTCCTCGACCGCATCGCCACCCGCATCGCGGAGCTGGACGCCGGGAAAATCTGGATTCACGAGGGCAATTACAGTTCCTACATGGCTGCCCGGCTGGAGCGGCGGGCGGCGGACCAAGCCCGCGAGGACCGGCGGCAGACCTTCCTGCGCCGTGAGATCGAGTGGGTGCGGGCCGGTGTCAAAGCCCGCACCACCAAAAGCCGCAGTCGGCTGGACTCCTATTACGCCGTCGCCGGCCAGGCGGGGCCCGATCAGGAGGAGGAAATGTCCCTGCTCATTCCCCCTCCTCCCCCGATGAGCAATATCATCGTGAACACGGAGGGTATTTCCGCCGTCATCCCCGGACGCACCCTGTTCTCGGGGTTGAATATCAGCCTGGATCCCGGCACCTGCACCGGCATTGTGGGACGCAACGGCATGGGCAAAACCACCCTGCTGCGCATGCTCATGGGCCAGCAGGAGCCGACGGCGGGGAAAGTCGCGATCGGCAAGAAAACGGTGTTCAACTATGTGGACCAGCAGCGCCTGACGCTCGACACCTCCAAATCCCCGCTGGAGGAGATTGGCGGCAACACGGACTACATCACCTGGGGCGGCGAGAAACTCCACGTGCGCACCTACCTGAAGCGCTTTCTTTTCAGCGACGACCGCGTCACCCAGCAGATCAGCGTCATGAGCGGAGGCGAGCGCAGCCGCCTGCTGCTGGCCAAGATCCTCTGCCGCGGCGGCAATGTCCTCGTGCTGGACGAGCCGACCAACGATCTGGATCTTCAGACCCTGCGGGTGCTGGAGGAGGCGCTGCTGGATTTCCCCGGCGTGGTGCTGGTCGTCAGCCACGACCGCTACTTTCTGGACCGCGTCTGCGACAGCATCATCGCCTTCGAGGGCGACGGCCATGTGCAGGTCACGACAGGCAATTACAGCTACTACCTTGAAAAGAACCGCGAGCGGCTGAATGCCCGCCGGTCCGCCGCCCGTGCCGCCGCCAGCCAGGCCTCCGCGCCCGCCCCGTCCGCAGCTTCATCAGCCGCTCCGGCCAAGGAAAAAGTCCGCCGCCTGTCCTGGAAGGAGGAGCGGGAGCTGGAAGGGATTGAGGGGGTCATTCTGACCGCCGAGGAAACCCTGGCGGTGCAGGAGGCGAAACTGAACGATCCGGATTTCCATGCCCACTCCGCGCATGAGATCTCCGGAGTCGCCGCCGCCATGGAGGCGCAGCGGCGGACCATTGAAAAGCTGTATCTGCGCTGGGAGGAGCTGGCGGCCATCAAAGCCAGCAGCTGAGGCGCGGCACCGCCCGGCCCGAAACCGGCAGGGTGCGGGGCGGATATGGGCCGTGCGCCGCCCTGAAGGGGCTTTCCCCCCGCAAAAAGCCCGGCCTTCCGTGAAGGAAGGCCGGGCATGGCGGCGGCTGCACTCCGGAGGGAGTTGGGTCAGCCGGTGGAAATCAGAGCGATTTCTTCAGCAGGGAGGACGGGACGAAGCGCACCCCTTTGGACGCCTTGATGGTCATGGGCGTGCCGGTTTTCGGATTGCGGCCTTTGCGGGCCTTGCGGGCTGTCTGTTTAAAGGTGCCGAATCCGATCACCTGCACCACTTTGTCCTTTTTGATGCCTTTGGCGATCTCCTCAAGCACGGTGGCCACGGCGTCGGCGGCCTGCTTTTTGGTGGTATCGGCCCCGTAAACCTTCTGCACGGCCTCGATCAGTTCTGCTTTGTTCATGGAATTGGTTGGATTCGTCGTTGTGGATGATGATGGCAGCACCGGGGGAAAGCGCTGGAATCAAGGACCTGTATGGATTTCCGCTTTCCAAGTCAACTTCTATACCGTTCACTTGTTATAAAAAAATCGGCCTGAAATTCCCCGCGCCGCCGGAAATATTTTAAATATTTTAAAATGACCACCCCACCGCCCTTCCTCCTGCGCCGTCCGCGGATTCATCCTTCGGCCTTCATCGCCCCCAACGCCACGCTGCTCGGCGATGTGACGGTGGGGGAGCAGGCCAGCGTCTGGTACTCCGCGGTGCTGCGGGGGGACATCAACCGCATCGTCATTGGCGACCGCTCGAACGTGCAGGATGGCAGCGTGCTGCATCTTTCCGCCGAGCATGGCTGCATTATCGGCAATGATGTGACGGTGGGGCACATGGCCATGCTGCACGCCTGCACCATCGGCAACGAGGTGCTGATCGGCATGGGGGCCATCATTCTGGATGGAGTGGAGATCGGTGACCGCTGCATCATCGGCGCCGGGGCGCTGATCACGCAGAACAAAAAGATTCCGCCGGGGTCCATGGTGGTCGGCTCGCCGGGCAAAATTGTGAAAACATTGACTCCGGAGGAGCAGGGCGGCATCGCCGCGTGGGCGGCGAGGTATGTGGCGCTCATTCCACATTACACGGCGCTGGGAATGGGAATGGGCGCGGGCGGGGCATCACCGGATGCGCAGCCTTGACGGATGCCGGCGGGATGCCGGAAATCGGCAAATGGATGCTCAATTTCGCAAAGCCCTTGATTTGATGATGGAGCGCGTTCCATTGCCATTCCCCGGAGCGGCTTTCCGCGCCCGGGAGACAGCACATTCCCCTGATTTATTTTGGAAGCGACCAATCCTTTCCGTGAAGACCAGGCCGCCCGGCCCCGTCCGGCAACCTGCACTGTGGTGATTTTCGGTGCCAGCGGCGACCTCACCGGCCGCAAGCTGATTCCCGCCCTGTACAATATCGCGGCGGATGGTGAGCTGCCACCCACTTTGAAGGTGGTGGGCTTCGCCAGGCGTGAAAAATCGAACGAAAGCTTCCGGGAGGAACTGGAGGAGATGAACAAAAAGGTGTCGCGCCAAGGGCACGATGACCGTCTGTGGGCCAGTTTCAGCCAGTCCATCTTTTACCACCGCAGCGAGTTCGAGGATGCCGAGGGTTATGAACGCTTGGCCAAACTGCTGGATGACCTCGACCAGCAGGGAGCCGGCGGAAACCGGCTGTTTTACCTGTCCACCTCACCGGACTATTTCCCCATCGTGCTGGAGCGCCTCAAGGCCGCCGGCCTGCACCGCGCGGCGGAGGGCAAGTGGGCGCGGGTGGTGATCGAAAAACCCTTTGGCACTGATCTGGAGACCGCCCAAGCGCTGAACCGGGCGGTGTATGACACTTTCGATGAGAAGGACACCTACCGCATCGACCATTATCTGGGCAAGGAAACCGCCCAGAACATCATGGTGCTGCGCTTCGCCAACGCCATTTTCGAGCCTATCTGGAACAGCCGCTACATCGACCATGTCCAGATCTCCTGCGCCGAGAATCTCGGCATGGAGGGCGGCCGCGGCGGTTATTACGACAAGGCCGGATGCCTGCGCGACATGGTGCAGAACCACCTGCTGCAGCTGCTGAGCCTGGTGGCCATGGAGCCGCCCACGGACCTGAGCGCCGACGGCGTGCGGGATGAAAAAGTGAAAGTGTTCCGCAGCCTGCGCCATTTCAAGGATGCGCGGGACGTGGCGGACAATGTGGTCCGCGCCCAGTACACGGAGGGCACCATCAATGGAAAGCCGGCGGTGGGCTACCGCCAGGAGGACCGCATCAACCCGGAGTCCATGACCGAGGCCTATGTGGCGGTGAAGATCAGCATCGACACTTGGCGCTGGGAGGGCGTGCCGTTCTACCTGCGGGTGGGCAAGCAGCTGCCCAAAAAGACCACGGAGATCTCCATTCACTTCAAGCGCCCGCCCCATGTGCTGTTCAACAAAGGCACGGAGGACGACTCCGCGAATGTGCTGGTGATGCGCATCCAGCCGGATGAGGGGATCTCCCTGCGCATCCAGAGCAAGATCCCCGGTCCCGCCGCCCGCACGGAGCGGGTGAAGATGGACTTCCACTACAGCACCAGCTTTGGTAAAAAAGCCAGTCCCGAGGCCTATGAGCGCCTGCTGCTGGACGCCATGAGCGGCGACGCCACCCTCTTCGCCCGCGGCGACGAGGTGGAGAACGCCTGGCGCTATATTGATATCATCGAAAACGCCTGGCACGGCGAATCCGGCCAGCCTCCGATGTGCCACTATCCCGCCGGCTCCTGGGGTCCGTCCGAAGCCGATGAACTCCTGCGCCGCGATGGCCGCGAGTGGCGCCGGCTCTGAGCAGCCCGCCCGCCAATCGGTCCCCGCCGGTTTTTCCCAAGGCCCCACGCCTTCAACCCCACCCCTTCTCACGGATATGATGACGGCTCAGGAACTCTCCGCGCTGGACCTCGGCAATGAGGTGCCCCTGCGCGAACTCGACAAACAGCTCAGGCTCCTGTGGGAATCCAATGAGGCCCGCACCAAAGCCTCGCTGGCGAACTTCGCGATCTATTCCGAGCGTCCGGACCAGCTGGCGGCCAACACGGAGCTGATTCGCGAGGTCACCCGCGAGCACGCCTGCCGCGCCCTGCTGGTGGCCGCGGTGCCCGATGCGCCGGAGGTCTCCGTGCGCGCATGGATCACAGCTCACTGTCAGCTGGCCGCCGGCGGCAAGAAATCGGTCTGCACCGAGCAGATCTCCTTCATGATCGCCGGCAACAGCCCCAGTCTGGTGCCGAACACGGTTTTCTCCTATCTGGACAGCGATCTGCCTCTCATCTTCTGGTGGCAGGGACCGTTCACGGAACGCTGGGAGCCGCATCTTTACGCCTCCATCGACCGTCTGGTGATCGACAGCGGCGAATGGCCCGATCCCCTGCCGCAGTTCACCCTGCTGGAGGAGGCGTGGAAAAACGCCAAGGGGGATTTCACCGTGAACGACCTGATGTGGACACGGGTGCTGCACCTGCGCCTGGCCTTGGCCTCCGCTTTTGACCAGCCCGGCGCCATCGGCATTTTGGCGGGACTCCAGGAGGTGGTGATCTCCTCCGTGGAGGGAAATTCCCTCGCCGCCAGGATGCTGGCCGCGTGGATGATGGATCAGACCGGCTGGACCCTGGAGTCCGGCCAGACGGCCCAGGACACCTTCAAACTCCGGGCCGGAAACCGGGAAATCGCCCTGCGCTTCCTCAAGGGAGCCGGAACCCACGCCGTTTCCGAAGTGAGACTCAACGGCACCGGTGGCGGAGTGGTGCTGACCCAGGAGTCGGGCGATGGCTTCATTCACGCCAAACTGACCCTCGGCGGGACCTCCTCCGAGGTGCTCACCCCCTGCGCCTGCGAAACCCCCGCCGAGCTGGTCACCGAACGCCTGCGCCGCGGCTGCAATACGCCCCGCTATTTCCGCATTCTCCGGACAGTCCGCCGTCTGCTGGGTGAGGAAGGGCAGGGAGTGTAAAGCGCCCTTCCGGGTTCTGTCCGGTCCGTTTCCACGCGCTTGCCCGGAAGGGCAAACGTTGGAAATGGTGAACCATGTTCACCGCGAAAGTTTCGTTTTCAAAAGCCGGGGAGAATCTGGAGGCCATGGCTGAGAGGGTTATTGAACTGCTCGCCGCCTGGGATAAGAACGGGCAGATTATTGGAAACTCCTGGCCGATCGCGGACATCGGCGGGGCACTGGAGGCTTTTGTCCAGCTTCCGGCGGTTGATTCGCTGGGGGCGGTGCACAACAACGTGTGGGCCACACGGGCGGTGGAGGCGCTTTTACCCGCCAGTTACTCGGTGACGGTTCTGGGCCGTGATCCCTGTCGGGTGGGCCTTTGCGCCTGTCCGTCGCGCTCCGCGTTCGTGCTCTTCACTCACTTTCTGGCCAACGGCCTTCCCCCGGTGCGGTGCTTGGACTGCTTTGATCCCGTCGCTCTTTATACTCTGCCGCATCCTGAGGGCGAGGAGTACCTTGAGCTGCTTCAGTGGGCTGCCGACTACAGTGCGTGTGACACCCTTCAGATGCTCAGCACCACCGGAGAGCGCTTTGGAGAGCAGCAGCTGTGGCGGCACGACAGCAGCCTGTCCCGTCATGGCCGGAGCCTGTGCTCACAGCTGGAGTTGCTGACCGGCGTTCCGGTGTATTATTACCTCCACAAATGCCGGAGCCGCAGCCGTGCGTCCGAACTTCAAAGACGCTGTCCGTCCTGCGGTTCGGAGTGGCGTCTTGACCCCCGGCTTCACCTGTTTGATTTCCAGTGCCGCAAGTGCAGGCTGCTCTCCGCCATTGCCCGGGACGTGGCATGATCGGCGGCATGCGGGCTGGCACCGGCGTCTATCGGACCCCCGGTCAAGGGTGAATATATGCATAGCTTCAAGGCCCGAATCCCAAGGCCTCCGCTTCAGCCCGGATCAGATCGTATGTTTCAAGAGTGATTGCAAGCGGTGGCTCGTGAACCATATAGATGAGGTGCTCCAAGGCAAGGTGAGCCTCGCCGTGGCGCCGGTAATCCCGAACCACGTCACCTCCGTAAGTAAGCCTTTGACGGATGCTTCCAATTACCCATAAGTTTTTTGGATTTGCACGCCGAGCATGATGTCAGCAAGCCTTCGCAGGCCCCGCCACATGACCGTGTTGCCAGGTGGAGGATCCCGCCTTCGCGCCAGATATCCTCCAAGGCGTGCAATGGCGGTAAAGTAGTGTGACATGCCGTGCGGGGCCGCAGCGGGGGGCGGGTCAGAATTTGTCAGTTGGTCCAGCGTCCGGCACTCATCCTCCGTCAGTGCAAGGTCCGGCGGCGCGTCGGGCGCGGCGCGGTTGAGCATGGTGATCCAAAATATGCGCCAGCTCACGATGCAAAACACGGAAATGAGCTTTACCAGCCGCTCCGAGGACCTCAGCAGGAACTCCTCCGCTTTGCAGCCGGATTTAAGAATCTTATGGAATATTTCAATTTTCCAGCGCGGCGCATACCAGCATGTCTTTTCGAGGGCCTCCTCCATGGAGGTGACCGGAAGGTCCGTCAGAAGCCTCCACTTTACCGGTTCCCTGCCTTCGGGTTCACCGTTTTCCATGACATGAATGACGGTGGGTTCCAGCGCCGGATACCGTTTCTTTTTGCCCTCCGGGGGCAGGATGCGCAGGCGGCGGTATCTGATCTCCACTTGTGCCTCTGACAGGTTTCCGTCCTTTGTTTTAAGCTGCAGCGTGCGCATGCCCCGTCCGTCCGGCATCTCCATTTCCTTGGCAATGGTCAGCCCCCGTTCTCCGGCGTAACGGTCCACGCAGGTGCGGAACAGGAAGTGCGTTTTCTCCTCCTGTGCCGCGCGGAACAACTCAAAGATATCACTTCCACGGTCACCAATGTGAACGCAGCGTCCGGGGTCATTGAGAAGACAGGTGGACTGCCGCAGATTCTCCAGCCAGCAGAAACTCTCCTTCTCCTCAATGGGAATGCGGGTGGGATTGACATGCCGCTTCAGTTCCGCGGCACCTTTAAATTTGCTGCGGGTCCGGAACTTGATGGCGGTCAGCCCGGGGGGCAGCCCGTCCAGGGTGAAGGCCATGCTGGAATGCATGAGCATCCCTCTTACCGTCAGGCGGGCAGGGCGCCCGGTTTTCCGGAAGTCCCTGCAGGCAAAACTGCGTTTGAGAAGACCCATGCCCGTGATGCCCTGTCTTTGATAGGTGAACTCCGTGGTGTCGTGCAGGATCAGGATAGGGCCCTCCGCCGCCTGCACGCGGCCCTGTGATGCCTCGAAATGCCCCGCCAGGATGCCCTCTTCACTCACCCGCGGATTGGAGAAAAACCGGTAGGCCGCCTTTGTGGCCGCCCAGTCCTGACAGGCAAACGGAATGCTGCCGCCGATGTGGCGGAAGAGACCATCCAGCAGCGTTTTAAACCGCCGGTCCAGACGTGTATCTCCAAAGCTGCCTTTAGCCGTCTCCGCATCCATTGGAGATATTTCAGCAAGTTCATGGAGCCGCGTCATCTCCTGTGCGGGTCTACTCTGCTTTTTTAAGGGCATGTAACGCTTTTCAGCAAACTGCATCGCGTTGTACAGACAATTCATTCACGGAACCGCCGTTTTTCAGGGAAAACTTGTGGGTAATTGGAAGCACGCGTCAAAGGCTTACAATAATTCGACCAAATTCGCGCCAGATAATTCGGGAATTAACAGATGCTCCGGAGCATGGGGAATCAGACACTCCAACTCTTGAAGAAGTTCCTGAGTCACCATCCGGGGCTCTGTGTGGTCAAAGCCGTGCACCACCCGATGCCCCACGGCTACGATGGAGGCGAATTCCCTCTGGTCCTCAAGCACCTCCAGCATCAGGCTGAGCATGGATGGGCCGTCGCCCTCCGCTATGGGCCGCGTGTGGATCCGCCCGGTGACCAGGCTGTGGAAGGAGAGATTTGCCCCAGGCAGGCCCATACGGCCAACCCTGCCTTCAAGCCGCAGAACTGGCTTCTCACCGACTCCATACACTGAGAAACGCACACTGGACGAGCCGCAGTTCACAGCAAGCACCGACAGTCCGCCCCGGCTCTTGAGTGTTCATGGAGCGAAGCCGAACCGGTGTTTTACCTCCACTCCGTCAATGCCGAGAAACTTCTGAAGCACGGCGGAAGTATTCCGCTCCGCGGCGACCCGCAGCATCATATCTGACTGGTGGGGCGAGAGCTTCACTCCATCGTGGCGTATTTCGAGAAGTTTGGATCCGGCATTGAGAAGATGCATGAGAAACTCCTCCGCCTCCACTGGATCATCGGTGCGGTGAGTGGCCGTGGTGGTATTGATTCCGGGCAGAGGGATGTAATCGATGGCGAATTTGCTTAACATATGGTTTTAGGTGAGTGAAAGAGTGGCCGGGCTGGCCCGGAATTGGGTCGGAGCGGGATGCGGGGCACCGGCCTGTACCTGCCCCCGGAGCAGATTTTCAAGAAACAGACGGCCTCGAAGAGCGCGCTCCAGAGTAGAGGAGGTGTTTTCCCCGTTCTGCCCGGCCATCTCAATGATCAGAGGACCTTGAAAACCGAGGCGTTTGAGCTCGCTTATGAGCCATGGCCAGTCGATGGAGCCATCTCCGGGAATCAGATGGGCATCCCAATCACCCATGTTGTCATTGGCATGAACCATTTTCAGGTGGCCCGAAAGCTTATACACGACTTGATGAAGGTCGCCGCTGAGGCGGGCATGTCCGGTATCCAGACAGGTGCCCACACTGCAGGTGTTAATGCTCCCAAGAAGGTAAAGCATGTCACTCGTCTGACCGAAAAGAAGATGGGGCAGCATGTTTTCGAGAAGCAGTTGCACCCCCAGTTCGCAGCAACGGGCCGCCACCCGGTTCAGGCCATCCGCGGCGTGGCGCATATGAAGCACAAACGCGTCGTGAGGCGGACGCCCCGTCCTTTCCGGCCCGGGGTGAAGCACCACATTCCGGGCACCGAGCCGGGCGGCGGCGGTGCAGGCGAGAATTAATTCAGCAATGGATGCTTCCCTTTGATTCGGATCAAAAGAGGTAATGTCGATCTGATCCGCAAATGGCGCATGGAACGATACGACCCGCAGTCCAAGAGAAAGAATCATTTCACCAGCCTTGTGAACCTCGGCTTCGGAATGGTAGTCAAGGTGTTTGGGAAAGGAGCAGATTTCGATATCCTCGAAACCCTCAGCCCGGATCGCGGGAAGGACGTCCAGAATCGGCTGACGGTAAAAGCAGCCTGTGGATAGGCCAATAGTCCATGAATTCATAATGGATATTTACGGGAAAGCAGATTGTGCCGCTCTTTCTCAAGTCCCGGACAAATGCCGGGGTATTGAAAACAAAAACCCTTTTCGGCGGTGGAGACACAGTTCATGTCCACGAGTTGGTCGAGGCCGGTGGCGTAAAGGCCCGCAAACAGCCGGACATAGAAGTCAGCCCGGGTGCCGGGCTCATAGTCGTTCCAGTCGATGCCCCAGGAGTAGGAGGAATCCGCGAATTTGGAGCGGATCAGGCCGGCGATGTGGCGCGGATGCCAGCCTTGGGCCAAAAGGCTCCGCGTGACAATCTGGATGCCTGCGGGCTTCAAAAGCCGGTCATTGGGGCATGTCAGAATATGACGCGCGCAATGGGGCAGAAAATCCAGCGGAGTCCTGTCATAGGTCTGGCTCCAGATAGAAGGGGGATCATGTTTGGACGAATAAAATTCTTTATGAAAACAGCAGAGTGCGGATGCTTCATAGGCACTCAAAAGGCGTTCAGTGCCGGGAGTTTGGTCGGGGATGGCGCCGCTGGCCCTGTGTGCCAGATCCGCAACCGCCGCCCCGTTTCCGCGTATTTCTAGACTTTGGGCTGTCGTCATCCCGTCAACCGGAACCGCCCATAAAGAAGCGCCCTGAGCCAGTGCTTTGCGGTATCTGGTGAATGGCATCCGGACCATTCTGGCGTGCAGCGGGTCGCCATATTCGGAAATGTCGATGGAGATGATTTCCCGCTGCCCGGCATGGCAGGGACCCACATGAACAGCCGTCATCTCGACCGGCAAAGAGGAATGACGGGCTGCGGCCGCCCTGACCCGGTGCGCTACAAACTCCATCAGGAGGGCAACTGCTCCAAATGCCCGCTGCCCCTCCATGTCACGCTCGGGACAAATTTCATGCGGTATGCGTTCCGTGCAGGGTTCAAGCAATTCCGGAGCCGGAGAGAGCGAGGCGATTTCCGCCGCCAAGGGCGAAACTCTGGGAATGCGCCATACGAAGTGATGGCCTTGGCCGGTCAGAATATGAAGAGGTTTGATTCCCCAGCCGTAAAGCAGGGTATCAATTGTGGTGATGACCGGTTGCTGCAGTTCAAAAGCGCGGTGCGGATCAGGAAACGCCTGCCCTGGGATGTCAAAATTGACGTATTCCACGTCAAGATGAAACAGAAGGGACTCGGTGTCACCGAGTGACCTGGCAATATCCATCTCGTTTTGCAGGAACCAGTCCAGTTCTGTTGGTTTCCGAAGATTTCCACGCTGATACAGGCAGTTGTCCGCTTGGGTTATATAATGCGCTGTCAAATTCCGCCCAAGGCTGCGCCCCAGAAATTCCTCCAGACGCTTTCTGACAAAGTGGTCCTCGTAAACTTGGGAGGAAGCGGGCCGGGCTAATGCGATTAAGGTATTTTGAAAGTTTTGGCTCGCCCTCCGTGCTCCGCCATTTCGTGTCCGACTTGGCAGGGATACCGCACCGGCGGAAGGCCCCTTGCCCGAGCGCAGGGGAGGCCGTGATCCCGCACGGCTTAAAATGGGAATTCCGGCGGTCTGTGGATTTTCTTTGACGATCATATCATGTTGATTTGGGAAGAGCCACCTTTTTTGAATAATCGGATACGCACCTCCTGAAGTGCTCTGTTGTTTTGCGCAACACTGGCACCATGCCCAGGCAATATTGCCTGGAGTTTTTCTAAGCGCAGACGCAATTGACAAACACGCCGCCAAGCGCTGGCACGTCTGAGCAAGGAAAGATCAGACGTGGCCCGCCTGGCAATGGAATGCATCACCCTGTGCAACTCTGCCACCCCGCAGCCCCTGAATTCTGTGGCGACTGACATTTTGCGAAGACGCTTTATTTAGTTCTGTTGATCTGATCGCCGGGGTATGACCTCAGTTGCCGGATTCCGGAATGCTCGTGGTTCCTGAATGTTTTGAGTTGCTGAAGTGGTCTCGCAGCCCTTCCTCTTTCTCGTTGTATTCAGCCCAAGGCTTGTGGTGAAAGTAATGAAAACATGCTGCAAATCGGAGGCGCCAGGTTGGACAATGTGATCTTTTCATACGTGCGGGCTGAGTTCTGAGATGGGCAGCCTGCTCGTTGAAGTGTCCAGGCTAAATGGGGAAGTTTCCTCCCCCCCTCTCAGGGATTCACTGAAATTGTCCACAGGAATCCGCTCATTGCCGGTTCAAAAGTGTTGGTATATTGTAACCCCCAGGTCAGTCATTCAAGTCCCCCGTCCTCCATAAAGCTGTCCTGAATTAATTACCAGTAAACCGAGCTTAATTTGATGCCTGATCCCCAGCTCTTATGTCCCAACCTGAACCATTGCAGTCATGAGTCATGAGCCAATCATTGAAATGGTGCTGGATCAGACCAGTAAATCACGGCAGTCGGCCTTCCAGTCACGCCGAGGGGTTTCCCAGAAATGCCGCTCTTTGCCGTGATGCGGTGAGGAAATTCTGCCCAGTTTGGATTTTTTGCAGCGATGAAGCTTATTTCCTTAAGTTCGTTAAGCCGCGGACCATCGACGGCAGGGGAGCCTGCGGCACCGCCAGCGAGCGATCATCCAATTCTGGAAGGCAGTCCGCCACTGACAAAGCGAAATCGCTGGTAAATTTTACGGCCGACTTTACTAATTTGGGTGATAAAAAAGAGACCAGCCGGAGGTGGAAGAGCCAAGGCGGACGGAAACAACCGATCCAAGCTCTCTGCGGCGGGGCGCTTCCCTGTCGTTGGAATCGGTGCTTCCGCCGGTGGTTTGGAAGCGGTGACTTTGCTGCTTAAACATTTGCCTGCGAATACCGGGATGGCTTTTGTACTGGTCCAGCATCTTGATCCGTCGCACGAAAGCTCTCTGACGGAACTGCTGTCGCGGACCACCGCAATGGGCGTATACGAGGCGACGCATGGAATGGCTGTGGCGCCCGAGCATGTATATGTCATCCCGCCAAATAAAAAGATGGGCATCGGGAACGGCAGACTGCGGCTTTTCCCCCGTGATATTGCCGGGGGAGACGACCATGCGCCGGTGGACTATTTTTTCCGGGCATTGGCATCCGATTTAGGGGCGCAGGCGGTTGGAGTCGTGCTCTCCGGCACTGGTTCAGATGGCACTCAGGGGCTGGAGGAAATCAAGGCGGCAGGCGGCATCACCTTCACGCAGGATGAAGCTTCGGCGCGATTTGCAGGCATGCCCGCAAGTGCCAGCCGTGTGGCGGATTATATTCTGCCGCCGGGTCAGATCGCCGTGGAACTGATGCGCTTTGGAGGCCATCAGCCCCTCCTTCACACGCCAGTGCCGGGGAAAGAGAGCGAACCGGTGATCGAAGACGGGGATTTCAAGCGGATCCGCGCCCAGCTGCTGACGCACAGCGGTGTGGACTTCACGCATTATAAACCCGCGACCCTGCATCGCCGTATCATCCGCCGCATGGGGATGCTGAGGATGCAGACGATCAAGGAATACATTGATCATCTGTGTGCCAACCCGGCGGAAAGTGAGGCGTTGTTTCAGGACGTTCTCATCCGAGTCACTGGCTTCTTTCGGGATCCCGGGATGTTCGACTTTCTGAAGAGGAAAATCCTCCCGCGGATCATCCAAAACCGCCAGCCCGACGCTCCCATCCGCCTGTGGATGCCGGGGTGTTCCACGGGCGAGGAGGTATACTCCATGGCCATAGCGCTCGTGGAGTTCATGGAAAAGGAGAGCGTGCGCGGCCATATGCAGCTGTTTGGCACGGACATCAACGAAAACGTCATCAGCCGCGCCCGCGCCGGGATGTATCCGGAGCGGATCAAGGATGACGTGGCATCCGGGCGTCTGAGGAAATTCTTCACGAAGTCCGACGGTGGCTACCGCATCAACAAATCCATCCGCGACCTGTGCATGTTCGCGCGGCAAAACCTGTTTGAGGACCCGCCCTTCTCGCACGTTGATCTCATCAGTTGCCGGAATGTGCTGATCTATTTTGATGCCGCTCTGCAGAAGAAAGTGATTCCGGTTTTTCACTACGCCCTCCGTCCTCATGGTTTCCTCATCCTTGGCGCGGCGGAATCCATAGGGGCGCATTGTGAATTATTCGCTTTGGCTGAGCCCAAATACCGCGTCTACGAAAAAACGTTCGCACACACGCGCTACTACAACCCGCCCGCCCGACTCATGGCCACACGGGGGGGGCACAATGTTACACCTGACGGCCCGGTGCATGCACCGGCAGAGCCTGTCCTGAGCATCGTCCGCCGGCAGGCTGACGCTGTGGTGCTCAGCCAGTTCTCCCCTGCGGGCGTTGTGGTTAATTCCAGCATGGAAATTCTCCAGTTCCGGGGCCGCACGGGAGCCTACCTCGAAAACACTCCGGGAGAAGCCACCCTGAACTTGCTCAAAATGGCGCGCCCGGGACTCGCTTTGGAATTACGTCCGCTCATTGCCAAGTCCACCAGACAAAAGCGGGCGGTCGGGAAGGAGGGCGTGGAAGTGCGGCATGACGGACGGGTGATCACCGTGCATGTGCGCGTGCATCCCTTGCAGATACCGGACTTCACAGAATTGTTCTTCCTCGTGGTTTTCGAGGAACCCGCGTCCACCGGATTCAACGACACACGCAAATGCCATCCGCTTCGGGCCAATGCCACGCAGCGTGAACTGGATCAACTGCACGATGAGCTTGCCTCCACCAAGCTCTCCCTCCAGCACATCATTGAGGAACAGGATGCCGCCAACGAGGAACTCCGTGCGGCGAACGAGGAGATCCTTTCCAGCAATGAGGAACTCCAGAGCACCAATGAGGAAATGGAGACCGCAACCGAGGAGCTTCAGTCCACCAATGAGGAGCTCATCACGCTCAATGACGAGTTTCAAATCCGGAACATCGAGCTCCAGGAAGTCAGCGACGACATGATCAATTTGTTCGCAAGCATTGATGTCCCGATCATCATCCTCAGTGCCGATTTGCGCATCCGCCGCTTCACCCCGCGCACGGTCAGAGTGCTGAACCTGCTGGCAAGCGATGTGGGCCGCCCTCTCTCGGATTTCAAAATCAAACTGCGGCTGTCAAACCTTACCGAACTGATCACGGAAGTCATTGACAGCCTCAACGCCAAGGAACTGGAAGTGCAGGACCTCGAGAACCGGTGGCATGCCCTGCGCATCCGGCCCTACAGGACAACGGATCACCGCATCAATGGCGTGGTGCTCATCCTGCAGGACATCGACGCCGTCAAACGCTCCCTCGCGGAGGCGGAAGCCGCCCGGGATTACGCCGAAGCAATTGTCGCCACAATCCACGAGCCGCTGCTTGTTCTGGACGGCGACCTGCGCGTGAAGTCAGCGAACCAAAGCTTCCACAGCCTGTTCCGCACCACGCCGGCCGGCACCCATGGCAAGTTGCTCCTTGAGACCGGGGACGGCGCTTGGAACATGGCATCACTGCGCGAGCTGCTGGAGAAAATTCTCCCTCGGAAGTCCACTATCCGGGGTTTCAGAATTGAGCGGGATTTCCCCGTCATTGGCAGGAAATCGATGCTGCTCAATGCGCGGCGTTTTGCGCCGGAAACCAGTCAGCCTCCGCTGATCCTGCTGACGCTGGAGGATGTCACCGCCTAACAGGAGCCAGTATGAAACGTGCCGTCCGTAAATCAGCGAGGAAGCCGATGCGCGATGCGAAAGCGGGAAAGCGGCTCGGAAAAGGCTTGGTGGCTGATGAGAAAAACAGGAATTCCGGTGTCGTGGAGTCTGCGGATTCGCCAGCTCAAACGCGGGACTATCAGGAATTGCTGGAGTTGCTCGAGCTGCGTGACGAACAGCTTGAGCAGGCCCACGCCAGTCTGGAGCTCAGCCAGCACCGCCACGCGGATCTCTATAACTTCGCGCCCGTGGGTTACATCACCTTGGATAACCGGGCCTGTATCCGCGAAATTAACCACAGGGCGGCTGAACTGCTGGGCTTTGCCCAGGCTTACCTGATTGGCCGCCCCATAGTGCCATATCTGGCGCAGGCGGACCGTAGAGCTTTTCTAAAACATCTATGGCAGTGCCGCCATTCCCGGGATGAACACACTGTCACCCTGCGTCTCAACACCGGTGACAGGGGTGAACGGTGGGTGGAGTTCATCACCCGTCCAGCGCATGAATTTGAAAACAAATCCGGCTGGTGCCACACCGCCCTTGTTGATGTCACCGAACGGCGGACCACGGAGGCGGCGCTCATGGCCAGTGAAGCCAGGTTCCGGCTGCTGGCCGAAAACATGGGCGAGGTGTTTTGGTTCATGGAACTGGACCCGCCGCGCGTGACCTACGTCAGCCCAGCCTTTGAGGAAATTTGGGGCATTCCGGCCACTGATCTCTACGCCGACAATCAAGTATGGATGAACGCCATCCACCCCGATGACCGTGAGACGGTCAGGACCGCATTTTATCGTTGGATCACTGATGAAGCCCCCGCCTTCCGCATGGAATATCGGGTACTGAGCCGTGAGGGCCGGATGCACTGGATCACGGACCGCGGCATCGTGATGGGCCGCAAGGATGGCCGTCCTCACCATATCAGCGGCTTGGCAAGGGACATCTCGGAACGCAAGAAAGCCGAAGCCCTGAGCCGCCAGCTTGCCGCCGTGGTGGAATCCTCCGAGGACGCCATCATCACCAAAACGCTCGACGGCATCATCACCACATGGAATTTCGGAGCGCAACGCCTCTTCGGCTATAGCGCTGCGGAAGCTGTGGGGAAGCCGGTGGCGTTTCTGATCCCGCCGGATGCCTGGGAAGCGGAGGTGGCGCTCATGGATCACATCCGTCGCGGCGAGCGTGTCGCTCCCTGCGAGACGAGGCGGCGCTGCAGGGAGGGCCGGATCCTGGAGGTTTCCCTCACTATCTCACCCTTGCGCGACAGCGCTGGCCGCATCATCGGCGTATCCAGCATTTCCCGGGATATCACCAGCCGCAAACTGGGCGAGCAAAAGTTCCGTGGCCTGCTGGAGTCCGCGCCGGATGCGATGGTCGTCGTCAACGGGAGTGGGGTTGTTGAACTCATCAACGCGCAGGCCATGACGCTGTTCGGCTACTCGCGGGACGAGTTGATAGGCCAGCCCATGGAGATGCTGCTGCCCGAGCGCTTTCGCGGCCGCCATCCCGATCATCAGGTCACTTATAACGCATCTCCGCATACCAGGCCTATGGGTGTCGGGATGACGCTGTTGGCACGGCGGAAGGATGGCGGCGAGTTCCCAGTAGAGGTCAGTCTGAGTCCCCTCGAGACTGCGGAAGGGAAGCTGGTGATCAGCGCCGTGAGGGACATCACCCAGCAGAAAAAAGCCGAGGAGGCTTTAAGGGCCAGCGAGGAACGTCTCCGGCTTTTCATTCTCCACACGCCTGCTCCCGTGGTGATGTTTGATCGTGAAATGCGGTATATCGTGGCCAGCGATCGCTGGGTGGAGGACTTCCGGCTGAATGTCAGCGACCTTACGGGCAGGTCCCACTACGAAATATTCCCTGAAATCCCTGAGAGCTGGAAGATAATTCACCAGCGCTGTCTTGCCGGTGCCACCGAAAGCTGCGAGAGGGACCCGTTCCCCCGGGCTGATGGCTCATTGGACTGGATAAAATGGGAATGCCGACCGTGGCACGACTCTAGGGGTGAGATTGGCGGGATCATACTGTTCGCGGAAATCATCAACGACCGTGTGCGGTTCGAAAACGAAATTACTTACGCGCGGCGTTTCGCCAAATCCACGCTTGAGGCCGTTCCCGCCAGCCTTGCAGTGCTGAATCCCGAGGGTATCATCGTCAGAACCAATCAGGCGTGGCGGGAGTTCGCTTCACAGAACGGAGGGAGCGGCTCCGTGATGGGTGAAGGGGCGGACTATCTGTCTGTCTGCGATGCCGCCGCCGGATCAGGTGATAAAGAATCAGCAGTCTTTGCAACCGGCATCCGTGACGTGATCGCTGGACGGAGGGCGCGGTTCTCGATGGAATATGCGTGTCACTCACCTGACGAAAAACGCTGGTTTGTTGGTTATGCCACCCCGTTTCAGGATGGGATTCCGCATTCTGTGGTCATTGCCCACGTGGACATCAGCGAGCGCAAACGCGCCGAGGAGATGATTCGGAAACTGAACGAGAAATTGGAGGATCGCGTGGCCCGCCGCACGGCGAAACTTCGCATCGCCAACGAGGACCTGAAGGATGAGATCGTTAAACGGCGCGAGCTGGAACAGGAAATTTCAAATATCAGTGATTTGGAGCGTCAGCGCATCGGTCAGGAATTGCATGACGACCTGGGACAGCAAATCGCAGGAATCAGCCTTCTTACCGGCGTGCTCAAAAGGAATCTGGCGGACAAGAATTCCTGTGAAGCCGGATTGGCCGATGAACTCCTCCGGCTGCTCAAAGACGCACTGGCATTGACCCGTGCCCTGGCGCACGGCCTGCAGCCTGTGGTCCTGGAGAAGGGCGGCTTCGATTCCGCCTTGAAAGAGCTTAGTGAGCGGACATCAAACATGTTCCGCATCCAGTGCAGGAGCCATTGCCCCGTCGATCTCACGCTGGATAACAAGATGGCGACGCATCTCTATCGCATTGCCCAGGAGGCGATCACCAATGCGGTGAAGCACGGAGCCGCCAGCAAAATCGAAATCGGAATTTCGGTCACTCCCCGCTGGACAAAGATGTCCATCCAGGACAACGGCGGCCGGGACGCCACACCGCACGCGAAGGGAACCAAAGGCATGGGGCTGCGCATCATGGGCTACCGTGCGGATTTGATCGGCGGCACTTTGGAATTTTCACATCCTCCGGATGGAGGCACACTTGTTGTATGCACCTTCCCCGCTTCCACCCCGAAATAATTCATCCGCCATATGCCTAAGAAAGTTTCCTCAGGCTCAAGCACACAGTCTCCACCGAAAAAGGTGTTTATCATTGATGACCATCCGGTCTTTCGCGGCGGATTGGTCAGAATTGTCAGTCAAATTCCCGACCTTGTGGTGTGCGGCGAAGCGGAGAACGCCACCCAGGCCTTCGAAGGCCTCTGCAGGCTTAACCCTGACCTGGTCCTGATGGACATCAGTATGCCAGGGAAAAGTGGCTTTGAGCTGATGCAGGATGTTCATGCGATGAAACCAGAGCTCCCCGTGCTCATCATTTCCATGCATGATGAACTCCTTTATGCCGAACGCGCCCTGCGGGCGGGAGCCCGGGGCTACATCATGAAGCAGGAGAGCCCGGACGAAATGCTGGCGGCCATCACCAAGGTATTGAACGGTCAGGTCTATGCCAGCGCCCGCACCGCAGCCACCATCCTGGACTCGCTGTCACGTCCACGTTCCGCTGCCAGCACCTCCGTTCTGGGTAAGCTGACAGACCGCGAACTTGAAATCCTCCGGCTTATCGGACGGGGGAACGACACGCATCAGATCGCAGCGGATCTGCACATCAGCCTCAAAACAGTGGACACCCACCGCAGTCACCTGCGGGAAAAACTTGAACTCAAAAGCAACACGGAACTGATCCACTACGCCGTCAGGTGGGTAGGCGACGAGTAAGGGGCATTCTGTGATCAATCAGGGGCCCAAACCATGGCGGGAGCGCTTGGATACTTCACGGTTTGAGCTTTTCATCTCCGGATCCAGGATGTGTGTCTGCCATGCGGTGTCAGCATGCTATGTAAAATTGCGCCCGCAAACGCTTGTCCATGCTGTAGGGCCGACGAAAAAGACGTGCCGCTGCGCGTGGGAGATACCTTGGACCTGAATGACCGTTGGCCCATCCTCGTGGGCATCCGCGGAATCACGCGGAGATTCCAGCTATATCCTCAAATGTCGCCGGCAGTGATGGGCGCGTGGCGGACGGCGGGGCGGGATCTCCGGCGAGGGTTGGGGTTTGGGGTCCGCTCTTTTGACATGCACTTGCCGGCGAGCGTCCCGCTGAGCGCGCGTCAGCAATAGGCTGAGACTGGCGGGGAGGATCTGCCAATAGTTGTTGTGGGGATCCGCAGGTAGTTTCCACCCATGACAGACATGATGCGGTCGTCATTTATGAACTCAATTATAGCAAGCAAAACATGAATTCACTATTAGCCCCGAGCCGAATCCAAGCGCCAAGCTGGAATCCTTTTGGCAATTTCGGAAAATTCGAAAATCGTCTCGGCAAATTGCTGGGGTGGGATCCCGTCCATCATTTGAGCAATGGCAATGGGGTCAACAAAGAGACCATGACCGTCGCGGAGTGGAGTCCACCCGTGGACATCAGCGAGGATGACAAGGAATACGTTCTAAAAACGGAACTCCCGGAATTGAAAAAGGAGGATGTAAAAGTCAGTGTTGAGAACGGCGAACTCGCCATTTCCGGTGAGCGAAAAACGGAAAAGGAGGAAAAAGGAAAGAAATACCACCGCATTGAGCGGTCTTACGGAAGCTTTATCCGCACCTTTATTCTGCCGGATGCGGTCAACCCCGGGAAGGTGACTGCGGAGTTCAAGGATGGCATGCTGGTGGTGCATCTGCCCAAGGATGAAAAGACCAAATCCACAGCCATTGATATCAGCATCACATAAGACTTCGCCGGGAGGCGCGACCGTCCTGAAGTTATATAACCAGTGCGGCCCAGCGCTTTGCCGGGAAACGCCGGGAGGCGACTCCAAGGTGGTGGCTTGAGCGCTTCCCGGCGAACACAGGTTAATGCTAATTATCCGCGTGCGGAAAACAAATCAACCCGAACACGGACAAACGAAAAATGTAATAAAATTATTAGCTGCTTTTGAAGATTTTTTATGATTACTAAAGCCAACCCACCGCCTCCACCATTTTCTGTCCCGGGCCCTGAACCGCCTCCTGCCCGTAAAGAGTCCCACGATGTTCGGGATCCGGGATCAAAGCGTGGTGGATCCACCCGTCTGAACTCATTGCGCAGCTGCCGCGCCGCCGTCCGATGCTGGTGTCCGGCCTCGGCTTGGGCGCGCTTTATTTGATTTGGCGAAGCGCGATCCATCCGCGACCGACACGAAACATCTCCAAACACCTCACTGGCAAAGCCAGAAATTTTGATGATTGCGTCAGCGAAATCCAGCACACTGCAGCTCATTGCGGCAGGGAGGCCTCCGCCACCGTCAAGGCTGCTGGCGCTGCCATTCATCAATCAAGGGACTGTCTGGCCAGCGGACTGGCCCAGACCAAAAGAGCCGTGCGGGATTTGCAGAAACTCATCCATCACGAACCGAGTACTGCCATCGCCGGCGGCTTGGCCATGGTCCTTGGCCTCGCATTGCTATGGAGAAACCCGTAAAAATGACAAAAAAGCAGGATTACACCGCCCATGAATTTTGTTAAATGTCTTCCATTGTTTATAACATGCGTCTTGTCAACCAACGAAGTCCGCGCAAGAGAACTGGAGGCCGTGAGCTTTGCTGAATCCTCCTCGGCATGGTTCCTTCCTGTCAGGGAAGTCGCTGATCAATTACATTGGCGGATCAGATTCAACGAGGCCCGGTCAGTGCACAGTGCTAAACAATATCGTCACGATGCCGGATGCATTTCACCTGCTGGCGGATGGCACCGAACTGGCGGATCAGGCTTTGGTGCTGCTGGCCGGAGCCGGCATTGCGCCCCTCATCGATTCAGCCTGCATCACCGTGCGCTCCGGTTTCCGCAGCTTTACTCTCACCATTCCGGCCAAACGCGTGGAGGTCAGTCTGGGCGATCAGGAATTGCAGGCGTGGCAGGGTGCCCGGCTTGTCCTGCGGACCCGAATCAGTCCGGGCCGCAATGGCAGCACACCCGCAGGTGATTTTCAGGCAGGCCCATTTAAGCCGCGCATACACTACTCCTCCTGCTATCACAATGCCCTCATGCCTTGGAGTGTTCAAATCAACGGACACATTTTCATACACGGCTTCACCAGCGTCCCGGACTACCCCGCCTCTCACGGCTGCATCCGGGTCCCCCTCATCGGAAACAAACCGTCCCGGTGTTTTTACGAGTGGGTCGATCGGGGCACTCCCATCAGGATCAGCACCGCACGGAACAAATTCTCCCCGAATGGCCCTCTCAGATCTTGACACAATTACCTGGTTTATCATGAAGGTGGACGCAGCATGGGCGGCCAAAGGCCACTCTTTTTACAAGATATAATTTTCATGCTTATCTTATATCAATATCATATCCAAATCAAAAATTATGCATTTCAACAACCTGTCGAGCGAAAATTCCGGACGTCCATTCAACGCCAGAAGCGGAATACGCCGCAAAATTCTGCTGGTGAATGGTGACCGGAAGCAATGTGCGCTTCATGCTGCAATGCTTGCTTTGTCCGGATTCACCACCCGCTGCGTCCACACTGGAGCTGAGGCCTTGGAGGCTTTGGATTTTGACCGTTTCGACGTTGTTCTGACCGAGGCCGTCATTCCAGGCACTGGTGTCCGTGATCTGGTGCATGCCATACGCGACAAAGGTGACAATACCGCAGTCGTGGTCCTTTCGGGAAAGAATCTTGAAAAATCCAATCCGGCGCTGTCTCCGGAGGAACTTGTGGATGAGATACCAAGGACGGCTTCAAGCCGGGAACTGATTTCGGCAGTCTGCAGGCGGTCTGATGCGGCTCCATCCTGGCATAGCATGGCCGATTTACATGGTGACTATGATTTATTAAGACAGTCCTGAGATTTTGATGTAAAGCATAATATTAGTATTAAATTAGCAAACATGAAAAAACAAAAAAAAACCCCGACGGATAAAACACCATCACCGCACCCAACACCTTCCACGCCCTCCAACGCGGAAATCGCGGCCAGAGCCTACAGCATCTATGAGCGCAGTGGTTACGCGGAGGGGAATGATGAGTCCAACTGGCTGGAGGCGGAGGCGGGACTGATAGGGGAATCCATGCCGTACGCGTCCTTGGAGCGTGCCCGGATGATTCTCTAGTGAAAGGCATGCCCCCAAGCTCTCCTCTCCGAGGCCAAAGGCCTGCTGGCTATGGAAGGAAGTATAGCTATCTTCAATCAGCGCTTCGCCGAACACGGAATTCCGCAGGACGAAGCCACACGGCTTGCAGACAATTTTTGTATATATAATAATTTGAATTTGGGTTATTTAAATAATATCAAAATAGCATCTGCCGGTCTCAAATGGAATTACTGTAAAGTGCGTCCCCATCAGTCGATGAACATCAATCATATTCTTGTCCCCGTTGATTTTTCCGAAGGCACCTCCCATGCCATTGATTATGCAATTGGCATTGGAAAAAGTTTCTCCAGTCGCATCACGCTTTTTCACGTGATGCAGCCACTGCCTCCTCCTCCGGACCAATTCACGCCACCTTTTGACGCATGGGAGCAGGCGCTGCTGGAAGTTGCCAAAAAAAAGCTTTGGGAGTTGTCAACCTCGCTCACCCTGGACATTGAAGTGGAGACTGATATAACCTACGGCATCCCTTGGGCCTCCATTGTGGAGCGGGCGCAGCAGGACGGCATCGACCTTATTGTGATGCCGACCCATGGGCGGACAGCCCTCAAGCATCTCCTGATGGGCAGTGTCGCTGAGCGCGTGGTGCGCTATGCGCCGTGTGCGGTACTCATAGTGCGTCAGAATCAGCCTTCCGACGCGGAGTGAGGGTGTGACCTCATCAGCAGTCCAGACTTACGAATGGATTCATTGTATAAATAATAATGTGATTAGGATATTTTGAATAATGCCGCAACAGCGTCAGCCGATCTCAAATGCAATTAAAAAGCGTCACCATCAGTCGATGAACATCAATCATATTCTTGTCCCCGTCGATTTTTCAGAAGGCACTCCCCATGCCATTGAATACGCCGCCGGATTAGGACGCAAACTTTCGAGCCGGATCACTCTCCTCCACGTCATGGAGCCGGTCACACCGCCCCCGGATGGCCTTATACTGGATTTCGATGCCTATGATCACGCATTGGCGGAGAAAGCCCGGAAAAGACTTGATGAGCTGGCCGCGGACTTGGATCCGGTGGCCGGCACCGCCCTGACCTCCGGAAACCCCTAGGCCTGCATTGTGGAGCGCGCGCAGCAGGACGGAGCCGACCTCATTGTGATGCCGACCCATGGGCGGACTGCCCTCCGGCATTTTCTGATGGGCAGTGTCGCCGAGCGTGTGGTGCGCCATGCGCCGTGTCCGGTGCTCATCGTGCGTCAGCATCAGCCTGCAGGGGCAGGCTGATTTCTCTCAATCAAACCCACCAACCAACCAAAAACACCACCCATCCATGAAATTGAGCACGCTCTCCACCTGGAATCCAGCCCGCGAGCTTGACGAACTGGTCCACCGCTTCTCAAAATTCCTGGGACAGCTGCCTCTTGGCCAGAGCCGGAGCGGGAATGGCACCGGTGAAAGCCTCACCCTTGTCGACTGGATTCCCCCGGTGGATATCACGGAGGATCCCAAAAGTTACTCCATCAAAATGGACATGCCTGAAGTCTCCCGGGAGGATGTCAAGGTGACGGTGAAAAATGGCGCTCTCGAAATCACAGGCGAGCGCAAGGCGGCAAAGGAGGAAAAGGATGAGACACAGCACCGCGTGGAGCGTATCAGCGGAACCTTCACCAGGATTTTCACCCTGCCGGAGGATGTGGAGGCGTCAGGGGTCAAAGCTGAATGCCGGGATGGAGTGCTGAGGGTCACTCTTCCCAAATCCGCCCAGGCCAGCCCCAAACAGCTGAACGTTCCGGTTCAATGATGCCAGCGCCGTTTCCTTGGCCAAAAAATCAAACTTCAAATTTTGCCGAATATCATGGGCACAGAAATCACTCTGGAACATAATTTTTACGACATTGAGGACAGTGGGGATATTCTGGGGCTGGCCAAAAGCCTTGTAAACGGCCGGCATCCCGGAATTCTGGCTACAGTCGATGCCAACGGCTCACCCCGGCTGCGCTGGATGTCCACGCTTTCATGCGAGGCATTTCCTGTATTTCACAGCCTTACAGCGCCCAACAGCCGAAAAGTGCGCGAAATACTGAGGCATCCGGCGGTGCACTGGATGTTTTTCAATGCCGATAAAACTCTTGTGCTCAATCTGACGGGGTGGGCCCGGATTATTGAGGAGACGGCCCTCCTGAAACAGATCTGGCGAAAGATTGTGGATACCTCACACGCCTACTTTCTGAACGAATATGCCGAAAAACCCGGTTTTGTGGCGATTGAAACCACCGTGGAGGCCATAGAATGCAGCTCGCCCGGGAATGCGCTCCGGTTTGAGATTGACCCGGCCGGTCTGGTCAGAGCGCCGAATGCCTGGGAGGGAAGGCATGGCGGCAAGTCAGGCATGGGAAAAGAGACGGAGCCACCTCTATGAGGCGATGGCACAATATACTTGTCGGGATCGATTTTTCCCCGGCCAGCAAGGCGGCTTTGAAGGCGGCTCTCAGATTGGCGGCTTTTGACAAGGCGCCCATCACTCTGGTCCATATTGTGGAACCTGAGCTGGCGGATGAAATGCGCCGTGTGAATGGATTTGACCATCCTCAACTGCTGCGGCACATGGAGGACAGTCTCTATCGTTTCCTGGGAAAACTGCAAAATCCCGGGCAGGCCATGGAGGTTCACCTGGAGGTGAACCATCCTTTTACGGGGCTGGTCTCAGCCTGCCGGTACCGCGGAGCCGATCTGCTGGTGCTGGGAACCCGGGGTGTCCAGCACCGGGCGGATCAGGTGGGAGCGTGCATCCGCCATGCTCCCGCCGACGTGTTTCTGGTCCGGGAAGACGCCGGGGAACGGTTTAAAAGGGCGCTTGTCTGTGTTGACTTTTCCGCGACATCGGCCCGGGCTCTGAAGGTGGCGGGCCATTTAGCCCAATGTGACCGGACTGAGCTCGATTGCGTGTTTGCCTTCAGGCCCCCGGTTCAAATTGCCGTGGCCATGGAATATCCGGGCTCCATTCCGGACCTTCCGGACTCGCGGGCGTGCCTGAATGCCTGGAGAAAGGATCTTGGAGAATTCTTCGCTCCGATTCTGGAGCCTTTCGGAGCCATCACTTGGAGGACTGAACTGTGCAATGATCCGCACATACGGAAGTCGCTCATAACTTATGCGGAGAACAATGATGTTGATCTGGTGGTGATGGGGACCCATGGAAAGACAAATCTGGTGGATTTCCTTATTGGAACCAACGCCGAAAGCATGCTGAAACACGCTTTTTGCTCCATTCTCGTGGTGAAGCCCCCTGAGGCTCTGGCGGCGAATCATGGGTTTCATCTGCCAAGACATCATATCCTCCGCTCCAACCAAGCCGGGAGGCTTCTGCCATGAAACCCGGATCACCTTGCCCGCAACCGGGCAGTCTTCCGGTGGATTCCGGTTTTGATTCGCTGGTGGAACTGGCACTGGATCTCCGGTCCTCCTGGAACCACGCCGCTGACACGCTTTGGATGCGGATTGATCCCGGTTTATGGGACCTTACCCACAATCCCTGGGTGGTTCTTCAGACAGCTTCACAGGCCGGAATCCAAGGGCTGCTGAAGGAGGAGAACTTTCGCGGAACACTGGATGATCTTGTAAAGGACCGTCGCCGGTTGGCGGAAACTTCTGCCTGGTTCGGGACTGCCCACGCTGGCTCTGCATTGAGCGGGGTCGCTTATTTCAGTCTGGAGTTCATGCTGGCCGAGTCGCTTCCCATTTACGCCGGAGGGCTTGGAAACGTTGCGGGTGACCAGCTGAAAGCGGCGGGTGAGATGGGAGTGCCGGTTTTCGGAGTGGGTTTGCTGTATCAGCAGGGTTATTTCCGGCAAATGATCGATCAGTCCGGCTGGCAGCAGGAGCTGTTCCCTTACAATGATCCCGGTCAGCTGCCAATCACGGCACTGCGTCATGAAAACGGCGAATGGCTGCGGCTGGAGATTGCGCTGCCCGGTTATTCCGTGTGGCTGCGGACTTGGCAGGTGCGGGTGGGGAAGCTCAGACTCTATCTGCTGGACAGCAATGATGCCGCGAATTTCCCGGCGCACCGGGGCATCACGAGTGAGCTGTATGGCGGAGGGCCTGAACTTCGGCTGCAGCAGGAATTGATTCTGGGGATTGGCGGATGGCGTCTGCTGAGGGCGCTGGGTTGTGATCCCGAAATAGCCCATCTGAATGAGGGGCATGCCGCGTTTGCCATTTTGGAAAGGGCACGGTGTTTCATGGAGGACCATGGGGTGCCGTTCGGGGATGCCCTGGCGGTGACAAGGGCTGGCAATCTCTTCACCAGCCACACCGCCGTGGCGGCGGGATTTGACCGGTTTGATCCGAAGCTGATGGAGCAGTATCTCGGGCACTACGCGGAAAGACAACTTGGCATTTCCATGGATCAGCTGATGGCATTGGGCCGGCGTGATCCGGATGACCGGTCCGAGCCTTTCAGTATGGCATATATGGCTGTGCGTGGCTGCGCCGCTGTCAATGGCGTGAGCCGGCTGCACGGCGAAGTCAGCAGAAAACTTTTCAGTTCAGTATTTCCACGCTGGCCCTGCAATGAGGTGCCCATTGGCCATGTGACCAACGGTGTTCACATGGCGACCTGGGACTCCGCCGCCGCTGATGAACTTTGGACCAGGGCTTGCGGCAAGGAACGCTGGCGTGGGAGGGCGGAAAACCTTGAGGAGAAAATGAGGGGGATCCCCGATCAGGAATTATGGCAGTTCCGGATTGAGGCGAGAAAGTCCTTTGTGAATTACGTCCGCCGGAAGCTCACCGGGCAGTTTGCGGCATCGGGCAGATCTGCCCAAACGGTGGCGTCTGCGGGGAAAATCCTGGATCCCAATGTGCTTACTTTGGGATTTGCAAGACGGTTCGCCGCCTACAAGCGGCCCAATCTGCTTCTTCAGGACAGGGAACGCCTGATCAGGATTCTGAATCATCCCGAGCGGCCCCTGCAGCTTGTCATCGCGGGCAAGGCCCATCCTCTTGACGGGGAGGGAAAGCGGCTCATCCATGAGTGGCAGGAGTTCATCCGAAGCCCTGAAGTGAGGGGACGCGCTGTATTTCTCAGCGATTACGACATGGAGCTGACCGCCCAATTGGTTCAGGGCACTGATGTCTGGCTCAACACACCGCTGCGCCCATGGGAGGCCTGCGGGACCAGCGGGATGAAGGTGCTCGTGAATGGCGGCATCAATCTCTCCGTGAGCGACGGATGGTGGGAGGAGGCTTACACACGCGAGGCCGGGTGGTCACTGGAAAGCGGGAATGCGGGCGGAGAGCATGGTGCGGCGGATGCGGAGCCGCTGTATAATCTGCTGGAGGGTCAGGTGCTCCCTGAATTTTACCGAAGGGACCACGGAGGCCTGCCCCTGGCGTGGATCGAACGGATGCGGGAAAGCATGGCGCTGCTGACGCCCCGCTATTCGGCAGGCAGGGCAGTGCGCGACTATACGGAGCGTTATTATCTTCCTCTCGCGGCTTCATACCGCAGCCGGGCGGCTGAGCACGGAAAAGCCGGTGCGGAGATCAGCGCATGGCTGAGGAAAATCAGGAGCCAATGGCCTGGGGTGCGGTTCGGCGAGGTGAAATGGACGACATGCGGGCCCAGGCATTCCTGCGAAGCGGTGATTTATCTCACGGAGCTCGATCCTGACTGGGTTAAAGTCCAAATTTATGCGGAGCCGGCCGGAAATGGTGAGCCGCTGATTCAGGAAATGACAAGGGGACACGAGATGGCGGGTTCAGTCGGAGGATACATCTTCCGCGCGGCAGTTCCGGCCGGACGCCCCGTTTCCGATTTCACAGTGCGCGCCATCCCCTCAAGGGAGGGCGTGGGAATTCCCTTGGAGGAGAATTCCATCCTCTGGCAGCACTAGTATTCAATGGGATTCGAACATCAATATCAACGCTGAACTCCATTTGTAATTTAATTAAGTTCACGTTGGCAAAACAATACGGTTATATTTTCATACGCCGCCACCCCAATAAGCAAATTGCCTGCCTGCATAGTTCCACTCCATGGGAAGGCATGAACAATACAGCAATAGCGTCCTTTTCCCCAATATGGAAAGGATGGATTTTCACCAGCCTGTTAAGAACATGAATATCCGGCACATCCTTGTACCAGTTGATTTTTCCGAAGGCAGCTCCCGCGCCATTGAATACGCTGTGGGTATTGGAGATAAATTTTCCAGCCGCATCACGCTCCTCCATGTCCTGGAGCCGGCCCCGCCGCCGCCGGATGGACCGATGTTTTCTTTCGATACCTACGGACAGGCAATGGCCGAAGCGGCTTCCAAGGAGCTTCACAGGCTGTCCAGCACGGTCACTCTGAATATGAAAGTGGACACGGACATGACCACCGGCATCCCGTGGTCCAGCATCGTTGAGCGCGCGGGGCAGGGCGGCATCGACTTGATTGTCATGCCGACCCACGGGCGGACGGCGTTGAAGCATCTTGTGCTGGGCAGTGTCGCTGAACGCGTGGTCCAGCATGCGCCCTGCCCGGTGCTTGTGGTGCGCCGGCACCCGGCCTCCGGAACTGTCTGAATCCGCATCATTCCTCTCATCCCTGACTGGTTCCCCGGACCACCGCATCTCCATCATTCCCAAACCCATGAAAGCCGCTCTTGCCACCAAATTTGGAAAACCACTGATCATTGGGGAAGTCCCCACTCCTGAGCCTGCGGAAGGGGAGGTCCTGATCCGGATCGAGGCCTGCGGGGTCTGCCATACCGACGTTCATGCCGTGGATGGGGACTGGCCCGTGAAGCCCGGACTTCCCTTCATTCCCGGACATGAGGGAATAGGCAGAGTGGTTTCCCTTGGGAAGGGCGTCAAATCCATCGCGGTGGGTGACAGAGTGGGGGTTCCGTGGCTCCTTGATGCCTGTGGACTCTGCGATTACTGCCTGACCTCGCGTGAGACCCTGTGCGGGCATGCGCGCTATGGCGGCTATTCAGCCAACGGAGGTTTCGCGGAGTTCTGCACGGCTCCCGCCGCCTACGTGGCGCGGATTCCGCAGGGTCTGGACCCGCTCCATGCGGGTCCAATCATCTGCGCGGGTGTCACCACCTACAAAGGACTCAAAGTGGCTGACTGCCATCCCGGGGAATGGGTGGTCATCAGTGGAGCGGGGGGCCTGGGACATCTGGCAATCCAGTATGCCCGGGTCATGGGGCTCCAGGTCGCGGTCGTGGATGTGGCTGAGGACAAACTTGCCTTGGCCCGGTCACTCGGGGCTTCCCTTACGGTCAACGCCTCCGTGGACGACCCGGTGAAGTTCATGCAGGACATGATCGGCGGCGCTCATGCCGTGCTGGTGACGGCGGTTTCCACGGACGCCTTTTCACAGGCCACAGGCATGTTGCGCCGGGGGGGAACCTGTGTGCTGACCGGCCTGCCTTCCGGGTCGTTTCCCATTTCCATATTCGACACCGTTCTCCGCTGTCTCACGGTCCGGGGCTCACTGGTGGGCACGCGTGCGGACATGCGGGAGGCATTGGCTTTTGCCGCCGCCGGCAAAGTCCGGCCCGCCATTGAGATTATGGAGCTTGAGGATGTGAACACAGTAATGGACAGGCTGAGGCACGGCACCCTGAAAGGGCGTGCCGTGCTCAGAATCGCCCACTATTAACCTTGGAGGAAAGTTTTCGGTGCCTGTCCTTCCGTGTTTTGTCTCCCCTCCCCTTTATATTTCAGCAAACGGCAGGATCCCCGGACGGCATTTCGCCGCAACGATCATTGCCGCAGTGCTGACGGGCTGCTCAGGCCTGCCTCCAGAGGCTCCGCTCCGCCCGCTTCCGATACTTCCAGCTGAGGTTTCGCGGGGTCAATCCGGGCACGGATGCATAGCCCTGACCTTCGACGCGGGCGGGACGGACTCCGGTCTTGCGGAGCTGCTGGAAAGTCTTCAGGCCTTCAGGGTCACCTGCACCTTTTTCATAACCGGCACCTGGGCCTCGGGACATCCCCGGCATGTCAGGGAGATCGCGGCGCGGGGCCATGAGATAGGAAACCACACCTGGTCCCATTCTGACCTGACCCGCTTGGATGGGCCAGAAATCCAGTCCGAGATTTCACGCACGGACCTGCTCCTTACGGCTTTGACGGGCAGGACTCCGCGTCCGTTGCTCCGGGCACCGTATGGAGCCCGGAACAGTCGGGTGCTGAACATAGCCAGTGATCTGGGCTACACCTCCGTTTACTGGACCCTGGACAGCCTGGATTCCATCGACCCTCCCAAAAGCCCGCCATTTCTCTTTAACCAGGTCACGTCCGCAACAGACGCGGATTTGGACGGAAGCATTGTTCTTATGCATGTGGGTGAACCCTCCACGGCGGCGGCGCTGCCCGGCATTTTGCGCAACCTGCAAAGCCGGGGATTCAGAATCGTCAAAATTTCCCATCTGCCGGGCCTGTGCTCCGTGTGGCGGCCCGGCAATCCACAATTCACAAAAAGGTCCGAATGATGTCCAATCCCTCCACCAATGGGGCAGCGGGGCCGCAGCGTCAGAAATATGCGGATCCCCCGGCGAATTTCCATGCCTTGTTAAAACAGCGGGGAACTCTCCTGATTGCCGTCTGTGCCCTGGCGGGCATCGCCGCCCATCTGCTTGCTTGGATTTTCCTTTCACGCGTCTCCGGGCCTCGGCAGGCTGCCTTTGATCGCCGTTCTGATTCTTGGAGGAACCCCTCTCGTCTGGGATCTCCTGCGGAAGGCCGGGCGGCGTGAATTCGGCTCCGACCTGCTGGCCGGAATCTCCATTGTCACTTCGGTCCTGCTGGGGGAGTAACTCGCCGGGGTTATTGTCGTCCTCATGCTTTCAGACGGCGAGGCATTGACGAGCCACGCCCTGGGGCACGCCTCCTCCGTGCTGCGCGCTTTGGCCAAACGCATGCCCTTGGTGGCTTACTGGAAACAGAATGCGGTCATCAGCGGAGGAGTGGCCTGGCCCGGGGAGGCCGGGGCGCGTCGCCGCACCGGCGGCGCTTTGGCGCCGCGGGGGTGCCCCGGCGGGGGAAACCCGGCGGCGGGATCCGGCAGGGCCTTCAGCGCTGCCCGCCTTTTGGCACACCGGGTGGCCGCCTCGTACAGCGTGGTCAGCGGCACCGGCTCCCCGATGAGCTCACTCAGACGGGCGGCGATGCGCGCCCAGGTCCACCCGGACCGGCGCAGCACCACGGCCTCCACTTCCGAAGCCGCGACTGATAGGGTTTTCACCGCCTGCGATGGACATTCACACCCTCGTTTTTTATGAAGTGTCGGAATTCGGCCAGCAAGGGGTAAGCTCCTCCAGCATCAGAGTCCTGCTCAGATGACCCCCTCCTTTGCCAAAGCGGGCACCGGCGGCGACGCTTCCGGAATGCAGGTCCAATGACCCGTTAAAGGGAGGCTCTAAAAGGAAATCAGAGGTCATAAATTGGCCGGCAAACTTGCCGGCGAATTATATATCCTCAATTCAAGGGAAGGTTAAGGTGGCAAGCTGAGGATATCCAGCAGCGCATCAAAACGTCTTCACCTGCTGCGGCAAAGCCCGGACGGCCCGGCTGCGAAGCGGAGAAAACCCGTAATCTCCAATGCCGCAGGGTGGCAACGCTATTCCCCGGGGCGCTGAATCCGGAGCCGGATGAAATTCCGGACTTCGGGCAGGGGCAGGGGAGTGGCCAGGCGCACCGTGACCTCGGCGGTGGCGCCGGTGTCGGTGAGGCGGGTGCTGACGGGCACCGCCGGCAGGGCCTGCCAGCTGGCCGCGGCCGCCGGGTCGGGGCTTTGCTCAAGCTGGTAAACGAGGTCGTCCGCCGCCAGATTCCGCTGCCAAGTGAGGGTCAGGAAGGGGGTGGCCACGGGCGGATCGCCGAGGGGGAGGGAGACGGTGCCCAGCTTGGGCAGGGGCGCGGTTGAGGCGGCGGCGGGATCGCCGGCAAGGGCGTATTCCATAAGGTTGGTCAGGCCGTCTCCATCCGGGTCGGCATGGTCCTCCGTGAGGCCCTTGGCGGTTTTCCAAGCGCTGAAGGTGATGGCGTCGGAGCTGCCGGGATTGCCGCCGGGGGCGGTGCTGATGCGCCAGTTGGCGGGCAGGGAGGCGTCGGGGCGGGAGGCGGGGCTGACAAGGACCAGGCTGCGGCCCGCGCCGTCGGCCTCCTCCGGCCATGGATCGGCGTCGTCGTAGGTGAAGTCTAGGATCACCGAACCGTCCGCGGCGTTCAGCACCAGGCGCTCGCCGCCATTGGCCAGCGCTCCGCTGAACTGTCCGGCGACGAGGGGAGCCAAGGCCGCGCCGTGGCGCATCAGGAAAGCATCCGTGTTCTCACAGAGCAACAGGCGTCCGCCCGGCGGCAGCAGGGTGGCGGCGCTGGAGACTGCGGGGAATTCAAACTCAATGCCCATGGAGAAGGCGGCTCCCCGGAGGTCCACCGCTTTGGAGCCGGTGTTCATCAGCTCCAGCCATTGGAAGCTCTGGTCCTCCGTGTGGCCGGCGGCGGCCTCCGTGACCGTGGGCGGCGCGGGATGGTACATCAGCTTGCTGACCGTCAGGTTCGCGGCGGCGGCGGGCTCTGTGTCCACCAGAAACTCCTGCTCATTCAGGGCGCTCCAGACCCCGGTGGAGCTGAGCACGCGGGCACGCACCGTGGCCAGACCGGGAGTGTTCAGGAAAATCTGTGTGCCCCCGGTGGTGCGGCTGGCGAAGAGCCTGCCGTCAAAGCTGATGTCGGTGGAGCCACCGCTGCTCTGATGCACCTCCACCGCCAGCACATTGGTGCCGGTCTTCAGCATGGTCCGGGGGAGATTGGTGAAGGTCACAAACTCCTGGCCGTCATCACCGCTGTTGTCCGCGGTGGTGATGTGGCCCACCGCACCGGCGGGGATGTTGCTGCGCACGATCTCGGTGCCATTGAGATACACGACGATGCCGTCATCGCGTTTGGCCTCGAAGGTCAGATTGTCGAAGCCGGACACCGAGGCGAGATCGAAGGTGGTGCGGAGGTAGGTAGTGATGAATTTGTTCCCGGAGTCCGGGCCGTAGCCGATGACTGTGTTCTCATCGTTCTCGCCATAGCCGAACTGTCCCGCTGCCGGCCCTTTCCACGTGGAGTCATCAAAAGCCGGCTCTTTCCATGCGGTGCCCTGGTTGGAGCCGTCGTCCAGATAGCGCCAGCGGCTGCCGCCAGGGCCATCGGTGATGAAGTCCGTGCGCGTGATAGTGCCGCCCACGTAGCTCTGCGCGGCGGGATTCAGCTCCCCGCCGATCAGCCGCGGGTCCGGGCCGTTCACCGTGTAGTAAATGACCGCCGACGTGGAGTTCATGGACAGCGGTTCCGTGGAGGAGATGGCCCCTCCGGGCTGGCTCATGACCGGGGCGGACACGGCGGGATAGAGTCCGTCCGCGATGAGCTGCGGCAGGACGATGCTGTTGCGGTTGGTGAACCAGTTGAGCGTGGAGTTCACTGCCGAGCGCCAGTCATTGGCATTGAAGGGCGTGGACCGCTGGGCATCGCCCCAGCGGGCGGATTCCGCGATGATGGCGGTCTCCACCACCGCAGCCCGGGCGGACATCCGCTGCTGGTTGGCCTGCGGATTCAGCGCTCCGTTGGGCGACACCATGAACCGGTGGACCCGGTCGGCGAAGTGGATGCGGTATTCCTCATTGGGCGTCAGATCCTGGTGGGTGTACTGGGGATTGGACCGGGGCAGGCTGTTCCAGGAACCGTTGATGGGACTTGTGTAGGGCCCGGTGCGGTCATACCCGGCACCGCCGGCATTCAGCGAGTGCTCGCCGTCGTGCTGGAAGTGCATGAAGCCATGCCCGCCGCGCCGGTCGCGGATGGAGTAGAAGTTGTTCGGAAAATCCCCGCCGCCGCCCAGAGGTGCGTCGCCGTTCCCCGTGAGGAAAACGATCATCATGTAGTCGATCAGGTTGTCCAGGTCCACCAGCACCGGGTCCGTGGTCGGCGTCACCCCGTCCGCCGCCAGGCCCATGAGCTTGAAATAGGCGGCGTTTTTCTGTTCCTGAGTGTAAGTGGCGGCCGCGTAGGGGGAAACCGGACTGCGGTTGGTGTTGATGAAATAACTGGCCCGCGATTTATTCCACATATCCGTCCAGGCATCCAGATCGCCCGCCGTGGGATTGATGGTGTAGCCGGCGGAGGTCTCCACCTTCACCACATCGTAGTCGTCGTCCGTGCCGCCGAAGTAGCTGGCCGCGTAGTCGGCCTCGGCGCGCTCCTGGATTTGATAGAGACCCCAATAGATGCCGTTCAGGTAAAGGTTCACAAACCGTCCCCGGGTGGCCGGCTGGTTCATGTCCAGCTGGGTGTCCCGGCTCCAGAGCTCGCGCAGAAAAGTGTTGGATCCGTCCCCTTGGAAGGCCCAGGAATAGTTCTGGGAGGTCTGGATATCGAATTTGTCGAACTCCACGGCGGCGGTGCGGTCATCGGGAAACACCGGGTAGTTCAGCTTGCCCGCCCCGTAGTCCGACCGGAACAGAATGCGGAAGGCGTGTTTGGGATTGCCGGAGGAGCGGGAGAAGCCACCCCGCATACGGATGCCGCAGTTTTCCTGAAAACCGTGCTCCTCTGTTTTGGGGTCGTTGATCATCTCAATGCTGGCCTCGCGCTCCCAGGCGAATCCGTCCTCACCCGCGTGGGTGTAGATCCCGGTCGAGCTGTCAACCAGACTGGACACCGGCACGCTGAGGCACACGCTGGGAATGGCCTTCAGCGCGGACTTCACCTGCTCCGCCCCGCCAATGGCGGCGTTGGTGGAGTTGACGATGTCGGGATCCATCCCGTAGTTCAGCACCTGTCCGTTCACGGAGCCCGCCGGCCAACCGGGCGGCGGACTGCCGGTGGGCTGCTGGCGGATGATGTCATCCGGAAACAGATAAGTGTTGGTGTCCACATTGGTGCTGTCGTAATTGGCTTTGTAAGCCATGACGCGCAGGACGGTGGTGCCGGTGAGGTTCAGCGTCACTGTGGGGGGCGTGGCGTCATCCGCCGGACTGACCAGGGTGCCGGAGGATTCCGAAGGCTTGGAGCCGTCCATGGTGTAGCGGATGGAGGCCCCCGGCGTGGGGGTGGCGATGGTCACATTGACGGGCTCCGAGTAGATGCCGCGCTTCACGCTGAAGGTGGTGTCGGCCACCGGCCCCAGCGAGGCGGTGGTGGAGTTCAGCGTGCCCGGGGTCGGCTGGCGGAAATAAAACGGCCCGCCACCCTCCAGTCCTCCTCCTGTCAGTTCCGGCTGGATCAGAAAGGAATCGTCGCTGACGGCGGTGTTCAGTCCCTGGATGGCGAGAATGTTGGTGCCCGTGACAAGAGCTTGGCGGCCGGCGGTCACGTTGATGCCCTCCGCGGTCAGCGAGGCGGCGGTGTCGCGCACGGCGGTGGCGGCGGAATCGAAGGCCAGTGCCTCCGGAGCATTGCGGCGGGCCACCTCCACCCCGTTCAGCCAGGCCACAAAGCCGTCGTTCCAGCGCATGTTCAGTCCCAGCACCTGGATTTTCGCCAGAGCGTCGGCGTCCGCCACATTGAAGGCGGCCCGCAGATAGGCGGAGGAGCGCACGCCCAGCATGGCGGACTGGATGTTCGTGGCCAGCGCCGAACTCCCGCCCAGGACACCCCCGGTGCCGGCGTCGCCTGCCGGAGTGGACACCGCCAGCCCGCCGTTGGCGGTGTCGCCCACGAGGCGGAATCCGGTGTTCCAAGTGGTGAAGCTGCCCTTCTGGGCGAAGAATTCCACCTCGTCCCCGCCGTAGTTTTCAAAATACACCAGCTCGAACCGGTGGCTGCCGGCGCTCAGCGCGGCCACCCGTCCAAAGATATCCTGCGCGCCATGGCCGGAGTCGTCCACGATCACACCTTCCCCGGCATCGTTGAAGTCTCCGTCGTTGTTGATGTCGATCCGCAAGCGGGCGCCGTCATCGGAATTGATCCCGAAAGTCCATGCGCCGGCGGTGGGGACGGACAGGTAGCCGGTTGCCTGCAGACCATGGGTTTCCCCCGGCAGCGCGAAGGTTTGATTTCCCGAGGTGAAGCGGCCATCGCCGCCATCCCCCAGAAGATTGATCACCTGACGGATGCGCGTGTCCACCGTGAGCCGGGGAGGGGAGGGCGTCCCGGCCAGGGCGGTGTCCAGCAGCGCCAGGGTGCCCAGATCGGTGTTGGTCTGCACCTCTTTAACGGTCATGCCCGGCAGCATCAGTCCGAATCCAATGCCCGAAGGGCCGCTGGACCAGACGCTGTCATTGAAAGCCGGCCCTGTCCAGTCCGCCGGGGTGGTGCTCTGGGGAATGGTGTAGCGGACATTGTGACCAGCGGTGATCAGGTTCACGCTGCTGAAAAGGGAGCCGCAGCTCACATCGTCCTGCTGGGCCGGAAACTCCGGGGTGAACTCCGTGGCCACGGTGCCGTCCGGAGCCCGCAGCCCCAGGTATTCCCCGCCGGCGCTGAGGGAAAAATTGGTGTGCAGCCGGCCCTCCGGGCTGGTGCGGTTTTTGCCGGAGGCGAAAACCACCAGGAAGTCATCCGGCTGCAGCGTGACCGCCGGAAACACCCACTTATTGGGCGAGGAGGCGTTGTCCGTCAGCTTCCATCCCGCCAGACTGACCGGCGTGCTGTCGGGATTGTGGATCTCGATCCAGTCGGAGAAGGCTCCGTCCTCATCCGCCAGCGTCGCTTTGTTGGACGCCATGAATTCGGAGATCACCGGCGCGCCTGACGAAATCGTCACCTGGGCGGAAATTGACAAAAACAGGGCACGGGCCCACTGTGAATGGCTGCGGAATAACATGAAATGTGAGGGGGCAAGGGGAACCGGGAACCGGAATGCGGGGGCATGCCTTCTGGTCCATTGGCTTTTCAGAAAGCCCGGACCGCCGGTTTGCATCAATGAGGGTCCGATTATTGCTGTGGCCTGAAAACTGTCGAGCCCCATCTCATGGGTAAATCCCGTACGTGCGCACCGGGCGGAAGCCAGTCCGGCCCGGCTGCACACCGGTTCGCAGAGTAGAGGGAAACCGGCTTCAGGCCTTCTCCGCCAGACGCCTGACCACCTCTCCGGCGGCGGCGAATCCAAAGACCCCGGTGACGAAGCTGGCGGCTCCAAAGCCGGAGGCGCAGTCCAGCTTCATGGTTCCGGCGGCCTCGGGCTCCGCCCGGCAGGTGCCGTCCGCCCACGGAAACACCTGTGGCTCCGCCGAATACACAGAGGAAATGCCAAAAGGCTGCCTGTCGTCCGCGGGAAAGCCGTGCTGACGACGCAGTTTCCGACGCACCCCGCGGAGAAGATTGTCACCCGTGGAAAAAGCCAGATCCGCTGTGCGCACCGCCGTGGCATCGCGCCGGCCGCCGGCTCCGCCCACGGTCAGTAAGGGAACGCCATGGGTGCGGCATTCGGTGATGATCAGCACTTTGGTGGAAATCCGGTCCACGGCGTCGATCACGAAATCGAACGGCTCCGCCGCCAGCAGCCCCGCCGCGTTGGAGGCGGTGAAAAACTCCGTCACCGCATGGATGGCGCATCCCGGATGGATCAGCCGCATACGGTCGGCCAGGGCCTCCACCTTGGGCCGTCCGATGCCGCCATCAAGCGCCGGCAGCTGCCGGTTCACGTTGGTGATGCAGACATCGTCCATGTCAATCATGGTCACTGCTCCCACCCCTGACCGCACCAGTGCCTCCACGGTCCATGACCCCACTCCGCCCACGCCAATCACACAGACGTGGCTGGCCCGCACTTTGGCGAGACCGGGCAGACCCAGCAGCCGGCCCATGCCGCCAAAGCGGTCGGCGTAGTCGTCATCGTGCGGAGAGCCGTCACTCATGGTGCGGACGTTGAAATGGAGGGCGGAAAGAAAGCAAAAAAGCCGGGCTCACGGCGGTGGAAATCATCCTCCCAGCTTTTGGCCCGGACCCTATTGGAACCGCACGGGGCGGTTTTCTCCGGCCAGCCAAAAGATTCCTTTGAATCACTCCGCAATGCTTACCCCCACCCGCAGACCGTGGCGGTCCGCCGCTCCCTGGACCAGGGCGCGCAGGGCATTGACGGTGCCGCCCCCGCTGCCGATCAGCCGGGGGATATCCCCGCCATCCACAGCCAGATCAAAAATGGTGGAGCCATTCTGTTCCCGGGACGTGACCGAGGCGGAGGCGGGCCGCTCGGTGATGCCGGCCAGAACAAATTCCAAAAACTGCTGAATGCCGTGGACTGCTTGCATGAGACAAAAATCGGGTCGAAATAAAAAGGCGGACGAAGAAGAATGAGTACGAAACAGAAAGCCCGGTTCCTCAGCGGAACCGGGCGGAAATCTGTCCGTGGGGAACGGGGCTGCTCAGGCGGCGGCAACCTGCGCAGGCAGGGCCTTGCGGGTTTTGCGGATCAGGCTGGCAACGGTCTCGCTGGGCTGGGCACCCTTGGTCAGCCAGCTGTCCACCTTGGAAAGGTCCACGCGGTAGTTGATTCCGCTGTTCTGCATGGGGTCGTAGGTGCCGACCTGCTCAATGAAGGGGCCATCACGGCGGGCACGCGAGTCCGTGACAACAATACGGTAATAAGGACGGTCCTTGGAACCTTCGCGCCTGAGTCTGATTGCGACCATGTTAAATAAATCCGGAAAGGGAAGTGAAGTGAAGTTGAAAAAACAAACGCCGCCGGGGCTGAGTGGCCGGACGGGGCGCGGGGCAGTGAACATACACTCCTGAAGCCAAACGCAAGCGGAATTTCACTCTCTCCCGGTTTTGCAGGAGGGGATGGTGTGATTTTTTCCTGAATTCAGCTTTGCCGTCATCAGGCTGGATCTAATTGGCTGGTGCCTCCTGCGGTTTGGCGGGAGGCGAGGGTTTCAGCTTCAGGATCACAAAATCCTGCGGAGTGGCGGGCACGGCGTTGGCTCCGGGAAACTCAAGGACACATTCGACGCCGGTGGCTTTGAGCTTCTCCTGAAGTTTCACTCCGAAGTTGGCGCTATGGGTGGGATCCCTCTCCTCCTGACCAAGGTTGGGAGGGGTGCTGTAGATCATGAAAACGGGTGGATCGTCACTGCTGACCAGTTCCCAAGGAGAGTATTCCCGGATCCAGGGGAGCAGGGACTCCCGGCCGGCCAGAAAGGCGGTGAACTGGGCTGTTTTATCCTTGGGGTCACTGGCAAAGCCGAAGGTGTGTCCGCCATAAACACTGTTGGGTGTCCACTCCCTCATCTGCCGCGGATCCAGGGAGGTCTGGGCTCCCATCACGGCGGCGCAGGTCAGACGGGTGGACTCGCGGGCCACGGGATCGGGGCTGCCCGGTTCGGCCAGATCGCTGTGAAAGGCCAGCCACAGGCTGGTGCAGGCTCCGGCGGAGCCCCCGGAGGCGGCGATACGGGTTTTGTCGAGATGCCATTCACCGGCTTTGCTCCGGACGAACTGCAAAGCGCGCGCGGCATCATGCATGGGCCAGGAGACGGGCGGTTTGACGCCGGCGGCGGTGGCGGCGGGAACCAGTCGGTAATGGATGGAGACCACGGAAATGCCGGCGGCGAGATATTTGGCCAGACCGTTACCGGCGACCGAATTTTTATTCCCGCTGTTCCAGCCTCCGCCATGGATGAAGAAAAGGACGGGCGCGGGGTCCCGCGTGTCCGCTTTCCAGAAATCCAGCACCTGACGGGGATCGGCGCCATAGGCGACATTGGCTTCCGTGGGCTTGGGAACGGCGGGAGCGCGCTTTTTCTCCGGGGCGGGGGCGGGAGGCGCCAAGGGCGCGCTGGGCGGCACCTGCGGTGGCTTTTCCTGGGCTTGGACCCGTTGAAAGGCCGGTGTCAGGGCCAGGGATAAAGTCAGGGTCAGCATCAGCGCCGGAGCACAGGCACCGACGGTCAGGGTGGATTTCATGGCGGGTCGCGGGATCGGGCGGGTCTTGTGATGCGCGCCAGCCGGAGACCGCCGCACCGCTGTGGAACGCTGCCCGGCGGCGGCGGAATGCAGCAAGCCGCTTACGGATTCACGGTCCAGCGAAGGAAGGCTGTCCTGAAAAAACACCGCCGCCGTTCCGCCTGACCGTCTTTTATTCTGTCAGGCCGTCCTAGGACTGGCCGGCACCATTTGGGTGACCAAAAAGGCGGAGGCCATGATCAGGGCCGAGGTCCAGAGGGACCACTGGGCGTATTTTTCCGGCTGAATATAGAGCAGGGGGCCCGCCAGGAAGGGGCCCACAAAACGCCCGAGGCTGCCGGCGCTGGCCATGGCCCCCAGGGTGGCTCCCTGATCGGTGGCGGCGGCGGCGCGGGAAGCCATGGAATTGAGTGTGGGACTGGTCAGGCTGTTGCCGATGGCTGTCAGGGCGATGACTCCCAGCAGCCCCGCCCAAGGGGTGCTCAGCGGCAGCAGAATGAGGCTGATGGTCATGCAGACAATGCCGGCGAGCGCCAGCGGGCGCTCCGTGTGCGGCTTGGCGATGCGTCGGATCAGACCTCCCTGAATGAAAACCCCGATCAGGCCGATGAATCCGAAAAGCAGCCCGTTGTTGGCCGGGGTGAGATGAAAGCGGTGCTCCGTGAACAGGATGAAGCATGTGGTCATGATCGAGAAGGCGGTGATCACGAGGAAGTTGGCGGCGATCAGCGGTGCCAGAATAGTGCCCCGCGCCGCCGACCAGGAGCGCAGCAGGGAGGCCCGGGCGGTGGACACCTTGCCCCGCAGCTCCTGAGCGAGGCTCTCCGGCAGCTTTTTCCAAGCGTAGAGGAAGTTCAGGATGCTCAGTCCGGCGGCCAGAAAGAAGGGAGCGGGCCGCCCGAAATGGGTGGCCAAACCTCCCAGAACCGGACCGATCATGAATCCAAGGCCGAAAGCGGCTCCGATCATGCCCATGACCCCGGCGCGCTTTTCAGGAGAGGTGATGTCCGCCAGATACGCCTGGGCGGCGGAGAAGCTGGCGCCGCAGATGCCGGTCACCACCCGCGCGAAGAACAGCAGGGCAAGGCTGACACCCGGATGGGAGGCAAAGTCGGCTCCCGCGAGAATCAGATATCCCACCGTGGAGCCGATCAGGCTGGCGAGGATCACGGGACGCCGCCCGATGCGGTCCGAAAGCCGGCCCAGGATGGGCGCGAAGATGAACTGCATGAGGCTGTAAACCCCCATGAGCATCGTCAGCTCCCAGTCACTGGCCCCATAGCGCTTGCCGTAGCTCTGCAGAATCGGGATCAGGATGCCAAAACCGATCAGGTCGATCAGAACCGTCAGGAAAATCAGCAGATGCTGCTGCCGCTTCAACGCCATCCCGGGATCCGGGGCGGCGGCTGGAGGACGGATATCGGAAGCCGGGGGAGTATAGGGGGCGGACATGCTTCAGGGCGTCGGTCTGGGAGAGGAAAACAGTGAAAAACCGCGCCTCCGGACAGTCCGGAGGCGCGGAAGGCGGAAATCAGGGCCGGGGACCTGCCTCGGAACTGGAGACCTGGTTACGCGGGTCTGGCGCAGCCTTGTCACGGGCAGGATGGGAAAGAGGGGCTGGCGGGTGATTCAGAACGGAATCTCATCATCATCCAGTCCCGGCGGGAAGGGATCGGGCCGCTGCTGGCCGCCGCCACCCCCGCTGCCGCTTCCGCCTCCGGAGGACCGGGGAGGGGGCGCATCGTAGTCGCCACCGCCACCGCTCTGCTGCGGTTGGGGACGCTGGGACGGGCCACGGCTCTGGTTGCCGCTTCCGCCGCCACCTCCGCTGCTGCGCTCATATCCTCCCTCGCCTCCTCCTCCACCGCCAGCGCCGCCGCCTCCTTCGCGTCCGCCGAGGAACTGGAATTCCTCGCCGGTCACCTTCAGGCGCGACTGCTTCTGGCCGCTCTGCTTGTCCTCCCAGGAGTCCAGACGCAGACGGCCCTCGACATAAATAGGGCTCCCTTTTTTCATGTACTGGGAGATGATCTCCGCGCCTTTGCCCCAGAAGGTCACATCCACGAAGGTGACCTCCTCCCGTTTTTCACCGTCCACGACATACCGGCGGTTCATCGCCAGGCCAATGTCCGTGACGGCCATTCCCTTGGGGGTGTAGCGGAGTTCGGGATCACGGGTGAGATTCCCGATGAGCATTACTTTGTTGAGTGAGGCCATAGCTTCAGACTAAAGCGAAGGGCTTGCCGTCCGGCAAGCCCTTCGTCGGGTTTTGAAGATAGTGAAAGGGGTCCGCTCCGTTCAGGGAGGCAGGACCGGATCAATCAGACGAGGCGCTGATAGTGCTGCTGGTGCACATCGGCGTTCAGGCGCAGCTTGGCCCTGATCTTGTCGAGAGCGGCGGGCTCGGAGGAGAACTGGTAGTTCACATAGTAGCCCTCATCCAGCTTCTTGCTGCCGTAGGGGAACTTCTTTTTGCCGAGGTGGTCGATCTGCTCGAGGGTGATGCCCTCGAGCTCCATATCGCGACCGAGTTTGGAGACGATGGTGTCCACAGTGTCCTCACGGCCTTTGGTGTTCAGGACGATCAGACCTTCGTAT
>JAQGPJ010000063.1 GCA_028293125.1 Verrucomicrobiales bacterium | reverse complement strand
GGATTTCCCCATGATTGTTTTACAGTGAATTGGCGGCCGCAGGCAGGTGAAGGCAATTTTCAATCGGCGGCCCGGCGACGATAAACAGCCAAACGCATGAACATGCCGGATGGATGCCGCGCGATTTGCCAAGCCGGCAGACCGTGGAAACAGGTGCCAAATTCATCACGGCTCCGGATTCATCCGCCAAAACCTTTGCTCTTGGAGTGTTTTGTCGGTTTCGTCGGTTTTGGCAGTAGGTGTTTCCAGAATTTCCGATTCCACAGGGTTTCCGGGCTAAAACCAACATGAAACCGCCGAAAACCAATGAAAAACCCACACCGCCGCCCTCTGAACCGAGGTTTTGGCAGGTTTTGGCAGTGGGCGACCGACAAAACCCCCCGCCTCAAGGGGCTGGCAGGGAGGGATTATCAGGGCTGAAGACCGATCCGGGGGCCCTGTGGAATTGAAATATTCCAAGTAACCATGCGCCAAAACCGACAGAACCGACGAAACCCCTCCAAGGGGAGGTTATGACGGTTTTGACGGTTCTGTCATGAAGGGTAGGTGGAATTTCAATTTTAGAATCCGGGTCCTTGAAGCGGATCTGCATTCAGGCGCGCCGCGGGCGTCCCCGCCGGCCCTGTCGACATTGGGCCGGAAAGGGCCTCTGGCTGCGTCCGGACCGCTCAGGAGTGCGGCGACCTCGACCAAAGCGTCAAGGGCAGCGGGTGGCCCTCCTGAGGCTCATCACGCTTGCCTTGACCCTGCTGCCGAGGGGTGATGCATTCTGCGGCAGCCCGGCAACGGCAGGGCAGACCCTCGACAGGGGAGTTATATGTTAGTTAAAATCGGCCCTAAGGAATCTTTTTCCTAACCGGTTTGCCCTTCGCAGGTTTCCGCAGCGAAGAGAATTCCCCTGCATCAATTTTCATATGCACCGTAGCGCAACCATGGCGCTGCCGTTTCGTCCTTTGACCCCCATCCCACGGGGAAATGAGCCGGAAACCCGCCCCCCTGAAATTCTACAGGCATTTGGACGCCTGCGCCTATTACGGTGTCACTGTGGCCGCCCTGAGGAAGTGGAGAGCCATGGGCAGACAGTCTAATGATCCCTTTCCGCAGGAGAACCCCGTAGAGGTGGTGAGGTGGTATGAACGACACTTCCGGAAAAGCGTTCCCCACAGGTTGCTGGAGGCTGCCCAGCGGTGGACCGGGAAGGAATTCCCGTTGATGTGATTAGGCCGGGGAATGGCCTCATGAAAGTGGCTGGGGAATGGCTGGGGTGTCTTCTCCAGAACCAGCATTTCCATTCGTAACCCATTGATCCTGAATGGTACCTCGCTCAGGACTTGAACCTGAAACAAACTGATTAAGAGTTTGGCCCTTGCGGGTTAGGCTGTGGGAGTCAATGTTACGACTTGTGCGCATCCAGCCAAGCAATTACAAAGGGTTACGCCGGGGGTGTTCGTAACAGGACATCACACAGAATTGCACAGGCGAACCGAAAAATTGCACAGGTTTTGCACAGGTGAAACGCACAATCCCCAAAACTGCCGCCGCTTACTGGCTGTCCAAGGTCAAAAAACCTTCGGGCAGCAACCTCTATGGAGTTCAGATTGCCCACCGGGGCCAGCGGCACCGCTTTCCGCTCGAAACCTCCAATCGGGAGGCCGCCGCTGAAAAGGCACGAGGCATTTACCTGTCTCTGGCGGCCAACGGGATGGAGACGACACTGGAGATCCGCAAGCCCCGAACCGCCAAAAAGATCCAAACCGCCACCATTGGCGCCTGGGTCGAGGCTGTGAAGGCCACTGCGGAATTCCGGCCCTCCACTCTGGCCAATTACGCCCAGTGCCTCCGTCAGATCGCCGCCGACATCGAGGACATTCAGGATCAGCCGCTTTTGGATGAAAATGGCCAGCCGAAGCGGGATAAAAAGCGCCGGCCCATTCTTCAGTCGAGATTCGATTACAAAACCGGAGGCCGGGACGCGTGGGCCTCAAAGGTCAACGAGGTGTCGCTCTCCATTTTCACAGCGGCGGCTGTCCAGCGGTGGAAGGTGGATTACATCGCCAAGGCCGGCGATGCCCAGGATGCCCGCCGGCGGGCGGAAAACAGCGCGGCCTCCATTATGCGCTGTGCGCGCTCCCTCTTTTCCACCAAGGCCCGGAAATATGCCGCTGAGGAAATGGTTCTTCCCAACCCTCTTCCTTTCTCCGATGTGGATCTTCCCAAACGGGGAAACACCACGTATCAGAGCCGGATTGATGCCGGGGAGCTGATCGCGGCGGCCCGAAAGGAGCTGACCGGTCAACCCCTGCAGATCTTCATTCTTGGAATCTGCTGCGGCCTGCGGCGGCGGGAAATCGACCTTCTCACTTGGAAGCAGGTGGATTTTGAGAAGGGGGTGATCCGAATCGAGCGGACAGAGTATTTCCAGCCAAAGTCTGAGGACAGTATCGCCAGCGTGGATCTGGACCCGGAGACCGTGGCCGTCATGCGTGAGTGGAAGGCGGTCGGATCAGGCCCCTTCGTGATCGTCTCCAGCCGAAAGCCGCGGCACACGGTCAACCGGGTGAATTACAGGTGCACTCCCTATTTCGAGGCGCTGAACGCCTGGCTTAAAGGGAAGGGGATCACAGCCCAGAAGCCCCTTCACGAGCTTCGGAAGGAGCTGGGAGCCATTCTTGCCAGCAGTCAGGGGATTTTCGCGGCCCAAGCGGTGCTGCGGCATGCCCAGATCAGCACCACCGCGGCATACTACACCGACAAGAAAAAGCGCATCACCGCCGGGCTGGGCTCCCTTCTCGTCAACGCGCCAGCAGAACCGCCGCCATGATCAGCATGCCCACCGCCGCCGCCCTCGCGCTCCTTTCCTGCCTTGCCCTCGCGATGGCCAAAGCCAGATTCCGCTGACGGTCCGCCCGCTCCGCCACGGCGCAAAGGTCGCGGTCCAGCAGCGCACGCCGCACGCCGGCCAGGGCATCAGTGAAGCGTGCCGGCGGCACCAGCAGGATCCGCAGCAGAGGGAAGCGCTCTGGCCGTCGGGCAATCTGCCGGGAGGATGGGAATGGAATGTGGATGATGCTCAGATTTTCGGATTTCATGGAATGAATGGGTGGATGGGATTGGGATGGGTTTTGATGGGATTCCGGACACGCTGCCGCCCTTGGTCGCCGTGGTGCCGGGATTCGGGTGGTTCATGGCTTAGACGGACGGCAGCGTGGTGTGCGCATGCCGGCCCGGCGCGTGGCCGGATTTGAGCCTGCCGGTGTGGCGGGCGTTGGTGGCCGCTCCGGATTTCAGGGGCAGCTGTAGTGGTTTCCCCGCGTGGGGGTTGGCATGGGGGTTAACCCCTGGGGTTATCCCCCGATGGGTGTCACGTTTGCCGCGACGGTACCCCCGGCGGACCTCCGGCGCGCCCTCATGCGGCGCTGACGCTTGGCGGGGGAAAGCGGCGCTGCCAGGTCGCCAGCCGGCCGGATGCTGACGGAGCCATCCGCGGAGATGTCCACAGATCCCCCGGCTTGGCTGATGGCAATAATAGCCGCGGTGGTGAGGTTCATGGCACCGCCTCCTTCCGTGCGGCCTCCGCCAGCGTGTCGGCCAGATGGTTCCACCGGACACCGGAGTGCCCTTTTACCCACTGCCAGTGCAGATCCAGACTGCGGGAGAGAGCCAGCATGACCTTGATCAGCTCCAGATTCTGAATCGGCCCGCCCGCTTTCCGCCAGCCTCTCCGGTCCCAGCCGGCGGCCCACTGCGAAATGCAGCCGATGGCATATCGGGAATCCGAATGGATGACTGCCGGCGGTGAGCCGTTGTCCCTGAGCCACATCATGGCGTGGAGGATGGCGGTCAGCTCCATTTCATTGTTCGTGCTCCGCGCCTTGCCGCCGGACAGAGTCAGCGGCTCCTCAGGGCCGGCGTCGATGATGACAGCCCACCCGCCGGTGCCGGGGTTGGGTTTGGCCGAGCCGTCGGTATGGATGATGATGCGTCCGGTGATTTGAATGCTCATGGATCAATCCCTTTTCGTGATGGTTGTCCCGCACGCGCCCTTACCCGGGTGGATTTTGGACGCGTGCAGGCCGGGCAAGCCGGTCAGTTGGCGGGCTCCGGCGCGGTGCCGCCTCCGGCTTTCGCCTTCAGTGCATGGATATCGAGCTGCTTCAGGATGAGAGGCAGACCCGCGGAGATCACCAGTCTGATCAGAGCGGACCGGTTCACTCCCGTCGTGAGCTGAAGGGATTGGATTCCTTCGGCCGCGTCCAGTGTGAGACGCACGGGGATGCTGCAGGCGGCAAGCGCCGCGCGGACGGGCTTCCTACAGCGGTCAGTTTCCATGGCCGGCCCTCCTTTCCAGCGGTTCGGCAGGCACCGGGATTCCCATCTCCGCAGCCACGTTGAGCGCCCGCCAGCGGATCCATTCACCGGGCTCCATGCCGGCCTCCGCAGCGCTCCGCTTCAAAACATTCATCGCCTCCGGCCCGATATCGAAGAACCAGAGCTTCCGTCGCGGCCGGGCTTTCCGTCTCCGCTTGGCGGTCTGCGCCCCTGCGGGAAGTGAAGAGGCTTCATGCTGGACGAGTTGAAGTGACGCGGTCCTCATTTGGAGAGCCCTCCTTCCCATCGGGCGCGGAAACCATCCACGCGGTCATGAATTTCCGCCTCCATGGCATCCGTGACCAGCCTGACCGCCTCCGGTCCGGCATCCCCCAAAGTGGCCAGCAGGCTCACGGCATTCGAGTGGAGCACATTGGCCCCGGTGGTCAGCCAGACCTCCAGAAACCTCCCCTGCATGTCCTGAGGCAGCAGATCAGCCACCGTGGGCACCATGGGGATGCCCTCCTGCAGCCAGCCGATGCGGGTGAATGCGCCCCGGTCAGGCAGGGATTGCGGGTATCCGCCACCGGAATGCGCCAGCGAATCCACAAAGGACCCGGAGAGCAGGTGCTGCAGTGCGGTGTCGATCAGCTCTGCGGTGGGAATGCCGGTGATGCTGACGGCGTGGGCCAGGCAGGCGCTGGTGGCGCGGTCGAGCCGGATGCGGGGCGCGGGGGCGGCTATTCCGCGAGGATTTGGTCTAGCTTTTCGGTGATCAGTTTTAAAGAAAGCCCGCGGGGAGCGGATTGATCTTGCTCCCACTGCTGAAGAGTTCGGAGAGGCATCTCCAAAAACTTGGCGAACTGAGATTGCGACATTTTGAGCTTTTCGCGGGCAGCTTTCAGCTTGCGGGCGAGTTCCTGCGACATGACGATGCTTCATGGATTCGAGTAGGGCTAAACTACTTGGTTCTTAGGCTCGTCAGAGGATTGCCGTTCTCCGACGAGCCGTTTTCATTTCCACCCACGGAGCGGGTTTCAATAGGCCTCTTATATCCAAGTAACGTATAGTCCGCAACCTCTTTTTCCGGAAATCTTTGGGGTGCCCGCTTTCAGGGCAGCCAAATCTGAGAGCGTCTCCGGGCCCTATCCTTCCACTGTGGCCGGCATCCACTGGCGCGGGGAGCAGCGACGAGCGCGCTTGATTACACTGGAGTCTCCCCTTTTCTTCAGGGCGCGAACCAAGCCTTTATTAAATCCGGTGGTTGATCCAACGGACTGGCAAAAGCAATCAACCCAACTGAGCTATGTTCTGGAGAGTTCTTACTATAATGGCGGCAGTGACGGTGGCGGGGTATGTCATCCAGCAGCACCGCCACCTCCAATGGGAACGGACTGCACTGGCCGCTGAGACCGCGCAGGAGGACGCCCTCCGGTCAACTGGGGTGCTGTCCGGGACGAACAGAAGGACGCCTTGGGTTTGGAGCTGCAGTTTGCCCGAAAGCGTTTCGAGGCTGGCCACATGTCCAAGGCTGCCTGGGAGTTGGGGCAGGAACACATTCAGGAAAACATTGACCGGGCCCAGGAGTCCTACAAACGCCGGATGGCAGGGAAATACGGGAACGAAGAAATACCCTGATTTCACCACTTAGCATTATGATTCTTGCCCCTTCACCATACGCCATTCCAGCACCTAAGAAGCGGCTGGATTGGCTGCGTGGTTTTAAAAACAGAAAAGTGCCTGAGGATTCTGCCCTGGACTACAAATCGGGGGATTCCCTGAACAACATGTTCGATGATCACTTCACAAGCCATCAGCCGAGATGTAACTGCACCTGCAGAGAGTGCGCGAGAAAATCTCCCGACAAATATAGAGCGGAACTCACCAAGGACGTTTCAGCATTTGCGAATTCAGGGGGCGGATTGCTGATTTATGGAATTGAGGAAGACACAAAAACCCATCTTCCGGAAAGGTGGAGACCTGTCGCCGAGGAGATCAATCACGAGGATATTTCCAGGATTATAAATGCCAGCATCAGGCCCAAGATCGAGGGCTGCCAAATCGCGGTCATCAAACTGACCAAGAAGGAATCCCCCGCAGGCGGATGCTGCATAGCCATTGAGATCCCTCAGTCATCCACGGCCCATCAAGCAAAGGACAAGTCGTATTATCGCCGGTATCTGACCGAGTCGAAAATCATGGAGGACCATGAAATCCGGGATGTGATGAATCGGATGAAACACCCCGATGTTGGATGTGAAGTCTCAATACGGTTTCAAAGACATGTGGCGACTCAGAGAATTGCTCGTGGAGATATTTGTGTCCGGGTGTTCAATTCTGATTTGTCAGTTTTCTGCAAGAATTTTTACTGCCGTCTTATCGGTCCATGGAGGACTTCAAATTTAACCCCTCACGACTGTATTGAGTATGACGATTCGGAGCAAAGAATCACGACTCCAAAGGGCCAAGGAATTGAGTTAAAGTTTGAAGGGATAAATCTTTATCCGGGAAGCGAGCAGGAAAAGACATTTGCTTTTAAAATTTCAGACAGTCATGATCTTGCTGAATGGGTAGGCAGATTCGCGCCTCCTGAATCTTCGGAAATGTTGACCGATAAAATGCTGGTTCAAATCTTTGCAGATGGCATGCAGCCCAAGGCGGAGTGGGTGAGTGTTGAGAAAGCCAGATCGCAATGGAAGAAGCAACGGGAAATTAAGTTGGATTATCTGGATGATGAACTTTAGACTAAGGTATAAGCAGGAACAATTTTGATTGCGTCCCGTGCTATGGTCCCGGCATGAGCGAATCCCTACGCCAGTTGGATTTGTTTTTCTCGCAACGGTGGTGCCCACCACGCGGACGGATGGCGGGTACTTGGTGATTCCGGGGCGGCCCGTGCCGGCAGGGGTGTATGCAGTAGATACACCCTTTGCCGCCGGGTTTTGGAAGGGGGTCGGCATTACCGACACCCCTTCACTTGCCGTCCGTCAGCAGTGACAACGGGTGCGGGGTGGTGGTGAAACCGGCCCTTTTGGCTCCAACCCGCTGGCGCTCAACAGCTGAGCCCGGTGCTGAGTTCAGAATTCCTGAAGGCGGGTCCGCTCCACAGCCTTCCCCGCGCATGGGGTGCGTTTTGCGCCCCCTCATCTATCCGCCGCCTGAAGGGGGAGCGGATCCCGCACCCCTTTACCCTCGGCGCTCCTGAGGGTCATTTCCCGTGGAGCCGGCACCCTCAGCGGTAACAAGGGTGCGGCGGCGCCACGGGTGTCCAGCTGCCTACCGCGGATCCTGAGCGGTGCCGGCTTCCATCCGGCCGGATTTCAGGTTTGGTTTCTGTCTGGCGGTGGAGAGACCATGACAGCCCCCTTGCCAAGAAAAGATTTTGAGTGGCTTTCGACGTTTTGGGAAAGACGCCTGCCTGCCGCCTTGATGAGCCGTAACGCCATCCTCCGCAGGTTTGGAACTCGCCGGTGGGTGATGAGGCACCATGGTGGGAATGCCTTCGGATTCGAGGGCTCCGGGCAGTTGCGGCGGGCGCTTGATCAATGTTAACCTTCTCAATGAACACTGAAATCTCCAGTTCCCTCCCGCCGGAGTCCCATCCCGCTCCCCATGGCCACCAGTCCGCGGATTTCTCCATCAAAGGGCATCAGTGGCTCCGCTTTCGCTTTTTATGGGTTCCGGACTCCGGCCGCGCGGAGGGCGGGAACTCCAAGGGATTCTGGATCGGAGATATTCCTGTGACCAACGCCCAATGGAACCTGGCCTTGGAGCTTGGGATGGAGTATCCGAAAGTTGAGGAGATGCCGGGAGCGGCCGACCTTCGAAACAGCATCCGGTCCGCAGACGCCAACACGCCGGTGGAGTCGGTCAGCACTGAGGACCGGACGGCCTTCTGCGCCATGCTGAACACGATTTACGCCTACAGGGTTCCCGGTTTTGAAGGCGGTCCTTTCAGCCCCGCCACAGATGAGGAATGGAGGCTCGCCTCCGGCCACTACCCGGAAAACCCCCAGTTCCGGGATTGGGCTTTTTCCCAAAGCGAATTCCGGCTCATCGCCAGAGGCTGCCCGGTTTCATCCCTGGAGGACTGGATTGTCAGCCAGGGCGGCGTTGATTTCATCGGGACGCCCACTCAAAGCATGGAGGATCCGGCACGGGTCATCACTCCCTTCCCTTTTGAATACTATGTGTCCAAACCCGTGATATTTTCCTCCATCAGTCTTCATCAGGACTGATCCGCATCCCGGAACCACACTATGAGCGACAGCGATCAACACGATCTGCAGCGGTTCGTCACCGCCCAAAGCATGGACTACGAAGCCGCGCTCGGGGAGCTGCGGCGCGGCAGGAAACGCACCCACTGGATTTGGTATATTTTCCCTCAGGTCGCGGGACTTGGTTACAGCCACATGGCCCAAAAGTATGCGGTCCAGTCAAAGGCGGAGGCCATCGCCTACCTTGAGCACGGGATCCTCGGCCCGAGGCTGCATGAGTGCGCCGCCGCGCTGCTGGCGCGCCGGGGCACGGAGATCACGGAAATCATGGGATGTCCGGATGATTTGAAGCTGTGGTCCTCAATGACTCTCTTCGCGTCCGTTTCCGATCCTGGAAGCGTGTTCCATCAGATGCTTGAGCAGTTTTATGGCGGCGGGATGGATCCCAAAACTCTGGAGTTTTTGGATGGCAACCCGTGAAAGCCAGCCCGGGCTGTTGCCCCGCCGCTGAAATCCATGCGGGATTGGTTTCGACTCACGCCGCCGGCCCCGTTGGAGCGGGAAGCATACCGTCGGCCCGCTTGATTTCGCGCCGGCTTCCCTTTCCCTCAGTCCATGAACCGCTCTGCTCTGAAATTGCCGTGCGCTGTGCTTTTTGGCGCAGTGCTGGGCTGGGGGATTAGGGGGCTGCCGTGGTGGAACGGCGGGGCCCGAGGAGCGGATGGACGGCCTTTAATGGCAGGAGCGCAGGGCGGAACGGACGGGGATTATGGCGCCAGTCCGGCAGATTCACGAAAGGATGCTGGCTCCCGAAAAGCCGGCGCCGCGCCGGGCCGTGACCGGATGAAATTGCTAGCAGAGCGTTTCAGGCAAAAAGGCAGGGATCAGGACGGGATGACGGCAAGTGTGGGCGTGATCACGGAAGCGGCCGGCTTGTCCATTGAGGAGTTCGAGCCTTTGATGACGCTTCTGGCGGAGGATGGAGCGGATCAGATGACCGTGCGGCTTCTGATCGTCCGCTGGGCCGCCCTAGACCCGAAGGCGGCTTTGGCCTTCGCTTTGAGTCAGCCGGGGCAGAAAGGTGACGCGGATCTGATATCCTGCATCGTGCCGGAGCTGGCAAGGAAGGATTTGCCGGCGGCCATGGAGGCTGCGCGGCGGATGGATGGCAGGTTGCGCCAGTATGCGGGGAAAATGATTGCAAGGATGATTGGGGAGAAGAATGCAAAAGCCGCTTTGGCATATGCGCGTGAACTGAAGGATGAGGATGCCGAAGCGGGTGTGTTGTGGGGCATGGCGGAAAACGATCCCATGAGCGCGGCGGCCGAGCTGGTTCCCGGCAGGAAAAGAAATCTGTGGGTGGTGGACAAAATCGCGACCAAGCTTTTGGCCAGGGATCAGGCGGCGTTTGAAACGTGGACGGAGAGTCTGTCCGATCCCGCCGAGCATGCGGTGGCGCGCTGCGCCGTGCTGACGGCCAAAGCCGGCATGGATCCCGCAAAAGCAGCGCGGGAGACAGCCGCATGGCTGGCGGAGAATCCTGAAGCCTCGCAGTGGAGTGGGGATTTATCGAGGCTCATCGTTGGAAAATGGCTGGATGGCAAAGCCCCGCCCGCGGCGGTGGCGGAATGGGCCGCCAGTCTACCGCAGGGTCCTGCTTGGAATGCGGCGGTCTCATTGGCGGGCCAGTCGTGGGTTGAGCAGGATATCGTGGCGGCGTCCGCCTGGCTGGATTCATTGCCGCAAAGGGAGGGAAGGGACAGCGTGGTGGAGAGCCTTGTGGAGAGAATCGCCAGTGAGAATCCGGAGAGTGCTTTTGCATGGGCCCGCACGCTGGGAAATCCCTCCATGCGCTATGAAACTCTGATGACCACTCTGAGCGGCTGGGCGGAGAAGGATTCCGCCGCGGCGCAGGCGGCGGTGGAGACGCTGCCGGCCGGAGACCGGGGCTATCTGCTGGAGTTCCTGCGGGAGCGGGAGAAGGCGGCGGCCATGGAGCGGAAATAGCCTGCCTGCCCGGTTTCCGGAAGACGGCACCGCCACCATTGGGGCCGTCAAGCCTCCTGCGGCCCGACCCGGTCTGTGAGGAGAAAGGCGGCGGATCTGCTCCCGAACCTGCAAAGCCTGCTCGAACCGCTCCGCCTGCAGGCACTGCCGGAAGAATGGCGGGACGTGCAGCGTCTGCCGGTGACGGTGGAGCGGAATCATGGCGGAGGACGTGGAAAGCATTCGCTTCATCCCGGATCCATAAAGCGGTCAGTCCACTCGTCAGCCGCGGGGCGCCCAGACCGGAACGGCAGAAGAGCGCAGCCCTAATTCGAGCAGTTCAGCCGGGCGCGGAGCGCCAGAATCGCCTCTCTTGGAAATCTTTCCCGGAAGGCATCAATGACTCTTGCCTCCAGAATGCTGATCAGCACCCCGGGGGAAGCCTCCGGATAATCGTTCCTGAAGCGGTTGAGGTGCTCAAGCTCCGACCGGAACTCCTGCCTGAAGCTGCCACAGTTGTGGCTGCCCGCCAGTTCATCCCAAAGCAGGGCCAGCATGAGCAGACTCCCGCTCCGTTCCGGTTCTGTGTTCAAAGCATGCTTCATCTCACCCATAGTGACGCAACCAGATCCGGTTTGGTCACCTCAGGAATAACCTTTGTTTGAATCCAGAGTTATTACCCTCAGGACTGCTGAAGGTTATTCCGGCTTGGCGATTACCCTCGGAGATGGCGAGGGTAAAAGGGTGAGTGAACTGCGCACCCCTTCAGCCGCCGGACGGATGAGGGGGCGCAGACCGCACTCCATGCGCGGACGGGCTGCGGAGCGAACTTGTCTTCATCATTCCTGAAGTCGGCACTGGTCCGGCACCCGTCAGCAGTGGTGCGGGTCAGACTTTCCGCTTCGGCGGACTCATCAGCCGCGTCCCGTAGACAAACCAAACAATGGCCAGTGCTAAGCTGAGGGAGCAGGCCGGAAGCAGATCGGGTTCAAGCAAAATGAATGTGGCGCTGACGTGCACGAAGCCGGTTAAGAGGAAAATAATGCCCCAGAAAATGCGAATCACCGTATTTTCCGCCGGCTCATCCGTGGCCTGAATATACACCGCTGACCATGGAGCCAGCGCGGCCCGTTGCGTCTGCACCGCCGGCTGAATTTTTTCCGCCCACTCACTGAGCGGCAGCCAGTCCTGCGTGCCGTCCAGGCAAACCTGCGTGTCCAGACTGATCTGCCCGAACTCCAGCTCGCGCCGCAGGGTGGCGCATGGATGAGGGCCGGTGACGGTGCAGTCGTTTCGGAAAACATGGAATAGTAGCGGTGATGCCATGAGTAATATTATTGTTATCCTAATCGTGCTAAAAGGTATGCTTTTTCAAACTTTCACTTTGAAGTCTTCTGCAAGGAATCGCACAAGAATAGTAATTCATTAAATGTTTTTGCCTCTTCGTCCGGATCGCTACTGCTTTTGAGCAGTCATTTAAAACAAATTACCGAGCCTCATGCACACCAAGCTCCAGCACGGATCGATTGAGATTTCAGCCGATCTCCAGCAGCAATAGGTGGAATCCCTAATTCAAGCAGTTCAGCCGCGCCCCGACGCAGCATGCTGTCGCCGATTCCGGGCAGCGTCAGCGAGCGGAACAGCGTCCCGTTTTCTTGGGCGGTGGCCCGCGTGGGATTTCCGGCAGTAAACAGAAGGACAACGGATGGTGGAAGTGGAGTCGGGTTCCGGGTTTTCATTGGCGTGTGGCAGGATTTTGCCAGAGCCGGGGGAATGTTCCATTTCTTAATCATGAATCCGAATTTGAAGGATCAGGACAAACATCTTAATCCAAATTAAATGATCTCATAAGCATTAAGCTTATCTTGATTTAAGAAAATTTATTATGTCATTGTAAAATTTACTATTTATATTTATTTATGGGCCTTTCCAAAACCTTCACAATGTTTGCAAACCGCCCGGAAATTGGTAAAGGCCCTGTAACATGATGGCCAAATGTCGCAGCCGGCGCTTCGCCACGGGCCTTCTCACTCGGCAGAAACGGAGACTAAAGTAGCCGGTAAGGCCACCGTCCTTCATGTGGTGGATCTGGCCTTGGACTGGGAGGAATTCCTCTCAGCACGCGGCGCTGGCGGAAAAGCGCGGCCTGTGGCAGGAGGGGAAGCCGGTGCCGCCGTGGGAGTTCAGGAAGAAACCGAGGAAGGGGTAAGGCCGGTTCCAAGCCCCGCTGGGCCTTAACACACAGCGTACCGGTTAGCTTGGTTCTTCCGCCGATTTGATTCTCGCGAACACTTCCGGATCCACGATCTCCAGTGAGCCGGTATCAGCATGAAACCGCTCCATCGTGGGAAAAAAGCGTCCACGCGGAGAGCTTTCCTCCTCCCCCTCCAGGACCGCAAAGAATCCCGGATCATCGGTGCAGGTGGGCAAGGACAATCCTCCAGCGTGCCGGATACGCCACCCTGTTGGTGCCGGCGGGAATGACGGCCGCGGCGGCGGTGGGTATGGTCCGCACACTTGGAAACCGCGTTGAGGCAGGGCGATTTGCAATCAGGAGGAAACATTGGGTGCTTGCGGCGGTTTTTCCCGCTCCCGGATCGTTTGGAGAGTATTGTACGGTGCTTCGAAAACGAAGCCGGCCCCTCTTTCCTGAAGATGATCCATATCATTTACATGAGTTCCCAGACCGTTGAGTTCTCCAAGGAGCGGCTGCGCGCGCTGCTGGGGACCAGCTTTGAAAACAACACCCGCCTGGGGGTGACCGGTATCCTGCTTTACGGGAACGGGAATTTCCTTCAGTTGATCGAGGGGGAGGAGGAGGCGGTGGACGGCCTGCTTCAGAAAATCAGCCGTGATCCCCGCCATAAAAATGTCACGGTTTTCCTGAGGGAGGAGATTCCCGAACGGCAGTTCGGCGGATGGTCGATGGCTTTCAGGGATCTCAGTATGGAGGAAGCTTGATCCCAAGGATTCAACGAGCTTCTGAACCGGAATGAATGCGATATCTCCCATCTCCCTTCCAAGGCGAGGGCGTTCATCAGGATGTTCACAAAATAAAGCGCCGGGGTTGCGTTCCCGCCGGCGGGTTTGTACCGGTCTCCCGGTTGGACCCCCTCAGCCGCGGTTGAGCCTTCACCGTCTCCCTGAATGCCCGGCGGTGCTTATCCGCCCGCTCGCGCCGCTTGAACTGGGCTTCAGCATTTCGGAGAGCCCGGAACATCCGGAGAGCCCGGAACATCCGGAGCACCAAGTAAACACCCGACGATGCCACCAGGAAAGCGCAGGCGCTCGGAACCTACTCCCCGCGGTAAACGGCCCTGTCAAGGCATACCAGCCCGAACAGAGCGTGAAGCGCCAGCGTGGCGGTAAGAGCTTTCATGGATTCCCGCTGGATTGAATTTTCAGGCATCGCGGGGATGGAGCCAACCGTTGTTACGGCAGCTTGACAAGCCTGGGCAATGCATTATCTCAGTTCCATCATTGGCGAACCGGTCTGCAGCATCGCCGCAGCCGGCGGCTGCCCGGCGCTGCTGACGGAAAAGGGGTTTGCGGTGTGCGATCCGCTGGCCTTCGATGCGGGCGCAAAGGTGTCCGATGACGGGGACCCCTCCGAACGCTGTGAATTCCGGCGGGGGCAGATTCATATCCGGACCGGCTCCCAAACCTGGAAGGGAGACCCCGGCCTGTGCTGGAATCTGAATCCGGTCCCGGACTGGATCGTGATCCTGCCCTTTGAAAGCCTTCCCCCTGAATCGCGGAAAATAATCTCCGAGGCCCTGCCGGAGGGATTCAGGGTGCCCTCGGCCTCCGTTGCCCTCCTGCGGCGTGTGCTGGATGCGTACAGGAAGGATGAAAGACGGCTTCTGAGACTGCGGGACGCGCTGGCGGATGCCGGTTATCCCAGCCCGGTCACGCTTCAGCCCACGGGCCTGCACAGCGCGCCGCTGCGGGTTTATGCCAGAAACGAACTCCACCCGCTGCCGCTGCCCAAAGACCACCGGCTTGAAGCCATCCTGATGAACTGGAGCGGCGGCAGGGAGACAGTGGAGTTTAAAAAGCCGGCGCGCCGGGCCCGCCGGGCATCCTTTCCCGGCCGGGCGGGCCAGTATGTTGCCCCGGAGCGCCTGAGG
>JAQGPJ010000056.1 GCA_028293125.1 Verrucomicrobiales bacterium | reverse complement strand
GGGGCGGCCTGGGAGGCGCGGACGGCCGCGCGCAGCGCGGGCCCGGCCCGCTGCTCCCGCAGCCGCCTTTCGATTTGATAGAGCGTTTGGATCTGCCGCAGCAGCCAGCCCGCGCGAACTGAGGCCTCCTCTTTGGCCTCAAAGATGTCCCGGCGGATGTGGGCCATGCAGGAGACAAGGCTGATGGAGCCCTGCCGTCCTTTCGCGAAAGCGCCGTAGGCGCTGTAGCCATCGCACTGGATGGTGCCGTTCCAGCCTTTGGGGATCAGGCTTTCCAGGCACTGGGCGGCGCGGCTGGTGTGCCATTGGAAAACGGTGCCGCCGCCGGGCCGGTGCATGGCCCACAGATAGCCGGTGCGGCTTTTTCCATGGCCGGGATCAAGGTATCTGACAGCCGTCTCATCAATTTGAACATAGCCGTCCTCAAGGACGGCGCGGGTGATTTCGCGGCACACGCCGCTGAGCCAGAAGGCGGCCATGACCAGCCAGCGGGCCATCGTCTGGCGTGGCAGCTGCACATCGTGCCGTGTTTTGAAAATCTGTTCCTGCCGGTAAAGCGGCACGTGATCGCAGTATTTGGCGACGATGATGTGCGCCAGCAGGGCGGGCGCTGCGATGCACCGGTCCTGAAGGATGGTCAGGGGCGCGATGACCGGCACGGCGTCGGCGGCTTCCTTCCTGACATACTTTCCCCGGACCGTGTGCCGCTGGAAAAAGCGGCCCGGCGTATAGTCCAGCCGCTCCGTGCGCTCCTCGCCGATGCGGCGGTAAGCGCCGGGATCGGCCAGCACCTCCGGCGGATCAATGAACTCCTCAACAATGGGCAGATGCTCCGGCAACCGGGCGCGGCGGGCAGGTTTTGGCCCTGCGGGGGAATGGTCCCGGGGAGCGGCCTCCAGCGTGTCACCGGCGGTGGACGCCACGCGGGAGGCGTCGGATTTTCCCGGCGGCGGCTCCTCATTTCCTGTTAGAAGCAGCTCCAGCTGGTCCGGGCTCAGGGACTCGCTTTTGGCTCCGAAGCAGCGTTTGACCAGCAGGTCCACCTTCCGCCGCAGGAGTCTGTTTTCGGTCTCCAGCTGCGCGCACCGTTCCTCCAGCAGCCGGTTCCGATGCTGCAGCGCCTCCACCAGAGCGGTCAGCGCGGCTTCCTGTGGAGTCATGCCGCATCATGGCATACGATGCCCGCACAGGCCAGAAAATAATGTTATAAAAATAACCGGCCCGTGCCGCCGGATTTTTTAACAAGATGTCAGGCGGAGGAGGCCCGAGCCCCCTCCGCCTGTGCTTTCATTCCCGCTCATACCATGCCCGCCGCGCGCCATCGCGCAGGTCGATGCCGTCGGTGAGCATGGAGAAGGCCTCCGGCGTAAGTTTGATTTTCACCGCACCGGACTCCGTGCCCTGCGGCCAGGAGAATCGACCCTTTTCCAGTCGTTTATTCAAAATCCAAAGGCCGGTTCCATCCCAATACAGCGCTTTGAGCAGGCGGCGATCCCGGTTAGTGAAAACAAAAAGAGCGCCCGTGCGGAAGTCCTCCTTGAGCTTCTCTCCGACCAGCGCCAGCAGGCCGTTATGCCCGCGCCGCATGTCGCAGGGCTCCACCGCGAGGAACACTTTGAGACTCCCGGTGAAGCTCAGCATGACGGCGCGGGGCTGGCGGTTTTGACGCAAGGAGTGGCGGGAGCGCCAGTGGCACAGCCTCCTCCGGCACCAAGCGCCCGCAGCAGCGCGGCCGCCAATGGAGCCTGGTCCGCATGCGCCACCTCCATCCGCACGCCGCCGGGCAGATGCAGCACCACGCCCCGCACCGGGACGGCACCGGCATCATCGGTCACCGCCTCCAGCCACCGCACAGGCTTCACCGGCGCGGCTGCCCCGCGCGGCGTGCAGGGCGCGGGCCCGGCTTTTTGCTCCTCCATTCCCATCCGCTCCTTCCTGCGCCGGGCCGCCCAGCTGGCGAAGGTCGGATAGGTGAGCCCGTGGCGCGCCGCAAAGCGCATGCCCGAAAGCCCGCTGCGCTCGAATTCGTCCAGCAGCGCCTCCCGGCGCTCCGGTGTCGTGCGCACACGGCCCGATGTGTCCGTTTTCAGAAGTTCCAGAGATTTATTTGTAAGTGTCATAGATGGTCATCTATGACACTTATACTTTCCCTCGGGCAGAGGCGCTGGACGCACCGCTTACGCTTCACGACCCAATCCACGTCGTTGAGCTGTCCGCGCAGCTGATGGAAGGATGGGAGCCTGTCGGAAACCCGTTCTGGATGCTGCTCAACCACGATGTTTCAATCCACCCGGAGGCCACGGCCATTCACGGATACACGCGGGAGCTTCTCCGCCTGTCCGGCTACAGTCCGCACGGGGTTACGCCGCCTTCCGCGACTACGCCGGGGGCTGCCCTCTGGTGGCCCACAATCTGAATTTGGACTGGAACTGCGCGCTGGAGCTTGAATGGGCTCGGCTGGGCATCGCGCCGGTCGGTCACCGTGGCTTCTGCTGCCTGATGCTGGCGCGGCGGCTGGTGACGGAGACCGCCGGCCACCCGCTGAAGGTGCTTAAGGAGCATTTCTAGCTCACGGCGGACAGAAGCCACCGATGTCCTGACGGTGGTGGAGCTGTTCCGGAAGGTTTACGCGGCGCTGGCTGGAGCCTGTGGGACTGGGCACCTTCAGCGCGGTGGCCGATTTCAGCAGGCTCACCTCAGTCTCCAAGTGTCTGGACATAGTGCGGGAGGAGCGCCGCCCCGCCGTCGCAGTCCCGGCGGACAAATGGTGGTATGTGGGCAGGGACAATGCGGCGCGGGGGCCGGTTGCGGCCAAGGGAGGCTCACGACCGCATGGGAATGGAGGCCTTTTATGTGTGGCGCGCCGTCATGGGCGGCTGGGCCGTCAGCAACGCTTGCGCGGAGTTCACCGCCTACCTGCATGTCCCTCACCCCCGGAGGTATCAGGCGGACAAGACCATAGGCGAGCTGGCGGGTCTGTGCCGGGGCCTGACCGTGAACAGCAGGATCACCACGGCTCAGGTGATGGCGCTGCATTCATGGCTCCAGGACGCGGGACCGCTGCTCAACCAATGGCCGGCATCGGAGATCGCCCAGACGCTGGAGCGGATTTTGGAGGATGGCGTGGTTACGAAGGAGGAAAAGGAGGAGCTGAGGATTCTGATTCAGCGGATCGTAGGATGATGCAGGCTGAAAGCGCCTTTTGGGGGCGGCGCGCCGGGCAAAGCAGCCAACCCAATAATAGATCTTATTGGTTCGGTTCGGAGACCGAAGGGAGAATTCGGATATTATTGTGCTTCGGCGCGGGGATGGGGAATCCCCTGCCCGGTGGACTGGTTTCCGGGGGATTTCACGGTCTGCCGGCGGGCTATGCTTTCCGGACTTCTGAAGTTGCCAACTTCCGAAGTCGTGAAGTTATTGACTTCACAGGGTGCCGCGGTTGCGCCGGTCCTCCTGCTTAATGGCGGTGAAGCCGTCCCGTATCTCCGCGTCCGTCATAGCCGCCGCCGCAAACCGCAGCGCCAGCTTGAATGCGTCCGAGCGCGTGACGAGTCCGCCACAGTTCCGGCGCATCCTCTCCATGAGAGCCTCCGCCGCAGTCATGTCCGGGGGAAACACGCTCACGGAGACTTTGGTGAAATTGGACGGCGCTGCTTCCGGAATGGCGGAGGGCTTTGCGCCCAAGCTCCGGATCAGATCCTCAGAGGGTGTTGATTTCTTTTTCACGGCTTGGCAGTGATGACTTCGATGGCAAGGTTTGCCAGATTGGACCGCTCCAGCAGCGGGAGGGCGGAGTATCCATGCAGGGAGGCCCGCTGGATGCATTGCCGCTCGGGGATGGCGTGCTTCAGAGCGCGCAGCCCGAGAGCCTTTGCGAATGCCTCACTGGATTTCCCGAAGCCGGTGTGCCCTACAAAGCGGGAAAACAGAATGAGGGGGCGCAGATCAGGCCGCTTGGACCGCACAAAGTCCGCCGCCGCCTGCGTGCTCCAGACGTCCACCGGGCTGGTGGAGCAGACCAGCAGGACCTTGTCCGCCTCCCGGATCGCCTGCACAAACCCCGGGTCCCGCACGTATCCTGGCGTGTCGATAATGACAAAATCGTAGCTGATGCCCGGCCTTGCCATCTCCACCCCATCGCCAGGAGCTGTCTCCAACCACCGGCAGGCGGTCTGCTGCGGGTCACGGTCGATCAGTCCCACGCTCCGCCCCGCCGTCCCCAAGGCATAGGCCAGGAGCATGGCTGCGGTAGTTTTCCCGGAGCCTCCCTTTTGATTGCAGACAGCGATTTTCATCCGGCTCATTCTGGAGGTATCCTCCGCTCGGAAAAGGCGAAAATCAGAAATCCTTAACTTCCGAAGTTATGAAGTTCATAGGTTCGGAAATTCATCACGGGGCCGACGGCAGGGGTTTACCGGGGGCTAGCGCCGCTTTGAACTCACGGAGAGCGGCGGCGTGGGCAGCCTGCTGAGCCGGATCGACGGGCGGGGCCAAAGCGGCTTTTGACGTTCGGGGCTTCCGGATTTTGGTGACGGGCTTGGGCTTGTTGTCGATGACTGTGAATTTCCACCCGACGACTTTCCGGCCGACTTTCTTGGACTCGCTCGTGAACGTAAGAGGAGACTTGGCGTCCAGCTCCTTCCGGGGGTAGTCGATAGCCCGCTGATTGAGGTGGACAATCCGCTGCAGCTCTCCGGGCTCGATGTGGAGCCAGTCCCGCAGCTCCTCGACGGTGAGGTAAAAAGTCCGCTGATGCTGGCGGCTGTGGAGCATCTCCAGCCACCGGATGGCGTAGCCGGACCGCAGCTGGAACGCGGTCCGAATGGGGATCTGGCAAAAGCGCTCCCGGAGCTGGAGGAGGACAGGTTCCAAGTTGATGTGAAACTGCAGGGCTATGCTGCACTCATCCTCCAAATACTGAACCTGCTGCATCCAGTGGAAGGCGACGCGTGTTTTGGGCCCGGTCCTGATCTCCAGAACGCGGCTGTTGAGCTGCTTGCAGGCGGCCTCCATCTGATCATAAAGGCGGTTGTTGTTGCCTCCAAGGATCTCGGCGAACTCCAGCACGCTGAGCTTGTGCTCCCGTAGAACGTCGTCCTCCCGGTCGATCTGGGCGATGAGCCAGAGAATCAGCCGCTGCTCCGGCACTGTGAGCGCGTGCCGAGCCTCGGCTACAGTGTTCGCCATGACGGCGATGAGGTCTCCAGTCTGTTTTGTGGCCATTCCGGGGACTTTGGCGGGGCAGGTTAAGGGACGCAAGAATAAAAGCATGTGTCCTTTAGTCCGCTTTTTGTGTCCGATCAGTCCGCAAAATGTGTCCGATCAGTCCGCTTTTTGTGTCCTTTGGGCGGCTACCATTATAGGAGATAAAAGAAAGAAATTTAGGAAAGATCGGGAAGGGCCGCTGTCGCGGCGGGATGGAGGCCGGCTCCGCCGGCGAACTACAGGAAAAAGCGGGTCACGCAAATATTACACAACCTGCTCAACATCAATGCATTGCATTTAAATTCGGCCTCTAAAGGACACATTTTGCGGACTTTTTAGCCTTGCCGTGGGCCAGCCTCAATCAGCCGCTCCAGAGTTTCCGGGAGATACCCCCCTTTGGCGGCGGCCAGCTCGGTGAGCATGGCGTGATGGAACAGACGGCAGGATTAAGGCCCAGCTCGACGCGCTGAAGTTCCTACTCGCCAGCAAAACCGGAGCCCCGAAGAGCTGAAGGACATAAAGCCGGTCACTGCGTTTTATCGTAACTGCTACAGCATCAAAACTTTGCACCAACCGAAACTCTAATTCGCACATTTTGCGGGTGAGATTACTTCCTGACTCCCAGCTTGGCCATTGTCATGGGTGGCCTCAATCAACCCCTTCAGAGTGTTCGGGAGATACTTCCCCTTAGCGGCGGCCAGCTTGGTAGCATGGCGTGATGGAACGGGCGGATGCGGGGAGTTTTTTGGTCCGAGCATCGTCCCTGAACATGTTTTAAAGCCCCTGATGGCCTGCCTGGCATCACCCAAGGGTGATGAGTGCGGAAGCGGGTATCCGACGCGCTGGAGGCGCGTTTCCGACCCAAATTGGCGACTATGGCGAAACTGAGGACTCAGGGAACGAGGCGTAGGGGCACCTGAAAGCCCAAAAACAGGCTCCGCCGGCGCGGCAAATCCCTCTCACAGCCTCTGTCAGCCTGCCGCCGGCCCGGTCTGAAAGCGGCCAAATCCCCTCGAAACCAGCGGGCAGGGCAAGGGATTCCACCTCTCCACGCCGAAACACAATAATATCCCAATTTCCCCTTCGCCCCCCGAACCGTTCCAATAAGATCTATTATTGGGTTGGCTGTCGGATGAGAAAAAACGGGGCAGGGAAAAGGGATTGGCCGGAGGACGCACTGCGGGATGGGGCGGCTGAGGCGCAGTTCGCTGAAATTTTTGGCGACACTGGCTGGGAATATCCCACAGACGCATTTTTGCCAAAAGGGGGCGTTTTTCGCACAACCGTGGGTTTGCGTTCGCACCCCGTGCAATCAGCGTTAAAATCCGCCACTTTCCATGAATCCCTATTCCCTCGACAGTCTTGCGGGATATAAAGAGACGCATTTATCCGCCTTCCTACCGGTGCTCCACTGGTTCGCTCAACTCAACAACGTCAATCGTCAATGATCCAAGAAGAATCCTACGTCACTCACGATGAGTTGCTCGATTACGTTAAGGAGTTTATGCGTCGAGCAATTGCCACAGCATTAAAGATATCTCGACACGAGTTGGCTGGCTCGATGGAGACTCAGTCAGCGGTTACCCAGTGTCTCACCACTGTAATTTCCATTGGCTACAACAATTCTCTGGATGCAGCCTCTGAGGAGTTGCACACCATGAGGAGCATGTTGGGCCAGAGTGCTTCTCTCGCTGACACGCAGCAGCATGTTCATGCTTGCTACAACACACTTCGAGAACCCATCGCGGGATTTGAGCGTTACCACGAACTGAGCCAGAGACGGATGAGCCCCACAGCAATTTGGGACTGGCTTCGTAGCCGTATTCACATCTCGATGGATTATCAGGATTCGTGGCTTTCAGTAGCAGATGCGTGGATACTTCGTGGAGAGCGCTTGAAGATGGCCCCAGATGAGCCGACCCTGAACTTTGCCAGCTGTCCACCAATCCCATGAGCAGAACACTTGTCCACGAACAAGGGCGAACAATGCGCTGGTGCCCCTAACCGCCGGGGTGGCATGCCGCCCAAAATTTCTGTGATCTGAACCGATAAAATACATTATTGGGTGGGCTGCTCCAAAGGGAAAGTCGGATATTTTCGGGGATTTACTGGAGCCCTGCGGTTTATAGGCCAGCAAGCCGCTAGAACCGGGATGATTGCTTGGAACGCTTTGGAGCTCATTTTATCGATCTGGCCGCAGGCGAAGCTCTGCTTCCGGATGTGAAGGTGTGATTCTGGGCAATGGGCAATGGGCACATTGGCAAAACCCAGATCTGGAACCGACTTGAAGGACTGCCTTTTGAGGCGGATGCCGACACTGCCCACGGCATTACGGTGGTCATGGAATGACCAAGCCATCAAAGGCCGGGAGCCACCCCGCCCGGCAGACCGTGAGAATCTGGCCCTTGCCTGCACCTGTGCCTGCGGCGATCCGAACATCAATCACCATTGAGGATGCCGCGAAGGCGATGAAAATGGCGGGACATCAATGGCCAGTCATCGAAAACATTCCTTCTAACCAGCGCATCGCCCGCATGCCCATTACTTCCCGTTACAGTGCCGATCTGACCGCCGGTTCCTTGAAACCACGCGAGAGCCGTGTGATTGCGGGCCTGCTTCTCGACAAAGCCACGGAGGAGCAGTGGAGAACCGCCATCGTGGGGGAAAACCGGCTTCAGTCCAGAACATCCGCCACGGCTCTCCGCCTTTCCAGACTCATCCGCTCCCGTCTGGAGGAATTCGACGACGGGCTTTGGCTCATGGTGCGGGACGGCTCCAAACCTCTGGCCACTCAGGCCCTGCTGGCTGCGGCGGTGAAGGATAGCGCGCTGCTCCGGGATTTCTTGGAACTGGTGCTGCGCGAGGAGCACCGCCTCTTCCGGACCCACCTTTCCAGCGGCGTATGGGCACCGTTTCTTGAACTCTGCCAGTCCCGGGATCCGGCGATGCCTGTGTGGCGCGAGGCCACCCGGAAGCGGCTGCGCTCGTCCGTGTTTCAAATCCTAGCCCAAGGCGGATATCTCACAGACACCACTTCCCGTGAACTGCGGCGGGTCACCATTCTCCCCGAATTACAGGCTTATCTGGAAGACCGCAGGGAATTTTCTCTTTTACGCACCCTCCAGCTATCATGACCGGCAACCTCGAAGAACGCCTCAACCAAATCCCGGCCAGAATCACTTCGGAGGGATTCCTGCGGAGCACAGGTATTGGCAACGAAGTGGCCTTCCACATTTTCGATTATCCTCCCGACGCGGAGCTGAAAATCCGCGATTATCTCTCCTTTTTGGGTCCCCATCTGGCCAAAGCGCACCCCGAGCTGAAGGTCGCGCACCTGAATCTTTTCGAGCTGTTCATCAAATCGCTCCAAACCCGGGGATTTTTGCAACGGGCTTACGACAAACAGAAGCGGGACGGTGATGTTGCTTTGATCAAAACCCTGGCTCCCCAGTTCGAGGGCGCAAAATTGGCCGACGCCTTTGCAGCCGAGGTGGGTGGCGGCGCGCATGATCTGGTGCTGGTCTCGGGGGTTGGCAGCGTGTTTCCCGTGGTCCGCACCCACAGCCTGCTGGCCGCGCTCCAGCCGCGCATGGGCCGGACGCCCCTGGTGATGTTCTACCCCGGCACCTATGACGGCCAGTATGTGCGCCTTTTCGGCAAGTTGAAAGGCCCTTACTACCGCGCCTTCAAACTCGTTCCCTGACCCTTTCGCATCATGATGAGAATCCAAGACATTTTCGAACGTGACATCGCCCGTCCCATCAACGGCGTCGTCAAGGCCGACCAGCAGGATGATGCTTCCGTGTGGCAGGAACTGGACGAATTCGTGGTCACCCATGAGCTGGACAAGCACCTCCACAGCTTCTTCCGGAGTTATTTGAACGTCGCTGAAAATCTCAACAGCGCGCAGGTGGCCGGACAGATCGGAGTTTGGATTTCCGGCTTTTTCGGCTCCGGGAAATCCCACTTCCTGAAGGTTCTTTCCTATCTCATGGAAAATCGCGAGCTGCATATGGACGGCAGGACGAAGCGCACCGTCGATTTTTTTGAATCCAAAATAAAGGACGGCATGTTCTACGCCGATATCCGGCGCGCTTTGGCTCATCCGACGGAAGTGGTCCTCTTCAATATCGAGACCAAAGCCGACCACGCCTCGAACCGCGACGCCATCCTGTCCGTGCTTCTGCGGATGCTCAATGAATTGCAGGGCTATGCGGGTTCACCCCCTCACATCGCGCACATGGAGCGCCACTTGGACGAGCGCGGGAAGCTTGAAGCCTTCAAAACGGCCTTCCTCGAGGCCGCCGGGAAATCATGGGAAACCGAGCGCGACGCCTTCGATTTCTACCGCGATGAAATGATCTGCGCTCTTTCCTCGGCTTTGGGACAATCCGGTGAGGCCTCCAGCAAATGGTTCGACAACGCTGAAGGCAATTTCTCCCTCACTGTGGAGAGTTTCTGCGACTGGGTTAAGGAATACCTCGACAGCAAGGGACCGGACCACCGGCTGCTTTTCTTCGCCGACGAGATGGGAGCCTTTATCGGGCAAAACTCCCAGCTGATGCTCAGCCTCCAGACCATCACCGAAACTCTGGGCACCCGCTGCGGCGGAAGGGCCTGGGTTATCGTGACTTCCCAGGAGGATATTGACGCGGTGATCGGCGTCATGAACACCACGCGCGCCAACGATTTTTCGCGCATCACCGCCCGCTTCACCACGCGCATGTCCCTCTCCAGCGCCAATGTGGACGAGGTCATCCGGGCCCGGCTCCTGGCCAAAACCAGGGACGCCACCGGGGTTTTGGAAAAGCTCCACGCGGAGAAAGGTGATGTCATCCGCAATCAGCTCACTTTCGGCCACACCGGCATGAGTATGAAATCCTACCGGGATTCCGCGGATTTCGCCGCCACTTACCCGTTCATCCCCTATCAGTTCCAACTGGTTCAAAAAATCTTCGAAGCCATCCGCAAGGCCGGGGCCACCGGGATGCATCTTGCGCGCGGGGAGCGCTCCCTTCTGGATGCCTTCCAGTCCGCCACCGTGCAGATCAAAGACTGCCCGCCGGGCGTGCTGGTGCCGCTCTATCGTTTTTACCCCTCCATCGAAAACTTCCTCGACACCGCCGTCAAACGCACCATCGACCAGGCCTCCACGAATCAGGCTTTGGAGCCTTTTGATATCCACATGCTCAAGGTCCTGTTTCTCATCCGGTATGTCGATGAGGTGAAGGGCAACGTCGAAAACCTTGTCGCTCTCTGCATGGACGAGATCGATACCGACCGCCTGACTCTCCGGCGGAGGATCGAATCCAGCCTTCTGCGGCTTGAGGGCCAGACACTTGTGAACCGCAACGGCGACAATTTCTCTTTTCTCACCAATGAGGAGCGCGATCTCAGCCGCGAAATCAAAAATCAGGAGCTGGATCCGGGAGCGGAAGCCAGGCTCATGGGCGAACTCATCTTTGACGAGGTTCTCAAGGAACAGCGCAAGCATCGGTATTCCGTGAACGGGAAGGATTTCCCTCTCATCCGCGTTTGCGACCGGCATCCTCATGGCAGCCGGGCGGAAAACGCCCTCACCGTCCAATTCATCACGCCCCTCAACGATGAATACGATCTTTATGACAGCGGACGCTGCACGATGGCCAGCGTTGAGGACAATGGCCAGGTCATTCTCCGGCTTGGAGACCACGATTCCCTGGCCCGCGAAGTCCGCATCTACCTGCAGACCGAGAGGTTCACCTCCAAAACGAGCGACGGCACCCAGAACTCGTCCACCCAGCGCATTCTCCGGGATTTCGCCGATGATAACCGCCAGCGCCGCCAGCGTCTTGTTCTGGCTCTGACAGGCCTCGTCACCCGCGCCTTGTGTTTTGTGGCCGGACAACCCTTTCAGCCCAAAACCGCCGGTCCCGCCACCGTCGTCGGGGATTCCCTGGATTACCTCATCAGGAATACTTATCTTAAAACGGATTATCTCCAGCATCTGGTGACAGAGCCGCTGAAGGAAATCCAGGCTGTGCTCCGGGCCAATGATATCGGCCAGCAGACGCTGGCCCTTAAGACTGAACAAGGAAACCCCAAGGCTATTCAGGAACTGCGGGATTACCTCAGCCTGTGCCGCCAAGCCAGCCGGGTGGTTGTGCTCCACGATCTGGTGGAGGACCGTTTTTCCGGACGGCCCTATGGCTGGCCCTCCCTGGAAACCATCCTCCTCGTCGCGAGGCTGCTGGTGACGGGGGAAATCCACCTCGTCCGGGCCGGGGCCAAAATTCCCCTGGACCGTGCCTTCGAAGAACTCACCGCCACCGCCAAATGGCGGCAGATCACCCTCACGCAGCGGATTCTCACCGATCCCGCCGAACTCCAGAGAGCCCGCAAACTGGGACAGGAGATTTTCGGGGAAATGGGGCCGGATCACGAGGAAGGACTTTGCTCCCACCTCCGGGCGCACTTTCAGAGCTGGCTGAAGGACCTCCAATCGTTCCAAAGCCTGGCCCACAATGGGGAATACCCGGGCCTGGAAGCTCTCGCGACGGGCATCGGCCCCATGCAGCGTTTGCTGGCCCAAACCGAAAACCAGGCGTTTCTCGCCCAGTTCAATGCCAGCAAGGATGAAATCCTCGACCTATCCGAAAGTTTCCACCAGCTTTCGAACTTCTATACCAAACAGCGCCCCCTGTGGGAGGAGCTGCGCCGAGCCACCATCCGTTTCCGGCTGAATCAACTGGAGCTGGAGCGCGACCCCGCCGCCGCCCCCGCATTGCTGCGCATGGAGCGGATTCTCCAAGCTGCGGCTCCCTACGGCATGCTCAGCGAGGCCCGTGGACTCATCGATTCCGTGCAGGAAATCAATCTGGCCATGCTCTCCGCCCGCCGGGCCCAAGTGCTGGGCACCATTGAGGAGCGGCTCGGCCAGACGAAAGCGGAGCTCGATCAGGCCGGAACCAACGAGCCCCTCCGGCAGGAGGTTCTCGGGAATTTTGACAGTCTGCGGCAAAAGGTTTGCACCTACGACAGTATCGCCCACATCGACCAAGCCGCCCGGGAGGCTCTCGACCTTTTCGAGATAGCGGTTTCCGCCATTGAGGAGTCCACGCGGAAGCAGGTGAACTCTTCGACAAACACGCCGAAAGCGGAGGAGCAAGCTGGCGTCAAACTTAGGAGAATTGTCCGGATCAGCTCTCTTCTTTCCAAGCCCTTCCTCGAATCCGGACCCGAGGTGGAGGATTTCCTCACCCGGCTGCGCGTGGAACTTCAGGATGCCCTTGCCCAAAACGAAAGGATTCAGATCAAAGAATGAACCTCAGCAAACTCAAAACCTACGCTCCCGCCGCCCGCACGGCATTTATTGAAGCCGTCAAACGCCGGGCGGTCGTGCTTGGCATCCGGGAGGACGCGGTGGAGCCGCTCACGGAAACGGGAGATCTGGCCGTCATTGGCGGGCAGCCGTTTCCCCGGAGCGTGGTCCCGCTGCGGCGCGATCTTCTGGAGCGCATCGGCAGGGATGGATTCGAGCCCGCCATGGAGGCCATCGCCTACACTTGGTTCAACCGTTTCGTGGCGCTTCGCTACATGGAGCTGCATGGCTACCTGTCCCACGGCTACCGGGTGCTCAGCCATCCGGAGCACGGCTCCCTGCCGGAGCTGCTGGAGAAAGCCGAACACGTCACACTGGAGGGGCTGGACCGCGCGGAGGTGATCCGCCTCAAACTGGACGGCACCCGGGACGAGGAACTCTACCGCCTGCTGCTGCTGGCCCAGTGTCAGGAGCTGTACCGCATCCTGCCCTCCATTTTCAGCCGCCTGGATGATGCCACCATCCTGCTGCTGCCGGACAATCTCCTGCATTCGGATTCCGTCATCCGCCAGCTCGTCGCGGGAAGCGGGGAGGAGGACTGGCAGCAGGTGGAAGTCCTTGGCTGGCTCTACCAGTTTTATATCTCGGAGAAAAAGGATGCGGTCATGGCCCGCAAGAGCGCCGTTCCGACCGAGGACATTCCCGCCGTCACTCAGCTCTTCACTCCGCACTGGATCGTCCGCTACCTTGTCGAAAACTCCCTCGGCCGGCTCTGGCTGCTCAATCGTCCCGGCTCCCGGCTGCGCGGGCACATGCCCTACTACATCGAGCCCGCCACCGCCGAGCCGCCGGCCTGGCAGGCCGGGTGGACAAACCGCATCTCCTTCCGGGAAGGGGAATTCCAGAAGTGGATGTGGCTGCGTCCCCAACCTCTGCCCGCCGTCCCTGCGAAAGAGGACGACGATATTGATGACTCCTCCCAAGCCTACGCCCTGACCGTTGACGGCTATGCTTATGCCCGCAGCCGGTGGGGCGACCCCGACGGGAATAAAGTGGAGGAGCTTCAGCGGGAAGGTTGGGAATATGCCTCCTTCGAGGATCTGCGATGCTGCCTCTTTTTCCTCCAAAGGGCCATGAAGTGGGGCTCCGGCAGCGGACCGGTGCTGGAGGAGATGAAGCAATTCCGTGCTTGCCACACCGCCCTGTGCCTCGCATGGCAACGGGAGTGGTCCTCCCACACCGTTGATTTGCCGGACCTTTCCCTCGTCGGCGTGGAGGCCTCTTCCGCCGCTGAGACCGACTTCCTCAAAATCACCAAACCCGAGGAAATCCGGTTGGTGGATCCCGCCGTCGGCAGCGGGCACATGCTCACCTACGCCTTCGACCTGCTCACCCTCATCTATGAGGAGGAAGGCTACGCGCCCCCTGATATTCCCGGCCTTATCCTGCGGCACAATCTGCACGGGCTGGAGATCTGCCCCCGCGCCGCCCAGCTCGCCGAGCTGGCCCTCGTCTTCAAGGCCCGGCAAAAGTCCCGTCGCTTCTTCCAGCCGGAACACCTTGTCCGGCCCCGCATCATCGAGCTGCGCGACGTGCGCTTCGGGGAAGACGAGCTGCACGACTACACTCACACCCTCAGGCTGGGCGACCTCTTCAATCAGCCCGTGCTCCGACTGCTCCACCAGTTCGAGGAGGCGAAGACCTTCGGATCGCTCATCCAGCCGTGCTTCGACGAACGGGCAATCGCCGACCTCAGCCGCGCCATCGAGGCGAAGGAACTCGGCGGCCATCTTTTCCTGCGCGGAACGCACCTCAAAGTCCTGCGCGTGCTCGAACAAGCTGAGGCGCTCACCCAGCGGTATCACGTCGTCGTGGCCAATCCGCCGTATATGGGCGCGAAGGGGATGAATCCCAAACTAAAGACATTCTTACAGAACAATTTCTCAGAATATAAATATGACTTGTTCGCAGCCTTCCTTGCTCGTTGTCTGTCCTTAAGTTTGCCGTTTGGTCGAATGGGATTCATGTCTCCTTTCGTGTGGATGTTCATCGCTTCATATCGGGATCTTCGTATCCTTCTGACCGGCAAAGCAACAATCACGTCGCTGGTTCAGCTTGAATATTCCGGATTTGATGGAGCGACTGTGCCTATCTGCACGTTCACATTACTGAATCACAATCTGTTGGATCATCTCGGTTCCTACATTCGCCTCTCCGATTTTCGTGGCTCAGAGCAACAGGGGCCACGCACCTTAGAGGCGATCAGTAACCCAAATTGCGGTTGGTTCTATAGGGCTGCAGCTAAAACGTTTTTGAAAATACCGGGAACGCCAATTGGTTATTTTGTTCCCAACAAAACAATCGGGGTTTTTGAAACTGGGGAAAACATTGGCAGCATTACTCAGTCGGATGGTCAGACAAAAACAGGAGACAATGACCGATTCATTAGGAAATTCTGGGAGATAAGTAAGGCGCTTGTGGCACCCAGATCGTGGAGATTTCATCCCAAGGGCGGTGAATACAGAAAATGGTATGGCAATGTTGACTCGGTCGTGAACTGGACAGAATCGGCCTGCAAACACTACAGAAGCGATCATGTTGCCCGAATAATTCCGGAATATCTTTGGGAGCGTGAGGGATTCTGCTGGAACTTAATTTCATCGAGCCCTTTGAAAGGGTTTAGAATTAAAGAGGCAGGACATATTTTCAATCTTGCTGCACCTACTCTGTTCGCTGATCGCCAGACCACAATTGCCCTTCTTGGTGTCGCAAACAGTAAGGTTGGCAACTTTATCGTCCACCTCTTTAACCCGACCTTGAACTGCAATATTGGGGATATTCAGAACATTCCTCTGCCGCAGCATTTTAGTTCTCGATCTGGTGAATTTAGTGAAATTCCTGAAAGCTGCATTGCCCTCGCACGCGCCGACTGGGACAACTTCGAGACCTCGTGGGATTTCCGCGACCAGCCGTTGCTGCGGCCGGGGCTGAAGGGCGCGACGCTGGAAGCGAGCTGGCGGAATTGGGAGACGCAGAGCACCGCCGCGGTCCGCCGGATGCAGGAGCTGGAGACGGAGAACAACCGGCTCTTCATCGCCGCCTACGGCCTCGACGGCGAGTTGCAGCCCGAAGTGCCCGAGGAGCAAATCACCCTCGCCCGCGCTGAGGCCCGCCGCGACATGGCCGCCTTCCTCTCCTATGCCGTCGGCTGCATGATGGGCCGCTATTCCCCCGACCACCCCGGCCTCATCCTCGCCAATGCTGGCGACTCACTCCGTGAGTTTCTGGAAAAAGTGGGAAAACCACTGGCCGAACTCACCTTCGCCCCCGACGAGGACGGCATCATCCCCGTGCTCGATGGCGAGTGGTTCGAGGACGACATCGTGGCCCGCACCCGCGATTTCCTCCGCGCAACCTTCGGCGAGGCCGCGCTGAACGGGAACCTGCAGTTCCTCAAGCAAGCTCTGGGCAAGGACCTGAGGACGTATTTCCAGAATGACTTCGGCAAGGACCACCTGCAAACCTACAAAAACCGGCCCATCTACTGGCTCTTCTCCAGCGGCAAGCAGAAAGCCTTCCAATGCCTGGTCTATCTCCATCGCTACACCCTGGGCACCCTGGCGCGGATCCGCACGGAATACGTGATCCCGCTTCAGGGAAAGCTGAGCGCCCGCATCGCCAATCTGGACGACGGGAAACTGAAGGCCAGCTCCAGCGCCCAGAGCAAAAAATTCCAGACGGAACAGGACCAGCTCAAAAAGCAGCAGGCGGAGCTGATCCAATTCGACGAGCAGCTCCGCCACTACGCGGACCAGCGCATCGCCTTGGATCTGGATGACGGCGTGAAGGTGAATTACGCCAAATTCGGTCCTCTCGTGGCGGAAGCGAAAAAAGTGTGCGGCGCCAAAGAGGACTGAGTCATGCCCAAAAAGAATCCTCCCGCTCTTTCCCCGCCGCCCCGTTTGAAATGGGGCTGGTCATGGAAATGCGGGGTCTTGCCCAAGTGACCGGCAGCCGCTTTTCCCAACATGAACTCCGATCAAATCAGCACCGCGCTCACCCGCCTTTATCAGGACCAGGGGCACCGGATCGTGTTCTGGAATGATCCCGACCGCGAGTTTCAGGAAGTGCTGGAACAGCTGGCCCTGGAAGGCGTGACGCCGATCCGCCTGGACGGAGAATCCGCCCTCGAAGTCAAAAAGAGGCTGGAGCTGGATGATCCCAAGGGAAAATACCTGCTCTACAGCGCCAAAGAGCCGCCGCCAATGGAGGAGGACTGGCTTCTGGACATCCGCCACTATGCGCACAATTTCCGCGCGGACAAAGCGTCCATTCTCCTCCACGACCTCGGCCTGATCACTCACGGTCTGCGGGCGCATCTGATTCTGCGGCGCAGATTTTTTGAATCCAGGGACCGCGTGAAAAAGCTGCTGCCACTGGTGCAGCCCACGGACATGGAGGCGGAGCTGGACCGGAAAATGACGGCGGTGCTTCTCAAGTCCGACCAGCCGGAGCTTTTCAGCTTTCTCCGCGTGCTCTTTCAGGAAATGGCCGACACGGCGGAACTGGATTTCGCCATTCCCACCGCCGGATGGGAACTGCTTCAGAAGCTGGAACTGGACGGGGTTTTCTGGAAGGAGGTCTTTGGGCGCTTTGGCTACACGGAGGATACGCCTTCCCTAGGAAATCTGCTGATCCGGCTGCTGGCGACGGATTTCGCCGAGAGTCTGCGCGGCTCCGGGCCTGTTCCCGCAGCCCTTCACTCCCTGCTGCTGCCAGCGTCCGGCAGACCGAACGCGGTGATTTTTCTTTCCCAATGGCGGGACAGCAACCGGACAGGAGAGGCTTACGACCATCTGGCGGGAAAAGTCGCCCGGCTGCTGCGTGTGGAGGACGGGATTTCGACCCTGGGAAGCGATGCTCTGGAGGGCGTGATGACCTTTGTGGAGGTGGAAAAGGGGATGATGCGGATGATGCGGAACCGTCTGACCGAAGCCCCGGACACCGTGAAAGCCGCAGACATCCAAACAGCCGTCCGACGCCGCACGGACGGTCACTGGGCCTCCGTCAGCCTTCCCGACACCCGGGAAACCCCCCGATCCGCCTACCGGGCAGTGTATGCGGCCCTGATGGCCGCGGCGGAATTTCTGGAGCTGCGGCGGGAGTATGCCGGGGGATTTCACCAGCCCGACGCCCTGGCTCACTGGAAAGCCTACGAAAGCGGGCTCCACCGTGTGGACCAGGTTTACCGGCAGTTTTGTGAGCACGCGGACGTGGCGGAAGCGCAGGCCTGGGATATTCTGAAACCCCTGCGTGAACAAATTGAGCGGCATTATGGCACCGGCTTCCTGAGCGGGCTCGCGCTGGCCTGGGGAACCGCCGTGGAAGGTGAACTGCTGAAGAGCTGGAAACTGTCCGGCGTGCTCAACCAGCAGCATTTTTTCGCCAGCCGGGTCGCTCCCATTCTGGAGGAAAGTCCCAACCGGCGGATATTTGTGATTATCAGCGACGCCTTCCGCTACGAGGCCGCGAGGGAACTGGCGGCGGAACTGAATGGCCGATACCGCATGAAGGCCACTCTTGAAACAATGCTCGGGGTGCTGCCCTCCTGCACCGCGCTCGGGATGGCCAGCCTGCTTCCGCACAAAACACTGGCCTGCAGGGAAAGCGGTGAGGTTTTCGCCGATGGAAAGACCACCTCCGGACTGGAGGCCCGGGAAGCCATTCTGGCCGCTTACCATGGCACCGCTCTTACCGCCGGGACGGTGATGGGAATGAAACGCGACGAGGCCCGGGAGCGGATCCGCGGCAAACGGGTCGTTTACATCTACCATAATGCGGTGGATGCCGCCGGGGACTCCGCCTCCACGGAAAGCGGGACCTTCAAGGCCGTAAGGGAAGCCATTCAGGAACTGGCACAACTGACCCGGCAGATTATCGACAAGCTGAACGGCACTCAAGTCCTGATCACGGCGGATCACGGTTTTCTGTATCAGGATTCCAATCCTTCGGCCCCTGACAAAACGCCCATGCCCTGCAAGCCGTCAGGCGCGGTGATTTCGAAAAAACGCTACCTGCTCGGCCATCACCTTCCAACGGACCCCGCTGTCTGGCACGGCACCACGGAAATCACGGCCGGAGCCGATGGCGGCATGGAATTTTGGGTTCCCAAAGGCACCACGCGGTTTCACTTTGTGGGTGGAGCGCGGTTTGTGCATGGAGGGGCCATGCTTCAGGAAATCATGATCCCGCTGCTCACCGTGAATGAAATCGATGGGAAATCGAAGCTCCAGACCCAGACCAGGGAGGTGGACGTCATTGTGGTGGGCAAGAATCATAAAATCACCACGTCCCGTCACCGGTTCCAGCTGATCCAGGCTGAAGCCGTCTCGGACCGGGTGAAACCCCTGACTCTGAAAGTGGCGGTGTGGGACGGGGATCAGACGGTGACGGATATCGTTAAAGCAACATTCCAGAGCGGTTCCGGCAACATGACTGAGCTGACGCAATTTATTTCCCTGACTCTGCTGGATCAGATTTACGACAGCAAAAAAACATACCACCTTCGCCTGGTCGACGACGCGACGGGCATCGAGCGCAGCCGCCATTCCGTAACCATCGACAAGGCTTTCCATGATGACTTCTGATTCCGTGCCCGCTTCCGACCCGGAAAATATTGATGAGCTGCTGAACCGCCACTTCGCCGGAAAAGTGGTGAGGAAGGACCTGACCAAGCTGGTCAAGGAGGGAGCCAATGTGCCGGTTTACGTCCTGGAATACCTGCTGGGCACTTACTGCGCCTCGCGCGATGAGGAAATCATCGCGGAAGGGCTGAGGACGGTGAAGAAAGTCCTGGCCGAAAACTATGTCCGTCCGGATGAGGCTGAAAAGGTGAAATCCACCATCCGGGAGCGCGGCCGCATGAAGGTCATCGACAAAGTGACGGTGAAGCTGAACGAGAAGCGGGATGTTTACGAGGCGCTGCTTTCCAATCTGGGCACCAAGGGCGTTGAGGTGGGGACACGCTGGATCAAAGAGTATGAGAAACTGCTGGCGGGGGGAATCTGGTGCATCGTGACCCTGTCCTATTTTTACGAGGAGGGACAAAAAGGATCGCCCTTTGTGGTGGAGGAACTGAAACCGATCCAGATGCCGAATGTGGATCTGGAGGACTTTTTTCAGGGACGCGCGGGTTTTACCGAGGAGCAGTGGATTGATGTGCTGCTGCGCTCCACGGGCATGGAGCCCGCCCATTTCCCCAGCCGTGTGAAGTGGCACCTGCTGGCCCGCATGATCCCACTGGTGGAGAACAATTACAACGTCTGCGAACTGGGGCCGCGCGGCACCGGAAAGAGCCACATTTACAAGGAAATCAGCCCCAACAGCATTCTGATCTCCGGCGGCAAGACGTCGGTGGCGAACCTGTTCTACAACATGAGTTCCCGCCGGGTGGGGCTGGTCGGGCTGTGGGATGTGGTGGCTTTTGATGAAGTGGCGGGCATCAATTTCGACGACAAGGATGGAGTCCAGATCATGAAGGACTATATGGCCTCCGGCTCCTTCGCACGTGGCCGGGACTCGATCAACGCCTCCGCCTCCATGGTGTTTGTGGGCAACATCAACCAGCCGGTGGACACGCTGGTGAAGACCAGCCACCTCCTGGCTCCTTTTCCGGAAACCATGATCGACACCGCATTTTTTGACCGGTTCCACTGTTATATCCCCGGCTGGGAAATCCCTAAAATGCGTCCGGAGTTCTTCACGGACGGATATGGATTCATTGTCGACTACCTTGCCGAGGTGATGCGGGAACTGCGGAAGCGGAGTTTTGGAGATGCCATCAGCAAGCATTTCCGGCTGGGCCGGGATCTGAATCAGCGGGACACCATCGCGGTGAAACGAACCGTTTCCGGACTGCTGAAGCTGCTCTACCCGAATGAGGATTACCCCCGGGAAGCGGTTGCCCGATGTCTCGACTACGCGCTGGAAAGCCGCCGCCGGGTGAAGGAGCAGCTGAAAAAAATCGGCGGCATGGAGTTTTACGACGTGCACTTCAGCTACACGGACACGGAAACCGGAGTGGAAAAATTCATCAGCGTCCCCGAGCAGGGCGGTGGCTCCCTGATTCCCGATGGAGCGCTGAACCCCGGGGTGCTGCACACCGTGGCCCGTGGCTCCTCGCTGCTGGGCCTGTACCGTTTGGAAACTCAGGTGACCGCAGGAAGCGGGGGCCTGAAAATCTCCGGTCTGGGCAATAATTCCGCCGCCAAGGAAGGCATCAAAGTGGGTTTCGATTATTTCAAAGCCAACGCCAGCCGGATCAGCGCCTCCCTTAAGCCCGGGGAACGCGATTTCCATCTTCACCTCGTCGAACTCCACAACAGCGGCCCCGCCAACGCGCTCACCCTGGCAGCTTTTGTGGCCCTTTGCTCCGCGCTTCTCCAGCGCCCCCTCCAATCCCAACTGGTGGTGCTCGGCACCATGAGCCTGGGTGGCAGCAGCATTCCCGTCGAAAGCCTCGCGGAAACCCTCCAAGTAACTTTCAATTCCGGAGCCAGGCGGATCCTCCTTCCCATGTCGAGCGTCTCCGACATACCCACCGTCCCAGGAGAGTTATTCGCCAAGTTCCAAACCAGCTTCTACTCTGATCCCGCCGACGCAGTCTTCAAAGCTCTTGGTGTCGATTAATTGTTCCTTCATGGGAAAGGGATTCCGGGAGCGATGGACCGCCAAGCAACGGGTCGGATCAATCGTCCAGCGGCAATGCCTCGACCGGCACATGGCCGATGCCCAAACACCTTCAGGACCCCAGACAGCGCTTCAACGTGAAATGCCACATCAACCCGGACCCCGCCCTGCTCCTAAGTGAGGATTCACCGGACAGCGGATTCCTGGCCCTGCCGGATCACGCCACGCTCAAACTCAGCGGGCACGCCATCGACCGGACACTGTGGGAAACCGATTCCGCGCATGATGCTGCCGGGTATCCCGGCAAACGCCCGCGGATGCGCAGTTCCCAGCCTTTCCTCTTGAGGTGTGGGCAGAATGGCCGGAAGGTCCGGACTGGGACCTCTCCCGAACTCCACGACCTCATGCAGAATTGCCGGAACACCGCCGCCTCGAGAAAGGTCGCGGACCACAACGCCCTTTCCCGATTGCTGGCGCGTCCCGCCGGGGACCGCCCGGACCGTGTGTGCGCCTACAAGACGAACACGAGGCGGTTTTGGCTCATTTCCGTCCCCGTGTGTGTCAAGGAAGACGCTCAAGACGGGTTTTAGCCCTTCATGGCGAGGGGGGCGCCATGGCGACCCCGTTGGAATTCAAGGCCTTAGCGCCATCATGGCGCATGGCGGCGGTTTTTGGGTTACGGCGCGCGTGCGTGAGCATTGCGCGCCGTCTTTGCGTCCCGCAATACCCTACTGCTTACAGCCTTATTATTTTCTTCTTCTCCTCCTTTATCATTTTAAAAAGAGACGCCATGCGCCATGAAGATTCCAACCCCTTCAGTTTCAAGGAAATCCCCATGGCGAGGGGGTCGCCATGAAGGCAAAAACGCGCCATCTGCGGCAGACAGGGGAGACAAACAGGCGCAGCCCCCCCTCCCCCCCGTAAGGAATCTTTTAAAATCCGGCAAAAACCCCTGCGGGTTCCCGAGCGCAGCCTGTCTTCACACACGCCAGTCAAATTGTCTGTCTGTGTCTCCTGTCTCTTTGCCCATTCAGGACTTGTCTTCCTCCCCCGTGACCGTTCCTGTCTCCCCGCGCCGGGCAAAGCTCTCGCTTCCGGTGGGCGGCTTCTGTCTCCCGCCGGAAACCAGCCTCCGGAGCGGGCGGACGGGAGAGGTTTGCCTGGCTGCGGTCCGCCCAAGCCGCCCGATTCCGCCGCATCCTCCCGGCTCCGCAGGAGAGCCGCCCGCGCCGGAAGCGGAGAGAAGCTCCGGAGAAGCCTCCCGCCGCCTCCGGACACCCGCCACAACCCTTTCCTCTGCCAGTCTCCATCCCCGTTCCAAGAGGGGGCGCGCCGATTTTGGAAACACACCACACACCCGGAGGGGGCGCCGCGCCGCAGCCGCCCCGCTCCGGACCAAGGCGGAACTCCCCCCGCCAGCCTCTGGAACCGGAGTGGGGCTCGTTTGATGCTCATGCTTGTTTTTAATCGAATCCTGATAGAAGAAGAGCAGCTCTGAAACGCCCGCCATGCTCTATGAATCCGAAGGTCTGAAAATCGCCCGTGAGCGCATCGCCAAAGAGAGGGAGGAGAGGACGGGGTTTCTCGATCTAGGAAGGCTGGGACTCCAAAACTGGCCGGAGGAGTTGTGGGAATTGGAGCATCTCATCGAACTGAATCTTGGGAGAGGCTGGTATAAGAATGGGGATTGGAGGAAGGCGGAATCTGATTTGGGGCAAAACCAGCCAACCCCCAAGGAGACGCGCTGGTCCAGCTTTCCAAATCTGAGGCATCTCCACATCTGCGGAATGACATGGGAGGACCTGATCCCCCTCCAAGGACTTGCCTCCCTCCAGTCCCTCGACTGCTCCAGAAATCAGATGACGACGCTGGAGCCGCTGGCGGGACTCTCCTCCCTTCACTCTCTCAACTGCTCCGGCAACGGGCTGGCGACGCTGGAGCCGCTGGCAGGACTCTCCGCCCTCCAGTCCCTCGACTGCTCCCACAACCGGCTGACCACGCTGGAACCGCTGGCGGGGCTGGCCTTCCTCCAGTCCCTCGTCTGCCATAGCAACCGGCTGGCGACGCTGGAGCCGCTGGCCGTGCTCACCTCCCTCTGGTCCCTCGACTGCTCCGGCAACGGGCTGGCGACGCTGGAGCCGCTGGCGGGGCTTCCCTCCCTCCGGTTCCTTATCTGCTCCGTCAACGGGCTGATGACACTGGAGCCGCTGGCAGGACTCGCCTCCCTCCAGTCCCTTGACTGCTCCGGCAACGCGCTGACCACGGTAGAGCCGCTGGCGGGAATCACCTCCCTCCGGTCCCTTGACTGCTCCGGCAACGGGCTGACCACGCTGGAGCCGCTGGCCGGGCTCATCTCCCTCCAGTCCCTTGACTGCTCCGGCAACGCGCTAACCACGGTGGAGCCGCTGGCGGGAATCACCTCCCTCCGGTCCCTCGACTGCTCCGGCAACGGGCTGACGACGCTGGAGCCCTTGGCGGGGCTGGCCTCCCTTCAGTCCCTCAAATGCTCTCACAACCGGCTGGCGACGCTGGAGCCGCTGGCGGGGCTCTCCTCCCTCCAGTCCCTCGACTGCTCCGAAAACGAGCTGACGGCGCTGGAGCCTCTGGCGGGACTCTCCGCGCTCCAGTTCCTCGACTGCTCCAGCAACCGGCTGATGACGTTGGAGCCCTTGGCGGGGCTGGCCTCCCTTCCGTCCCTCAAATGCTCCGGCAACCGGCTGACGGCGTTGGAGCCCTTGGCGGGGCTGGCCTCCCTTCAGTCCCTCAAATGCTCCCACAACCAGCTGACGACGCTGGAACCGCTGGCGGGGCTGGCCTCCCTCCAGTCCCTTAACTGTTGGAATAATCCAGTAGAGAGACTTCCTGAAAAACTGGTCTGGCAGGAATCACTCCTTACATTGATCATCCCCAGCGCCGTGCTTGACAGCATTCCGGTGGAGACGCTTTCCCGGTCCCACGACGACAACTGCCTTGAACGCCTGCGAGCCCACTTCCGGGACCTGAAAGCGGGAGAGGCCCTCCTGCCCGATGTGAAGGTCATGATTCTGGGCAACGGGCGCATCGGCAAAACGCAGCTCTGCAACCGCCTCCGGGGGCTGCCCTTTGAGGAAAACGCGGACAGCACTCACGGCATCACCGTGGCCTCGCAGAAGTTCGGACCAGACACCCTCCTGCGGTTCTGGGACTTCGGCGGGCAGGACATTTACCATGGCACCCATGCCCTCTTCATGCGGGACCGCGCCATTTTTGTCCTGGTCTGGACTCCGGACTCCGAGAACAGCGCCGCCCATGAGCATGGAGGCATGATATTCCGCAACCGCCCGCTGGCGTGGTGGCTCTCCTATGTCCGGCACCTTGCCGGTCCGGAAAGCCCGGTGCTCCTGGTGCAGAACCGGTGCGACCGAGCGGAGGACAGGATACTGTGGCCCCCCGTCGGGCCTGAGGAGCTAGAGGCTTTTCCTTTCTTTCAGGCGCTGCAGTACAGCGCCCTCAACCAGAAGGGAGGAAAAGTCCTGAGGGGAGCGCTGGAGGAGGTGGTGGACCAGCTGCGGGAGCGGCAAGGTCAGGCACGGATCGGCAGGGGACGCATGAAGGTCAAAGCCCGGCTGGACGCCCTGCTGTTGGAGGACGCCGCCGTGACGGATTCCTCAAAGCGCCGGCACCGCACCCTGCCCATGGAGCGGTATGAGGAAATCTGCGTGGAGTGCGGCGGCGTCAGCAGCCCGGCCCTGCTGCTGGACTACCTGCACCGGTCCGGCATGGTCTTTTACAAATCCGGCCTGTTCGGAGGCTGCATCATTCTTGATCAGGGCTGGGCGCTGGAGGCGGTCTACACCGTCTTCAACCGGGACAAGTGCTTCCGCGAACTCAGACGGCTTCACGGACGCATGACCCGCACCCTGCTGGAGGCGCTGGCGTGGCACGAGCATTCAGAGGACGAGCAAAAGCTCTTTCTGGACTTCATGCTCTCCTGCGGTATCTGCTTTGTCCACCGGCGGGAAAATGAGAAGCTGGGATTTGAGACGGAATACATCGCTCCCGATCTGCTGCCGGATTATGAAACCCTGACTCAGGAGACAAAGGACCGGTGGAGGGAGGGTCTGCCCGGCGACGAGGCGGTGGTGGAGCTGCCATTCGCCCATCCCGGCGTCATGCGCGCGCTTCTTATCCGCATTGGAAATCTGGCGGGCATGACGCCGGTCTATTGGAGGGATGGAGTCTGCCTGTATGAAAGCACTCATGGGAGCTATGCCCGCATTGAGCAGCGTCTGGAGGAGCGGCCGCCCGTCATCGTGATCCGCACGCGGGAAGGCGAATCCCTCTCCCTGCTGATGGAGTTGGCCCAATGGGTGCGGGAGACGGCGGAGCTGTCCGGCCTGACGGAGGTCCGCGTGAGGCTCCCCGAAGGCTCGGACACCAAAAGCCGGAATGTCGCGGAATCCGCAATTCCTGACAGACAATCCTCCCCCTCCCTGATATTTGACGCCATGCCCCCGACTGGAACCACCACCTGCGCCGTCTCCTATGCCTGGAGGGATAAAAGCCATGAAACCGTGGACCGTCTGTGCAGGGAGGCCGAGGCGCGCGGCATCCGGATCATCCGGGATGTTACCGACGTGGGGTTGGGAGAGAAGCTCTCCAGATTCATGACCTCCCTTGCCGGACAGGACCGGGTCTTTGTCATCCTTAGCGACGCCTACCTGCATTCGGAGAACTGCATGTTCGAACTGAGTGAAATCTGGCGTCTGTCCCAGCAGAACGACACCAAATTCCATGAACGGGTGCGGGTCTTCCGCCTGCCTGACGCCCGGATTTATGACATGGGCTACCAGCTGGACATCATCGAGCACTGGGAACAGGAGTATCAGAAGGTTCACGCCCGTGTGACCCCCCTCACCGGACGGGGGACGCTGAGCGAGGCCATGCTCCGGCGGTTCAACAACCTGAAGGCTTTCGCCCAGCGCGCCGGGGAGATCGTTCCCGGAATCGCCGACCGCCTCCTGCCCAAGGATTTTGAGCAGTTCGCGGCCCACGGTTTCACGGACAATTCCTCCACTCCCTCATCCATATCCGCCGGCACCGAAAGCTCCTCAACCGCGCCAGCCAGTCATTCCCCTTCACGCACGCCTATGAACGAGAAGCAGAAAATCCTTTTCCTCGCCGCCAATCCCACTGACACGGCACGGTTGGCGCTTGATGTGGAATGCCGCGATATTGAGGCCGGAATCCAAGCCGCAGCCCTCCGGGACCACTTGGAGCTGCACACCAAGTTCGCGGTCCGTCCCAAGGACCTGCTGCACCATCTCCAGCGATATACCCCCCACATCGTTCACTTCAGCGGACACGGCAGCCCGGATGAGGCAATTGTTCTTTTAGGTTCGGACGAGAAAGCCAAGCCCGTCAGTACCGCCGCGCTCACTCAGGTTTTCACGACACTTCGGGACAATATCCGGGTGGTGGTTTTCAACGCCTGCTTCTCCCGTGACCAAGCGGAAGCGGTGACCAGCGTCATTGACTGCGCGGTGGGCATGAGGCGGGCCATCGGGGATAAGGCGGCCATCACCTTTGCAGCCGCCTTTTATGAGTCCATCGCTTTTGGCCGCTCCATCAAAACCGCCTTTGAGGCCGGAAAAGCCGCCATCATGCTGGAGGGCATCTCTGAGGAGAACACACCGGTGCTGCTTACCCGCTCCGGCGTGGATCCAGCCAAGATTGTCCTGATTGATCCAAACCCCACGTAGGCCCGCCGGATGATCCCGGCGTGGCACCGGCGGGCCTGACAGACAGCGTATCTCACCTCCCTAATCCGGCTTTCCGGACAGACGGCCAAGGTGCCGCCGGAGCGGCTTCCAAAGCCGTGCCCTCCCGCATTTCCAATCTGTCGTCCCGCTCCATTGGTTCCCTTTTCAAAGGACGGGAGGATTTTCTAGAGCAGCTCCATTGTGGATTTCGGAAAAGCTGTGACGGAAAGCCTGACACCATCGCCTCCCCACAGGCTATCCATGGATTAGGCGGCATTGGCAAGACACGGGCGGCCATTGAATACGCCCACCGCCATAAAGAGGAATATAATGCTCTCCTGCTGGTAAGGGCCGATTCGGCAAACTCGCTTCGCACCAATCTTGCCAACCTCACCAGCCCTCTTGTGCTGAATCTCGCGGAGCGCACTTCACAGGAGGAGGAGGTTCGCTTGGGTGCCGTGCTGCGCTGGCTGGACACCCATCCAGGCTGGCTGCTCATCATCGACAACGTGGACGTAAAGGAAACTGCTGTCACCGTGGAGGGTCTCTTGGAAAAACTTGGCTCCGGTCATGTGCTCATCACCTCGCGTTTGAGCGGTTGGAGCAGTCAAGTAAGGAGGTTGAACCTTCAAGTGCTGGACGAAAGGGATGCTGTCGAATTTCTAATAGAGCGCTCCGGGCGGCCTCACACTGACGACGAGGAGAGGAGCGCCAAAACACTCGCCTCCAAGCTGGATGAACTTCCTTTGGCCTTGGAGCAGGCTGGAGCCTACATTGACGAGGGCGGAATCACCTTTGCGCAGTATCTGAAGCTCTATGACGCAAAACGCGCAGAAGTGCTGCAATGGCATGATGAGCAACTGATGCAGTATCGGGCACCTGTGGCAGTCACTTGGCTGACCAGCTTTGAGCAGCTCAGCGCCCCTGCCCGCAGCCTGCTCGACAGTCTTGCGTTTATGGCCCCTGATCCCATCCCGCGCTCAATGATTGAAAATGGAGACGACGGCTCATCACGAAACAAGGCATTGGTCGAACTTCGGGGATACTCACTTGTCCGGTTTCTGGATGAGCCTCCTTACACGTTCTCCATTCACCGCTTGGTGCAGGAAATTGTTCGCAACCTGCTGGGCGGAACCGCGCTGGAAGCACGGAAAAAAGCCGTGGGTTTGCTTCTTTCCGAAGTTCCCAAAAACTCGCAGGATGCCTCCACATGGAATATTTGGCGACGGCTGGCTCCACACTGCGCCGCTGTTCTGTCTTTCGCTGAACCGCAAGACGACTTCTTATCCGTCATCCAATTGATGAATGATTACGCCGTTTTTCTAATGCTCGCCAATGCGGAGCATGAGGTGGCCGAGCCGTTCTTACGCCAAGCGCTGGAGGCACGGAAACAGGCTCTGGGAACGGAGCATCCGGAAACCTTGCAATCTCTTGACAGCCTCGCGATGCTTCTTCGCACCAAGGGTGGCCCTCCAGCTGCCGAGACGCTGTAACGCCGGAAACGGATTATCTGAAAATCTTTCTCGCTTAATCAATTCAATGTCTTTGCTTTACGGCCAGTGTGATTCTGCACACAGCCTTTCCTTGTGACCACCACCCAATTCAGTTCCATCCACCAGCGCCTTCCCTTCTATGACCCCCTCTGAGAAAAACCTTCGCGACCTGCTGGCCCGCCGCTTTTGGAAGGAACACCAAAGGGATAGAATTCTGGAGGACCTTGGCATCTACAGCCTCCACCCCATGAACATTATTCAGGGCGGCTCTGCACGTGACACTTGGCACGATGTGGTTTCCAAAGCCTCCTTTGGCATGAACATTGATGCTCTGGTGGATGGAGCACTGAAGGAGCTGCCCACCGACCCAAGCCTTCTTCTGGCAAAGAAAGATGTCCACAACCTCAGCGAGGTCCGCGGGCCGGAAATCCCTACTCCTGCCACCGCAGACCCGTCCTCTCTGGAGGCTCTTACCCGTGCGGTATCCACCCTTCTGCCCGTTCATTTTCTAGCTCAAGGCCTTCAATGCGCGCGCAGTGTGGCCCGCATCCGCTGCGCTGACGGATCAACAGGCACTGGCTGGCTTCTGCCCGGCAACTGGCTGGTCACCAATCACCACGTCCTGCCCGATGCCGTTGCCGCCGCTTTCGCTGTGGCCCAGTTCAACTACGAGGAGGACCAAAAGGGATTGGTGTCCGATACTGTGGTTTTCAAAGTCGATCCCGCAGCCGGTTTCCACACCTCCCCGATGAGGGGGGGGGACGACTGGACAGCAGTGAGGCTTGCGGAGGACGCCAACGCCGCCTTCGGAGCGCTTTCCTTGTCGGACACCGCACCGCGCCGACACGATTATGTAAACATTGTGCAGCATTCCGGAGGTCGACCCAAGGAGATTGCTCTTTACCACAACACCGTCACCGAAGTGACTACGGAGCGCGTGCGTTACCTCACGGACACCGAGCCCGGCTCCTCTGGCTCGCCGGTGTTTGACCGCTCCTGGCGGGTGGTGGCCCTGCACCATGCCAGCGGTCAGAGTTCCGATCCCCGCACCGGTAATCCACTTACTTACAATCAGGGCATCCCCGCCGTCCGTCTTGCGGCAGGACTTAAGGCGTGCGGCGTGCTGCCGCCAATCCCCTAGAGAGTCGGAGCAATTCCCGGCTACATGGTTCAGTTGCATTGGAAGCAGCATGGTATAGTCATGAAAGCATTGTGCCTGACTCTGATTCGCCTTACAAAAACCTACGGGAGCTGCTGGCAAGAGGATGGCCCACGCGCACCGCCATCGTTGGTTTGGTTGAAACGTTGGGTATTGATGGTTCAGAACTGCTGGATTCGGGCAGCACCCCCTTGGAAATATGGCACCACCTCCTCAGCGGGCGGCGTGACAAGATCAGCGCCATCGCCGCCGCCGCCGCCGTTCTTCATCCCGGTCAGGCAAAACTCATTGAGCGGTTGATGGAAGCTTGGATGAGGGCGGCTCCGCCCCCGCCTTGCCCATTCCATAGGCTATCCCGCCGCCTTTTCAATCTGCCCGCCTCCATCGGCTCCCTATGCAAGGGAAGGGAGGCTTTTCTGGAGCGTCTTCACCAAAGCCTGCGCGCAGGCATCGGAGGGGAGGCCGCCGCCATCACCGCCCCGCAGGCGGTCCATGGACTTGGGGGAATCGGCAAAACCCGGACCGCCATCGAATACGCCCGCCGCCATCAGGAGGATTACAGTGTCCTCATAATGGTGGGGGCGGACTCGGAATCGGCCCTCCGGACCAATCTGGCCAATCTGGCCTTTTCCGACGCCTTCGGCCTTCCGGAGCAATCAGCCCCGGAGGAGGACGCGCGCTTTGAAGCCGTGCTGCGCTGGCTGGATGCCAATCCGGGCTGGCTGCTCATTCTGGACAACGTGGATACGGAGGAGGCCGCCTCTGCCGTGGAGGACCTGCTGGGCAGGCTCAGCGCCGGATATGTGCTTATCACCTCCCGTCTGGACGGGTGGAGCGGACAGGTCCAAGGGAGCGACCTTGGGAAACTCAGGGAGGAGGACGCCATCAGTTTTCTAATTGAGCGCACCGGCGGTCGGCGTCAGGCCAAAGCCTCGGACGGTGAGGCTGCGGGCGCGCTGGCGTTCCGGCTGGACGGGCTTGCACTGGCGCTTGAGCAGGCCGGGGCCTACATCGCCGCGCACAGGATCAGTTTCGCGCGATATGTGGAGATTTTCGACACCCGTCGGGCGGACATGCTGAAATGGTGCGATCCACGCCTGATGCGCTATCCCGTCTCGGTGGCGGTCACTTGGCAGGCCAGCTTTGATCAGCTCAGCGCCGACGCCCGACGCCTGCTCGACAGCCTCGCTTTTCTTGCTCCAGCCCCCCTCCCACGCTCAATAATCGGAAATACCCCGGAATGTCCGGCACTGGAGGAAGCGCTGCTGGAACTTTCTCGATACTCTCTGGTGAATTTTCCAGATGAGCCTCCCGAAAGCTTCTCCCTTCACCGCTTAGTTCAGGAAATTGTCCTCAGCCAATTGGGCGACACTGCCCGAGAGGCATGGGAAAGAGCTGTGACTTTGCTTTTCCATGAAGCTCCAAAAAATTCGCAGGATGTTTCAACATGGAATTTATGGCGATGGCTGGCACCTCACTGTGCAGCTGTTTTTCACAAAAACAACCTATGTGATAAATTTATATATGCCAGATCCTTACTCGGAACATATTCATGCTTTTTATCACAATGTAATGGTGATTACAATTCAGCAGAGTCGTTTTTGCGCCGCGCTCTGGAAGCGCAGAGGAGTGCTCTTGGAGAAGATCATCCTGATACACTTAACTCTCTTAGTAACCTTGCGGGGATTCTAAAATTAAAAGGCGACTTTGCAGCGGCAGAAGAAATAGCTCTCAAGGTATTAGAAATTGAAATGCGGATTTGGGGAATGGAGCAACCTGATTCTTTGAGTAATCTTGCAGTCGTATTGAAAGCCAAAGGACAATTTGCAGCGGCAGAATTTCTTCTTCGTCGGTCGATCGCGATACAAAAAACTCAGTTGAGTCCCGAGCATCCCGACGTCCTTATTTCTCTCAGTAATCTCGCCACACTTTTAAGTACTAAAGGTGACCTTGAAGGGGCAGAATCGCTTTTCCGTCAAGTGTTAATTATTCGTCAGCGCGTTTGCGGTGTTGAGCACCTCGATACTTTGACCGCTCTTGCCAATCTTGCAGGATTGCTTTACACTAGAAAGAATTTTGAGGCAGCAGAACCGCTTTTGCGCCAAGCATTGGATGGCCAAAACCGCATCTTGGGAGCTAAGCACCCAGAAACTCTCGACTCCTTTAGTAATTTAGCACTGCTGCTAATTGCTAAAGGAAATTTTGAAATGGCGGAACCGCTTTTGGATCAAGTTCTGAAGGATCAGGAGCGTGTGCTGGGATCGAAGCACCCTCGTACGCTTGCTTCAAGAGACACCCTCGATAAACTGCTCCAAACCAAAAATTTATCCAAATGACAATTGTCTCCTTTTATTCCTAGAATTTACGTTGTGCGATTAGATAAAAAATTGTGTAAAATCCGTTATTTTCGCTTAATGGTCCATCCAATTTTGGAAATGTGTGCTCGACTTATGCTGTTATCGTGTGCCACCGTACAGCGCTGACTGAGTCTACAATGGCCTTCAGGGATTTTGATTGGGACCCTCCTCATAATTCCGAATCCAATGCCATGAAAGGAGGCCGCCGGGTGATCATCTACACCGAGACCACCGGGCTTCACGGTAAGCGTCACCTCAAGCGCCCTGAAAATGGATTTGACTCAGGCGACGCGGGTTTTCCGTGCTTTGGCCCATGCGGCCGGGGTGCAGTCGGGGAGGTCGCTCTGCTTGAGAGCGGGCAGCCGGGTAAGCAGATCGGTCAGGTAGGCCTCGGGATCCAATCCGTGACGGCGGGCGTTTTCAATGATGGTGTAGAGCGTGGCGGCGGTTTCACCCGCTCCGGCGTCACCCATGAAGAGCCAGTTCTTTTTGCCGACCGCAGTGGGACGGATGGCGTTTTCGGTGAGGTTGTTATCCAGTTCGATGCGGCCATCGGTCAGGTAATTGATCATGGCGGGCCATTGGCCGAGGGCGTAACTGAGGGCCCTGCCGAAGGCGGTGCGCGGCAGGTGGCGGCCTCCGGCTTTGAAAAGCAGGAGGGCTTTTTGAATGCGCCTCAT
>JAQGPJ010000034.1 GCA_028293125.1 Verrucomicrobiales bacterium | reverse complement strand
GATGCCCAAACGCCTTTTCACTTATGAAAACAAACAACCGCAGGCTGCCGGAGCCTGACAAATCCCAGCAGTCCAAAAAGCGCGTGGCGGTGGTCGATGACCATACCATGATGCGGGATGGGCTGATTCAGCTTATCAATGCGGAGCCCCGTATGGAGGTCTGCTGGGCAGCCGCCAGCGCAGCCGAGGCCATGGACGGGCTTCAAAAAAACCTGCCGGATATGATGACGGTGGACATCACCCTGCCCGGTAGGAACGGGCTGGAACTGCTCAAGGACATTCTGGCCATCGCTCCCGGTCTCCCCATTCTGGTGGTCTCCATGCACGATGAGGCGATGTATGCCCAGCGCGTTTTGAAAAGCGGTGCCAAGGGGTATATCATGAAGGATGCCAGCCACACCGATCTGATGGAGGCCATACGGCGGGTGGCGGACGGAAGGATGTGGCTGAGCGACGCCATGTCCGATGACGTCATGACCGCCTTTTCAGGCGGCCAGCCCCGCCGGCCGGTGGACAGCACCCACAAGCTCAGCGACCGGGAATTTGAGGTTTTCCAACATCTCGGGGACGGAAAAAGCACGCAGCAGATAGCGGATCTCCTGAACATCAGCAGCAAAACCGTCGATGTTCACAAATCCCACATCCGGGAAAAACTGAATCTGGGGGACAGTACCGCCGTGCTGCGCCATTCCATCCGATGGACCGAGTCAAGGCGCCTGGGGGGGAGCTGAAATTTTTCCAGCGGGCCCATGGGTTGAATTATTGGGTCGGTCCCCCGGGCCCGGTGCGGCACCTTCACCGGGCATAAATTATTCGATGGCATCTTCGGGTTTGTCCAGCATGGCGCGTTGGCTTGGAAAGAACCTGCGCCATCCAGGTGGCGCTTACCCAGCGGGCCCCTCCAGAATATGATGGCGGTTTGAATGCTCACAGTGGCCACACGCCTGTTCACTCCGGAGGAGCGGGAGATTCTCCGGCAGCGTGGGGGCCTTTGGTTTGCTCTGTGGTGGAACCGTAAGGAGATGAAAACAGGAATGGCGGAGGTGATCTCCGGCGCCGTCGTGCGGGTTTGGAGTGGGCATGGGTGCCTCCCGCCATGCTGTCCCAACTCATACCTCATTGATACAGGCGGGGAGCGCTTGGTCGCCGTCTCCACGTGGAGATTCCTTGACGGGGACGGGGAGCACTTTTCAAAATCATCCTTCACCGTGGTCCGCACCCCGGTTTCAAAGCGGGTTTTAAGTGCGTCCGCCGCCGGAGCGCCCGTGAAGCTTTCGGAGCCATCGCTGATTGAAACTGCCGCCGATACCGGAGGCGGTGAATGTGAAATCCTCGACTTTGAGAGTCTTCCGCCGGGGTTCAAAGAGGGTCTTCCATCCTCAGGCAAACCAACATCAGCACTATGAGGCATAAAGGCGCACATCCGCCAACGCTGCTGATTCAGAAGGCTTGGCCGCTGCCATGAGCCGGGAAGCCGACCCGGTGTTTGAGCGCCTGCTCAGCTGCATGGAGCGCCCCCACCATCCAGACGCCAGGCGGGCGAAAATCCATCGGCCTTGGGCGCTTTGAAAACGGTGATTGGTGGGGTAAAGTTTCGTCCCGGCATCGATCGTCCATTGACATGGAGGCACGTTCAGGAGTTGGGATCCGTTCTGAATTACCTGTCCCTGAACGAACGCCCCCCTACAGTCTTCATGCGGGTTTCACCGCCGCCCTGCATGAACGGCGGGACAGAATTTTTATCATGGGTCATTGAATCCACTGATCCGGCATTTTCGCCGGACTCCTGCGCTGAGTGGCTTGAAGGCCGGCTGCCCCGTCCGGCCGACAACCCCGCTCAGTGGGACACAGACAGCGGAAATTAGGACCCCCGGCCCACCAAGCCCGGCCATAAGGGCTCTGGTGCCCAACCAGTGAGGCCATCCTGTCACTCTGTTTCTGTTTCCAATCTTCCCCTCCGGGGTCGTCGGCCCGGATTCAATAAAAATACATTATACTATTTCCCTATACTAATGTGATATTTGCGTTGGCTGCGAACTCCTGGGTTTTAAGAGCCAGCCAAGGCCGTCCGATCAGACTGAGCACGGACCCGGCGTCATCCCGCCAGCGTTTGAGCGCCGGGACCATGGCCTTGCGCAGCCGCCGCACGGTGGTGAACACCCTGTTGCCGATGCTGTCCCGGACTATGTCCCAGGCCTGCCCGCAGGGGTTGAGCTCCGGACTGTAAGCGGGCAGGGCCAGGATGCGCACCCTCTCCGGAAGCCGCGGATCACCATCCTTCAGATGGAACCCCGCCTGGTCGCAGATGACCACATGCACGGCATCCGGTGCCGTGCCCGCCGGGTCCTTCAGATACGCGCGGTCCCATTGCTGGTTCACGGAGGGAATAGGGGTGAAGTGCGCCTGTCCCCCCATGATGTCCAAGGAGCCATACAGATAATCCCACACCTATTTAATCTGCCGGGTCACGATGAGCCCGGCTTCCTTTGAGCGCCCACAGCCGGGAATGCGCTGGCCGCGGTGCCGGCAGCACTCCTCCCGCTTTTTTCAGCCATGACCACACGGTGCTGCAGGGGCGGACCACCCCGTCCTTTCCCTGCAGCCACCGGCGGGCATGCCGCACAGTGATGAATTCCCCGGCCTCCAGCCTACGGAGCAGCTCCGCATGGGTCTCCGGAGCCGGTCCGCGCGGCCCCTCCGCCCTGCGCCCCCTCACGCCCCGGGTGAGCAGGGCCGCAATACCGCCCTGACGCACCGCCGCGATCCAGCGGAAGAGATGCCCGCGGGCGATGCCGCAGAGATCGGCCACCTCCGCGGAGGTGCAAGTGCCGCGGGCCGCCAGCTTGACGGCCAGCAGCCGGGTTTTGCGCCACCCCTCGCGTTCGGCGGCGTGCATTTTGTCGATGACCCCGGTCACCTCGGGCAAATCCAAATGAAGCCGGGCTCCGGCCATGGCGGATTCTGCCACATCAACTGAAATTTGTCACTTTTTTACTTAGGGATGGTATCATTCATCATTCCAGCCTATAATGAACAGGCCTGGCTTGGCCGTTGTCTCTCAGCCATCCGGGCGGCGATCGTGGAGTATGAAGTCTCCCACGAAATAATCGTCGTGGAGGATGTCCCCCATGGTGGCGAGGCTGGTCTGCAGCCGGCCGGCCCGGATATCTGAAGGCTTGGAGCCCCGGGTGCGGCTGAATTCCTTCAGTGCCCAACGGCCTGAAATCCAGCCTGTTCAGTAAAAAGGGGGTTGCCTGCAGCTTGGGAACACCCATGATACCCGCAAAATGAGCAGGGTCACTCCAAAGATGCGGGTTTTTGCCGGGCATCTTATAGCCTGCGAAATGACCGCAAATAAATCCTCAGGAACCAACAGCCTGGCGGCCTTCAGCGTGTGTGAGCGGCTGGGGCCGCGGCTGACGGCGCTTGTTGGCCATGGTGGTTTCCACGCGCTGCTTGCGCGCGTGCTCTCCCTGACCCAGGCGGAGGCTCCGGCTCTGCTTGCGGTGCGGGTCAGCGCTGACGGCTCATGGGAGGGGGTGGACGAACTGGAGGCACTGGCTGAATCCGGCGGCATTGCCGGGGGCGGCGTGATTCTGGTGGCCCATTTGCTTGGGCTGCTGGAGGCCTTCATCGGGGAAAATCTGACGCTTCGGCTGGTCCGTGAGACATGGCCGGGACTGTCGCTCAATGATCAGATTGAAAAACAGGATGAATCGGTATAGGAGCCAAAAAAATGAAAAGACACACCGATACGGTTAAAGACGGACCGGCGGGGGAAACCGGGGGTCAGCCCGGCAAAGTCAGGATCCGGAGAATACCGACCGGCGTGCGCGGTCTGGATGACATCATGGGCGGCGGCATCCCGGAATTCTCCTTCAACATCATCGCGGGAATGCCGGGCTGCGGCAAAACCACGCTGGCGCATCAGATCCTTTTCGCCAATGCCACGCCGCAGAAACCGGCGCTATATTTCACGGTGCTCGGGGAACCGGCCCTGAAAATGCTGCGCTATCAGCAGCAGTTCTCCTTCTTCGACGCCCCCCTCCTTGATTCGGCCATCCGTTTTATCAGCCTGGGTGACCTGGTGCTGGAGCGGGATTTGGAGGCGGTGCTTGAGGAAATCACCAAACAGGTCACGGCTGTGCAGCCGGGTTTTGTAGTGGTGGACTCCTTCCGCACGGTGGTGCGCAAAGCGCCCGGAGAACCAAACCAGCCCGACATGCAGTCGTTCGTTCAGCGCCTCGCCCAGTTCCTGACCAGCTGGGAGGCCACGACCTTCCTAATCGGGGAATATGCGCTGGAAGAGATCCGGGACAATCCGGTCTTCACCATCGCGGACGGCCTCTTCTGGCTTTCCCAGCTGGCGGAGAGAAACTCCGTGGTGCGCAAACTGGAAATCATGAAGTCACGCGGGCACGCCTCGGTGCCCGGCCTGCACACCATCCGCATCAGCGCGGACGGGCTGCAGGCATTCCCGCGCACCCTGGGATTCAGCAGGAAAAAGGTGACCGCGCAGCGGGGCCGCCGGCTTTCCCTCGGGATTCCGGAGCTGGATGACATGATGGGGGGAGGGGTGCTGGAGGGAGACAGTCTTCTGGTGGCCGGGCCTTCCGGGACAGGAAAATCCGCACTGGCCACGCAGTTCATCGCGGAGGGGCTGCGTCGCGGGGAACCGGGGATTATCGTGATCTTTGAGGAGCGCCCTTCGGGATATGAGGAGCGCGCTGACAGTTTCGGTCTCAATCTCTCGGAATCACAACGGAATGGAAAGCTGGAAATCCTCTACCTCCGCCCGCTTGATCTTTCGGTGGATGAAACTTTGCAGGAGATTCTCGACGCCATCGAAAGAACCGGGGCAAAACGGCTGGTGATTGATTCGCTGATGGGTTTTGAAATGGCGCTGGCACCGGGATTCCGGCAGGATTTCCGGGAGTCGCTTTACCGGATGATCGTGGCCCTGACGGGAGCCGGGGTCACGATTCTCAGCACGGTGGAGGTGGAGGATTCCTTTGCCGGGATGCCCTTCAGCCACTACGCGATCTCGTTTCTCACGGACGACATCATCCGGATGCGCTATGTGGAAATTGACGGCCAGCTGCGGAAGGTGCTGATGGTCATCAAAATGCGGGGCGGCAGTCACAGCAGGGATATCCGCGAATACACCATCACCGGGAAAGGCATGGAGGTGATGCCCCGCGCCGCGTCCGGATATGCCAGGCTGACCACTGGGCTGCCGGAACAGGCCGGGCGGCGCGGGGAAACTGCGCCCGGACCGGAGGAGTCAGCGTAAAGAGAAGGTGAACCTGCAATTTTAGATGTCAGAATCCGTAGCACCGGACGGTCAGTCCATGCCGTTGAGGTCGGACGGGGAAATTTTGACGGCTGTAATCCGGAGGCCTGAACCTGTGGAGTGTCAGGATCAGCTGAGGGAGGTGAATGAGGCCCTCATGCTGAGTTTGGTGCGCCAGCATGAACTGGCGGAGGAGGCCGGGAAACTGAACGGACAACTGGAGGCGGAAATCACCCAACGCCGGGAGGTGATGCGGGAGCTGGCCGAAAAAGTGCGCCTGCTGGACCTAAGCAATGACGCCATCATCGTGCGGGGGGCCAACAACAGAATCACGCTGTGGAATGCCGGGGCTGAAAGAATGTATGGCTGGACGGCCCAGGAGGCGGCGGGGCGGGACCTGCATGGCCTCATGAGGACGGAGTTTCCAAAACCTATGGAGGAAATCGTGGAGCAGCTTCACCGTGAGGGTTCCTTCATTGGAGAAGTGGTTCAGACGGCGCGCGACGGGCGGCGCATTCCCTCGCTCTGCCGCTGGGTGCGGGACTCCGAAACCGGGTCCATCCTGACCAGCTACACGAATCTCACCGAGCGCCTGCTTCTTGAGGAGTCGCTGCAGGCGCGGGCAGCGGACCTTGCGCAGGCCGACCGCAGCAAGAATGAGTTTCTGGCGATGCTGGCCCACGAGCTGCGCAATCCGCTGGCCCCGGTGCGCAACGCCTTGGAGATTTTGCAGACTCCCGGGGCGGATGTCCAGGAGCGCGGAGAGGCATACAGCATGATCCTGCGTCAGTTGGGGAACATGAGCCGGATGATTGATGATCTGCTGGATGTATCGAGGATCACGGAGGGGAAAATTGAACTGAAATGCGCGCCCGTGGCCCTTGAGAGCATTCTCACCGCGGTAATGCGCGGCGCATTTTCCAGCCGCCGAACGCCGCCAGAGCCTGCACCTCTCCCTGCCGGACAGACCGATCTTTTTGAATGCGGACACCACGCGCCTTGAGCAGGTCTTTAGTAATCTTTTAGGGAATGCCTGCAAGTACAGCGGGGAGGGAAGCCATATTCGGCTGAGCGCCGCGCGCACCTCCGGCGTTGAGCCTTCTGAAGTTGTCATTTGTGTGCGGGACGACGGAGCGGGCATCGCTCCTGAACTGCTCCCTCGGCTCTTTGATCTTTTTGTGCAGGGCAGCCGCTCGTCCGACCGCGAACACGGGGGACTGGGCATCGGCCTCACCCTTGTGCGGCGGCTGGTGAAGCTGCACGGCGGCAGCGTTGAGGCGCACAGTAGGGGCGAGGGGTGCGGCAGTGAGTTCATGGTGCGTCTCCCGGTGCTTGAGAAAGCGCCCCCTCCTTCTCCGCCTCCCGCGCCATCCTCCGCACGACACGTGAAGGATACTCCGCGCCGGATCCTGATTGTGGAGGACAACAGGGATGCGGCCCTAAGCCTTGCAAGGCTTCAAAGTCACCGGGGCCATACAACCCATGTCGCCTTCAGCGGTCCGGAAGCGATTGCAACAGCGGGGGAGTTTCTGCCCGGGGTGGTGCTGCTGGACATCGGACTGCCTGGAATGGACGGCTTTGAAGTGGCCCGCCGCCTCCGTGCGATGCCTGAACTGTCCGGGGTCTTTCTGGTGGCCCTCAGCGGGTATGACAGCGCGGAGGACCGCAGCCGTGCGCAGGCCGCCGGATTTGACCAATATATGGTCAAGCCCGCCAATTTAACTCTGCTGCGGGAATGGCTGCAAAACCGGCCGGAATAAGTCATTGGGAGCATTGATTGTGAAGGTGAAAGCAAAGTTGGGGTCCTCAGGGGAAAAAGGGTTCGGGTGTCCGGTCTTTCATGCGGCGTTTCTTCCCGAACTGGAAAGTCCGAACCGTTTCGAGCATGAATTCCCCGACCAAAGCACCGCCGGGCTAATCATCTCTCCGGAGCTCAAAGTGCTCAGCCTCCTCAAACAAAGGATTTCAGCGGACGGGATTCAGCAGGCCATGCTCCGTCTGGATCGGGAAAACTCCGGGTGAGTCCCGCCGCCGGGTTTCCTTCCTGAAATACCCTAAAAAAAACATCATTTCCGCTGCTTCTGTCTATTAGTAGGAAATGAAGTGTTCAAGCGATTTGGAATCCGTGATTGCCACCGGCGGGCTGGAGCAGCGCCCCAGCCGGCGGAAGGACCTCGCCGGGGAAACCCAAGCCTTCACGGATCTCACCCGAGCCATGACCTCACCGCTGACTTTCTTCGATCAGCTCGTGAAATCCGCCCTCCAACTTTCCGGCGCGGGCTCCACCGGCATCAGCCTGCTGGATGAAAACAGAAAGCAGTTTGTCTGGCCTGCGGTCGCCGGCCAGCTCCGGAGCTACCTCGGATCGGGCACTCCCAGCGACTTCGGCCCCTGCGGAACCGTGATCGACCGCCGCTCCTCCATTCTCTTCATCCACCCGGAACGGCATTTCACCTACCTGGCTCCCATCCTGCCGCCCTTGGAGGAAGTGCTGCTCATTCCCTTTTACATCGACGGAAAGCCCGTCGGCACCATCTGGGCTGTCAGCCACGATCCCGCCCGCCAATTCTGCCCGGAGGACCGACAGCTGCTCGAAAGCCTCAGCAGGTTTCCCGCCATCGGCTACCGTGCTCTCCCCAAGTCCGGCATACTCCGGACCATGCTGGCCATGCCGGCCTGCTGATTGGATGGATGCCGCGGAAGGGCTGTGCGTCTCATATCAGTCAGTGCTTCAGGTCAGACCTTGGCAGGCTCGGTGACTGTTTCCGCCGTCGCCGGAGCGGGCTTGGGAGCGGGCGGGGTGACCTGACGGGGCTGCACTTTGTAGAAGAGCGGCTCGTATTTGGCCCAGTTGTCCGTGATCCCGCGGGCCTTGACACTGTCGGTGGCGTCGTAGTGGCGGAAGATCAGGGACTTGAGGACCGCGATGTCGGCTGGTTCGGTCAGGCGCACGCGCTCGGTCAGTTCCGTGTTGTGCAGCTGGTCGAAGTGCCCGTTCTCATCAAGGACGTAGGCTGTCCCGCCGGACATGCCGGCACCGAAGTTCTTGCCGGTGGGGCCGAGGATCACCACGGTGCCGTTGGTCATGTATTCGCAGCCGTGGTCGCCCACGCCCTCCACCACGGCGATGCCGCCGGAGTTGCGGACGCAGAAGCGCTCGCCGGCGCGGCCATTGGCGAAGAGATGGCCGCCCGTGGATCCATACATGACGGTGTTGCCGATGATGGAGTTTTCGGCGGCGGCGAATTTGACGCCCGGACGCGGCTTGATGACGATTTCGCCCGCGGTCATGCCCTTGCCCACGTAGTCATTGGCCTCGCCGGTGAGGATCAGCTTGATGCCACCGCACAGGAAGGTGCCGAAGGACTGGCCGGCGCTGCCCTCCAAGTTCACGGTGATGGTGCCTTCGGGCAAACCGGTGTCGCCCCAGTGGTAGGCGATCTCGCCGCTGAGCTTGGTGCCAATGTTGCGGTTGGTGTTCTTGACCCGGAAGCTGAGGCGCACCGGCACCTGGTCGGTGATGGCGTCCTTGGCCTCCTGGATGATCTTGTCGTCCAGCGGATGCGGGTGGATACCATCGTTCCGGCCTTTCAGACAGATGCGGGCCACGTCCTCGCCGAGCTCGGCGGCGACGTTCTTCAGCACCTTGCTGAGATTGATGGTGTTGGCCTTGGGATGGCCCTCGATGTGCCGCTGGCGGATGTATTCGACTCTCCCGATGAGGTCGTTCAGGCGGCGCACGCCCAAGCTGGCCATGATCTCCCGGACCTCCCCGGCGACGGCGTTGAAGAAGTTGATGACCGACTCCTTTTTGCCTTTGAACTTGTCGCGGTATTTCGGGTCCTGGGTGGCGATGCCGACCGGGCAGGTGTTGAGGTGGCACTTGCGGACATACACGCAGCCCATGGCGATGAGGGCGATGGTGCCGAAGTTGAACTCCTCAGCGCCCAGGATGGCGGCGTGGATGATGTCCATGCCGCTGCGCAGCCCGCCGTCCGTGCGGAGGGTCACGCGGTCACGCAGACCGTTGAGCATGAGGACCTGCTGGGTTTCGGCGAGGCCGATCTCCCAAGGCAGACCCGCGTGCTTGATGGAGGAGATCGGCGAGGCGCCGGTTCCACCCTCATGGCCGGACACGAGGATGATGTCCGCATTGGCCTTGGCCACGCCGGCGGCAATGGTGCCGACGCCGGATTCGGCCACCAGCTTCACGCAGACCCGGGCGCGGGGATTCACCTGCTTCAGGTCGTGAATGAGCTGGGCCAGATCCTCGATGGAGTAGATGTCGTGGTGCGGCGGCGGGCTGATCAGCTGCACACCGGGCTGGGTGCGGCGCAGCTTGGCGATGATGCCCTGCACCTTCATGCCGGGAAGCTGGCCGCCTTCGCCGGGCTTGGCGCCCTGGGCCATCTTGATCTCCAGTTCCTCGGCGCTGGCGAGGTATTCCGCAGTGACACCGAAACGGCCGGAGGCGATCTGCTTGATCTTGGAATTGCCCCACTCGCCGTTTTCATAGCGCTTGAAGCGGGCCGGATCCTCGCCGCCCTCGCCCGAGTTCGACTTGCCGCCGATCTCGTTCATGGCAATGGCCAGCATCTCGTGGGCCTCGGGGCTGAGCGCGCCGAGGGACATGGCGGCGGTGGTGAACCGCACGCGGATGTCCTCAATGCGCTCCACCTCCGACAGCGGCACCGGACCGGACGCGCCGGGGACCAGTTCGAACAGATCGTGCAGCGAAACCGGGCGGTTCTTCGTGTACTGCTCGACGTAGGCGGCATAGTCCTCCGCCTTGCCGGTTTTGACAAAGGTGTGGAAGTTCTTGATGAAGCCGGCGTCGATAGCGTGCCGTTCGCCGTCGCGGCGGTAACGGTAATAACCGGGATCCCCGAGATCCTCCGGACCCTTGGGAATGGCGTCGCCATAACCGCCGGCGTGGCGGGCCAGGGACTCCATGGCGATTTCCCTGAACCCGATGCCCTCGATCTGGCTGGGGGTGCCGGTGAAGCAGCTTTTGATCAGCGGGGTGGCGATGCCCACAGCTTCGAAAATCTGTGCTCCCTGGTAGGAGGCGAGCACGCTGATGCCCATTTTGGACATGATCTTCAGCACGCCTTTCTCCAAGGCGTAGCGGTAGTTTTTCATCGCCTTCAGGAAATCCGTGCCGGCGAGCTCCTTGTGGGTGTCCACGAGTTCGCGCACAGTTTCATAACCGAGGTAGGGACACACGGCCTGGGCTCCGTAACCGAAGAGGGTGGCGATCTGATGGACGTCGCGGGCCTCCCCGGAATCCACGATGATGCTGAGTCTCATGCGCTTGCGGAAGCGGTTGAGGTGATGGTGCACCGCTCCCGTGACCAGCAGGGCCGGGACCGGCACGTGGTTTTCATCGGTGGCGCGGTCGCTGAGAATAAGGATACGCACACCCTCGCTGACCGCCTGTTCGGCCTCCGCGCAGATGCGCTTCACGGCGGGTTCCAGACCGGCTTCACCCTCGGCGGCGGCCCAGGTGGTGTCGATGGTGCGGCTGGGGAAATCCTCCAGCGATCTCAGCGCCTCCAGCTCGTGAGGCCACAGGACGGGAGTTTCCAGATGCACCACCTTCGCGTGCTCCGGGGTCTCCTTCAGAATGTTGCGGTACCAGCCGAGGGATACGGACAGCGACATCACCAGCCGCTCGCGGATGGGGTCGATCGGCGGGTTCGTGACCTGGGCGAAGATCTGCTTGAAGTAGGTGAAGAGCAGGCGCGGCTTGGTGCTCAGCACCGCCAGCGGCGTGTCGTCGCCCATGGAGTGCGTGGCCTCCAGACCATCCCTCAGCATGGGGACGAAGCCCATGTCCAGCTCCTCCTTGGTGTAGCCGAAGGCGGCCTGCTTCTGCGACAGCGTCAGGATGTCCAGTTCGCCCGCCAGCGGCTGCGGGGCGGGATCCGCCTTGTCCGAGAGGGCGATCCGGTTCTGGCTCAGCCATTCCCCATACGGCTGGCGGGTGGCCAGAGCCTGTTTGATCTCGTCATTGAACCGCAGGAGGCCGGTCTCCGTGTTGATGCTGACCATCTCGCCCGGTGCCAGGCGGCCCTTGCGGATGATGGTGTTGTCATCAAGTTCGATCACGCCGACCTCCGAGCCGAGCGTGAAGATGCCGTCCTCCGTGAGCTTGAAACGGGAGGGGCGCAGGCCGTTCCGGTCTAGACAGGCGGCCACGGTGCGGCCGTCCGTGAAGACCAGCGAGGCCGGACCGTCCCAGGGCTCGCTGAAGCACTGGTTGTATTCGTAGTAGGCTTTCTGCTCCGGAGTGGTGAAGGGGTCAATGCCGTAGGCCGGCGGCACCAGCAGGGCCATGGCCTCCTCCGGCGAGCGGCCGGACATGACCAGCAGCTCCAGCGCGGAGTCCAGGCTGGCGGAGTCCGACTGCGTGGGATCCAGCATGGGGCGCAGATGCCGCACGCGGTCGCCCCAGATCTCACTCTGGAAATCGCTCTCGCGGCTGGACAGCCAGTTGCGGTTGCCGCGCACGGTGTTGATCTCGCCGTTATGGCAGAGCATCCGGAAGGGATGGCACAGCGACCAGGTGGGGAAGGTGTTGGTGGAGAAGCGCTGGTGGTAGAGGCACAGCGCGGTCTCGAAATCAGGGTTGTTGAGATCCAGATAGAACTTCGACAGCACTGTGGGCAGGGCCAGAGCTTTGTAAACGATGGTCCGGTGGGAGAAGGACGGAATGTAGAAATTCTTCACCTTCTCCGAGCGGAGATGGATGCCGATCTGGCGGCGGGCGATGAAGAGCGTGCGCTCGAACTCGTCATCGCTCATGTCCTCCGCGCGCTCAACGAAGAGGTGGCAGATGGAGGGGCGGGTGTCGCGGGCGGACTGGCCCAGCTCCTTCTCATTGATCGGCACCTTCCGCCAGCCGATCACCTTGATGCCGAGATTCTGAAGGATCAGCTTGGTGGCCAGCTTGGCGTTGTGCTTTTCCTCGTCGTCCTCACGGGGCAGAAAGAACACACCAACGCCAAGGTCGCTGTCCTTCAGCAGATCATAGTCAAACTCCTCTTTGAGGACCGTGCGGAAAATCTTGTGGGGGATCTGCGTCAGGATGCCGGCGCCGTCGCCTGTCTTCATGTCCGCTCCAGCGGCACCGCGGTGAATCACGTTGCAGCAGGAGGTGATTCCATAGCGCAGGATGCGGTGGCTCTTTATCCCATGGATATTGGCGATGAATCCGACCCCGCAGGCATCACGTTCCAGCTCCGGAAGGTGCAGGGAGCCTTCGTTGGGAATCGCGACGGGATAGTGGTGGTTCATGTCTTTGTGATGGGGGGCGGCTTCCAGGGACAGGGAAACCTCGGTTGAAAATGAAACCGGGGGGACAGGTTCCTTCGGCGCATATCCTGTGCCAGGCAAGGGATTCTTGCCGGCACTGCGGCCTCCAAAATGAAAAAATGCCCAAGGGATTTCGGCGCTGATTTTTTGCCGCAGGATTTCCGGTGTCAATAGTGCGGCGCTGAATTACGCCGCCAAGCCTTCGGACGGGTAAAAATTTATTGCCAACTGTCCGGGAGACCGGGCTTGGTGGTGCGGAGAATCTGGAGAATATCCCGCCTTTCCCGGGCGGACAGATGGGCAAAACGGGGGGGAGGCGTCTCCGCTGTCAGAATGGCGAACAGGCGCTGATACAGCAGGGCCAGAAATTCCGGCGGCAGCGTGTCCCAAAGCCGGCTGTAAATCAGATAACTGCAGCGGTATTTGAACAGACGCGTCAGAAGCTGGAAATCAGTCAGGGATTTTCCATCCGGCGTGGCCGGGCGGCCGGCACGGAAGCCAGCCTGAAAATCGGCTCCGCCCTCGATTCCGCCCTCGGGCAGGGCGGCCTCGCCCGCAAACAGCAGGTATTCCAGAATTTTGCCGGCGTGGCTGTCGGCGATGATTTTGGCCGTGCCCACCAGTTCGTCCGTGGGAGGATCGCCCAGTTCGCGGCGCAGGTCGGCCTGTCTCACCATGGCACCGCGCACGGCGTAGGAGGCCTCCACCAGCCGGCTGGTCATGCCCAGCTGGTGCTCCATGACCATGAGGGCCACGATGTCGCTGTCGGCACGGGCGTAACGCCGGACCGGGAAAAAGGACTCCAGCGACTCCAGATTCGCGCCTTTGGCCGTGTCCATGGTGACCGTGTTCCGGTCATTGGCCGTGGCCGTCACATTGCCCCGGTGCCGGCTCCCGCCGTGGGTGCCGGTGACATACCAGCCGCCCCAGCGGTTTTCAAAGGGGCTGTTCTGATCGATCAGCGCGGTGCCCGCCTGATAAAGCGGCGTGCCGTCACTTCCAGAAAAAACAGACCGCGCCATCAGACCCGGCACGCCGTTGGTCATGCTGCCTCCATGGCAGTCCAGACAGCTCTGGGACCGGTCCAGACGCGGCACCGTCCGGTCCGCCCGGTGAAGGTCCAGCGTGTAAAAGACAGGGCCCAGCACCGGATCGGTGGAGGCGATCTCCACCAGGCCGCCCGGCACCCAGGCGGCGTAGCACTCATCGTTGAAATAAATGGCCCGCGGATTGTCCGGCCGGATGCGGTCGCGCTGCACGCTGGTTTTGGAGAAGACCAGAACCTGGCTGGACACCGGAATTTTCAGCCGGTTCAACACAGCTTTCAGCGCCTCCAGATCACTGCCGCCGGGAAGCTGAAAACTTCCGGTGAGCAGGTCTCCGTCCAGCTTCGTCCCGGCATCCGTCAGCGGAGCACTGTAATAGTTGTGCGGCTCCTCCTCGTAATCGAAACGCTGGGCCTGTGCCGGCACCGGGAGGAGGGCGGCCATCAGTATCGGGAGCGGATAAAACCGGTGGAAAACAAGCAGGGAGGGGGACACGCGGGCGGAGGGGGAAAAGAACAGCGGTGATCAGGAAACGTATCCGCCGGCGGATTTATCACAAATCAGCCGGTGGACCCCGCCGCTCCGGCTCCAGCGGAGGGAGTCCGGTCCGGAATTTCAGAGCAGGGCGGAGCCCTATGAACTACGCTTCAGGGTGGTCATCAGGGAATCCAGCCGCAGGCGCAGGGATTCCTGCTCCTTCAGCCGCGAATCCACGCTGCGGCAGGCGTGCATGATGGTGCCGTGGTCCCGGCCGCCAAAGGCGAGGCCGATTTCCTGGTAGGAGCAGCCGGTCAGCTCCCGGGAAAGATACATGGCCACCTGCCGGGCAAAGGCAATGTTGGCCGGGCGCTTGCGGCTGGTCATGTCCGCAATGCGGATGTCAAAGCTCTCGGCGATCGTTTTCTGAATGCGGTCGATGGTGATGTGCTTGGTCGATTCCTCCTGGACCAGATCGCGCATCAGGTCCTCCGTCTGGACCAGGGAGATGGGGCCATGCAGGGAAATCCAGGAGGCCACACGGAACAGCGCGCCATGCAGGCGGCGGACATTGCTGCGGATGCGGGAGGCCAGGTAGTCGATCACATTCGGGGGGACCTCCACCCGCAGGGACTCTGCCCGCTTGCGGAGAATGGCCACCCGGGTCTCCTCGTCGGGAGGAGTCACCTCCGCCATCATCCCCCACTCAAAGCGCGAGGCCAGGCGGGACTCCAGATTCCGCATCTCCGCCGGCGGGCAGTCGCTGGAGAGTACCAGCTGCTTGTTGCCGTCGAAAAGGGCGTTGAAGGTGTGGAAGAACTCCTCCTGGGACCGCTCCTTGCCGGCGAGGAACTGGATGTCGTCGATCAGCAGCACATCCGCCAGACGGAAACGTTTTCGGAACTTGGGCAGTGAATGCTCCTGGAGGGCTCCGATGAACTGATTGGTGAACTCCTCACTGGTGATGTAGAGCACCCGGGCCTTGGGGCGCGCGCTGCGGATATGGGCACCAATGGCGTGCATGAGGTGCGTTTTGCCCAAACCGGTGCCTCCATGGAGGAACAGAGGGTTGTAGGCGCGGGCCGGACGCTGGGCCACGGCCATGGCCGCGGCATGCGCAAACTGATTGTTAGCACCGACCACGAATGTATTGAAGGTATGGCGCTGGGCAATGCCATCCTCATTCCCGGAGACAGGTTCCTCCACCGCGCTGTCGGGCACCGGCTCCGGTTCCTTCGGCGCCGGCGGGGCAGGAAGTCTCAACGCCGCTGCCCGGACAGCGGGGGGAGGGGCTTCAGAGGCTGCCGGCTGGGCTTTGACTGCCCGGCTGCGGGAAGCCATGGGGGGCGGGCCTTGCTGCTGCAGGTTGTTGGTGGCGCACTCCAACTCCAGCAAAGGTATGATGCCGGTGATGCTTTTGAAGGACTCCCTCAGAGGCGGGAGATAGTTCATCTCGATCCACAGCTTATGGATGGCGTCCGGCACCGCCAGCCGCGCGCTCTCCTCCGTGATCTCTGTCAGGCAGATCGAGGAAAACCAGCGCTCGTAGGCATCCGGGGAAATCCTAGCCCGCAGATTATCAACGACATGCGACCAAAGCGCGGCCAGTGAGGATCGGTCGGACATGAAAAGGCGCGGATTCTGCGGACGGGTGGTTCAGAAGCAGAAAATTCCGGCTTGCCGGAGCGGAGGAACGCACTGGGGACAGGAAGCGTTGGGAAAAAAGGGGTTTGAGCGGAAAGCGGCCGCATGGCCGGGCATGGAGGTCAGCGGAAACACTTCAGCGCTTGGACATTCCTTTCCGGTCGTGGACGCGGCTGTTCCCCATGATTGCGTGGCGGCAGCGGGGAACACGGGAAAGGAGAGCATGGATTGGGGCTGAGGGCTGTCCGGTCCGTGCTTGCTAACTTCGCCACGGACCGGACGTCACCGTAGCCAGCCTAAGGTCCGGGACAAGATTTTTTTGCCTCCGCCTGGAAACTTTTTTAAAAAATTTGGCTTGAAAGCACCACGTTAGGGACGGGGCGGGGTGGAGCCTGAGGGTGGATTTTTTTTGAACATTCCCCAAGTGCCGGAAAAGGGGAAATGCACCCGGGCCCCACCGGATTTTCCAAAAAAATCAGACCGCCCGGACCTTGGGCATCCGGGTATAAAAGCATTTTAAAGCTGTTCACCTGGTTGGAAAGGCTCATCAGCAGGTGACGATTCCGGCGCGGAATGACCAATACCTGCCTGACTGCCCGTTCCGAAAACAAATGCGGAATGCGCATGGCTTTCCATGCAGGGGATTGGAGGAGGGAACCGTATCCGTTTATTCAGCCACCGTGACCTCTGTTTCCAAAAGGAAATGGTGCGCGATACAAGGTTCGAACTTGTGACCCCCTCCGTGTCAGGGAGGTGCTCTACCGCTGAGCTAACCGCGCGTTTTTCCGGCCCTTTGGGGGCGGGCGGGAAAAGTAGAAAGGAAAAGCCGGCGTGCAAGTGATTTTTGATTTTTCAGTCCGGGTTTCAAATGGATTCCGGAAACAGCAGGGCGCAGGGGCCGGTGTGTGTCCGGCCGCCCACCATTCAGCGCTGCTTCTGCTGGAGTGACTTGGGGAGCGAACTGCCTTCGTTCCGTCCTTTGCGGATTTTTGAGGAGCCGTGGGAGGGATCGCCCACAAACTCCTCGCTGCCCCATCCCTCCGCCAGACGGCTCACCAGCTCCTCCGCCACCCGGGATGAGGCGTCGTCAATCGCCTGGCGCTCACTCAGCTGAAGGTTTGGATCCAGAAAAACGGAGGTGGATCCGTTGATGTTGCCCCGGGACAGGACGGACCCCGTGACCGGGTCATCCACCGTGTAATGGATAAAAAGCCTCAGCTCCATTTCCCGGGTGCGCAGGGTGTTGTTGCGCGCGCTGCGCAGCTGCCGGCGCTCGAACTTCTGGATGGTCCCGTGAAGCACGGCCTCAGCGTACTGAGGGTCAACCACCTGGTAGGTGCCGTCAGTTTGAAGAAGGCGGATCACGTTGTTTGTGACCAGCACCGAGGAGCGGGGCTCCAGTGTCAGGTTTTTGAACGCGGGGACCGCCAGTTTGGTGATTTTCTCCATCCTGGCCGGCTTGTCGGATCCGAGATGATAACCAGCGCAGCTGCTGAGCAGGCAGGCCGCAGCGGCCAGGGAAAGGCGGCCAAACAGATGGATCAATTGCATGGGCGGGGAAGGCGCCCCGTCAGGCGCGGAGCGGAAAAGGATGTGCGGCGGGGAAGGACGGGAATCCAATCAATTTCCGTCTGCTGGTTTCGGAGGCTCCACCGGGGGCGCTGGCTCGGAGGGTGGGGCCGGCTCCGGTTCGCTGGGCGGAGTCAGGGAAGGCGGCTCAGGGGCTGCCGGAGTTTCAGTAGCAGGCACAGAGTCGCCGGGCTTCAATTCCCCTCCCTCCGGCAACGGAGCCGACGGGTCAGGGGCGGGAGCGGTGGGCAGAGTGGGATCCAACAGGCCATTGTCCGGTTTCAGGGTATGGTCGATACCGGTCGGGAGATCCGGCTCATCCAGGGGGATGGTGGGAATCTGCTCGCCGGAAGGCCGCATTTTCGGCTTTTTCAACACGCTGTTGCCCGCCACTCCGGTGGCGGGAGCGGGCGGGCCGAAGTAATTGGCATTGCCCTTCAGGTCGACCGCCGCCCGCACTGCCAGATCCTTTTGGGAGACGGCCAATTTGGGCACGGATTCCAGGAGCTTCGGATCCGCGGAGGCCAAGGCTGAGATACGCTCACGGGCGGCGTCGTAACGGGCGCTGCCGGGGGAGCGGAGGACATCGCTGTAATAAAGGACGGCGGCCTTGCGGTTGCCGTTCTTCTCATAAAATTTGGCGGTCTTCCAGGCGTTCTCCGCCGCCAGATCGTCCACCTGGCTGCGGGTGGCGTTGATGTCCGGCATGGTGGTGTCCGGGAAAAGCCCCCCCGCCTCCTCGGCGGCGGCGCGGGCTTTTCTGATATTCTCGGCATCGCGGCTGCCGCGCTCCATTTTACCCAGATAGCCCTTGCCGACCTTGGACTGGGCCTCCACCGCGAGCGGGCTGGAGGGATAGTCCTCAACCAGTTTGCGGTAGGCGGCAATGGCGGCGTCCTGATCCTTCTGCTCCTCGTGGATTTTGGCGATCTCAAACTGGGCCTCGGCAGCCCGGCGGCCACGGGGCGCATTGATAATCACCTTCTGGAACATGTCCAGCTGCTGGGTGGTGTCCAGCTTTTTGGCAATCCCCAGGAAGGAGCCCAGCTTCTCTGAACGGGCCTGCATGGCGATGTCCATCTGACGGTCAATGGCCTCGCCGAACTGGGCACTCTGCTTGTAGGTCTCCACCAGTTCCTGGTAGGTGTCGAAGGCTTTGCTGAACTTGCCGCCGCGCTCGTAGGTGGAGGCCAGACGGAACTGGGCCACCGGAGCGAAACTGGTCAGGGGGTAACGCTCCACGATGCGCTTGTAGGAGGAGGCCGCGGCTCCGCTTTTGCCGGCTGTCTCAAGGTCCTGGGCCTGTTTCAACAGAGCACCGGCCTCAGCCTCGGAGGCCTGCAGCTGGGCAGGGGCCAGAGGGGTGTCCAAAGGCTTGCGGCGGAAAGGATTGGGGAACGCCGAAGCATCGTTGGCCATCACCACCACTGCGGCAGTGAGCGTGCAGAGGAGGAGACGGGAGGTATCGCGGTTCATAGCCCGAAGCATAAAAGGGTAAGAGGAAAGCGTCAAGGCGCACGCAGGGCACGCCTGGACCTCCTTTCCGTGCCAGAACGGTCCCCGGAATGCAACTTGGAAACCTGACAATTTTTAAGCCGGGATCCAGTGTTGAACAGGTTTATAACCGCTGAAAAATACTGTTCGATTTCATGAGGTGAACAGCCTGTAAATGCTTTAAACAGACCAATCGTTTTTTCGGGAAATTATGGAAAATCCTGCTTAAATTGGAAAATCCTACCCCGGATCTTGAAATTTCATTGACCTTAGATACCCTGTGTGATTAATCACTCATCCGATGTAAGAGTTGCCGTCCAGTCTCCCTCCGATCCTATGCAGGACCTCCCCGCCGCCATTCCCCGTGCCGGGGAAAATCGTGGCCGGGCAGGCCGGACCGCTGCTGACGCAGTCTTTCCCCAGGGAATCACTGAAAATTTCAACCCCGGCTCCGCCGTCCGCTCAGTATGATGGTGACGGCTCCGGTATTTCACCAGTGGTTTCGTCAGGTCAGGCAGTGGCTGGGCCACCTCCGTCATTGGGAAGTGCGGATCCCGGCGGTGGACCGCACCTGCTTTCCGATGCCCATGCCGGCGGCATCCGGCGGCGCATCATTTTCCGGTTTTTTCCCGGTATGCGCCGGAAGTATCCGGGTGGACAGCCGGTCCATTCCGGTGGAGACCGGAGGAGCACAGGGGACGGGGGCCCGCTATCATATTCCTGTGCTGGAGGAGGAGGTGGTGGCGGCTTTGGAGCCGCAGCCCGGCAAACTGATTCTGGACGGCACTCTTGGCGGTGGCGGCCACACCCTGCGGCTGCTGGAGGCCGGTGCCCAGGTGGTGGCCCTGGATCAGGATCCGGAGGCGCTCGCCTTCGCCCGCCAGCGCCTGAAGGATGCGGGAATGGATGAAAACCTGGTGACCGTGCGGCTGAATTTCGCCTTCTTTCCGGCATTGCTGGAGGAGGCGGGGCTGGGAGCGGTTCTGGACGGGATTCTGCTGGATATCGGTGTCAGCAGCCATCAGGTGGACTGCGGGGAGCGGGGATTTTCATTCCAAAAGCAGGGTCCGCTGGATATGCGGATGGACCCTGATGCCCCGCTTTCCGCCGCCGACGCGGTGAACACCTGGCCGGAGGAGGAGCTGGCGCGCCTCTTTTATGAATATGGTGAGGAGCCAGCCGGCCGGCGGGTGGCCAAAATGCTGGCAGCCCGCCGCGCAGAACGGCTGTTCACGACCACGGAGGAACTGGCGGAGGCCGTGGTCACCGTCATTCCCAAAAGAGGTCCCACCCATCCCGCCACTAAAATTTTCCAGGCGTTGCGGATTGCGGTCAATGATGAGCTGGGAGTTCTGCGGAGTGCTTTGAACGCGGCCCACCGCTGGCTGAAACCGGGCGGACGCCTGGCAGTGATCAGTTTCCATTCGCTTGAGGACCGGATCGTCAAGCAGCACCTCCGCCGCCACAGCGAGCCGGAGATTGACCGTCCGGAGTGGCCCGCTCCGCGCCCCAATCCGGAATGTTACTACCGGTTGGTTTCCCGCCGGGCCATTGTGGCCACGGACGGGGAGCTGGCCCGGAATCCCCGCTCGCGGAGCGCCAGGCTCCGCGTGGCCGAGCGGCTCCCCTGATTTTGCTGTCCCCACCCTGAATCCCAGACACCAGCCGTGAACCCCCGCCCACGCTCCCGCTCCCGTGTCCAAAACCATGCTCCGGAATCCCTCCGGCCTGCGTGGATGATGAACTGCATCATCTTCGCGGTCCTGCTGGCGGCCATCGGTGGCTGCTACGTCTGGCTGGGAGTGAAAAAAAACGAGCGGGCCTCCCGGATCAGGGCCACCCAGATCGAGATCGCAAACCTGAACCGGCAGATTGCGGCGGCCACGCAGCACCTTGAGAAAAAGCTGGACCGCACCGCGCTGGAGGAACGCGTGGCCAAAGCCGGTCTGGATCTGAAGCCCATTCCCATCGGACCGCGCGGAGGCCGGCTGGTGAAACTGCCGGAACCGGTGATTCCAAGTGAGGCCCTGTCCCCTGGGAACCGGAATCTGGCCACCGCCCTGCACCCATGAGCATTTCCCATCCTGTCCGTCCTCCGGAGCCCGGGGACCGCTGCCTGCGGATCCGGGCTGGCCTGGTGTGCGCGGGAGTAGCGTCCATCTTCATCCTTCTGGGCTGGCGTCTGGTCCATCTCCAAGTGAGAGAGCACGGCCGTCTGCAGGCCGAAGTGGAGCTGCACCGCCGCACGGAAACCCTCGATGCCTCCCGCGGGGCCATCCTTGATGCACGCAACCGCCTGCTGGCGGTGGATGAGCCTGTGCAGAAGGTCATCTTTGACTGCAACTATCTTCAGAGCGGCGAAAAGCTGGCGGACGCCATTGAGAAGTCTGAGAACATGAGTTCCCTGGATCTCCGGCACACCTTCAGTCTCGAGATCATCCAACAGCGCTACATCGCCCATATGGCCCGCCTCTGCGCGCCGGCCATGGGCATGACGGAACAGGAATTTCAGGAAAAGGTGTCCTCCCGTCTGGCCTCCAGGCCCAACTCCCAGTTCCCCATCTGCCGGAAGATCAGCGTGGCGGACGCCCTGAAGCTCCGCGATGCTTTGGAGAGTGCCGGCTTTGGACGCTACCGGGAAAATGTGGGATCCCAGGGGTCCCTGATTTTCCGCAATAGTTTTGACCGCACCTATCCGGCCAATGTGCCGCTGACACACATCGTGGGGGCCTTCGGCGAACCGCCCACACTCAAGGCGGGCGACCAGCCCCGTCCGCCTCAGGGGGTGGCCGGCGTGGAGAAATTCTTTGAGAACAGCCTGCACGGCACCGACGGGGAGCGGGAATACGAAATCGACGGTTGGCGCAATGAAATCCCCGCCTACCGCGGCCACCTCATACCGCCCCGGAACGGGAAAAACCTCCGCCTTTCCATTGATCTGGGGCTCCAGAGTCTTCTGGAGGCGGAGTTGGACGCCACCGGCCCGCGCCAGGGGGAGGTCTATCTGGATGAGCTGAACGCGGAGCGCGTCATCGTGGTGCTCTTCGATCCCGCCACCATGGGCGTGCGCGCCATTGGCTGCCGGGACAAGGTCCACGGCGTGGAGAAGCCGCTCCTGACCAATCCGGTCAGTGAGTATCTCTACGAGCCCGGCTCCACGATCAAGATCGTGACCCTGGCCACCGCACTGAACACCGGCCGGGTGAACGCCAATACAGTTATTCCCATTCCCAATGGCGGTTATTACAATGGCGGGGATGTCTCCCCGATCAGGGATGAACATGATGACGGGCCGCTGAGTGTGGCGGATGTGCTGGTCAAATCCTCCAATATCGGAGCCTTCGAACTGGCCAGAATGCAGGGCAGCGTGCGTTTCGAGCAAAAAATCCGGGAGTTCGGGTTCTGTCAAAAGACCGGTTTTGAGTCCCCGGTTGAAAGCCGCGGCTGGACCGCCGGCAATGAGCGCGGCGACCGCACCGGGAAAATGACGCTGGAGACGCTGTCGCGGGTGGCGTTTGGCAATGCCATTGTGGTCACCCCCGCCCAGATGTGCGGGGCACTGGGCTGCATCATCAACGACGGCACGCTGCGTCCGCTCCATCTTGCGGAGTCCTGGGTGGATGACCGGGGCAACCATCTGGAAGCCATGGACCGGCCGGAGCCGCCGCAGATCATCAGTGCCCGCGCGGCGGAGGTGGTCCGCCGGGCCATGCTGCAGGTGGTGGAGCGCGGCAGCGGCAAGCCCGGCCGCAGCCAGCTGTTTGAAATCGCCGGCAAGACCGGCACCGCCCGCAAGGCCACCACGGTCATTGAGAAAGGCAGGGCCAAACAAAAATATATTCCCGGGGATGTGATCTGCTCATTCATCGGTTTTCTGCCGGCCGACAAGCCCCGCCTGGCCGGTTTGGTCATTGTGGACCAGCCCAAAAGCCCGAAGCACTCCGCCTATGGCGGACATATTGCGGCCCCCCTCTTCCGCCGCATTGCGGAGAAGGCCATGGCCTATTATGAGGTCGCCCCACAATTCTCGCCCGAGGTGCGCAAACTGCCGCAGGCGGCCGCCAACACACCGGCCCGCGCCCCTCTGAGACCCACCTCCCGATAGGACCCCGACCCCCTGATGAAACTCACTGCTCTTCTGGACAATATCCCGCGTGTGCGCCCTTTCGGCCCGCTGGAAGCGGATATCCGCGCCCTGAGCGCGGACTCCCGCACCGCAGGACCCGGGGTGCTTTTCGCCGCGATCCGCGGAGAGCACGCCGACGGCCACCGCTTTATCCCCGACGCCATCCGCAGCGGAGCGTCGGCCATTCTGGCGGAGCAGGATGTGCCTGAGGACTTCCGCGGCACCTGGCTGACGGTGAAGGACACCAAGGCTGCACTGGCCGAGGCCGCAGACGCTTTTTACCGCAAGCCCTCCGACCGGATGCTGGTGGCCGGAGTCACCGGCACCAACGGCAAAACCACGACTTCCTTCATTCTTCAGCATCTCATCAACGAGGCCAAAGGCGACTGTGGTCTCATTGGCACCGTGAAATACCTGACCGGCGGCGGACAGGAGGAGCCCGCCTCCCACACCACGCCGGACAGCATCACGCTGCAGCGCCTGCTGCGCACCATGACGGAGAACAGCTGCGTCGCCGCCTCCATGGAGGTGAGCTCGCACGCCCTCCAGCAGAGGCGCACGCACAGCATCCGTTTTGACGCCGCCATCTTCACGAACCTCACCCAGGACCACCTCGACTATCACGGGACCATGGAGGACTACTATCAGGCCAAGGCTCTGATCGCGTCCCAGCTGGTGGAGCAGGGAGGACCTAAGAAGCCAGCCCTTATTCTGAACACCGATGACACCGCCGGCCGCCGTCTGGCGCGGGAATACGAGGGAAAACTGAAGATCGTCACCTTCGGCGCCAACGTGCACGCCGACTTCCGCGCCGCCCAGATCACCACCACCATGAAGGGCACCACGTTCACGCTGGAGGCGCGGGGACGAAGCTTCATGGTGCGCACCCCTTTCATCGGGCGCTTCAACGTTTACAATGCCGTCGGCGCCCTGGCGGCGGCGTGGGCCATGGATCTCAATCTGCGCCAGTCCGTCAATGCCCTGGCCCAGGCCCCTCAGGTGCCGGGCCGCATGCAGTCCGTGGCGGAGAACAAGCCCTTCCGCGTTTTTGTGGACTATGCCCACACTCCCGACGCTTTGGAGAACGCTTTGCGCACGCTGAAGGATCTCGGCCCCCGCCGGATCATCACCGTGTTCGGCTGCGGGGGCGACCGCGACCGCAGCAAGCGCCCGCAGATGGGGGCCATCTCCGAGGACGGCAGCAGCTACACCATTCTCACCAGTGACAATCCCCGCAGTGAGGATCCGGAGGCGATCCTGACGGATATCCGCTCCGGCATGCGCGGCGCCACTCACGAAACCATTGCGGACCGCCGCCATGCGATCGAACGCGCCATCTCCCTTGCGGGCGGCGGCGACATCGTGCTCATCGCGGGCAAGGGCCACGAGACCGGCCAGACCGTGAAAGGTGTGGTGACCCCTTTTGATGACGTGCAGGTCGTCCGCACGGTTCTCCGCGGCTGGACACTTCCGGAACGCTCATGATTCCTCAAACACTGACCACCCTGGCCGAATGGGCCGGTGGCGTGCTCGTGCAGGGCCCGCCGCACACCGCCATCACCCACGTGGGCACGGACACGCGCGGCCTGGTGCCGGGCTCGCTGTTTGTGGCCTTGGTTGGCGAACGGTTTGACGCCCATGATTTTGCAGGGCAGGCCGCCCAGGCCGGAGCCGCCGCGGTGCTGGTCAGCAAGCCGGTGAGCGTGCCGGAGACCTGCGCGGTCATCCGGGTGCCGGACACCCTGGCGGCCCTGCAGATGATGGCCGCCACCTACCGCCGCGAATGGGGCGGGCTGGTGCTGGGACTGACAGGCAGCAATGGCAAGACCTCCACCAAGGATCTGACCAGCGCGGTGCTCTCCCGCACCTTCAAAGTGTGCGCCACCCGCGGGAACCTGAACAACCACATCGGCCTGCCGCTGACGGTGCTGAGCGCCGATGCCGGTGACATGCTGGGTGTTTTTGAACTGGGCATGAACCATCCGGGCGAGATCGGGCCCCTGGCTGATATCGCCGGTCCGGACGCCGCCATTATCACCAATATCGGAACCGCCCATCTCGAATACATGGGCACCCAGGAGGCCATCGCGCTGGAGAAGGGCATGCTGGCCGAGGCGGTGCATCCTGACGGCTGCGTGATCCTCAATGCCAATGACCGTTTCTCGCCAAGCCTCGCCCGGCGCTGCCAGGCCACGGTGCTGACCGCCGGTGTGGGACAGGGGGACATCCGGGTGGAGAATGTGGAAAGCTCCGCCGCCGGCTGCGCCTTCACCCTGCATCTTCCTGACGGAACCTCCGGCCCCGTCCTGCTGCCCGTCCCGGGCCGCCACATGGCCGGGAACGCCGCGCTGGCCGCCGCCGCCGGCTGGCACTTCGGACTGAGGCTGGAGGACATCACCGACGGCCTGCAAAGTGCTGTCCTGACCAAGGGCCGGCTCCAGATGCGGAAAGCCGCCGGGCTGACTTTTATCGACGACACCTACAACGCCAACCCCGACTCCATGCGCGCCGCCCTGGACACCCTGCTCAGCTTTGCCTGCGAAGGCCGGCGCATCGCCGTGCTGGGGCGCATGGGGGAGATCGGACCCACCGCACCGGCGGAGCATCTGGCGCTGGGCGCCGCCGCCAACCGGGAGGGCATTGATTTCCTTTGCGTGGTGGGCGGCGGGGATGCCGGGCTGATCAGCCGCGGTTTTCTGGAAAGCGGGGCTGATCCCGCCGGACATGCCGCTTTCGCCAGCCAGACGGAATGCGCGGCCTGGCTCCGTGCTTCCGCCACGCCCGCCGACCTCATTCTCGTCAAGGGCAGCCGCTCCGCCGCCATGGAAAAAGTCATCGAATCCGCTGCCGCCTGAACCATGTTTTACTGGATCTTCGAAATTTTTGACACTCGGGGCGGCTTCGTGTCTAAGCTTACCAACGTCCTGCAGTACCAGACCTTCCGCGCGGTTGCGGCCCTGGTGATCGCCTTCACGCTCAGTGTGATGTTCGGCGACCGCGTGATCCGCCGGCTGATCTCCCTCAAAATGGGTCAGCCCATCCGCACCCGGGAGGAGGTCAACAAACTCTTTGAGCTGCACGGGAAAAAAGCCGGCACCCCCACCATGGGCGGCGTGCTGATTATCGGCACCCTCGTGATTGCAGCGCTGCTGTGCTGCCGGTGGAACAATATGTTCCTTTGGATCACGCTCTTCGTGACCCTGGGTCTGGGGGCACTGGGGTATGTGGATGACTACCTCAAGGTCAGCAAGAAAAACTCCAGGGGGGTCAGCAGCCGGGGCAAGCTGGCAGTGCAGTGGGCGGTGGGGCTCGGGGCCGGCTGCGTGCTCTACATGCTGCCGGGACAGGAGAATTACTTCGCGCACCTGCAGCTTCCCTTCATCAAAAAGGAACTGTTCGAGGTGCAGAACATGGGCTGGCTGACGGTCGTGTTCTTCGCGGTCGTCATCGTGGGCTGCTCCAACGCGGTGAACCTCACGGACGGACTGGATGGCCTGGCCAGCGGCTGCACGGTGAGCACCGCCCTGGCCTACGGCATTTTCTGCTATGTCACCGGCAACGTGAAGATCGCCGGTTATCTGAATATCGAGCACAACTCCCTGGCCGGCGAACTCGTGCCGGTCTGCTTTGGACTGATGGGGGCCGCCCTGGGCTTCCTGTGGTTCAACTGCTATCCGGCCCGCGTTTTTATGGGTGACACCGGCAGTATGGCCATCGGCGGCTGCATCGCGTCGGTCGCCATCTGCTGCAAGCAGGAGGTCGTCCTGCTGATCGCCGGCGGCGTGTTCGTCATGGAGGCCCTGTCCGTGATGATGCAGGTCAGCTGGTTCAAGATCACCCGCAGAATCTACGGTGCCCCGCGCCGGCTTTTCCAGATGACGCCGATCCACCATCACTTCGAGCTGAAGGGGTGGAAGGAGAGCCAGGTGATTGTCCGCTTCTGGATCCTCAGCCTGCTCTGCGCCATGCTGGGCCTGGCCACGCTGAAACTCCGCTAGAAACGCCATGCTTGCCACCTCATCCAAATATTCCGGCCAGTGCCACGCCATCCTGGGCATGGGAACCAGCGGCATGGCGGCGGCGCGGCTGGCGCAGCGTCTGGGAGCGGAGGTGACGCTGCTGGACGACGGGGAGGCCACGCGTTTGGAGGCTGCGGCCAGGACGGCGCGGGAGGAGGGATTCACGGTTTTCACAGGCCCGGCGGCGCTCACCGGCGGCGGCGGTTTTGATCTGGCGGTGCTCAGTCCCGGCATTGATCCCTCCTGGCCGCTGGCCCGCCGCATGGCGGAGGCCGGGTTGCCCTGCATCAGTGAAATCGAGTTCGCCGCCCGCCAGAGTCCGGTTCCCATCATCGCCATTACCGGCACCAATGGCAAAACCACCACCACCGGGCTCATCGCCCACCTTCTGAACGTCTCCGGCCGGCGCACGGTGCCCTGCGGCAATTATGGCCGTGCCCTGGCGGATGTGGTGCTGGCGGATGACCCGCTGGACGTGCTGACGGTGGAGGTCAGCTCCTTTCAGCTGGAACTGATCGACACTTTCCAGCCCCGGGTCTCGGTGTGGATGAACTTCGCGCCCGATCATCTGGACCGCCATCCCTCACTGAAGGCCTACCGCGCGGCGAAACTTCGAATTTTTGAGCGCCAGTCACCGTCCGACACCGCCGTGATCAACGGAGCTGAAACCTATCCCCCTCTGGCTGCCCGGCCGGTGACCTTCAGCGCGTGGCGTCAGGACACGGACTGGACGTATGACAGCGGGGTCATCCGGCATCACGGCCACGCCGTCATCACCCTGGCGGACACTCCTTTGCGCGGGCGGCATAATGCCGAGAACATCATGGCCGCTCTCGCTGCGGTCACCGCCTGGGGCGTGCCCTTGAAGACTCTGCCGCCGCTGCTGGCCAGCTTTGTGCCACCGCCCCACCGCTGCGAGCCTGTGGGCACGGTGCAGGGAAGGGAATTCCTCAATGACTCCAAGGCCACAAATCCGCACGCCATGGAAAGCGCTCTGCGCGGTCAGGAGCAGCCGGTGGTGCTGATCGCCGGCGGCAAGCAGAAAGGTCTGGACTACACACCCGCGCTGCCGCTTATCGCGGAGAAAACCTCCCATGTTTTCACCATCGGGGAGATCGGCCCCGCCCTGGCGGAGTGCTGGGCCTCCGCCGCTCCCTGTGTGCCCTGCGCCAGTCTGGAGGAGGCGGTCAGCCGTGCCTTCGCCGCCGCAGCCCCCGGCCAGTCCATTCTTTTCGCCCCGGGAACATCGTCCTTCGACATGTTCACCAGCTATGCCCACCGCGGGGATGTCTTCCGCCAAATTGTCCAGCAACTGCCGACCATGCCATGAAATCATCAGCCTCCGAAATCACCGGCACGCTGCGCCGGCTTTCCGCCCGCATCTGGAATCCCGCCAGCGCGCGCGACCATGGACACCGCCTGCCCGCCAGTCTGGCGCGGCAGCATGAGGAGGACTGGGATCCGGATCAGCCGCAGATCCGCATGTCCCGTGCCTTCGCCGTGATGCTGGTGCTGCATCTGGTCGCCGTCGGCGGTCTGTTCGCCTTCCATGTCTTTGGGAAGGATGATCAGAATGCCGAGCAGCAGGCCACCCGCCAGGCGAATGCCAGCGCGGTGCCACCGCCCGCCCGCCCGGTGGCGGCCAATGATTCCAGCCACCCTGCAGCGCCCAATCCGACCGGCTTGGCGGCCGCTGTGGCCGCCGGTGCCGCAGCGCCCCGTGCCGGGGAGGTTTCCGAGGACACTCCTGTGGACACGGGTGGCAACCAATATCAGGTCCACGTCATGCTGCCGGGCGAAAGCAAGGTGCTGGTCGCCGCCAGATACGGCATCACGATGAAGGAGCTGGAGGCTGCCAACCCCGGGATGGAGTTCCGCGCCGGCACCCATCTGACGATTCCCCAGGCGAACCAGCGCGTGATCACCCCCACGCCCGGCACCGGTCCCCGCACAGGTGCTCCCCCGGTCGCTGTCCTCGCCGCCACCAACGGTCAGGCACCCGGGGCCCGCGGGTTTGCGATGAAGACCGGTCAGGAGAATCCGTACCAGCGTGATGACCATGCAGTGGAGGAGGATTCCGTTCCCCGGTCCTCCCCCGCCAGTGCCAAACCCTTGGAGCGCACGGCTTCGAAAACCCAGGAGAAAGCCAGGGAGAAAAGCGTCCCACGCGCCGGCCGGGTGAATGAGGACGGGGACCATCCGCCGAAAACCAAACAGACAAAGGAAAAGTCCGACACCTCCAAACCCAAATCCTCCACCCAGAGCGGCGGAGGCAGCCGCACGCACGTTGTGCAGAAGGGGGACACTGTTTACAATGTGTCCCGCCGTTACGGACTTTCACCGTCGGAGGTCATGAGGGCCAACAACATCTCGGACCCCGGCAAGCTGCAGCTGGGCCAGGTGCTGAAGATCACTGTCCGTCACTGATCCGTCCGTCCGCCATCCTTTTTCCAGCCAGCCAGCCAGCCAGCCAGCCATGAGCCGCGGACTTGCCGGATTTCTCGTTATCAGCGTGCTGCTGCTGACAGCGCTGGGATTCGTGATGCTGCAAAGCACGGGGGCCTACAGTCTGGAGGGGCAGGCGGACGCCATGGCCAGTGTGAGCCGTCAGGCGGCATGGCTGATGCTGGGACTGGGCGTGGCAGGCATCCTGGCGTTCACCGACTATCACCTGCTTGAGCGCTGGGCCTGGCCGGTGTTCTGGGTGCTGGTGGTGCTGCTGATTCTTTGCTATGTGCCTGGCCTGGGTGTCACCAAGGGCGGTGCCAGCCGCTGGATCGCTGTCCGCATTCCGGGTGTGGGCAATGTTCAGGGACAGCCTTCGGAACTGGCGAAGATCACGGCCATTATTGGGCTGGCCGCCTGGTGCACCCGTTTCCGTGACCGGCGGAAGCACATTCTGTGGGGATTCATTTATCCGCTGGGAGTGATCGCTGTCCCGGTGGGCCTGATTGCGGGGGAAGTCGATCTGGGCACGGCCTCGCTTATCTTTCTCGCCTGCGCGGGCATCCTGTTTCTGGCCGGCACCCGGCTGGTTTATATGGCGGGCGCGGTGCTGCTGGGCGGCGTGCTGCTGGGCGCGACTATCAATCAGATCGAGAACCGCAAAGCACGCGTCACGGCCTTCCTGCACCTCGATGATCCCGACGTCAGCAAACTGAAGGCTGAAATCAAGGACATGAACTACCAGCAGACGCAGGCCATTATAGCCATCGGCAGCGGCGGCGTGGACGGCAAGGGGCTGGGAGAGAGCCGGCAGAAGATGTATTATCTGCCTTTGCCGCACACGGATTCGGTGTTTGCCATCGTGGGGGAGGAATTGGGCCTGAAGGGCACTGCGGGCGTTCTCCTCCTGTTTGCCATGGCGGGGCTGTGCGGCATGGGCATCGCCATTCAGGCGCCTGACCGCTTTGGCAAGCTTTTGGGATTCGGTTTGATTTCCCTGATTGTGGGACAGGCGGCGATCAATATCGGCGTGACCACCGGCTGCCTGCCCAACAAAGGCATGCCGCTGCCTTTTATCAGCTACGGGGGCTCCAATCTTTTCTCCTGTCTCGCCGCGGTGGGCATTCTCCTCAATATTCACCGTCAAACCCGTCTGGCGGAGGACGATTTCGAAATTCACCCCCGGTGACAGGACGCTGGGAGGGAGCACGGATCCCATCCGGCGGCATTATGGAATTTCGCGGGCCCCCGGGATTTCCCTGGCGTGTCCGCCGGCCCTCGCCCATAGGGGATGCGCACGGCAACCCCACATTTCCCGCATGGAGCACCCGGTCATCGGCATTGTCGCCAACCCCACCAAATCCGAGGCCGCACACCATGTGCGCAGTCTGCAGGATGCCTTTACCGCCCAAGGGGCAAAAGTGATTCTGGAGGAGGCCGCAGCGGGATTGCTCGGTGCGCCGGAGCCGCTTTCATTGAAGGAGCTTGCCGCCGGTGCCGACGTGATCGTGGTGCTGGGAGGCGATGGCACTATTTTGCGGACTGCCCGCCTGCTGGGTGCCAGCGTGAAGCCGCTGGCAGCGGTGAACACCGGCCACCTGGGGTTTCTGACCACCTCCACGGAGCGGGAGATCCCCCGGTTTGTCACCGCGGTGCTGTCAGGCGATTACCGGCTTTCCCACCGGGGCTTGGTGCAGGCGGAGTTCACTGACAAGGACGGCACCTGTTATGTGGAGGGTGGAATGAACGAGGTCACCGTCACGCGCGGCACCTTTTCCCGGCTGATCCATCTCGAAGTGAAGGTGAACGGGGATTTCCTCAACCGCTACAGCGGGGACGGACTCATCATCTCAACCCCCACCGGCAGCACCGCCTACAGCCTTTCCGCCGGTGGTCCCATCATCAATCCCGAAGCCGGTGTCTTCTGTCTGACACCCATCTGTCCGCATGCGCTGTCCAACCGCTCCTTTGTGGTGAATGATAATATCACCTTGGAGATCCTGCCGGTGGATCCGGTGGATGAGGTGCTGCTCAATGTGGATGGCGGCAATGCGTGGTCGCTGGCACGGCACCAGCCGGTGATCCTGCGGAAAGCCCCGTGGACAGTGCCGCTGATCGCTTTCCGTGAGGACTCCTTTTACGAGGTGCTCCGGGATAAGCTGAAATGGTCCGGGAGTTCGATTTAGTTCAGGGACAGACGGTGAGGCGGGCTGGATTTTGACCGGGGTTCCACCTCCAGCAGCAACCGCGGAGCGGCGGAGGCCGCCGCTGGCCGGCATCCGGTGGGTCAGACCACTGTCTGCCGGGTGAATCCGGAGGCCCCTTGGCAGGCGGTTCTGGAGAAGGAGAGAGGCGGCCGGTGGTGACTGGCGTTCGTCGCCATTCTGTTTTTCGGTATCGGAGCCGCCGGGGCGTTCAGCGCGGCGATGAAGGGGCTGCGCCGCCTTTTTATCAGCAGCGGCGTCACTGGCTGACGGCACTTGGCCGGGGATGACGGCCCGGACAAAAAGGGCTGCACTGGAGCATCCCGGATGCGGTTGCGAATTTTGAACGGCAAGCCTTGGGCCCGTGTCCAGGACGTGATGATCCATTTCAATATTCCTGCCTGCGCCATGGCGGCTTTTCTTTTAGCGGGCTGCTCAAAACAGCCAGCGGGAGGGGAGGGGGAAGCCGGAGCTTTCACCGCGCAGGAGGACGCGAATGCAGCGCTCGGAAAAAATTCTCCCAACGCGGATGGTGGAGCCGGACCGACTGTCGCGGAGATTGCAGCCAGTTACGATAATGGTTATATTAAAGTCACGGACAAAGCTGTTTATGTCAATTATGAACTGGCAATACAATGCATCACCGTGAGTGAGGATCAGATACAGGCCGCACGCATTGTGAAAGGTCCGCATGCCCGCTCCTTGATCCACATCTATATGAATGAGTCAGCCTTCAAAGCTTTCCCCAAAAAAGGCAGCTTGTATCCTGTGGGATCGGTGATTGTGAAGCATAAGCTGCTTTCAGGAAGCGGGAATGCCGCCGTCGGTGTTGGCGGCATGGTGAAGCGGGCGGCGGGATTCGATCCCGATCATGGGGATTGGGAGTATTTCTATTTTGAGGATAAATCAAAGATTGAGTCAGGCCGCCTGGAAACTTGCGTTCAATGTCACGGGAAGGCGGTTGGCACGGACTATGTATTTGGGACTTGGTTTGATGCTGATCGTGTAAAATCCTTCTTCGAATAATAAACGCGTCATTACGATGGGTCTGAAATCCGTTTCGACGTTATAAAATCAGCGCGCAGGAGTGCCTGCAAAACCAGGGCCATCCGGAATTAACAACCGGAAGGCCTTGAAATGAACCGGCCGCTCAGTAAGCCAGCCAGGGTGAGAGCCATTTTTCGGCTTCGGCGACCGGCATGTTTTTACGGGCGGCGTAGTCCTCGATCTGGTCCTTTCCGAGATCAGTGCCGATGCCGAAGTATTTGGCCTCGGGGTGATTGAAGTAGAGACCACTGACGCTGCTGCCGGGGTGCATGGCGCAGGAGTCGGTCAGTTCGCAGCCGGTGAGTCTGGTGGCGTCGAGCAGGGCGAAGAGGGTGCGTTTCTCCGTGTGGTCCGGCTGGGCGGGATAGCCGGGGGCGGGGCGGATGCCGCGGTATTTCTCGCGGATGATCTCCTGACGGCTCAGCTCGCCGGGCTTCTCGATGCCGCAGAGGAAGCGGGCGCGCTGGTGCAGCCACTCCGCGAAGGCTTCAGCCAGACGGTCGGCGAGAGCTTTGACGATGATGGAGCTGTAGGGATCCTGCTGGTCGTCGTAGGTTTTGGCGTATTCGTCCGCGCCGTGAATGGTGACCACAAATCCGCCGACCCAGTCCGCACGACCGCTTTCCACGGGAGCCGTGAAGTCACTGAGGGCGTAGTTGGGGGTGGGATTGGCCCCGGTCTTGATGACCTGCTGGCGGAGGGTGTGCAGGGTCGCGAGCTTTTCCGTGCGGCCAGCATCACGGTAGAGGTCGATATCATCGCCATTGGAGTTGGCCGGGAAAAAGCCGGTGACTCCGCGCGGTGTGAAGTGGCGCCCTGCAATGATGCGGTCCAGAAGCGCCTGGGCGTCAGCGTACAGCTTTTGGGCGGTGTCCTCGGCTTGGACTTTCATTTCGGGATCCTCCTGCGCGGAGGAGAACCGCTGCTCCTCCTCCTTCCAGCGGCCCCGGAGCTCCCAGGCGTGGAAGAAGGGCGACCAGTCGATATAGTCGCGCAGCTCCGTCAGATTGACCTGCGGGATGGTGCCGGCGGAGCCTTCGGTTTCATTGACGGGAATGATGCCGGTGACCTGCGGTTCAGCGATATCGACCGTGCTCCAGTCGGTGGTGAATCCCTTGGCGCGGGCTTTGGCCAGGGGGAGAACGTCACGCTTCTTTTTGCTGCTGTACTTCTCCCGCATGTCGATATGGCGCTGCTCGTTGTCGGCCACGAATTTCTCCTGTTGGCCGGCGCTGAGCAGAGCCGTGGCCACGGGCACACTGCGGGAGGCGTCCAGCACGTGCACAATGCTGCCACTGTAGTGCGGGGCCAGTTTGATGGCGGTGTGGGCGGCGCTGGTGGTGGCTCCCCCGATGAGCAGCGGGGTTTTCAGGCCCAGCCGCTGCATCTCGGAGGCGACGTGCGCCATTTCATCCAGGCTGGGGGTGATGAGCCCTGACAGACCGATGATATCGGCCTTCACCTCCGCCGCCTTGGCGAGAATCTTCTCGCACGGGACCATGACGCCCATGTCGATAACCTCGAAATTATTGCAGGAGAGAACGATGCCAACAATGTTTTTACCGATGTCATGCACGTCGCCCTTGACCGTGGCCAGCACGATTTTGCCGGCGTTGGACGGGCCGTCATCCTTTTCATCCGTGATGAAGGATGTATTCAGCGGCTGCGGGCTTTCGCCGGCTGCCTCATTTGGCTTGTCTCCACTTGTTTCTGTATAGCCAGCTTTGTTGGATTTGCCGCCCGGCGAATAACTTTCACAGTGTGCAGGGCAGCGTCCCCCGCATATCCCGGAAATGGGAAGGGCAGGTTCAATAATTAATCTATCCGGGCCACCACTGTCAGCTTGCCGTTCCGCATTTCGAGAACCGGCACGCGCGGCATAATCTTCTTGGGGGCTTCCCGAAGATTCCGAAGAGTCAATTTCTGGGATTCCTCCACTCGCTGGCGGCCATGCAAGACCGAAGTCCTGTCGCAACTGTGAACTGTATGCTGAACTGTCTCCTGCTTCATGGAAAATATCCTCGGCGATGACCTGCCCCTCCGCAATCAGTTTTTCCTTTGACTCGTGCAGCCGCCCGCGCAGCCATCCGGGGCTTCGGATTACAGGTGCATCCATGTTGGAATTGTCGGCAACCCACAAGGCAAATTGAAAACTTTCCGCAAATACATCCAAAAATGTAAGCGCGCTTCTGGAGGAATGGTAGTGCCCGCCCGCCGCGCGCGGCAAGGTGACAACACGTCCGCCTTCGGGATCCTCCGCGGCACGGTAAAGGATATTGCGCACTGCAGTGTTCCAAGGGCAGAATATGAAGCGCACCTCAACGAACAGTTCGGCGTCCAAGGCTGTCTGAATGTGCAGGCGGCTGCGTTCGATATTTTGCAAAGTCCCATCCATGATGAGATTTGCCGGCCTTTCACGCTCGTTGTTTTCTTTTAAGTTTCTAATAGTGGTGGTTTTTCCGCTTCCTTGGCCACCCCCATTGAAGGCCACAAGGCTTCCTGGCTGCAGTTCCGCGATTTTTCTGGGAAACATCCACTCAATGAGCGCGCCTGCCGGTTCAAGTGTGGCGACACTCCACTTTTGCCGGGACAATCTGTCTTTTGAATATTCATGACTCAGTTCCTGAGCGATATTCCGGTCCAGCACCCAGGGACTGCTGGAACTGAAGTCTCCCGCCTTTGCAAGCTGATCTAATTGTTTGGCTCTGTAAAGGTTTTCGGCGCGGGGAAGATCCAGCGCAAGTTCGAGAGCAAATTGCATCTCCACCGCCCTCTCCTCCTCCGTCAGACCGGGGTAGGGCGTATAGGTGAAACCCTCCACAAGGGTGACCGGGCGTCCGGGCACGGCTTTGGACAGGCGGCGTTCGATCTGTGCCCGGACCTTTTCCGCCTCCATGAAGGGCTGGAGCCAGGCCACGCTTTTTTTCATCACGCGGGCGCTCTTCACCACCTGCGGCAGGAACATCTTGCCAGCCCCGAAGAGGTCGCCGACAACGCTCATGCCGTCCATCAGCGGGCCTTCGATGACCCCCAGTGGCTTGCCGTATTTGACGCGGGCTTCCTCCGTGTCCTCGTCGATGAAATCCGTCAGGCCCTTCAGCAGGGCATGCTTCAGGCGCTCCTCCACCGAAGCCTCGCGCCAGCTTAGATCGGCCTCAAGCTTCTTGCCGGCCACGCCTTTGAACTGCTCGGCGTAGTCGACCAGAATCTCCGTGGCGTCCGGGCGGCGGTTGAGCAGCACGTCCTCCACTTTTTTCAGCAGCTCCGGCTCGACCTCCTCATAGACCTCCAGCATGCCGGCGTTGACGATGCCCATGTCCATGCCGGCGCGGATGGCGTGGTAGAGGAAGGCGCTGTGCATGGCCTCGCGCAGCTTGTTGTTGCCGCGGAAGCTGAAGGAGATGTTGCTGACGCCGCCGCTGACGCGGGCACCCGGCAGGTTCTCTTTGATCCACCGCGTGGCGTTGATGAAATCGACGGCATAGTTGTTATGCTCCTCAATGCCGGTGGCGACCGTCAGGATGTTGGGGTCGAAGATAATGTCCTCCGGCGGGAAGCCGACTTCCTTCACGAGGATATCGTAGGCGCGCTGGCAGATGCGGATCTTGTCCTCATACGTGGCCGCCTGGCCCTGCTCATCGAAAGCCATGACCACTGCGGCCGCGCCGTACTGCAGGATGCGCCGCGCCTGTTCACGGAATTTGTCCTCGCCCTCCTTCAGGGAGATGGAGTTCACGATGCCCTTGCCCTGCAGAATCTTCAGGCCGGCCTCGATGACGCTCCATTTGGAGGAGTCCACCATGATCGGCACCTTGGCGATTTCCGGCTCCGCCTGGACGAGCTTGAGGAACTTCGTCATCGTGGCCTCTCCATCCAGGAGGCCCTCGTCGAAATTGATGTCGATGACGTTGGCACCGTTCTCCACCTGCTGGCGGGCGACAGCCAGAGCCTCGTCCAGCTTGCCCTCCTTGACCAGCTTGGAGAACTTCGGGGAGCCTGTGACATTGGTGCGCTCGCCGATCATCAGGTAGTTTGACTCCGACGTCAGGGTGTACGGCTGGGAGCCGCTGAGACGCATGGGCGGCACGGCAGGCTGCTCCGGGAGCGCGCGCGGGGCATGGCGTCCGACGGCGCGGGCGATGGCGGCGATGTGTTCCGGTGTGTTGCCGCAGCAGCCGCCGGCAATGTTCAGCAGGCCGCTGGCCGCAAAGTCGTCCATCAGGCGCTCCATGTCCTCCGGCAGGTAGGGGAAGCCGGTGGGGGACAGCGGGTCGGGCTCCCCGGCGTTGGGGTAGGCGCTGACAAAAGTGTCGCATTTGGCCGAAAGCTCGGAGAGATGCGGGCGCATTTTCTCCGGCCCCAGCGAGCAGTTCAGCCCGATGGACAGAGGCCTGATATGCCGCACCGCGTGCAGATAGGCCTCCGTGACCTGGCCGGAGATCATGGTCTCCCCGCCGTTGCCCACAGCGGCGGAGATCATCACCGGCAGCTTGATTTTGTCGGCGGCGAACACATCGCCGATGGCCACCACGGCGGCCTTGGCGTTCAGGGTGTCAAAGATGGTTTCAACAATCAGAATGTCGGAGCCTCCGGCAATAAGCCCGCGGATCTGATGGCGGTAGGCTTCGACCGCCTGGTCAAAGGTGATGCGGCGGAAGCTCAGGTCCTCGGGATCCGGAAACTGGGACAGGGAGACGGTCATTGGTCCCACGGCTCCGGCCACGTAGCGTTTGCGGCCGGTGGCGCTGCCGATTTCATCGGCCCACTTCCGGCAGAGTTTGGCGGACTCGTAATTGATGTCCCATGCCAGTTCGTTCAGGAATTTGTCCTCCAGCACGCGCTGGAAATATTCCGGTCCCTTGCGGCCCTCGTCCTCATGCGCGCCGCTTTCCCAGCCGGGGTGGAAAAACTCGCTCTGCGCCAGCGAGGTGCCGGAGAAGGTGTTGGTCTCAATGATATCCGCGCCGGCCTCAAGGAAGCGCTTGTGGATATCCCCGATCACATCCGGCTGCGTGATGGAAAGCAGGTCGCCGTTGTTCCGGACATCACGGGGGGCGTTTTTGAAGCGCTCACCGCGCGTCTGCTGCTCGTCGAGCCCGTATCCCCGGATGGTGGTGCCCATGGCACCGTCAATGACCATGATGCGGCGGGCCAGTTCAGCGCGCAGCTCCGCTTCGGCATTGGGGCGCGGTTGGTAAAAGGCGGGGGAGTCAGGAGTGATCAGAGAGGACACAGGGGGCAGCTTAAAAAGCGGAGGCAGGGCTTCAAGGGGATTATATCAAGGCATCCTGATATGTTGATACGTCCGGAATAAATCAGGCTGAACAAAAACACGGCCTGCTGCCTGTCCGCAGGACCAAGCCATTCTGGTAAAATTCCATGAGCGATTGACGCTTCGGGGCGCAACGGTTTTCATCCGGTCACCCCCGACCCACCTTATCCTTTCCTTTATTATTCCCATGCTTTTCATCGGACTCGACAGCGGCACGCAGAGCACCAAGGCCGTGGTGCTGGACTATGAAACCGGCTCCATTGTGGCCCATGCCTCGGAGAAATACGAATGCCTGCCGGGATTGCCGCCCGGGCATATGGAGCAGGATGCCCGGACTTGGGCGGCGGCGGTGGACCAGACCATTGAATCCTGTCTGCAGCAGCTGGGCTCCCGCCGCAGTGAAATCCGGGGCATCGGGGTGAGTGGTCAGCAGCACGGGCTGGTGGCGCTGGATGCGCGGGACCAGCCGGTGAGGGCGGCCAAACTGTGGTGCGACACCTCCACGGCGGAGGAGTGCGGACTGATCGCGGCGGCTTTCGGCGGTGCCGAAGGTCTGATTGCGGAGGCGGGCAACGCGATCCCGCCGGGATTCACGGCTCCCAAAATCCTGTGGCTGAAGCGCCATGAGCCGGAGAACTTCGCCCGCACCGTTAGTGTGCTGCTGCCGCACGACTATTTGAACTTCCACCTGACAGGTGTGAAACGCATGGAGTTCGGTGATGCCTCAGGCACCGGCCTGCTGAATGTGCGCACGCGGGAGTGGCACCGCGGGCTGGTGGATTTCATCGATCCCGGCCTGCATGCCATGCTGCCACCGCTGGGTTCGTCACTGGAGAAGCATGGCACCCTGCGGGAGGAATTGCGGGTGCGCTGGGGACTGCCGGAGGGCATCGTGGTCAGCGCGGGGGGCGGCGACAATATGATGGGGGCCATCGGCACGGGCAATGTGGAGCCGGGTGTGGTCACGGTGTCGCTGGGCACTTCCGGCACTCTGTTCGCCTGCGCGGACCAGCCGGTGACCGACCCCCAGGGGGAGGTGGCGGCCTTCTGCGACAGTGCGGACCGGTGGATGCCACTGGTGTGCACCATGAATGTGACCGTGCTGACGGAGGCTGTGCGCGGTCTGTTCGGATTCGACCATACCGCTTTGGAGGCCAAGCTCATGGCCGCGCCTCCGGGGGCGGACGGCCTGACCTTCCTGCCCTATCTCAACGGCGAGCGCACGCCCAACCTGCCCAATGGCTGCGGGGTGCTGCACGGCCTGCGCACGGACAACTTCACTTCGGCGCATCTGGCCCGCGCCGCGGTGGAGGGCGTGACCACCGGACTGGCCTACGGCCTGAAGCGGTTCAGGGATCTCGGCGTGGTGCCCACCGAAATCCGCCTGACCGGCGGCGGCAGCCGCAGTGCGGGCTGGCGTCAGGTGGTGGCGGATGTGTTCGGCGTGCCGGTGGTCAGCCTGGCCACGGCGGAGGGAGCCGGACTGGGCGCGGCCCTGCAGGCGGCGTATGTGGCGGTGAGTGAGGCGGGACAGCAGCTGACCCTGGCGGACATCACCGCGCGTCTCGTGTCGCTGGATGAAACCACCCGCGCCTTGCCCAATCCCGCTCTGGCGGACCTTTATGCCGCCCAGCTGGAGCGGCAGATGGGGTTGACACGCTCCCTGAAATCCGAAGGCTGGCTCTAGCCTGCAAACATGCCCGGTGCCGGCTTCCCGGATGGATGCCGGGCCTTGGCTGCCATTCCACGCCGATGACGGTTGCAGGATGGCCTTTTCTCCATAACCACGGATCCGGCCTGAAACCCGCAACTCTTTCCGCATCGGAATGGCCGTGGCTGTCCAATGCGTCCAAGGCTGCCGGAGCTTTTGTCCATCCCGCCGGGATAACCGGTCCTTCCTATGCTGAAACCCGCTGAAACCCAACCGGACACCACTCTCAAGGCCAGAATGGCCGGCTGGCTGGCCGGCAATCTGATCCGCCTGCTGGCGGCAACGCTGCGGCTGAGGATGACGGATGAGGCCGGGGTGCTGGGCAGGAAGCTGGATGGGGGGGCGATCTGGATGTTCTGGCACAACCGCATGCTGGTGGTGCCATGGATTTATACCCGTTATATCCGGAAATTCCAAAAGGCCACGGTGCTGACCAGCGCCAGCCGGGACGGTGCCATGCTGGCGGCGCTGATGCGGCAGTTCGGACTGGGCGCGGTGCGAGGCTCCTCATCAAAGCGGGGCGGCCGGGCGCTGATGGAATGCTGCCGCCTGCTGCGGCAGCACCACTATGTGGGCATCACGCCTGATGGCCCGCGTGGCCCGGTGTACCGGATGCATCCCGGAATTGTCCAAATCTCCCGTGTAAGCCGGGCACCCATCCTTCCCGTCCGGATTGAGTATGCCAAAGCATGGCGGCTGAAGTCGTGGGACCGGTTGTTTATTCCCAAGCCTTTTTCAGTGGTCAGGATCCATTTTCTGCCGCTCGTTCAGGCGGACGGCAGTGAGCCGGAAGCCCAACTGGCGCACCTGACCAAGCTGCTGGAGCCTGAAGTGCCCTGAACAGATCCGACCGGGCCGGCGGGCGGGAAGCTCCATAGGATTCAAGCTTCGCTCTTTTGCTGCAGGAGTGGAGGCACTTTCGCGGTCATGCCGCAAACATGTCTCCGCCGGCCTGGTCGTAAGTCAACCGAAGTCCGGCAGGAAGAGTCGCGGCCATCACAGTCGTGGCATCGTTTCCATCATACTGGCACTGACAGCCCTTCTGCTTTGGCGAGTTTCTTCTGATTGGAGTCAAACGTCAGGAACTCCGTGGCTCCCAGATGCAGGGCAGTCGCCACATGCAGAATATCCACCGTGCGATGTCCGCCACTGCGGGTATGCTGCAGGCTCAGGCGCTCGGCATGCTGATGCACGTCCGCCCAATCAACAGCCGCCAAATGCAAAGCCCCCGCCTTTACGTCCGATTGCAATGCAGCCAGAGCGGACTGTGCCACAGCTAGGGAATAGCCTTGGGTGTGGTCCTTTGAGTAACGGAAGACCTGAAACTGCACGGATTGCCGAAACTCGTAAAACAGCAGCGAGGACACCTCCAGAGCCGTCGGCTGGCGGCTCATAAAGGCGATGGCCCGGGCTGAAGTGCTCTGTGGGACATAGAGACCACAGAGGAATGATGTGTCCGGGAAAACCATCAGCCTTCCTCCCCTTCCAGCTCAGCAGCCCGCATGGCCGCCACTTCCATATCCGAAAACACCCGGTCTCCCCATATTTTCCGCAAACGCCCGGCAAAATCGATCTTCGGCATAGGCCGCTCCACGCCCTCGTTCGCGGGAACCAGCTTGGCGAAAGGTTTGCCGCGTTTCTGAATCGACACGGTTTCACCATCGGCGATCCACGCGGCGATCACGGCGAAGTTGTTTCTCAAATCAGCTACGTTCGCGGTCTTCATGAGAGAAAAAAATACCAATTATGCGGGGAATTTCAAGCGCTGCGTCATAGCCGAAAGTGGCTGATCCCTCCGAAAACATGACTCATATCAGTCATCGTAATGTCCTTTCGCTTGAGCCACGATCAGACTGTCTCCGTCCACCCGATAGATCAGCCTGTGCTCCTGATCAATCCGCTTGGACCACCATCCGGAAAGTTCACCCCGCAATGGCTCTGGTTTCCCAGCTCCGCCAAACGGATCCCGCTTGGCCACCTCAATCAACCGCAGTAGCCGCCTGGCCAGTTTGGGATTCATTTGAACCCAATACTGCAGATCCTCAAAGGCCCGCTCTCTAAATTCCAAGCGCACGCTTCAAATCCTCGGCGGTTTCGAACACCAGATGCTCCGGGGTTTTGGCGGCGATGGCCTCACGAAGCCGTTTGGCGTTCTTAGGCGATCCTAATAAACGGGCGGTCGTGTCCTGTGTCCGCAGGGAGCGGTTATCCGAAGGAGCCAGAGTCTTGGAAAGGATGAATTCCTTGATCGTCATGCCGGCAAAAGTCGCCAGAGTTTTAATCTGCCGATGCTGTTCAGCTTCGATCTCGATGGTGAGCCGGGTCATACCCTGAAAACTGTCAAAATCCCCAACTTTATCAACCCATGATTTCAGCCCCTCCGTTGTGACCACGCCTCCGGAGTTCCAGCACCGGACCACTGCGACGAGGGGTTGGAAAATCGCTGGTGTAAAACTTATGCCAAAGAGTTCAGGCATGTGGCGATTCGGGAGCCGCAGGCTTTTGGCCTCCTCCAGCACTCCAGATCAGGCTGTCGTAAAAATTAACTCCTTCCCGGATCATAGCTTCCGGGTCATCTCCATCTTTGTGAAAAAAGCACTTACCAAGGGGGCCGCCCTCGATCACCACGGTCCAGCAATCCTTGGTTCTCTCCCCATCCAGTTTTACAAGGACTATGCACCCTTCAGTGCGGATCTGGTCCATCAACCGCCACCCATCGGATGATATTGGCTGTCCGGCAGGGCTCAGGTTCTGTTGAATGATAAGTGCCGATAAAGTTTTCATGGTGCTGGTCATGCTCAAGCTGTGTGGGGCTGACTGGATTACTGGTTTGCCAATCGGCGCGCAGTCGTCGGCTGATGGTTTCCCAACCTAGGCGGTGTCAGCGTCATATCCCGTATCATCCTGGCGTTACCTTGACCTCAGAAAGCCGTCACCTTCAGCCGCGCGAAATGGCGGGCGGGAGCGGAGGATCCGGCAGGCGAGGGCGAGCGCCAAGTGTCCGTGAACGTGCCGTCGGCGTTGACGACGCGGCTGATGGGCGGTCCGGAGCCGGCCCAGTTGCTGAGATCGTACGAGAACTCCATCGTCCGCAGCGCACCGGAGGCCCAGGGATTGTAAGTGCTGGTGAAGACCGGCAGGCCGTTGTCCAGACCGGCGGAGGGCAGGGCATTGTAGGAGGGCTGAAGCGGGTGGGTGCCAAGGGTGAACTCCATCAGATTGACCAAGCCGTCCCGGTCATCATCCGCCGTCATGCCGCCAATGCCGGGATACCCCGCGGCCCATTCCACCCAGGAGGTGCGGTCGTCGCCGCCCGGCGAGCCATAGGCTGTCCGACTGGCGCGCCATTCAAAGGCGTCTCCGTGATCCAGTCGGGGTTTTTCGGGCTGGATGAGCACCAGGCTGGCTCCGCCGCCATCGGCACTGGAGGGCCAGGGAGTCTGCGTGCCGTAAGCGAATTCAAAAATAGCGGTGCCGGCACCGTAGCTGAGCTTGAGCTCCTCGCCGCTGTTGCTGAGACTGTCCGGATCGTAGGAGCCGGGAGCCACTGGCACTGCGCCGCCGTATCGGATGGCGAAGGCATCGCGATTCTTGCAGACCACCACGCGGGCTCCGGCGGCAAGCTGGAAGCCGGAGGGGAAATCGTAATCGATGCCCTTGGTGAACCTCACATCCGTCAAATCGACCGCCTGAGGGCTGATGTTGGTCAGCTCGATGAATTCGAACTGCTGGGCATTCCACAGGGGATTCCAGCCCGCATTGGCGGTTTCCGCCGCCGTGGGGGCGGCGGGGTTGTAATTAATCTCCGTGATGCGCAGGGCGCTGGCCAGGGCATCCGTGTTCACACTGCCGGCAATGAACTGCACAGGCGCGGACCAGAAGGACCAGCGTCCGGTGCTGTCCTTATGGCGGACGCGGGCGCGGTAGGTGCGGCCTCCGCGGACAGCGCTGGCGGGGACGCGGATTTCGGCGGGAACCGGCGAAGCCAAGGCGATTTCCCCGGAGTTCCACACCTCCTCAATTTCATAGATGGCGGGCTGGCCGGGATCATAACCGGGAATGCCGGGTGCGGAGATTTCGCCCAGACGCCACTGCACGGCGGCGGCGGTGTCCGGTCCCTGCGGATCCTCAAAGCCGGAGCTGGTGAAGCGCAGATCGTTGGCGGGGAAACCGGGAGCCCCGCTGCTGAGGATGACCGGCGTCAGCGGAAACGCCAAATCGGCCAGGGTGGCGGCGGGGTTCACATTGGCATTGGCGTAGCCGCCGTAGATGGATTCCCACTCCAGGTATTTGTAGCCGTATCCCTTCTGGCGGTTGACGTCATTGTCCGTGCCGCCGCCGGAGCTGTTGGTGGCCTTGCGCACCCAGTCGGTGGCTCCGCCGGGCCAGGAATTGGTGGAGAAGTTGATGAACCACTGGGTCAGACCCTCGTGATCACTGAACTTGTCATTGTCGGGATCCGGCAGGGAGCGAATCCAAGTGCCGGTGGCCACAGTGCCGGCGAGGCCGCCGCGGCCGCCGTCCAGATAGGAAGCGCGGAAGAAGTTGCCCCGGTGGCTGGACTGGCCCGAGTTGGCACCGCTGCCCTGGGATCGGGGGTGGAGATTCCACAGGGCGGCATCCAAGTCCGCCCAGGTGAGTGGCTGGCCCGGGGGGTTCACCATGCGGGCATATTCATTCATCAGCTGGCCGAACTGCCCTCCGGCGGGTGCCGCGTCCGAAGCCACAAGGCTGAGCAGCTCCCGGCACCGGTTCCGGTATTCCAAAGCCAAGGCAGGCCAGCGCATGATGGCGCGGATACTGTTGGGCTGGCCAGCGACCACCACGTTGTCCATGGTTCCGCCCCAGTGGTGGGCGGGGATAAACATCATGTCGAGATCGTAGGGCATGATGACCCAGCGGTTGTCCGAGGGGCGGTGGTAATACCGGTAGTTGTCCCCGGGCCGCACATCCGTGTTTCCAGTCAGACGGTTCAGAGCCAGAAAGGTGTAAAGCGCCGGCAGGTCCATGTTGTCGCGGAACCACTGCTCGTTCCGGGCGCTGGCTCCCGTGGCTTTCACGGCGTTGTTGAAGGTGGTCCAGTCGGCGCTGGTGGCGGGCTGGGTGCTGCCCTGGTGCTTTTTATCGCCGGCCTCGCCCTCGATGGCGTAAATATTCCCGTCCTCCAAGCCCCGCTCATCCAGGAAATTCCCCTCCGTGGGCTCCAAGGCGAGATAGAGCCCCCAGAGATCCCCCGAATACTGGCCCCGGATATTGGCCCCCATGGGATCGCCGGTGACGGTTTTGGTGGCGTCATTGACCTCCGCCCCGCGGCGGATGACACGCCAGTGGACGTAGCTGGTGCGCAGGGACGGCACGCCCGCCAGTTCATAAAGCCGGTAAGGCGCGGCCTCATCCAGGCCGGCGGCCCCCCGGTGCACGGACGCCCATGGGGAGGCGCAGGCGTTCAGCCCCAGGGAATTCCAAGTTTCCGCATAGGGACGCCCCCAGTTGTCATAAGCCTGGAAATCACGGGCGCGGTTGAATTTGAGCCCCCATTTGTTTTTGCCGCTGACATAGGTGGAGCCAATGCCGCGCACGTTGTAGGTGATGTGGTCGTAGACCTTGCCCCGGTAAACCAGTGTGCCTAAAAATTTGACCCCGTCGGAACCGCCGTACTGGCAGCTGATGATATTGGCCTCATTGGCGATGAGATGCCAAGGCTCGATGGAGTTCAGGACATCCGGTGAATATTCCTGGATGGGCGTGGCCGCATTCCCTGAGAAGGCCACGGGCCGCATGGCACCGCTCCAGGCGGGCACGCCGTTGTAAACGAAGTAGGCGAAGTTCGGCTGCTCATCATCGGCGTAGGGCACGCGCACGGAATTCCCCGGCACCTCCGGAGGGGTGCCGGTGGCGTCGGTGATGGTAATCTGGTAACGCACGAGACGGCGGTGGGTCTGCACCTCCGCGGGGATGGTCACCGTATAGATGGAATCCCCGGCGGTCGCATCCCCGCTGGTGCCATCATCCACCATGGGCAGCTCCGTCCAGTTGGCAGCGTTGGTGAAGGCGGCGTCGGTTCTCCGGATGTAGGCTCCGGGATCCACTATCTGATAGCGCAGGACCACACTTCCCACGCCGTCGGGATCGGTCACGGTGGCACTGACGGCGACGGGCACGCCGGAGACAGGGGCTTCCGGGACGTGTTTCACACCGCGGATGGCCGGCGGGGCCAGGGAGGCATTGGTCAGCAGCACGGAGTTGGCGGCCCCCGGAGTGGGGGCGTTGGTGACGGACCGCCGCCAGGAGCCTCCGAGCCCATTGTCCAGATTGGGATGCAGCAGTTCCATGGAGGGACCGAGGCCGTTGGAGGCGGTCGGCCACGGAAAGCCTGCCCCGTAGTCCACCGCATTCACCAGCTGGTTGGCGGCATTGCGCAGCTCAATGATTTCACCTTGGTTGCTCAGCTTGCCGGTGAAGGGCCCGGCCTTGTTCACCACTGCCGGCCAGGCGGCCAGGCTTTGGACCGCACAGAAGTATCCCCCGGCGGGAATCACGGTGCCGGGGGGAAAGGTGAACTCCACGGCATCCGTGATTTTCCAGCCCGCGAGGTCCACATCGGCGGCGGTGGGATTGTAAAGCTCCACGAACTCCTGGCTTTTGGTGGCATCCAGCGGGTCATAGTGGACCTCGTTGATGATCACGCTGGGCGGAGCCTCGGCCTGCATGGTGGCAAAAGCCTGGCTTTTGGGAGCCCAGACACCGCCGGCGGCGTTCTGCGCAAAGGCGCGGTAAAACAAGGGACTGCCCGGCGTGAGCCCGGTCAGCACGCGGGAAAAAGCGCCGCTGGAGACACCTGCCGGGGCGGTGTGCTGCCAAGTGGCGGCATCGGTGCCGCCGTCGGTGGAGCCCCAGTAAAAGGTGGTCTGCGGCGAGGCATTGCCGGCGGCGGTGACCTCCCCGTTCAGCGTGGCCGTAGTCGGGCGGACATGGGTGGGGGCCACGGTGTCCACCGCCGGCGGCGTGACGCCGGCGGTGGTGAAACTGGCGCTGCCAGGAGCCCACACGCTGCCGGCGGAATTCGAAGCCTGGGCGCGGTAGTAATAGACGGTGTTGGCCGTCAGACCGGACAGGGCGGCGGTGCCGCGCCCGGCCACGGCACCGGCGGAAACCTTTCCGGCCCAGGCGGCGGCGTTGGTGCCGCCGTCGGCGGGGCCGTAATAGAGAGTGACCGCCGGCGTCTCATCGCCCGTGGAGGTGACCTCATAGTTGACGGTGGCGGCATTGAGTCCGATGCCGGAGGCTTCACGGGTCACCACAACCGGAGCGGAGACAACCGGCGTGGTGAAGGTTCCGGTCCCCTCCGCCCAGGCATTGCCGGTGGAGTGGGTGGCATACGCGCGGTAAAAATAAGTGGTGCCCGGCGTAAGGCCGGTCATGTTGCCGGTGGCTGAAAACCGCACCGTGCCCAGGCTGACGGAACCCGCCCATGACGCGGTGTCGGCACCCCCGTCCGTAGGGCCGTAGTAAAGTGTCACCGCCGGCGGCACCCCTGTGTAGGCGGTGACCCGCACTCCCGCGCTGGCGGTGACCGGTGTGAAGTTGTTCGCCGGCAGATTGGCGATGGTGGGGGCGGCCCAGGCGGCGGTGGCGGCCATCCACAGCGCGGCGGGGGCGGAAAAACGGATTTTCATAAGGGGGGCGGAAAATTCTTCGGAAGATAGGAAAATGAAGAGAGGCACCGTCAGCCGTCACGGGGAGGGACGGCTGCCGCCGGGCGGCGGGTGCCGTCTTTTAAAAGCCAGTGACGTTTTAGGAAGATACGCCCCCCGGCGTCAAGCCAGGATCAGACCAGAGGCCGGGCTTTTATTGCGGAAAAATGAACAAAAGGCCTCTGTGGAACCGATGCAGGCTTTCCCATTGCGTCCGGTCCCTGCCGCTGCCTGCTGTGAGGCTTTGAGATGAAAGTCGATATCATTACCCTGTTTCCGGAAATGTGCCGTGCCCCGCTGATGGGAAGCATCCTGGGCAAGGCCATGGAACGGGGGCTGTGGGAGCTGGGAGTGCATGACCTGCGCCAGTGGAGCACCGACCGCCACCGCCGGGTGGACGATACGCCCTACGGGGGCGGGCAGGGCATGGTGATGCAGTGCGCGCCGCTGTTCGCCGCCGTGGAGGCGCTGGCCACGCCGGACAGCCGCGTGGTGCTGATGACCCCCCAGGGACGACGGCTGGACCAGCGGGTGGTGGAAAGCTACACCGCCTGCCGGCATCTGATCATTCTCTGCGGCCACTACGAGGGCATCGACCACCGCGTGGTGGAGACGCTGGTGCATGACGAGATCTCTCTGGGCGACTACGTGCTGACCAACGGAGCCATTGCGGCCACGATCCTTACCGATGCTGTCATCCGGCTGCTGCCCGGTGTGCTGGGGGATGAGCGCTCCTCCCAGGAGGAGTCCTTCTCCGCCGCCACAGGGCTGCTGGAGGCACCCTGCTACACCAAGCCGGTCGAATTCCGCGGCCTGAAGGTCCCGGACATCCTGCTCAGCGGCCACCACGCCAACATCGCCAAATGGAAAGCCGGCCAGAGTCTGCGGCGCACTCAGGCCATGCGGCCGGACCTGCTGCGGGAACACCGCGCGCCGGCCCTCAGTGCGGCTCCACTTCAAAAAAGTCCCGCAGCACCTGCTGATACACCTCCCGCTTGAAGTCGGGCAGCCAGCGGAGGTCGAACTCGTGTGGCAGAATCCATTTCCAGCGGCGGAATTCCGGATGCTCGGTCTCCAGATTCAGAAGGGATTCCGGCCCTGTGAACCGGCAGAGAAAATAAACCTGCTCCTGGCCCACGAATTTTCCGCGCCGGCGCTGGCGGTCGGGGAAGTGGTATTTGTAGCCCACTTTTTCGCCCAGGATTTCATACCCGTCGGGCGGCAGGGAAATCTCCTCCATCAGTTCCCGGACCAACGCCTCGCGGGGGGATTCCCCGGAATCGATACCGCCCTGGGGGAACTGCCAGCTGTCGGCGAAGTCCAGACGCTCGCAGATCAGAATCATGCCGGCGTCATTCTGCAGCACCGCCGCCACACAGGGGCGGTAGCGGTCGGCGGAACGGCTCTGGGAGGGATTTGCGGGCACGTTAGTTCATAAAGGGAGGCCGCCGGGGACGTCAACCGTGTTTCATTTCCGTGTATCTCAGTTCCGGGGACAGGTTTGCGCGGCACTGGGGTCAGCGGGCACAATTGGGGATAAAAGGGGTTGCCTGTCCGGTTGAAGCATGGACTTTGCTCTCCCCTCGGATTGCCGCAGGCCTTCCTCGATTCTGATTGTTAAATATGGTTACCCGACTGCTCCATACCCGCTACCGTGTGGCCGACCTTGCCCGGACCGTTCAGTTTTACACCGAAGTGCTGGGACTGAAGGAAGTGCGCCGCCACAAGTCCCCCCGCGGCTCGGAACTGGTTTTTCTGGAGACTCCCGGCAGCGAGGAACTGATCGAAATCTGCCAGTACGACGGCAGCGGCCCGGTGGTGGTGGGACCGGATCTGACGCATCTGGCGTTCGAGGTGGAGGATCTTGACGCTTTCGCCAAACATGCGGCCTCCAAGGGCTATCCACTGTCCGACGGTCCCACCGAGTCCTCCTCCGGCTCGGTGTTCGCCTTTGTCGATGCGCCGGAAGGTTATGAAATCGAACTGATCCAGCGCCGCAAGGATGGTTCGAGGCTGCCCGTTTAAGCGGCTGTCCGCCACCCCGTTCTTTCCCCCAATTCTGCTGTCCCCCACGCGATGGATTTTGACTGGCTTGATGCCCCCTTTGACCTGAAGCTCATTCCCCCCCGGGAAATCGAGGAATCCTTTGAGGATCCATTCTCCCTGCGTCTGCTGCCGGAAACCGGGGACGAGAACGGAACCCGTTATTTCTGCCTTGGCAAAACGGTGGGCAACCAGTCGATTTTCAGTGTCTTCTGGACCGACGGGAAAAAATACCGGGTGATTTTCGCGCGGGCGATGACCCCCGACGAGAAAAGCTTTTACGAACGCAAAAACACGGAGTTTCTCTGATCCTGACGAATGAAAAAAATAATGTCATGGCGGGAGGTTCCCGTATTTGCCGACGAGACGGAGGAAGCCGAGTTCTGGGCGGTCCATCAGCTGGATGCCCGGCTGATGAACAGCGCCCTGCACCGCCCGGATGTGCGGGAGAGCACCACCATCACCCTGCGCTTCGATCCCCGGATGCTGGCCCGCATCAAGCGCCTGGCCCGCTCCCGGTATTTGAACTACCAGAGCATGATCAAGCAGTGGCTCAGCGAGCGGCTGGAGTCGGAGCTCCACAACGGTCCGCGCTGATACCTCCCTTATCCCCTCTGCATGACGCCGGCTCCACGGTTTCCCATTCTGCGCAGCCGCGGGTTCTGGCTGACTCTCTGGATAGGCTGGTTTCTGACGCTGTTCGTGCTTTCCTCCATGCGCCATCCGGGTCCGGAGATCCATGTGCGGCATATCGACAAGGTTGAGCACGCGGTGTTTTTCGCTCTCGGCGGCGCGGTGCTGGCCCTGTGGCAGTTGTTTCCGCGGAAACCCCATTCAGGAGGGGTGGCTGCTGTCATTTCCTATCCGGCTCCGGAGCCCGTGCGCCAAGCCAGTGTGGGCGGATCGGCGCTGCTGGTGGTGCTGACCGGCGCGGCAGTGGGGTGGTTTGATGAATGGCATCAGAGCTTCACCCCCGGACGCTCGGGTCTGGATGTTTACGACTGGATGGCGGATATCACCGGCAGCCTGCTGGCGGTGCCGCTGGCGCTGGGAATTCTGCGTTTTCTGAAACGGAGGCAGCAGGCAAATCGGGATTGAGAATCCGCAGGGGGAGGCGGAAAGCGTCCTTATGGCACTGCCCTCCCGTCCCCTCTATGAGTGAAATTGTGCGCACCGTCTGCCCCCGCTGTCACACCCCGCTGGAAAATGCCGCCCGCGCCGCTTCCTGCCCGGCATGCGGGTTGCCATTGATGCCGCCGGAACCCAAAGCCCCGGCTGAAAACCCCTTGCCGGCACCAACCTCCCCGGCGGAACTCTCCCCGCCGTGGATTTCGGTGAAAGCCGGTGCGGATTCCAGCAAAACCGCCGGGCAGGAGGGCAAATCCGGGCCGCCCACGACGCCATCGGAGGGAGCGGCGGCGCTGCCGGAGTTTCAATGGGACAGTGGGGAGCCGGAACTGCGGTGGGGACCGGAAATTGAATCCAAACCCAAATCCACGTCTGAAATGGGGAAAGGAGTGAAGCCCGCACCGGAACCGGCCAAGGAAGTGAAATCCGGCGCAGGTCTGCCGCCCAAACTTAAGGAGGCACCAAAACTGGTGGCATCAGCACCACCAGCGGCAGTGGCTTTCCTGGCACCTGCCCCAGTTGAGACTCCTTCCCCAAAACCGGAGACAATGGCGGCTCCAATATCGGGAAATTCCAAGGCGAATCCGGAAAAAGCCGGAACCCAGGAAAAACGCCCTGGTTTCTGGAAAGCCGCTGCCGTGCTGGCGGTTCTGGCCGGCGGCGTGGCGGCGGCTTTTCATTTTGGGCTGATACCCTTTCCGGCAGCGCCGGAAAGCGGAAGCCCATCCGCAGCCACAAAGAAGGGAGCTTCATCGACCGCATCCACCTCAGCGCCAGGCCGGGCGGACACTGGCAAACCATCGGCTCCCGCCGTTCCGGCAAACTCTCCCGCCGCGGTTTCCAGCGCAGTTCAGGGCACAGTGATGCCCTCCGGTGCGGCACCTGTCAGTCCTCCCGCGCCGGCCCCGGCCCCCGCTGCAACTGCGGGCAGAGTGCCCAGGGCCTCGGTGATTCCTTCCACCAAACTGGGACAGGCGCGGCAGGTGCTGGAGGAGTTTCTCGCCGCTGAAGGCTGGCAGGAGCGGATTAAGTATGCCCTGAGTGTCAAAGGCCTGAAGGAATCCATGGCCGTGCATTTCAAGGACCGTCCCGATGGTCCTGTTCCGGTCGAGGGCATTTCCCTGCTGGATTCAGGCACCATCCCGGGCACCGCGCGTGGGTATTTTGGATTCCGCGTGCGGGTCCAGGGTTATCCGGCGGACATCCCCACGGCAGTCGAGGAAAGTGAGGATGGATCTTTCCGGGTGGACTGGGTTCCCTTTCTGGAGAGCTACGAGCAGCGGCTGAGGGAGTTTTTTGAGAACCCGGGCCACAAGCCCGGCGAGTTCCGCGTGGTGCTGCGCCGCCGTCACTACTTCGGCCCGGCGGTGCCGGGGCAGGGCACCGCCCGGCAGGCCTTCGGTGTGGAGTCGCCCATGCGCGACGAGTCCTGGTTTGTCTGGGCCGACCTCAGCAACCCCAACTTTCAGAACAAAATCGCCGCCAAAGGCGGAGCGGAATGGGACGTGGAATCCTTTGTCGTGCTGGCGCTGGAATGGAGCGGCGATGAAAAAACCGGGTGGTATGTGACGATCAAGGACCTTGTGGCTGATAACTGGCAGATGCGCTGAACCCGTCGTCCCATGGGCCTTGTGTCCCGCCGTGGAGCGGGGCATCCATGAGCTCCAGCGGCAATCCATTTCCAGATGGGATTGCCTGGAGTTCCTGAATGCCACGCGGATTGGCTCCAGCGAGTCAGGAAAAACGCCTCCAGCCAGGAGCCCCCGAAATGCCGCGTGTCAGCGCCCGTAAGGCATCCGCGGAAGATGCCCTTTCACGGGCAGATTTACGTTGAGGCCATTATCGGCAAGGATGAGTTTCGCCAGGATTTTGGACGTTTTCTGCAGACCGCTGAAATGATCCTCGCCTTCGAGCGGGAGAAATAGGATCCGGCTGTTGTGGTTGCGCAGCTCCATCTGTTTGAACGATTCGATATTGCCCGTGGTGCCCTCCATCACAAACGCCAGGCAGGAAATCGCGGCCAGCCACGAGCCCGGGGAGCGCATGGTGGACTCCTTGTTGTCCGCCACCCGGTAAGGCAGATGGTCCGGGCCGTAATCGCTCACATCGGCCATCGGCCATCGGCCTGCAGGCCATGCGCACCAGGCGCACGGCGGGAGTGTCCGCAGGCGCGTTGCTCAAGGTCCATGAGATCTCCTCCGACTGGCCGTTTTTGTCCAGCGCGCGCCGGGCGATGGGATGCCACAGACGGGGCTGCTCCCTTTTGCCATCCTATAAATAAACGCGCTCATGAATATATTCGACCCGTACTTCGCCGCGGGTGCCTTGGCGCAGGACGGTGGTGGTCCAAGCAGCCAGTTGCTGAATCCGGGTCCGGGACACGCCCCGCGGTTTCCAGCTCACTGGACTGGACAATTTTGCCCCGGGCTGCAGTAATTTCCTCCGCGAAAACTTTGACTGTGATTTCGTGACTTTACGATCTCACTCAACTTGCTTTTAAGTTGCGTGGAATTGTAAAATTCGAAAATCAGGTGGATCCTTCACGACAGCAGCCGCATGGCGGCTTCGGTGCGGGTGCGGACGTGGAGCTTGGAATAGCAGTTCTTCAGGTGCTGGCGCACGGTTTCGAGGGCGATGCCGAGCTCCTCGGCGATTTCCTTGTTGATGAAGCCTTTGGCGACGAGGCGGAGGATCTCCTCCTCGCGGGGAGTCAGGTTCTCCGTGGGCCGGGGCGAGGCGCCGCGCCGGTGGAAGGACTGGACCACGAGGCGGGCGATGTGGCTGTTCATGGGCGCACCGCCGTGGCACACATCGGCGATGGAGCGCAGCAGCTCCACGGGAGGCGTGCGTTTGAGAAGATAGCCGCTGGCCCCGTTCTCCAAGGCTTTGAAGATGTGGGAGCTGTTGTCGTAAACGGTCAGCATGACCACGCTGACCTCCGGCATCAGTTCCCGGAGGCGGGCCACGCAGTCCACGCCCGACATTTTGGGCAGTTCGATGTCCATGAGGACCACATCCGGAGCGGTTTTGGGCAGCCCCTGGAGGGCGGCCTCGGCGGTGGGGAAGGCCGCCACACAGGCAAAGCCGTCTGAGGCCGCGATGAAATCCGACAACTGCTCGCGGAGCCGGGCATTGTCCTCCACAAGGGCGACGCGGATGGGCGGAGGATTCATGGAACAGGACGCAGGGAAGCCGGATGGGTAACCCGGGGCTGGGGAGGCGTCAGGCACAGGGGGATGCGGAGTTGGACGCGGGTGCCGCGTCCGGGAATGGAGTCAATCACGCAGCCGCCGCCGCACTCTGTCAGCCGGTGGTGCATGTTTCCGAGCCCGTTGCCTCCTTGATCCGCCACCCGTTCGGGGGTGAAGCCACAGCCATCGTCCTCAATTTCCACCATCAGGCCTCCCGGCACTCCATGGGCATTGCGGCCTGCGGTGGTGGTGATGTCAGGTGTGCGGCCCTCCACGGAAAGGCTCAACCGCACCTCCCCGGCTCCGGCATGGTGCAAGGCATTGTGGAGCGCCTCCTTGGCGGCGAGGAAGAGATTGTGCCGCACCTCCGAGGACAGGTCTGCGCGGGGGAGCTGGGGCGGCACATCCAGCCGCAGGCGGACTTGGGTGTGTTCAAAAAAATCGCCTGCGAACCGCACCAGGTAGCGGGCCAGGCTTTCGAGGGTATCCTGACTGGGGTTCACCGCCCACACAATGGCGTCCATGGCCTGCACCAGCTCGCCGGAGGTGGCCGCGATGGCGGCGAATTGAGCGCGGGCCTTTTCCGGCTCGTGCCGCTGCTCCTGCCCCAAGGCGCTGAGCAGGCTGATCTGGGTGAGATTGGCCCCCAGATCGTCGTGGATATCGCGGGCGATCCGCGACCGCTCCCGCTCCAAGGTAAACTGGCGCTCCACCTCCCGCAGACGCCGTTGGAGACGGCGGCGGGTCAGCGCACGGGCCAGCCCGGCCACCGACGCCACGGCCAGCAGCACCCCCGCCGCCGCCGCCCACGGCTGCCGCCACCATGGAGCCAGCACCCGCAGCGGGATCCGGGCGGGAACACCGCTCCAAGGGCCATTGTCCGCGCTGGCCATCACTTCGAACACATAACTTCCCGGTGCCGGCTGGGTGTAGGTGGCGGTGCGCTCCGCTCCCGGCTCCGCCTGCACCCAGGACTCCTCAAGTCCCGCCAGCCGGTAGCGGAAGCGGATGCGCTCCGGGGAGCCCGGTGACAGGGCAGTGAATTCAAATCCCAGCCGCGCCGTTCCCGGCGGCACTTCAAGCGGACCGGTCCCTCCTCCGCGCTCCAGCCGGACTGTGGCGGAGCCGGAGGTCCAGGATTCGATGACCACCGGCGGGAATTCCGAAGGTCCCTGAAAGTCCCGGGGCTGGATCACCGCCAGCCCGCCCACGGTGCCAAAGCAGAGCCGTCCATCGCGGGTGCGCAGGCCTGCCGGCTGGCTGCCGCCGGTGCATTCCAGGCTGGGCAGACCGTTTTCCGTGCCCAGCGCCAGGATTTGCAGCCGGTCATGCCGGCCCGACGCCACAGCCTCAAAGGAATCCAGGGAAACTCGCAGCACCCCCCCGCTCGTGCCCAGCCACAGATTGTCCGCGCCATCATCCAGAATCTGGGAAACCACCACATTCGGCAGGCCGTGGCGGCCTGTGAAATTGAAAAGCCGGCCATTCCGCCAACGGGTCAGGCCGCCATTGGTGCCCGCCCACACCGTGCCCGCCGGGGCCTCGTGCAGGGTCCGGATGAAGCCGCTGGCCAGTCCCTCGGAACGTGTCCACCAGACCAAGGTGCCGGTGCCGGCATCCAGACGGGCCAGCCCCTGGCCCTTGGTGCCAAACCACAGACCGCCGGCGGCATCCTCCAAAATGCCGGTCACCGGCTGGTGCGCCAGCGCCGCGATGGCCGGCGGCCGGGTGATGCGGGTGCCGTCCAGGCAGGCTGGACCGCCGTCCAGAGTGCCGATCCACAGCCGTCCTTTGGAATCCCCGCACAGGGAGGTGACCATGAGGCCCGGCAGCCCCTGCGCGGTGGTGAGATGCGAGACCTTCCCTTTATCGATGTGGAACACTCCCCCGCCGGCGGTGCCCAGCCAGAGCGATCCATCCGCCGGCAGCGCCAGAGCGGAGACCGTCTGATTGTCCAGAACATAGCTGGGGGTGTCCGGCACCGCCTTGCCATCCCTCCAGCAGTTCAGTCCGCCTCCGTCGGTGCCGATCCAGACGGATCCCTGCGCGTCCTCCGCCAACGCCATGATCGCATTGTGGGACAGCCCATCGTGCGTGGTCAGAGCCTGGATGCGCCGGGGCCGGAGCCGGACCAGCCCTCCGCCCGCCGTCCCGGCTCACAGATTGCCCGTGCGGTCCTGACACAGGGCGCGCACACAGTTGGAGGGCAGGCCGTCATCCGTGGTCAGCGGCAGCAGATCATGTCCCCGCAGCCGGGCCAGCCCGCTGGAGGAGGTGCCGATCCACAAATCACCGCCGGCAATGGCCAGCAACTGCCAGGTGTTGGATGTCAGCACCGTATGGCCATCGCCGAAGGTGGTCACCGCCCCGCCCGCCAGACGGCCGATATACCCATTGGCCCCGCCGAACCACAGCGCCCCATCCTTCCCTCCGGCCAGGGCGCTGATGGAGGAGAAGCAGGACGGATCGAGATTGGCGGGAGCCTTCACCAGCTTCCCGCCATCCCAGCGTGAAAGCACGGACTCATGCAGCAGCCAGAGGCCGTTCTCCCCCATGGCCAGACCGGTGACCGGGCTATTCAGAACCCGCTCCAGATGGCCGCTGCGGTATTGCAGCAGGGCCTCCGCCGTGGCGATCCACAGCACACCCTCTGCATCCGCGGCCAGTGCCAGCACGGTATTGCCGGCCAGACTGGTGCCGGTGGGCAGGGTATGGAACCGCCCGCCGCGCCGGAAGGCCAGCCCGCCGCCCTCTGTGCCCGCCCAGAGCGTGCCCTCCCGGTCCTCGAACAGGCAGGTGATATTCAGATTCCGCAGTCCCTGATCCTCCCCAAAGGCCGTGAACCGCCGGCCATCAAAGCGGGCCAGCCCATTGGTGGTGCCCACCCACAGCCAGCCATCGCCGGTCTGCAGCAGGGAGGTGACGGTGTTCGAGGGCAGCCCGTCGGCGGTCTGCCAGATGCGCAGCAGATAATCGCGGGCTGCGGGCCGGTCATTGCCCGGCGGAGCCACCGGGGCGGGAGCCGCCGCAAAATTCCCCGGTGCATTGAACAGGAGTCCGGCTCCCATGGCCTCCTGCGGCAGTGGCCTGCGGTCCGCGGAGGAGGCCACCTGCCGCGAGCTGTTGCCGGCACCGTCCGGTGCTGCGCTCTCGGACACCTCAATGCGGTATTCCGTGGCCAGACGGTCGATGAACTTCCGCTCGCGGTCCCGGCTCCAGACCACGCGGCTGATGCGCACCGGTGCGGGAAACTCCAGTTCCACCCAGCTGCCGACCGCCGTATTGGATATCCAGCTGTGTCCGTTGCCGTAGAGGCCGTCGTTGATATGCGCCAAGGCGTGGATGCGGTACTCCGGGTAGGTGCCCGAAGCCCGCGCCCGCGTGCCCGCACTGGCCAGCGCCAGATTCCGCTCCGGCGCGTCCGGACCGTAAACCTCCAGCTCATCCAGGCAGGGTTCCTGTCCGCTGGTCCGCAGGATGGTGAAGCGGAGGAGACGCGCCTGCACGGCGGGGAATTCCTCCACATTGCGCCGGGGATGCACCGGCTCCCGCAGGGCCGATGCCGGGGCGGAGCCGGGCAGAGGGGTTCCCGGCAACCGGGCCTGTGCGGACACCGGCATTCCCGGTAACAGCAGCAGAAACAGGGCGGCAGTGGCAAACCGGGAATTCATGCAGGCTAAGGTGAAACAATTTGCCGGATGGATGATTAAGTCTCTCCCCCGAACGGGGTATATTCACCAAACGCTTCATGAATCACGATGCGCCCTGTCTGGCACCGGACTTTTCCTGCCTGACACGCGGCTGTGACGCATTCGGCTTTCTTAAATCCCAGCATTCCTCCCCCTGCCAGTAAAATCGCTATGAAACCAAGTCATCCTCTCCCCACCGCTCTCCTGAGCATGCTCATGGCCGGCATTCCGGCACTGCTGAAAGCGGATATCACCGTGCTGCACACCTGGACGATGGGGGAAGAGGAGAAGGGCACCGCCGGCTCCCCGGCGGCGGAGACGCTGGTGGACACGACCGGCGAACTGGACCTGACAGTGGCCGGCTCCCCGGTTTATGCCGCAACAGGCAGCGTTCTGGGGGTGCTTTTCGCCAATACGGACAGTGCCCATAATGTTTCCGCCACAGAGTATTTCGAGGGTGCGGAGGCGGATGTGAATCCCACCGATATCGCCAAGTGGGGTGTGGAGGCCATTGTCCGCATCGACGTCACTCCGAATCCGAATCAGGAGCTGGCAGTGGTGGAACTGGGTGGCGGCACCAACGGTATTCTGCTCCAGACTTTCGGCAACGGCGCCTGGGCCATCCATCAGTCGAATGTGGCGATCAGCGCCGCCGCCGCTCCGGTGCGCACCGGCCAGCTTCAGCACGTGGCCGCCGTCCACAAAAACGGCAAATGGGAGCTTTATGTGGATGGCCTGTTGGCCACCAGCACCAACTCCCCCGATTACGATCCCGCGCCCGGCATCCGCATCGGGGCCGGCAATGTCGGGCCCGGCAACAACCGCGGCTTCAACGGGCTTATCGAAACCGTGCGGGTTTTTGAATTCACGGATACCTTCGCCATCGACGACACCCTGCTGTCCACGCTGAATCCGGATTCTGACCGCGATGGATTTGACGACACCGTGGAGACCGCACTGGGCTTCGACCCCCGAAGCCCTGCCAGCACCCCGGAGTCGCGCAGCGGCATCGAGACCGCCGTCGAATTCAGCTTTTACGCCGCCAAGAACAAAAAATACACCATTGAGTCCTCCAGCGATCTTCAGAACTGGAATGCGGTCGAGATGAATATTCCCGGTCTGGGCGGGGAAATCACCCGGCTGTACTCCAAGCGCGGTCAGACAAAACTTTTCTACCGCTCCGTGCGTCAGGCGGAGTAAAAACTGATAAATGTCATTTTAATGAAATCCCCCGTACGGGGGATGGCAGGACAATAAGGACATTTGGCAGTCTGCATCCGCAGGGCGTTCCCTGCTCCGGTGGTTCCGGGGCAGGGAAGACCGCGCCCCACCGCTTATCTCCATTTATTCCTGCAGCCTATGAAAACACTCTCCCGCCTTGGTTTTTTAATTGGTATCCCGTTTCTGCCTCTGGCCGCGCTCACCGCGCGGGCGGACATGCGGATCACTGCTTCAGAGGGGTTCACTCTCACTTGGGACGGCAATGAAGCTGATCATTTTTCGGAGGAGGAGACCGCCCCGGTGCCCACCAATCTGGCGACCGCCGCCGGAGCCGCCGCTTTCACCTCCAGTGATCTCGGCCCGCTGCTGAACATTCCCTTTCATGTCGCTGCCAACCTGAACGACGGGCTCTACGGCAACTCCAACAGCTGGATCGGCGGGAATGCGCCGAATGCCTTTGCGGGCATTTCACTCGGGGGGCTCACCACTCTGTCCTCGTTCGCCATCGGCCGGGACAATGGCAATAACGTCACAGATCCGCAGGAGGTTTTTCTGGGGCAGCTCACGGACCGCTGTCTTGGCATTTACACGGTGCAGATCACCCGCGTCTCCTTTCCCGATGGCACCACGCCCGACACCGGTGATGCGGCCACCGGCTGGCAGACGGTCGGCACGCTGGACTACGCGGCCAATGATGACACCGTGCCCGGTGAACTGTTCACCGCGTTTTACCGGCATCAGTTCGCCATCACCCAAGGGGCGGGCAGCACCGGAGTGCAGGCCACCGCCCTGCGGATTCTGGTTCCCGCCACGGGGATAGGCGAGGGGACGGATATTGATGAAATCGAACTCTACGGTCCCGCTACAGTGACCCTGGACAAGGATGGCGACGGATTCGACGACACCGTGGAGACCGCGCTGGGATTTGATCCCGGGAATCCCGCCAGCACCCCGGAGGGCAACGCCGTCATCGAGACCGCGGTGGAGTTCAGCTTCTACGCGGCCAATGGCAAAACCTACACCATTCAGGAATCCGAGGATATGACCGCTTGGGTGCCGGTGGAGGAAAACGTGCGCGGCAAGGGTGTGAAAATCAGCCGGGTCTACTCTAAGGCGGGAAAGACCAAGCGTTATTACCGCGCGGTCCGCATTGATGCCTGACCCATTCCAAGCCGCCGCCGGCAGCCGTCCCCACGGTCCGGTGGCTTGTGATTTTATCCCTCCCGCCTTCAAAACCCGGTGCCGGCCGCTCGGGGGACGCAGGGAGTCCCTCCCCCGATCGGGGAATTGTTTAAAGGGCCCGCAGGCCGTAATCTAATCCCATCATGATGAGCTGTTCCTGGAAAACCGATCACTCCTCCACCGGTCCCCGCCGCGCCACCGCGATCGCGGGTTTGGTGCTGGGCCTGGTGGCGGCCACCGCCGGAACAGTGCCGGCCCCCGGCGCGGAGGGGAAGGCACCGGCGGGGAACGGTGAAAAGATCACTACCAGCCACTGGTCCTATCAGCCGGTCAGGCGTCCGGAGGCTCCCCAGACCGGGAAGGCCTGGGCGCAGGGGGAAATTGATGAGTTTCTGGCCGCGAAACTCCAGGAGCAGCACCTGGAGCCTTCCGGCCCCGCGGACCGCCGCACCCTGATCCGGCGGCTGTATCTGGTCATGCACGGTCTGCCGCCGTCGCCCGAGCAGGTGGAGGCTTTTGCGGCCGACACCCGCCCGGACGCCTGGGAGCGGTTGGTGGATGAAGTGCTGGCCAGCCCGCATTATGGCGAGCGCTGGGCGCGCCACTGGCTGGATGTGGTGCGCTACGCCGACTCCAACGGTTTTGAGACCAACCGCGAGCGCAAAACCGCCTGGCCCTACCGGGATTATGTGATCGATGCCTTCAACAGCGACAAGCCGTGGAACCAGTTTGTCCGTGAGCAGCTGGCGGGCGATGCCCTGGGAGCGGACGCCGCCACGGGGTTTCTGGTGGCGGGGCCGTATGACATTGTCAAAAGCCCCGACATCAATCTCTCGCTGGCCCAGCGGGAGGACGAGCTGGCGGACATGGTGAACACCACGGGCACCGCCTTTCTGGGGCTGACCATGGGCTGCGCCCGCTGCCACAACCACAAGTTCGATCCCATCCTGCAGAAGGATTATTTCGCCATGCAGGCGGTGTTTGCGGGAGTGACCCACGGGGAGCGGCCCTGGCATCCCCGGCCGGATCCCGGCAAGGCGCCAATGCTGGCGGAACTGCGGAAAACGCTGGCCGGAACCGAGGGCCGGCTGGAGGAGCTGCGGACCATGGCCTCGGCTCCGGCTCTGACCGGCGGGGGGGCATCCGCCCTGCGGCCTCCGGTCAATCACCGCATGAATGTAGAGGAATTCGCGCCGGCTGCGGCCATTGCGGTGCGTTTCACCATCACCGCCTCCACCGGCGCGGAGCCCTGCGTGGATGAAGTGGAGATTTACGATGAGGCCGGCAACAATGTGGCCCTCGCCTCCGCCGGAGCCGTGGCGGAGGTTTCGGGCACTCTCCCCGGCTACGAGGCTCATAAACAGGAGCACATCAACGATGGCCGCACCGGCAATGACCGCAGCTGGATTTCAAACGCTTCGGGCTCCGGCTGGGTGAAAATCTCCTTTCCGTCCGCCGTCCGCATCCACCGCATCGTGTGGAGCCGCGACCGCACGGAGCAATTCCCTGACCGCCTTCCCACCGCCTACCGTTTTGAGGTCATGGCACCGCCCGCCGGCGGTCCGGTGATCTCCTCCAGGGAAACCTCGGAAACCTCCGCCCCCGCCGCCGCCGCCGCCGCCGCCGCCTGGACCGTGGTCGCCAGTTCGGAAACCCGCCAGCCATTCGCTGGAGGAAAAGCCGATCCCGACGGCGTACTCAGCCGGCTTTCCGGCCCGCAGGCGGATGAGGCCCGCCGGTTGAAGGCCGAGGTGGCGGAACTCCGGTCCCGCGTGGCCGGACTGGAGGGCGGATCCACCGCCTGGCTTGGAACCTTCAGTCAGCCGGGTCCCACCTTCCGGCTGCACCGCGGTGATCCGCTTCAGAAAAAGGAGGTGGTGGCTCCGGGAGCCCTGACCGTGCTGAACGGTCCCGGGATGGACGTGGACACCCCCGAGCAGCAGCGCCGTCTGCGGCTGGGGGACTGGATGGCCTCCGCCGACAACCCGCTGACCGCCCGCGTGCAGGTCAACCGGATCTGGCATTACATCTTTGGCTGCGGCATCGTGGACACCCCCAGTGACTTGGGGGTCAACGGCTCGCGCCCCACCCATCCGGAACTGCTGGACTGGATGGCGGACGAGTTCATGAAAAGCGGCTGGTCGGTGAAGCACATGCAGCGCCTCATCCTGCGCTCCGCCGCCTTCCGCCAGTCCTCCGCCCCGCGTGCGGAGGCGCTGAAGACAGATGCCGATGCCCGGCTGCTCTGGCGCTTTCCACCCCGCCGCCTGGAGGCGGAGGCCATCCGGGACAGCATGCTGACCGTTTCCGGCACCCTCAATCAGGAGGCCGGGGGACCGGGGTTCTATCTGGTGGAGGTGGAGAATGAGAACGTGATGCACTATTTCCCCAAGGAGAAATTCAGCCCCTCCGAATTCCGCCGCATGGTCTATCAGACCCGCATCCGGCAGACCAATGACGGCGTGTTCCGTTCCTTGGACTGTCCGGATGGCAGCTTGGTCATGCCGCGCCGCAGCCGCTCCAATACCCCCTTGCAGGCGCTCAATCTCTTCAACAGCCGCTTTGTGCTTCAGCAGGCGGATCTCTTCGCCGGCCGCCTGACAACTGAGGCCGGCTCCCGGCCCGGCGATCAGGCGGAGCTCGCCTACCGTCTGCTCTGGGGGCGGGCTCCGGACGGGTTTGAAAAATCGGCCTCCACCGCCTTCATCGAAAGCGGGGGACTCCCCGCCTTCTGCCGCGCCCTCTTCAACACCAGCGAGTTCCTCTTCGTTTTCTGACTGGTTTTTCCCTTTCATGCCCGCCGCCATCCGCTCCGCAGCGCATGCGACGGCCGGCACCCCATTTTTCCACCCCATTTTCCGGACTTTTCCCCCATGCATCCGCTGCTCAGCCGACGCCATTTTCTCCGTGACACCGCCACCGGTCTGGGCGGCATTGCCCTCACCCACCTCCTGAGCCGGGGGAACCTGCTGGCCAACGGCGTTCCCATCCGTCCGGTGATCAATCCCGCCGATCCCAACGGCACGCGGCGTTCCCACTTCACGCCCAAAGCCAAAAAGGTGCTGATGATCTTCTGCTCCGGCGCGGTCAGCCAGGTGGACACGTTCGAGTACAAGCCCGAGCTCATCCGCCGCCACGGCCAGCCCATGCCGGGCGGGGCGAATCTGGTCACTTTCCAAGGCGAGCAGGGCAATTTGAATCAGAGCCCATGGGCCTTCCACCCCCGGGGGCAGTCGGGCAAGATGGTGTCCGATCTGGTGCCGCATCTGGGCGCGCTGGCGGACGAGATGTGCTTCATCCACTCGCTCACTGGAAAAACCAATACCCATGGCCCCGGCGAGAACTTCATGGGCACCGGCTTCACGCTGGATGGATTCCCCAGCATGGGAGCGTGGACCACCTACGCCCTCGGCACCGAGAACGAAACCCTGCCCGCCTATGTGGCCATTCCCGACCCCCGCGGAGCCCCGCAGTCCGCCGGGAATTTCTGGGGCTCCGGTTTCCTGCCGGCCTCGTTCCAAGGCACGGATTTCAATGCCTCCCAGCCGGTGCGCAACCTGGCGCGGCCGGCGGGTATCACGCCGGACTCGGACAAAGCCACACGCCGATTTCTGTCCTCCCTCAACCGCCATCATCTGGAGCGCTTCCCGGGTGACAGCGAACTGGCCGCCCGTATCTCCAGCTATGAGCTGGCCGCCCGCATGCAGCTTTCCGTGCCGGAGGTGTCCGACCTCACCAACGAGCCCGCCCACATCCTCAAAATGTACGGGGCCGACCAAGGGGGCAATCCGGTCAAGGACCTCAAGGCGGCCTATGCGCGCAACTGCATTCTCGCGCGCCGGCTGGTGGAGAAGGGCGTGCGCTTCGTGCAGCTGTTCAACGGGGCCTATCAGACCGGCGGGGAGGGCGTCAGCAACTGGGACGGGCACAAGGTCCTGGCCGAGCAGTACGCCAAACACGGCGAGGTGATGGACCAGCCGACCGCCGCCCTGCTGGCGGACCTCAAACAGCGCGGATTGCTGGAGGACACTCTCGTGATCTGGTGCACCGAGTTCGGCCGCATGCCCACCTTCCAGAAAGGGGCCAGCGGCCGCGACCACAATCCCGAAGGCTTCACCGCCTGGATGGCCGGAGCCGGCGTCAAAGCCGGATACAGCTACGGGGCCACCGATGAGTTCGGCTACAAGGCGGAGGTGAATCCGGTCACGGTTTACGATTTCCACGCCACCGTCCTGCACCTTCTCGGTCTGGACCACGAGCGCCTCAGCTTTTATCACAATGGCGTCGAGCGCCGCCTGACCGATGTCCACGGCCATCCCATCATGGACATTATGGAGCATCCGTCACGCGGTCTGGCGTGAGGAGGGCGGTTTCCCGCATCGGATTTGAAAAAATCACGAAGCCGCGGAGCGGGCGGACGGGGGCGCCGGACCCGGTGTCTTTATTCGGGATTGGTCAGGAGCGACTGGTAGCGGGGGGAAGCGCCGGAGCCGGGTTTGGAGCTGGTTTCCGGAGGAGCATCCAGAGCAGGCAGGGTGGCGGGCATTTCCAGACTCACCGGACTGTCACTGGATGATGCCGCAGGCGCGGCCTGATGGCTGCTGCTGTCCAGCTTCCAGGCATCGTCGGACAGTCCCGTGCCGGAAAAATCCGAAGTGACCATTTTGGGAAGTCTCTCTTTGCCGGCGTTGGGTTTCTGTTCGGTTGTCACTGCGGGCTCCGGAGGCAGAGGCTCCCGTTTGTTTTTCTGTTTGATCAGCAGAGTGAGCGCCAAACAGCAGGAAAGGACAATAATAATGACGGTTTGAATCTTGCTCCCGGTGGTTACGGCGTTCATGGCGGAAAATCTGGGTTTGTAAATTTTAGCTCAAAGCCGCCATCGGGCAACTGGACAACGTCACGGGTCGAAGGTGGCGGCCACCGGTCCCCCATCAGGGTTTACGGCTCCATGCGCCGTGGGACTCCTGCTGGCTCCGGGCCTCCTCCGCGCGGAGGCGCTCCAGATAGTCAGCCGCGGAGGTGCCGTCCGGGCAGTCCCGGCCGCAGGGGCGGATCATGCCCAGGCCATAGCGCACCAGCCATTGGGAGAGATCGATAAGCCCCTGATCAGGATCCTTGAGAAAGATGAAGGCGTAAAAGGAATTGGGCTCGGGAGCTTCCTCCCAGCGGGTCACCACACGGAAGGGCGTGCTTCTCAGCAGGCGCAGGCTGAAATCCCGCGCCTCCACACCCAGGGTGCGCAGCGGCTCCTCGCTCTCGAATCCAAAGTTCTCCGCTATTTCGCGGGCGCTTTCCGGCTGGCCGCCGTCGGGCTCGACCGCATCGGCGTAATAAAGCGAGAAGCGTTTGGGACCATCCGGAGTTCTGATGAGAAACGTGTCGCCGTCATTGGCGGAGTCCTCCACCAGTCCGGTGCTGGTGATCACCTGGTACTGGGCAATGGGTTTGCCTCTGGCATCCAGCGGGATGGAGGGGGCCTGCTCCTTGAGGGAAACCGCAGGGGGCGGCAGAGGCTCAGCCGGCACTGCGGTCTGGGAGGCGGGAGCCTGGGAGGCGGAGTTTCCGCGTTTGGCGGCGGCGGAGCGGCTGAGTGCCCAGCCAAGGATCATCAGGGCCGCCAGCAGGATGCCGGTGGCTGCCAAGGTGAATCGGGTGCTTTTGTCCTGCATGATGCGGTGGTGGACGGAGGGGAAACAGTGCGGTTCCCTTTCACTGTGGGGTCGCCAAGGCGCGGCGCAATGATTTATTCCCGATCCTTCGGCGTCGCGCGCCATGCGCCCTCCGTCACCGGTGGCGGCGTGCCGTGAACAGTCAGCAGGGCCAGAAAGGACTCCGCGCGCCGCGGATCGTTCAGCGGCAGGGTGCCGCTGGTCAGACGCGGACCGGAGGAGGTGCCGGTCAGGACCGGCGGATCGGCGGCGGTGAGCGCCTCCGCCTGTTCCGCCAGGGAGGAAAAGCCCGCCCCCTTCAAGGCGCGGCGGTGGAGAATGCGGAGACTGACCACTTTCGACGGAGCGGCAAAACGTCTGAGGTCCAGGGTCACCCGCCCCATGGTGGTGCGGGGATTGATCTCCACAAGGGGCCGCAGTCTGATTCCGCCATCCAGAGGATGCCGGTAAAAAAAAGCATCGATCCCCAGGGAACCATAAAGCCGCGGAAAGCCAGGCAGCCTGAGAAGCAGGGCCGGAAGGTGATCCCGATAAAGTGTCTCCATGTCCAGTCTCTGCATTTCGCGCACGGTTTCCCCCGGCATCAGCCGTCCGAACGAGGCCCCGGCCCGGCAGCCCAGAAAGCGGCCTCCCGCGTCATTGAGCAGCCGCACCTGGCCTTTCAGGCGGGGCGGTTCACCGGGGGTCAGCTCATACTGGCTGGAGAAATCCGCCACCCGGTCCAGCCACGGTTCCACCACCACCGCCTGCTGGGTGGCCAGCACCGGACGCAGCCATGTCAGACCGCGCTCCGTCAGACCGGAGGCGGCAACCTGCACCACGCCGCGTCCGGCGATGCCGAAAGGAGCCTTCAGACAGGCGCGGGCATAACCGGCGGCGGCCAGTTTCTCCAGCGCGGCTGCGGTTTCCTCCACGGAGGACGCGCACACTCCAAAAGTTTCCGCAGGGAAGCCGTGGGCCTCCGCCAGTTCCGTGGCGGCTTGGACAGCGGTGGTTTTGGCATACAGGGCCCGGATTTCCCCATCCCATGGAATACTGGCAAAAGCCGTCTCCCCCGCGTTCGGCAGCAGATCCGCCAGCAGAGCGGCGGAGTCCGCAGACCACCCCCACGGCCTCAGACGGCCGAGCCGGCGGGTGCGCAGCGGGGAACTCGCGGCAATCCGTCCTCTGGTGTCCAGCACCTCCCATTGAGGCAATGGAAAACCGGCTTCCCGCAGCCGGCGCAGGTGGCTTTCGTCCGGCTTCCGGTGGACCAGCACCACGTCTTCCGAATGCAGGCTGAAGGCCGGAATAATATCCAAATCCCGCGCCAGCGCCGCCGTCGTGGCATCAGGTTCATCCGGGGGGGACGGATGGGAACCGGCACCGGCCAGGGCGCAGGCCTCCGCCGCGGGATTGAACCAGCCCACCCATGGGGTGCGCCCTTTGGAGTGGGAGAACAGTTCCATGCGGGAAATAAAATCCGCATCCAGTCCGGCACGCTTCCGTCCCTCGGGGTTGAAAGGCGCGTTCCCTTTGCCCCGCGCGGGGGAAAGCGGGAAGGGAAGGGATTTCTCCCACGCGTCCCAGTCGCTGTGCTCCTCCCGCTTCCAGCGGCGGAACCACTTCAGGCCGTAGCCCACATGGGCGATTTCATCCCGGTAAATGCGCTCCAGTAGGACACCGGTTTCCGTGTCCCCCATCTGCTGGAAGACTTGGCTGTAGTATCGCGAGTAATCCAGATTGGCCTGCTCAAAGGTGAGGCTGAGCCGGCTGACGTAATCGAGCGGCGTGGGCATGCCCGCGATGTTCCGCCAGAAAAACCCGTTGACCGGCAGGTCGCCGAAAGTCAGGCCGCCCGCGGCCATACGCTCAATGTACATCCGCGTGTGATCCTGCTCCTCACGCAGGGTCCGCAGCAGCCCCCGACGGAACTCCGGCGGGGCATCGGGGAACTTCAGCAGCGCCAGCGCCATCAGCTCCACGGCCAGCAGCTCATGATTGGCGAAGGCATGAAGCAGCACTGCCCGCGCCTCCGTCTCATGCAGTTCATCCGCCCGGGGCAGGCGGGCCCGCTGGCCGCGTGCGGAGAAGATCAGTCCCGAAGGCCTTCCCGGAGCGTCCGGAGTGACCAGCGCGAGTCCGGGATCCGTGTCCACAAGTCCCCCGCCGGGTGGCGGAATCAACTTTTCCTCCAGTGTGCCGGCAAAAAGGATGCGCTGCGCGAATTCCCGGATCTCCATCCGGGTTTCCGTCGTTCCATTGGCCGAGAATTTCAATGGACGGAAAACGCTTCGGCATTAGGTTGACCGTTTGTCCTCCACCGTCCCCTTTGTCCCGCCCATGATTGCCCGTTTACTCTCCCTCTGCGTTCCCGCCGTCCTCGCTTTAGGTCTGAGCAGTTGCCAGACCATGGCCCCCATCCAAGGCATGATGCCTCCCGGAATCCTGCGCGGCGCGGACGGCACCCTCTACTATGATCCCAATGCCCAGGGAACGCAGGGCGGTGTTTTCGGCGGCACCCACATGGGGCCTCCTCCTGATGTCATCAGCCACTGGGACGGCGGTCCGGGCAATGGACCGGCCCGCATCCGTATCGACCGGGCGGAGCAGACCGCTTATTTCTACAGGGGCGACCAGCTGATCGGCAAATCCTGGCTCTCCACCGGCGATGAGAAGCATGCCACCCCCGCCGGCAGCTTTAAAATCCTGCAAAAAAACAAGTGGCACAAAAGCAGCCGCTACGGAGCCGCCGTTGATGCCGCCGGCAACGTGGTGGATGCGGAGGTGGACATCAAGAAGGACAAGCTGCCGCCGGGCACCAAGTATGAGGGGGCCAAAATGACCAACTTCATGCGTCTGACCTATGACGGCATCGGCATGCACGCCGGGTATCTCCCCGGCTATCCCGCCAGCCATGGCTGCATCCGCATGCCCGAGGAGATGTCGGAGCTGTTCTTCAACAATGTGGAACTCGGCACTCCGGTGGTGATCGAGTAATCAGCCGTCAGCGCCACACCACATTCTATCACGCCGCCGTGCCTGATCCGGACACCAACTGCTCCGCCCCCGGAAAAGCGGACGCAGTCTCATGGCCTTCGCCGGAGGAGATCGAGATTGAACCCAAAGCGGTCGCGGCCCTGATGGAGAGGAAGGCTCCGTTCCGGCTGATCGACTGCCGGGAGGAGGATGAGTGGGAGCTCACACGCATCGAAGGTGCCGAACTGCTGCCGCTGTCCGAATTCGGGGAGCGTTACGCCGGCGTCCTCACGGACCGGGATGAACCGCTGGTCATCCAGTGCCACCACGGCATGAGAAGCGCCAAGGCCACCCACTTCCTGCGTGCCAAAGGCTACCGCCAGGCGTGGAGCATGGCGCGCGGCATAGAAGGCTGGTCCACGGAGGTCGATCCGTCCGTGCCCCGCTACTGAAGGGCACCATGGAAAAATCAGCGCGGAAATCCACGGTCCGGCAAGGCATGCGCCAGTGGTTTCCGGAAATGCGCGCTATTTTCTGATCTCTTGAAACAGGCCTCCGGGCAGGGGTATTGTTCCCTGCCGGAAGGCTTTGTGGATTCAGCGGTCCATCACTGGCCCGGTGATTTCTCTCTGCGGCCCCCCGCTTTCCGGAAACCCGTTAGCCCAGCAATGCCGTGGCCGGAGTATAAGGCAGGCCGTGGGCCTCCGCGACGGGGCGGCAGGTGAGGTGGCCATCGAGGCAGTTGATGCCGCCGATCAGCTCCGGGCGCAGCTGGCATGCCTCCGCCAGACCGCGCTCGGCCAGAAAGTGGACGTAGCGGTGGGTCACATTGGTGAGGGCCTGGGTGGCGGTGCGGCTGAAGGCTCCGGGCATGTTGGCCACACAATAGTGGATGACGCCCTCCTCAACGTAGGTCGGGTTATTATGGGTGGTCGGACGGGTGGTCTCCGCGCAGCCGCCTTGGTCCACGGCGATGTCCACCAGCACGCTGCCTTCGGGCATCAGGCGCAGCATTTCCCGCGTGATGAGCTTGGGAGCCTTGGCTCCTGGCACCAGCACTGCGCCGATGATCAGATCCACCTGCGGCAGCAGCGTGGTCAGGCTGGCCTCGCTGGAGTACAGGGTATGGGCGGTGGCCATGGTGATGTCCAGAAACCTCATGCGCTCCATGTCCACCTCCAGAATGGTCACATCCGCCCCCAGCCCGGTGGCCATGCGCGCCGCGTTCACACCCGCGGTGCCGCCGCCCAGCACCACCACTTTACCCGGCAGCACGCCGGGCACACCGCCGAGCAGCACGCCGCGTCCGCCTTGGTGGCGGGCGAGATGATAGCCGCCCACGACCACGGACATGGAGCCCGCGATCTCGCTCATGGGCTCCAGCAGCGGCAGCCGCCGGTTCACTTCCACCGTCTCATAGGCGATGGCCGTGCATTTGGAGGCCATCAGGGACTCCGTAAGCTGCTTGTTGGCCGCCAGGTGCAGGTAGGTGAAAAGGGTCTGGCCGCCGCGCAGCATGGCCACCTCGGCCGGCTGCGGCTCCTTCACCTTCACAATGATGTCCGCCTCCTCAAAAATTCCGCGCGGACCGTCCACGATCCGGCAGCCGGCGCGCTCATACTCCCCAGTGAGAAAACCGGAGCCGGCCCCGGCATCTCGCTCCACCATCACCTGATGGCCATTTTTAACGAGCTGCCAAGTGGCGGAGGGGGTCAGGGCGACGCGGTTTTCCTGGGCTTTGATTTCGCGGGGCAGGCCGATGATGGATTGCTTCATGAGGATGGGTTTGGGATTTTGAAAAAGGGGACGCGCGGCATGCATCTTTCCGGCCAAACCGGAACCCGGCCCATCAGTCGCCGGAAAAATCCCCGCGCCACCAGTCCGCCGGTTTTTCCCATGGTTGAAGAGCCGGTCCTTTCCCGGCCTGCGGCGGCCTCTTCTGTCCTTCCATCCGGCGTAGACTGTCCAGAAGCTCCGCCTCCGGCTTCAACCGCCGCTGATGCCGCCGGATGCCCCAGCCGCAGACCGTCACCATGCCAAAAGTCAGGCAAACCGTGCCCAGCAGCGACCACGCCAGTGTGTCCTCACGGTCCCGGGCCGCCGCCGTGGCGGCGGAGCGGGTGACGGGGGTGTCCCCCATAGCCCGCGCGTTGCCTGTGAGCCCCGTCAGACAGATCAGGACCAGCCATCGAAAGCGTAAGGAGGAGAGAAACATAGCGGACCGGATGTCCCGGCGCGGCATTGAAATCAAAGCGGATTCATGACGCTCCGCGCAGGGAACACAACGGAGAAAGAATCAAGCCGGCAGTCCTGCCTGCCGGCCGGCGGCAGCAGCGGTTCAGACTCAGACTCAGGCCGCGTCCTGGCCGGTGCGCTTGCGCTTGCGGAGCACCGCCGGCTTTTCGCCCTCCACCACAGAACGGTTGATAATGACCGTGCGGATGTCATCGCGGCCCGGCACCTCGAACATGATATCGAGCATGATGCCCTCAAAAATGGAACGCAGAGCGCGGGCACCGGTGCCGCGCTTGACGGCGGCGGCGGCTAGGGCCAGCAGGCCGTCGCGGGTGACCTGCAGCTCCACGCCTTCCATACCCAGCAGCTTGCTGTACTGGCGGATGATGCTGTTTTTCGGTTCGGTCAGAATGCGCAGCAGATCCTCCTCGCTCAGCGGCTGGAGGGTGCTGATGATCGGCAGACGGCCAATAAATTCCGGAATGAGGCCAAAGCCGATCAGATCCTCGGGCAGGACATGCCGCAGAGCCTCGCTGACCGGAGTGTCGACGCGGGTTTTGTTGGCGTCCATGGCCCCGAAGCCCATGACATTGCGGCCCCGGCGGCGGGTGATCATCTGATCGAGTCCCACAAAGGCTCCCCCGCAGATAAAAAGGATGTTGGTGGTGTCGACCTGAATGTACTCCTGCTGGGGGTGCTTGCGGCCTCCCTGCGGCGGGACATTGCAGACCGTCCCCTCCAGAATCTTCAACAGCGCCTGCTGGACGCCCTCACCGCTGACGTCGCGGGTGATGGAGACGTTTTCGGTCTTGCGGCCGATTTTATCGATCTCGTCGATGTAAATGATGCCCATCTCCGCCCGGCGGACATCGAAATCCGCTGCCTGAAGCAGGCGCAGGACGATGTTCTCCACGTCCTCGCCCACATAGCCGGCCTCCGTCAGGGTGGTGGCGTCGGCGATGCTGAAGGGGACGTTCAGCAGTCTGGCCATGGTTTTGGCCAGCAGGGTTTTGCCGGAGCCGGTGGGGCCGATGAGGAGCACATTGCTCTTCTCGATCTCCACATCGGGATACCGGTCCGCCGCTTTTGGCTGGAAAGCGGAGGGCTCGTCCTCCTCCTTCATCCGCTGCTGGATACGGCGGTAGTGGTTGGCCACGGCGACGGCCAACACCTTTTTGGCGTGGTCCTGTCCGATCACATAATCGTCAAGATGGCGGAAAATATCCGCCGGGCGGGGGACCGTGAGGCGGGGCAGGGGTGGCTGCCCCGCCTCATCGGTCTCCTTGTCCAGAATGTCCTTGCAGACGATGATGCAGGCATCGCAGATATAGACTCCAGGTCCGGCAATGAGCTTTTTGACCTCCGCGTGGCTTTTGCCACAAAAGGAGCACATTGTCAGATTGTTGGAGCGGGCCATAAAGAGAATCAGATCCCCGCATCAACCGGCAGTTCCCGGCGGCTTTCAAGCACTTTGTCCACCAAACCGTAGGCGGCGGCCTGTTCCGCAGTCATGTAGTTGTCGCGGTCGGAGTCGCGCTCGATTTCCTCAATGGATTTGCCGGTGTGCTTGGCGAGAATGGCGTTGAGCCGCTTTTTCAGGCTGTACATGAACTCCACCGTGCGCTCCACATCGGAGGCCGTGCCCTGGGCTCCGCCACTGACCTGATGGATCATGACGTGGCTGTTGGGCAGGCAGAAGCGCTTGCCCTTGGTGCCGGAGGTGAGAAGGACACTGCCCATGCTGGCGGCGATGCCCATGCAGTAGGTGTTCACGTCGCAGGTGACGAACTGCATGGTGTCATACATCGCCAGACCGGCGGTGACGCTGCCGCCGGGGCTGTTGATGTAGATGTTGATGTCCTTGCCCGGATCCTGCATCTGGAGATACAGCAGCTGGGCGATCACATAGTTCGCCAGACCGTCGCTGACCTGTTGGCCGATGAAGACAATGCGGTCCTTCATCAGACGGGAGATCAGGTCGAAGCCCATCATGCCGATCCCCGGCTCCTTTTCATAAACGGTGACGTTCTTCGCAACGTCCAGCGCGGCGTTGCGGAGATGCGGCGGCAGGATCATCATGCGCTCGCGGTCGTCCTGAAGCTCGCGGAGATGGGAAAGTGGGGATGACATAGGTGCGTGTGGGGTTGATGGATTCAGTCAGGGCAGAGCGGCGGTTGAGGGGCCGTCTGTCTGGCTGATAACTTACGACGCTGTGCTTTCGCCGGTTGCGGGAGCCGGCTCCTCCGTGGAGGCGTCCGCAGGGGCGGGTTCGGGTTCGGGTTCGGCGGCGGGAGCCTCCGGGGCGGTGTATTCAATATTGGCGTGCTGGACGAGGACGTCGAGGGCCTTGGCCAGGAGAATGGAGTGCTGGAGATTCTCCAGACCCTGATTTTTCTGAAGGGACTTGATGACCTTCTGAGGCGTGGTGCGGGCGCGGTAGGCAATGGAGCTGATGCGCTGCAGCATGTCCTGCTGAGTCACGCTCAGGTTTTCCTTTTTCACCACTTCGAGAAGCAGGAACTCATCCTTCACGTCCACCTTCGCCTGGTCGCCGGCGGCCTGGAGGATGGAACTTTCGTTCTCCACGATCATCTCCTGCGGCACGCCGCGGTCGATGTTCATCTTCACCAGCTCATTCACCCGGCGCTGAGCGGCGCTGTTCACCACGTTTTCGGGGAGATCAAACTCGATTTTGTCCCGCAGGGCGCTCATGGCCGCGATGCGCTTCTGCTCCAGTTCGGTCTGGGCGGCCTGCAGTTTGGAGTTTTCCAGGATAATCCCGCGCAGCTCCTCAAGGGTCTTGCCTTCGGCCAGGCGGGAGGCGAACTCGTCGTTGAGCTCCGGCAGGTCGGCGGCTTTGACCTCCTTCGCGGTGACCGTGTAGATCACTTCCTTGCCGGCGATGGCCTCATTGATCCCTTCAGTGGGCATGGTGACCTTCACTTCGCGGGTTTCGCCGGCCTTGATGCCCTCCAGCTGCTGGCAGAAGCCAGGAACGAAGTTTTCATCGGACAGCTTCATGAGGAAGCCCTCGTTCTGCGCGATGAAGTGCTCGGCGGCGGGCAGGACCTCGGTCAGGGGCTTGTCCTCCAGCTTGCCGGAGTAATCGATGGAGACAAAGTCATTCTTCCCGGCAGGCTGGTCCTCGACGGTGCGGAGAGTGGCCATCTGCTCGCGCTGGCGCTCCAGCACCTCGGACACGGCCTCGTCGGTCACCTCATTTTTCGGCACCGTGATGTTCAGGCCCTTGTAGTCCGGCAGGCTGAATTCCGGAGCCAGCACCAGCTTCACGGTAAAGCTCACCTGGCCATCCTTCTCCTCTCCGGGCTGGAAGTCCGCCACATTGAGAACATTGAGTTTCTCCTGACGGATGGCCTCGCGCAGGCTTTCATTCACGATCTGGTCATTCACCTCGCGGTCGATGTCGGCCTTGAAGCGCTTTTCAACGACATTGCGGGGAGCCTTGCCCTTGCGGAAGCCCGGCAGGGCGGCCTGGCGGATATAGTTGCCCACGATGGCGGTGCGGGCCGCCGTCTGCTTTTCGGAGGGAATCTGCACACTGAGGCTGGCCATGCAGTTGGGAAGTTTTTCAACGGTGATGTTCATGTCGGTCCTGATGATGGAGAAAAAGAAAGGGGCAGGGAAGCCGCAAAAGCGGGCGTGGAGAATATCGGCCTGCTTTCGGAAGACAACGGAAGTTTTGACCCGCCCCTGCAAAACGCGCCGTCCGCCGCCGGGCAAGCGGGAATCCCCTCTTTTGTTCTGATTTTTCGGGGATGGGACGACAGGGGGCGGGCGGCTTTTGTCTTGATTCAGGCGGGGGCCGGACTAAGAGGCGCTGTCATGGCCTTCCTTAACGAAAATTACCTCAAGCTCAAAGCCGGATACCTCTTCCCGGAAATCGCCCGCCGCGTAGCCAATTTCACTTATGAGAACAAGGAGGCCGCGGCGCGCCTGATCCGGTGCGGCATCGGCGACGTCACCGAGGCCCTGCCGGCCGCCGCCCGCGACGCCATGAAGGCGGCGGTGGACGAACTGGGGGACCGCGGCACTTTCCGCGGCTACGGCCCGGAGCAGGGTTACGGCTTTCTGCGTGAGGCCATTGTGGCCAATGCCTACGAGCCGCTGGGATGCAAAATCACGGCGGATGAAATCTTCATCTCCGACGGCTCCAAGTGCGACACCGGCAGCATTCTGGATATTTTCGGCCACCGGAACCGCATCGCCATCACCGATCCTGTGTACCCTGTGTATGTGGACACCAATGTCATGTGCGGCAACACCGGGGATGTGCAGGAGGACGGCTCCCACGGCGGTCTGGTTTACCTCCCGTGCCGTCCCTCCAACAACTTTGTGCCCCGGCTGCCGGCGGAGAAGGTCGATCTGATCTACCTGTGCTATCCCAACAACCCCACGGGAGCCACGGCCAGCTTTTCGGAACTGGTGACCTGGGTGGATTTCGCGCGGGCCAACCAGGCAATCATTCTTTTTGACGCCGCCTATGAGGCCTACATCACCGAGCCGGGGGTGCCGCACTCCATCTACGAGATCGAGGGTGCCAAGGACTGCGCGATCGAGTTCCGCAGTTTCTCCAAGCATGGCGGCTTCACCGGCGTCCGCTGCGCCTACACAGTGGTGCCCAAGGATCTGCTGGCCTCCACGGAGGATGGAAAGCGCCATCCGCTGCATCCGCTGTGGGCGCGCCGCCAGAGCACCAAGTTCAACGGCGTGTCCTATCCTGTGCAGCGCGGCGCGGAAGCGCTCTTCAGTGAGCAGGGCAAAAAGGAGGTCCAGGAGCTGATCACCCATTACCTGGGCAATGCCACCATCCTCCGGGAAGCCTGCATCAAGGCCGGGCTGGACGTTTACGGCGGCATCAATGCGCCCTACATCTGGGTCGCCTGTCCGGAGGGTGTGAAAAGCTGGGAGCTCTTCGACCGCATGCTGAACGAGGCCAATGTCGTGATCACGCCCGGAGCCGGTTTCGGCACTGCGGGCGAGGGCTACTTCCGCATCAGCGCCTTCAACAGCCGTGCCAACGCCGAGGAGGTCGCGCGGCGCATCGCAGCCATGAAGTGGTGATCAATCCTGTGGGGTGAATTCAATCGCCGGGTTGCCCGGCCGCCGGCCAAGAGGATAAGAGCAGGCGGAAGCCAGCCAAATCTCCTGAGGTGGAGCCAGCCTTGGCGGGAAAAGCTTCATCACCGGTTTGCACTGGCTGGAGACATGCTTTTAGAGTGGGGACGGCGGACATTAGGGTCCGCCGCCCCTCAATATTTATCCGTGCTGCCGGACGATGCCTGAGCCGGCCTTCCCCATCGTGCCGGCATTGGACCGGCGCTCCCTTTTGAAAGTGCCCGCTCTGAGCGCGGCGGCCACCGTTTCCTTCGGAGGCGCCAGTCAGGCGCTGGCCCAGCAGAGTGCGGCGGCGATGTCCGTGCCGGGTGATCCGGCGGACCCTCCTGCACGGGGCACGGAGTCGGATCCCAGCCTGGTGATGCCGGTGCACAGTCCCTGGCCGCTGGTGCTCACCGCGCCGGAATGGAGACCGCCACCGTTCTGGTGGACACCATTCTGCCGGCGGATGAAAAATCATCCGCTGCCAAGGCCGTGGGGTGCCCGCGTTTTGAATGAATGGGTCAGCGCTCCCTGTCCGGTGCAGAAAAAGGATCTGGAAACAGTGCGCGGCGGTCTGGCTTGGCTGAGCACGGAAAGCTTCAACCGGTTCGGCACCCACTATGCCAAACTCTCAGAGGATCAGAAAACCGCCCTCTGCGGCGATATCTGCCACATTCCCAAAGCGAAGCCGGAGCACTTGGCCGGGGCGCGGTTCTTGGCGGCGTTCCGCGATCTCTGCGCCTCCGGCTACTGCACCACCGTCATCGGATTCGAAGACCTCGTATTCACGGGCAACCGGCCCTCTCCGACGTATGAGTGGCACCCGGGGAAGTGCTGGCAAAATGGGGCCTGTGACCTTTCCGGGCATTCTGATGACGCTTCCGCTGAGAACCGCATCCCATGCCGGGAGCAGCCTTCAGATGGAGGGCTTGGCCTTGGTGCCGGACGCCTGTCCGGTTGAGGTGCTTTTGCGGGCCACTGCGCTTTTAGCCTGCTTCACTTTGGGGGCAGGAGGAGAGATGGGAGCGGCGGCAGGTTTGGGAGCCGGCACCAGGATTCCCGTCTCCGGAGCCGGCAGAAGCTGACGGACCTTTTCCTTCAGGTCCTTGCCGGGAGTGAATTTCACCACGGCGCGGGCTGGAACTCTGACTGGTTTTTCGGGTTGCCGGGGATTACGGCCGATTTTGGACTTCCGCGTCAGGACTTCAAACGTGCCGAAATTGCGCAGCACCACGGACGCGTTCTGAGCCAGATGCGTGGTGGCATTATCAATGAACAGCTGGATAACATCAAACACCTGGTGTTGGGTAAGTCCCGTCTGATCACTGATTTGAACCACAAGATCCCGCTTCGTAACCGTATTCATTCCAATGGGTTAGCCACAAAACAGGTCCTGTCAATCCTCATGAGTGGATAAAGACTAAAAAAATGAACTTTAATAACGTGATGATTCACTTTACTTAAAAGCAGGCACAGGGATTGATGGAGGCCGGGGCGGCGGGGCAATCCCTCAGCTGTTTTTCTCCAGGATCGCCATCAGATCCTTGGCTTCAACCGTATTTCCCACGGAAACCGCCAGCCGGGCCACGGTGCCGGTCATGGGCGAGGTGACGGTGGTGAACATTTTCATAGCCTCCAGCGTGAGCAGGGGATCGCCCTCGCGGACCTTGGCCCCCTCAGTGACGGCGATACTGGCAATCATGCCCGGCATGGGGGCCCCAATGTGCAGGGGATTGGCCGGGTCCGCCTTCTCACGGGTTTCCACCTGTTTGGCGGCGGACTTGTCGGCGATCTGGACATGGCGGGGGTAACCGTTGAGCTCGAAGATGGCAGTGCGCTGGCCGGTGGGGTCGGCCTCCGTGAGGTTGAGCAGGCGGGCGAAAAGAGTTTTGCCGGCCTCAAGGGTGATGGTGATTTCCTCCTTGTCCCGCAGTCCGTAGAAGTAGGCCGGAGTCGGGAGAACGCTGATGTCGCTGTAAGCGTCGCGGAATTTGACGAACTCCGCGAAGACCTGGGGATACATCAGGTGGCTGTAGAGGTCGTCGTCGCTGACCGTCTCGTTGCCCGTGATTTTGGCGACGGTGGCGCGGGTGGCCTCCAGATCGACCTTCTCGGCGCGCTCGCCGGGACGGTTGGTGAAGGGCTCCTTTTTACCAAGGATGATGCGCTGCACGTCCTCCGGCCATCCGCCGACAGGCTGGCCGAGGCCGCCTTGGAGCATGTCGATGACGCTTTCCGGGAAGCTGGTGCCGGCGGGCAGGGAATGCAGATACTGGCGGCCCTGGCCCGGCTTCACGCCGCGGGAGATCATGAACATGCACATGTCGCCGACGACCTTGCTGGAGGGCGTGACCTTGACGATGTCACCGAAAAGCTGGTTCACCTCGGCATACATCAGGGCGATCTCCGGCCAGCGGTGGCCAATGCCCATGGATTCGGCCTGTTCCTTGAGGTTGGTGTACTGGCCGCCCGGCATCTCATGGAGGTAAACCTCGGCGGTGCCGTAGGGTTCAGCGGTGTCGAAAGGCTTGTAGTAGGTGCGGACGTGTGCCCAGTAGTCGCCGAACTCCTGAAGCGTGGAGGGATCCAGCCCGGTGGCGCGCGGAGTGTGTTCCAAAGCGGCCACGATGCTGTTCAGGTTTGGCTGGCTGGTGCAGCCGGACAGCGAGGAGATGGCGGCGTCGCAGACATCCACCCCGGCCTCGGAGGCGGCGAGGATGCTGGAGGCGTTGATGCCGCTGGTGTCGTGGGTGTGGAAGTGGATGGGGATGCCGATCTCCTCCTTTAGGGCCTTCACCAGTTTCGCGGCGGCAAACGGGCGGCAGAGGCCGGCCATGTCCTTGATGCAGAGCATGTGCGCCCCCATTTTCTCCAGTTCCTTCGCCAGCTTCACGTAGTAGCTGAGGGAGTATTTATCGCGCTTGGGATCGAGGATGTCGCCGGTGTAGCAGATGGTGCCCTCGCAAATGGACTTCGTCTCCTCGCGGACCGCCTGCATGGCCTCCGTGAGGTTCGGCAGGTAGTTCAGGCTGTCAAAGATGCGGAAAATATCCATCCCGGTGGCGGCGGCGTGGCGGATGAAGCCGCGGACCACATTGTCAGGATAATTCGTGTAGCCCACGGCGTTGGAGCCGCGGAAGAGCATCTGGAAGCAGATGTTGGGAATGATCTCCCGCAGCTGGCGCAGTCGCTCCCAGGGATCGTCCCGCAGGAAACGCATGGCGGTGTCGAAGGTGGCGCCGCCCCACATCTCCAGGCTGAAAAGCCCGGACGCGCGGTGGGCCACGGCCTCGGCCACGGCCAGCATGTCGTAGCTGCGCACCCTCGTGGCCAGCAGGGACTGGTGGGCATCGCGGAAGGTGGTGTCGGTCAGCAGCAGGCGCTTCTCATGGCTGATCCACTCCGAGAATTTCTCCGGCCCCAGATCGCTCAGGATGTGTTTGGTGCCGTGTGGCGGTTCGGTGGCCACCGAGAAGTCGTGGGCCCTGGGCACCGGCGGGGCGGTGAAGTTTTTGGCTGGCTTCCAGCCTTTGGCGTTGGGATTGCCGTTTACGGTCACGTCCGCAAGGTAGCGCAGCAGCTTGGTGGCGCGGTCTTTGCGGTTTTCAAAGGTGAAGAGCTGCGGATTGGTGTCGATGAAGCGCGTGGTGGCGGCTCCGGCTTGGAAAATGGGATCGGAGATGACGTTCTCCAGAAAGGGGATGTTGGTCTTCACCCCGCGGATCCGAAACTCCCGCAGCGCCCGGTCCATGCGCCGCAGACTCTGCTCGTAGGTGCGTCCGAAGGTGGTGACCTTCACCAGCATGGAGTCATAGTAGGGCGTGATGACGGCGTTGTTGGTGCCCAGGGCGCCGTCCAGCCGCACGCCGAAGCCGCCGGCGCTGCGGTAGGTGAGGATCTTGCCGAAATCCGGTGTGAAGTTGTTGGCCGGATCCTCGGTGGTGATGCGGCACTGGATGGCGAATCCGCTTTTCTCGATTTTGTCCTGCGAGGGCAGCCCGATGGGCTCCTCGTGCAGTTCATGGCCCTGGGCGATGAGGATCTGGCAGCGGACAATATCGATGCCCGTGACCTCCTCGGTGACGGTGTGCTCCACCTGAATCCGGGGATTCATTTCGATGAAGTACCACTCGCCGGACTCCACATCGACCAAATACTCCACCGTGCCCGCATGGGTGTAGTTCACCTCGCGGGCGATTTTGACCGCGGAGTCGCAGAGGGCGTCGATGATTTTCTGGTCAATGCCGTAGCTGGGGGCCTGCTCGATGACCTTCTGATGGCGGCGCTGCACGGAGCAGTCACGCTCGTGAAGGTGCAGCACATGGCCGTGCTTGTCGGCCAGGATCTGGACTTCGATGTGCTTGGCCCTGCCGACGAATTTCTCCAGAAACACCGCACCGTTGCCGAAGGCGCGCTGGGCCTCCGTCTGGGCCTCGTCCAGGAGACCCTCCAGATCCTTGGCCTCGCGGACCACCCGCATGCCCCGGCCGCCGCCGCCGAAGGCCGCCTTGATGATGAGCGGGAAGCCGATTTTCTCAGCCGCCGTCATCGCCTCCTTTTTGCTTTCCACAGGATCCGCGGTGCCCTGCAAAGTGGGGACGTTCAGCTTGTCCGCCACGGCACGGGCCGCGGTTTTGTCACCCATGCGGTCGAGGATGGAGCTTTCCGGTCCGATAAAAATGATGCCCTCCCTGGCACAGGCGGCGGCGAATGTGGGATTCTCCGAGAGAAATCCGTAGCCGGGATGGATGGCGTCCACGCCCTTCGCCTTGGCCAGGGCAACGATGCCCTCAATGTCCAGATAAGCGCCAAGCGGACCCTTGGAGGCGTCCAGGTGGTAGGCCTCGTCGGCCTTGAAGCGGTGCGGGCAGAACCGGTCCTCATTGGCATAGATGGCCACCGTGCGGATGCCCAGTTCCGTGGCGGCGCGCATCACGCGGATGGCTATCTCGGAGCGGTTGGCGACGAGGAGCTTGCGGATGGGACGGATGGCGGGAACCGGAGCAGCGGCAGTATTGGCGGACATGGGGAAAATCAGAAGGGCGCATCTTCCACATTCCCCCCGGATGCGCAAGTCTTGTAAAAACAGGACTTGTGCCAAAGAGGAAGTTAAGGAGATTTTTCAGGGAAAACTGACGGAAAAGGAGGTGGAAAATCCAGTTTGAACACTGAATGCAGGATGAGAATGCTAGTAATTCTCATTTTGTTTTAAGTGAAAATCTTTTAAGGGGAATGGTCATCGACCACCGCTCCGCGCCGGAGGGCCATTTTTACGTACTTTCAACCACGCTCCCCAATGAACCCACCCCTTCACCGCCAAGGCCCGCCGCTGCGGATCGCCGCCGCCGTTATGCTGGCCCCTTCGCTGCTCCTTTTTTCAGTAACGCACGCCTTCTCAGCAAATATCGCGCCGGATGGCACTGCTATTTTTGGTTTGAATGATGCCATCGATGGGGACGACAGCGGGGACGGGGCGGGAAGGATTCATACCGGCATGTCGCCTGCTTTAATCAATGACACTGATCTGGCCACCCGGGTGGACGGCTGGCTGGGAGATCAGGGTGGGGACGGCGGCTTGGATTACACCTTTGTGGGAATTCTCTGGGATGCGCCGCGGACGGACAAGGTCAGTGTTCTGACGCTGACGCTGGCCACTTTTCTGGATGGCGGCTGGTTTGGCACACCCGGGTCATCCCCTCCGGCGGGAGGAGCGCTGACAGATGCCCATTTAGTGGCACCCACGGTGCAGGTGACCAAGGATGGAGGGGCCACTTGGGAGACTGTGGCCTCGACCACCAACTATCTTACAGCCATGACCGGCCACCAGATCGGCGGGGGAGCGGCAGGCAACCCCACATCCAAAACCGTGACTTTCACCCTCACCGGAGGCCAGAGCAACCTCAATGGCATCCGCCTGATCGGTCCCAGCGGCGGTGTGGCCGACAATGGTTTCCTTGGAGTCTTTGAGCTGGAGGTGGAGGCCATCAGCACGGATTCGGACAATGATGGCATGGACGATGAATGGGAAACCGCCAATGGCCTGGCGGTCGGGACCAATGACGCCGGGCTGGATAAGGACAATGACGGACTGGTCAATCTGCAGGAGTACGTGAACAAGACCGATCCCCAGGATCAGGACACGGACGATGACGGCCTGAATGACGGCCCCGAGGTCAGCACCCACCACACCGACCCCAAAAAAGCCGACACGGACGGGGATGGGCTCAGCGACGGCCAGGAAATCAACACCACCAGCACCAATCCTCTGCTGGCGGACACGGACGGCGACGGTCTGACCGACAGCCAGGAGGTCAACACCTACGCCACCGATCCCAATAAACCTGACACGGACAACGATGGCTACTCTGATTCCGTGGAAGTGCGGTTTTTCAGCAATCCGCAACTGAACACCAGCGTGCCCGCGAACATTGCGCCCTCCGGCATTGCCATCATGGGCACCAGCACCGCCCTCAGCGGCGGGACGGACACGGCCTATTCCCAGCAGAATACGCCGCAGGTGATCAATGACGGGCTTTTCAACACGCGGGTGGACACTTTCAACGGCGGCCAGCCCAATGCGGCGGACGGCTTCAGCTATGTGGGCATCACCTGGCCGGCTCCCCGTCCAGCGCCGGTGAACCGTGTGGAGGTGGTGATGGCGGTGTTCAGCGATGGCGGCTGGTTCGGTGTCTCCGGCACCGGTCCGGCCTCGGGCAGTCCGCTCACGCCCGACGATCTTACAGCGCCCATCGTGCAGGTGACCACGGACGGCACCACATGGACGGATGTTCCCGCCAGCTCCAACTACATCGGCACCGCCAGCGGCACGATCATTCCCAATCCCGGCGGCGTCACGAGCATCCGCTCGGCCTTTGATCTGGCCACTCCGCAGGCCAATATCCGGGGCATCCGCCTCATCGGTCCCGAAGGAGGGACCGCCAGCGGAGGATTCCTGGGAGTCTGGGAAATGACAGTCGGTGATGTCAGCACCATTGGAAATTCCAACATTGCCGTTTACGGCACCGCCATCATGGGCACCAGCACCGATGCTGTGGAAGGCGTTGAAACCCTGCACAGCCAGCAGGGAACGCCCGAAGCGATCAATGACGGTCAGTATGGCACCTATGTGGACACTTACAGCCGGTCCAATCCCTATGGCTTTGCCGGTGTCATCTGGCCCAGTGCCCGCTCCATTGCGGTTGACCGGGTGGAGGCCACATTCAACGCTTTTGGAGATGGTGGCTGGTTTGGCGTGAACACGGTTGACGCCCCGCTCCTGTCCTCTCCTGAAACATTGGAGGAGCCTGTGCTGCAGGTGACCACGGATGGCGGATTGACCTGGACGGCGGAGCCGCACACCTCCACTTACTTTGCGGCGCTGAACGGCATGCCAACCGTCAACATAGCGACACCCACCGTCATTTTCGCCCTCAACACTCCGCGTTCAGGGATCAACGGCATCCGTCTTTTTGGACATCAGGGAGGCAGTGGCACCGGCGGCTTTATTGCTTTAAGGGAATTTGCAGTCAGGGAGGTGTCGGCCGCGTCCGCCAATTTGGCGCTGACGGCCTCCGGAGTCATCGGCACCAACGATGCAGTGGACACCGACGCCGGCCGCCTATGGGCCCAAGCCGGATTCCCCCGCAATATCAATGATGGTGACCCCACCACCCGCGTGGACACCTATGACGGGGCCGGCGGTGCAGATCCTGTCAATTATGCCAGCCTGATCTGGCCTGCGGGACGGCCTGTGAATGTTTCCACGCTCACCCTCACCTTTGCCACCTTCACGGATGGCGGCTGGTTCGGCCCTCCCGGAGTGGATCCAGGCCCGGGGGGCAACCTCGTGGCTCCCACTTATCTCTCCGAGCCCACCGTTCAGGTCATGAACGCGGCCGGGGCATGGTCCACAGTACCGGCCACCTCCGATTATCTGACCGTGATGAACGGGCATGGCATCGGCGGCGGCGCAAATCCCAACCCTTCCTCCAAAACCGCTGCGTTCACTCTGACTCCTGCGGTTTCCGGTGTTCAGGGGGTGCGGGTAATTGGCAATGGGGGAGGCTCCGTGAGCAATGGATTTCTTGGAGTCTGGGAAATGACCGCCGCCGGCACGGCCGTCCCCCCCGAAGTGGACACCGATGGCGACGGCCAGACGGATGCGGAGGAGGCTATTGCCGGCACAAATCCAGCTGATCCCAACAGCGTGCTGGCCCTCCTCGGAGCTGTTCAGAACGGGACGTCTGTCAATCTTGTCTGGAGCAGCGTGCCGGGCAAAGTCTATCAGATTCAGACCACCTCCGATTTGGTCGCCGGTCCCTGGGCTGACAACGGCGGCACCGTGCCCGCCGCCGCAGCGCCGGCTGCATCCACCAGTGGCAGCGTAGCCCTGACTGCGCCGTTATCCGCCAAACTCTTCTTCCGGGTCAAAGTGGTGCCGTAATCCGGCAGTCCCAGCAAGCTATTGATTCAAGCGTTCAGGGTTCAGGCCGGGTCTCCGCAGGGAAACCCGCCTGGACCCTGAACTGTTTCCAAAAGAAGGCTTTTATGGAACAGCGCCATCCTGTTCCCGCAGGAGGAGGCCGCGGCGGCGTGGAATTTGCCGGCTTTTGGGAACAGGCCCTGATTTTGGTCAGACCGCACTCTTGGTCATCCTGCTCTGGGCAGTTTCCTTTTTGGGTTTTCCCGCCAGGAAAAGCAGCACATCGGTGCGGGTGACACTGCCAAGAAAAACATCCCCGGGACCGGTGACGGACAGGCAGTCGGCCTCAGTCCGGCCAAACACATCCAAGGCCTCATACATGGTCTGATCCGCCCTCAGGGAGGGGAAATCCTCGCGCATCACATCGCGGGCGATCAGCAGCGACTCCAGATCGGGCTGGTCCAGATACGGCTTGATGTCATGCAGGGAAACGACGCCCCGGAAACGCCCCTCCGACACTACGTTGAGAAAAGTGTGGCGGCTTTGCAGAAAGGCCCGCGCCACATCGCCGAACACGGTGCCGGGCGGCAGCACAGCGGTGTCCGGACTCATGAGATCCCCAACCTTCAGCGTGGACAGATGCCAAGCCACGGCGGCGGCCCCCTTGCGGTTCAGGGCGTCACTGTACAGAGAGCGCGGATCCAGTGACCGGCAGGTGTAGTAGCCGACCACGCCGGCCAGCATGACCGGCATGAGAATCTGGTAGTTCAGGGTCAGCTCAAACAGCATGATGATGGCCATGACCGGCGCTCCGGTGGCGGCGGCCAGAAAAGCCCCCATGCCGACCAGCCCAAAGGCCCGTGGCTCCAGTCCCCATGCCGGGACGAGCGCCGCGGCGGCGGTGCCGAACAGATAACCAAAAGCCGCGCCCGTGAAAAGCGTGGGTGTGAACACTCCGCCCACCGCGCCGGAGCCGAAGGTGGCGGTGGTGGCCAGCAGCTTGCAGATGAGGATCACCGTGACCGCCTCCCACGGCCCCGGGTCATGCAGAAGTGTGAAAACCAGCACCCGCCCGTTTCCCGCCACCTCCGGATGAAACAGCGCCAGCAGGCCCACCGCCAGGCCTCCCAGCATCAGCCGCAGCCACACGGGAAGAGGCACCAAAGTGAAGACCTTCTCCCCGGAGCGCAGCAGTTTCAGATAAGCCGGTGCGGTCAGGCCGCAGGCGAGGCCCAGCGCCAGATAGGGAATCAGTTCCAGATTGGAGTGGAGAGTGAAAACCGGAGCCTCGTAAATGGCGGCGGAGCCGTAGTGGGCACGGGTGGCCAGCGTGGCGGTGACGGAGGAAACCACCAGCGGGCCGAACGCCTCCATGGCCAGGGAGCCAAGAACGATCTCCGCCACAAAAAAGGCTCCGGCGATGGGGGCGTTGTAGGCGCTGGCAATGCCGGCGGCCGCTCCGCAGGCCACCATCTGACGCTTGCGGGCCAGCGTGAATCCCAGTATCCGCCCGGCAACCGAGGCCCCCAGCGATGCCAGAGTGACCAGCGGACCCTCCCGCCCGATGGAGGCTCCGGACGCACTGGAGAACCATGCGGACACGGACTTCACCAGACTGACCTTCACCGCCAGATTCCCATCCCCCACCACCACGGCCTCCATATAGTCCGTGGAGTTCTCCTTCGCCTTGAACCGGCTGCCCAGGGTGAGGGTGAGACCCGCCAGCAGACCGCCAAGAGCCGGCACCGCGACCCGCTGCCACAATGGCATGGCGCGGAAGGTGTCCACATACCCCTCCACATGGCCGGAAATGGCGGGACCGGCGAACACATGATGGAGCCACTCTGTGGCCTCGCGGAATCCCATGGAGATCCACGCCCCCAGCAGACCGATGACCGCCGCCTAGAAGAGCGTGGACTGAAGCTCGCCGATGGGCAGATGCTCCGCCAGCCAGATGCGGCCCCGGACCAGCCGGCGTGTGCGGGATCCCAGTTCAGCGGAAGGAGCGCCGGGATCTGCCATGGACATGTCTGCTGGGGGAAGAGGCGGCGGTCGGCGCGGTCCGGGTTCCGTTCACAGAAGCAACTGCCGGAAGGAGTCAGCATCCGTTGTTTCCAGCAGCGCCTGCACGCGGCCCGCGTCGCGCAGCTTCCGTGCCAGTGCCGCAGTGGTGGCCAGATGCTCGGACACGTGGTGCAGGGGAATGCCGTAAAGGAAAATGAGCCGCACCGGCAAGCCCTGCGGGCCGAAAGGCACGGGATCCCGGGTGCGCAGGATGGCCATGACGATTTCCCGCACCAGCGCCGTGCGGGCGTGGGGCAGGGCGATGCCATTGCCCAGCAGGGGCGGATTGATCTGCTGGCGCTCCAGCACGGCGCTGCGGAATCCGGCGGTGTCCACGATCCCAAGCCAGCCGGTCAGCAGACCGGCGGTGGCCGTGATGGCATCGTTTTCCGTGGCCGTTGGGATGTCCAGAGCCACCGGGGCCGCTGTGCAGAGCTGGGGAAAGGTCATGCGGAAAAACCCGGCGGAGAAGGGTGGTGCCCAGTCCTGCCCGGAGAAGGCCGGGTTTGAAATTCAGCGTTTTTTATCATCCCGGCTATGGCTGTCGCTTTTTTTGGAATCCCCGGACCGTTTCGAATCTCCGCTGGAACGGTCAGCGCGCGGATCCTGACGGGCAGGCGGAGTCTGGCTCCGGCCCCGGTCGCCATCACGCCGGGAGGATTCCCGCTGGACGATGCTGTTGCGGCTGTTGTCCTTCGAGCGGTCGTTGTTATGGCTGTTGCCGCGGTCCCGGTCATTCCGGTCATTTTTGTGATCGTCACGCCGGTTGTGGTCCCTGTCATCATGCCTGTCGCGGTCATTCCGGTCATTGTCCCGGCCGCGGTCGTTGCCGCGGCGGTCCCAATCATTGCGGTCCCGGTTGTAATAACTCCCCGTGCGGCGGTAGTAGTCATTGCGGTCCCAGTCATTGCGGTCCCGGTTGTAATAACTCCCGGTGCGGCGGTAGTAGTCGCTGCTGTAACCGCCACCCGCATATCCGCCTCCATAATAAGGACCGGAACTGTAACCGCTTCCGCTGTAGTAACCCCCTCCCGGATCGCCCCCTCCCTCATAAACTTCACAGGAAGGCAGGGCAAGGAGGCAGCCGAGGGCAAGGGCCGGCTTGATGGTGGCTTTCAAAAAGGAGTTCATGGTGGGCGGTGGACGGGGTGGCCTGGAGGAATATTCAGGGATCCGCTCTGTTGTCACGCATTCCCTGACAGAAATCTTCGGGAGGGCGGGGCATTTCCTGGGTTTCCGGGAATTCAGGCGGAGCTGCTTAAAGAGAACGCTGCCTGCATGGGATTGGCTGCCGCGTTCTCCACACCGGCACCGCTGGGATTGCGGACGGACAGGACGGCCTGACGGTCTCCTTTGTTTGGGACCCATTCCCTAACCGGGACAAACCTGGTTCTGATGACGCGGTTTCCGGCAACCGGTGATCATCGGAAGCTCCAGCTGTGGTCCTTCCAGCCGGAATCCTCCTGAAGCAAAGGCCCGGGGATGGCGGATTTTCCCATTCCCCAAGTCACTCTCCCGGCTGGTTTCAGCGTTGAGGGAGGGAATGAAATCAACAGAATCCGCAGACTGCCAGCCCGGTTTAATAGCCGGACGGACGGCGGCGTTTCAATTTTCATCATTGCAAAGCATGGCCAGGCCATGCACCGAAGCCTCTCACCATCCTCAGTTTTTCCTCCTCAGAAAATGACAGCCATCAACACTTATGCAGTGATCCTCGCCGGCGGCAGCGGACGCCGGTTCTGGCCCCTCAGCCGGGACACACGCCCGAAGCAGCTGCTGAAACTCTTCGGAGAGGACACACTGCTGCAGCACGCGCTCAAGCGCCTGGACGGTTTGGTGCCGCGGGAGAATGTGCTCATCCTCACCAACCGCGAGCAGGAGGCTGAGGTGCGGGCCATCATGGGGGACGCCCTGCCGGCAGAGAACATCCTGGCGGAGCCCGCGAAGCGTGACACCGCGCCCGCCATCGCCCTTGGTATCGGCTGGGTCGCCGCCAGGGATGTGAACGCCATGATGATGGTGCTGCCCGCGGATCAGCTGATCCGCGACGAGGACGCCTTCCGCACCTGCATGGCCGGAGCCGTGCAGGCCGCTTATAAAACACAGGCGCTGGTGACCATCGGCATCAAGCCCACCTGGGCCTGCCCCAGCTACGGCTACGTGGAGCGCGGCCGCCGCGCGCAGGTCTCGGGCCTGAATGAGGACACGGTGGTCTATGAAGTGCAGCGCTTCCGCGAAAAACCCAATCCCGATCTGGCGGAAACCTTCCTGCGCCAGGGAAATTTCTCCTGGAATGCCGGCATGTTCATCTGGAGCGTCTCCGCCGTCATCGCCGAACTCAGCCAGCACCGTCCGGAGCTGGCCAAGTTCGTGGCCGAAGTCCGCCAGAGCCGCGACCTGAAAGCCACGCTGGACGCCCAGTTCTCCACCCTGCCCCAGATCTCCATCGACTACGCCCTGATGGAGAAGGCCAAGCGCGTGCTCAACATTGAGGCCAGCTTTGACTGGGACGATGTGGGCAGCTGGATCTCCGTTGCCAAATACCTCCCTGCCGACGCCAACGCCAACACCGCCAACCAGGAACTGACCCAGATCGACTCCCACGGCAACATCGTCTTCAGCACTGCGGGACAGAATATTTCTCTGTTGGGCGTCCAGGACCTCATCGTGGTCCAGACCGCTGATGCCCTGCTTGTGGCCAACAAGCACTCCGCCGACGCCATCAAGAAGATTGTGGATATGGTGCCGCCCGAACTGCACTGATCGGGTATTGATAAAAGCGGGCTGCCACATTCCCGGTACGTTCAAGCCTCCGGAACCAACTCATGCAGTGGGGTTCCGGAGGCTTCATCATGAATGGAATCCTATGTTTCCCCTCTTGTGCCATAACGCTCAATCCGCCCTGAACCGGGGATGGCGGTTCGTTTTTTCATTCGGTTATGATGGAGAGCGGTGAGTGCCCGTTCTGAAAATCATGGCGCTGCTTTTTGATCCCCTTGGCATTCAATCCCGCCCCACATTTCCAGACTGCCGGAAGGGGATGTCATGCCGGGGCGGGGGTTTTGCAGGCACTGCGGGGGACTGAGGCGGCGGACGGACCGGGCACCGGCGGCGGGAGCGCGAGTGT
>JAQGPJ010000108.1 GCA_028293125.1 Verrucomicrobiales bacterium | reverse complement strand
GCGCCAGTCCCGGCGGCAGGCCCGCGGCGGCGAAGGAGACCGCCGGGCTGGCGGTGGCGATGCGGTAGCGGAAGGACCCGTAGCCCCCGGTGGCCAGCGCCCGCATGGAGCCCAGAATGGCCGGCGGGCGGCCCGGAGTGCCCAGCAGGGCCAGAGCTCCGTTGATGCCGGCGGAGACCGCCGCCACCTCGGGGACTCCGGCGGCGGGAATGTCCCCGGCATTTCCCCAGACCGCCAGCGTGCGGTCACTTTTCAGCGCCAGCGAATAGTAAGTTCCCGCGGCGAGCTCCACCACGCCGGCGAGACCGGCCGGCACCTGGCATTCACCGTAAAAATTCCCTCCCCACGCAGTCACGGTCCCATCGGTTTTCAATGCCAGCGAATGCTGTGCTCCTGCGGCCGCCGCCATCACCCCGGCGGGATTCAGTTCCCGGTTATAAGTCTGCCCCCAGGAGACCAGGGTGCCGTCGCTTTTCAGCGCCAATGAGTAATGTCCCTCCGCCGCGATGGCCACCACCCCGGAGAGACCCGCAGGCACCGTGCACTCATATCCCCAGGCGGCCACCGTGCCATCGTCCCTCAGCGCCAGCGAATGCATCTGCCCCGCCGCGATGGCCACTACCCCCGTCAGGCCTTGAGGGACGGTGGATTGTCCCTCACTGTCAAACCCCCAGGCCGCCACTGTCCCGTCGCTTTTTAAGGCCAGTGAGTGACCGGCCCCCGCGGCCACCGCCACCACGCCTGACATGCCGGCGGTGATGGTGGATACGGGAACCTCGGAGATGCCGATCCTATTGGTTCCGGAACCCGTCACTGTGCCATCCCTCCTCACCACCAGCATATGCCCGCCGCCCAGGGCGGCGTCCACCACCTCTCCCGGCTCGGCGGGCAGAGGGACCGTGGAATTCCAGACCTTGAGAGTCTGCGCTCCAAGGGGCGGAATGATGCCCGCCAAACCAAAGCAGCAGCAGCCAAGCAGAACCGGCACCAGCCGGCGCGCGGCTCCCGCCCGGGGTCCGCGCAAAGCATGTGCCGGGCCGGGCCGGGTTTTGTAGTGGAGGAGGGGAGGGTGGAAGGGGAGTTTCATAAAGGGGGAAGGGAGGGAAGGGGGGAGGAGTTATTGGTTATTGAGGAGGAGGTTAAAGGGTTCAGGGTTCAGGGAAAAGGCTGCTGGATGGACTGAGTGGACAACCTCAATGCCGCGGCACCCAATAACCAATAACCCAGCCCCCCTGAACCCTGAACCCTTTTACCTTTTCAAGGCTTCAGCGACAGCACCAGTTGTCCGAACCGGCGCAGGGCCGGGCCGGTGTCAGCATCCCGGAAAACAAACCGGTGGTAGCCGTTGTCCAGCGCCTGACTGATGGCGGGTGTGGGCACGGCTTCAGGCAGGGTGGCGGCCGGCACGCCGCCGAAGCGGGCCTGCACCTCGAGTTCGGCGGCCATGGGGGCCAGCACCTCCAGGGTGATTTCCAAGGGGCCGGCTGCAGTTCCTCCGCCTGCGCCCGCTGCCGCCGATGGCACGGCATAGTTCTCCGCGTCAGCCGTCAGGGGATTGGTGCCGCGTCCATACTCCACCATATTGGCCATGCCGTCGCCGTCGGGATCGTCCGCGGGGCCGGTCAGGGCGGTTCCGGCACCGGCGAAGCACCGGGCCTGCCAGGCGGCGAAGCTGCTGTCGAGCACATACAGGGTGAGCACGCTGTTGGCGGACAGATAGCCGGGATAGCCGAGGGTGACCTCCATGTCATACCGCCCGGCCTGCGCCACGGATCCGGACAGGACCCCGGTGGCGGGATTGAAGACCAGTCCCGGAGGAGGACTGGCGATGGAGATGGCGGCCCCCGGCCACGAGGTGACAGTGTGGGAGAAGGGAGTCGAAACGCGCCCGCTGGCGGTGGACGGCGAGGTCATCTCCGGCCCCCGCAGCAGCACGGAGAAAAATGTTCCGCCGGCGATGGCCGCCACCCCGCGGTTGATGAGGGGCGGAGAGATGATGCCGGAAGGGCCGTTGCCCCAGATGACCATGGTGCCGTTCCGCCTCAGCGCCAGGCAGTGGGACTGACCCATGGCGATGGCTGTCACATCCGCAAGACCCGTAGGAACGTCGAGCTCTTTGTTGAGGTTGTCCCCCCAGGCCACCACGGTGCCGTCCCGCTTCAGGGCCAGACTCGCACGGGACCCCGCGGCGATGGCGGTGACATCCGTCAGGCCCGCAGGCATGTTGGTCTGGCCCCAGTAGTTGTAGCCCCAGACCACCACCGTGCCGTCCTGCCGGAGGGCTATGGCATGGTAAATGCCGGCCGCAATGGCCTTCACACCTGAAAGGCCGTCCGGCACTTTGCCGGGGCCGTTAACCGGCCAATCGTTAACCGGCCAACCGGTCACCGTTCCGTCGTCCTTCAGCACAAAGGAATATTCCCCCCCCGCCGCCACCGCCACCGCCCCCGTGAGTCCCGCCGGCACATCGGTCCTTCCGTCACCGTATAAACCCCAGGACACCACGGTGCCGTCCTCCCGCACCGCCAGGGAATGATGGGATCCCGCCGCGATGGCCTTCACCTTCACTCCGGCAAGTGTGGCGGGGACCTCCCAGTGGTGGTCTCTGAGGTCGCCCCATGAAAACACGGTGCCGTCGGTGCTCAGCGCCATCGTATGCTCGCTACCCGCCGCGACGGCCACCGCAACGGTTATTCCCGCAGGCACATGGCTGGTGGGATGGGGGTCGTCGGCGCTGTTGTAGACCGGCCAGTTCGGGCCCCACGTGTGAATATTGGACACCCCGATCTCCATGGTTTTGACGGTGGTGCCGAGGGGGTTGGTGAGGGAGAAGGTGACGGAGTAGAGGCCGGGCAGGGACGGTGCGCCGGTGATGGCGCCGGTGGCGGGGTCGATCCCTGTGCCCGGCGGCAGGCCGGTGGCGGAGAACACCGCATCCCCGCTCGCCAGGACCCGCGCGGGATTGGGCAGGCCCACGGTCCAGTTTTCCGGGACGCCGCCCTCCACCCAGCCCGGCTTGCCGGTCACCGTCAGGATCAGTTCCCGCTGGTCGGTGCCGTGGGCGTTGGTGGCGGACAGGATCACGGAGTGCCGCCCCGGCTGGGTGGCGGTGCCGCTGATGATGCCGGTGGCGGTGTCCAGCGCCAGTCCCGGCGGCAGGCCCGCGGCGGCGAAGGAGACCGCCGGGCTGGCGGTGGCGATGCGGTAGCGGAAGGACCCGTAGCCCCCGGTGGCCAGCGCCCGCATGGAGCCCAGA
>JAQGPJ010000040.1 GCA_028293125.1 Verrucomicrobiales bacterium | reverse complement strand
GGCCGGATCGAACGTTCTCAAAAAGACCAAATACGAGTGGCTGAGGAACCATGAGGATCTGAGCTTCCAAGCTGAGGCGGAGTTCCCGGAGCTGCCGGCGCAGGACCTGAAAACCGGCGCCGCGTGGACATTGAAGGAGAATTTTGACCGGCTGTGGGGATACACCTCCATGGCGTGGGCGGTGAAATTCCTGTGGAACTGGACGGAGGCGGCGCGCGGCTCGGGGCTCACTCCAATGGCCAAAGCGGCGGACATGGTGGAGAAACATGCTGAGGGCATTCTCAACTTCCTGTGGCACCCCATCACCAACGCCGCGGCGGAGGGGATCAACTCCATCATTCAAAGCCTCAAGCACGCCGCGCGCGGCCTGCCCAATTTCGAGTCCTTCCGCAGCCGCATTCTGTTCTTCCTCGGCAGACTCGACCTGTCACCAGCCTGAAAATTACACCCCACTAATTCCCGTAGCGCCAATTTTAATACGTTTTCTGCACATTTTAATTATATAGAAACTGGACAGTGGAAAGTTTTGCCACAATCATGTCACGTGGAACCATTGGAAGAGCGTGCATGACTGTGGCATCCCCATGGCGGGACGACCCGGAAATGCCCCGGTTCCGTCACCGAACTGACCACCGCCATGAAAACAAATGAGCACATTCGGAAATTTCCCCTTTTATTGTCAGGATTTCTCCTGACATTTCACGTCCAGCAAAGCTGGGGAGCCATTTTACACACGGAAAACTTTGACGGAACCGCCCTCGGCCCCAACAAGGAGGAGGGTATCACCACCGGTGACGGTTCCCCCCTTCCCCAAACCGCGGTCTGGACCGGGATCCCGCCCGCTGGCTGGACCGTGGATGACTCCCAGATGCAGGGCCTGGGCGATCCCAATACGGATGGCGTGGTGGAATGGGCCGGCTGGAGCTTTACGGATCCCCGCTGGTGGGCCTACACCGCCGGCAACCAGAACCGGGTCAACTTCATCAAAGGAGGTGGCGCTATCGCTGTGACCGATCCGGATGAATGGGACGACCTTCCCCGCACCGGACCTTACAATTCCTTCCTTGTGTCCCCGCAGATTCCCGTCACCGGAGCGGCGGGCGCAGCCATCACGGTGCGGTTTGACTCCAGCTGGCGTCCGGAAGCTCCGCAGAAGGCCCTCGTGCTGGTCTCCTGGGATGGCGGCCCATTCACGGAGGTCCTGCGCTGGGAGGGCGACGGAGCAAGTGAGTATTTTCATCCGGATTCTGAGAACGAAACGGTTTACCTTCCCCTCACTCCGCCCGTGGGCGCACAGAATGTGCAGTTGCGGTTCGGCACCATTGACGCCGGCAACAACTGGTGGTGGGCCATCGACAACCTGACCCTCTACACCGGGGACGAACCTCCTCATTTTGAAACCCAACCAACCGCGCCCCAAGGCCCCGTGGTGGGCTCCTCCGTTATCATCGGCACCGGAACACCGGTGGATTTCTCCGTGATGGTGTCTGCGGAGCAGGCCCCCGCCACTCTGCAATGGGTACGGATGAATGGAGCCACGCGCACGGCGCTGAATGGGCAGACGAGTGGGACCCTTGCCTTGGCCACCCCGGCTCTCAGCGATTCCGGTCTTTATCTCTGCGAGGCCACTAACGCCGCCGGCACCATCAAAAGCGCGCCGGTGCAGCTGACCGTGGCCGGCTTTACGATTGTGGAGCAGCCTGCGGCCCAGACCGTGGCCGTCGGCGCTCCCGTCACCCTGACGGTGACGACCGAAAGCGCCACACCGCTGACCTACCAGTGGTTCAAGGGAGCGGAGGCCGCCCGTGTGGAAATCCCAGGAGCCACCGCCGCCACACTGAACTTCCCCGCCGCCGCTTTGACGGACGACGGTCTTTACAGCGTGCGCATCAGCAGCGCCGCCGCCGGCACCACCACCTTCAGCAGCGTGGCACAGATTTCCGTGCTGGCGCTGCTGCTCGAGGAGTCTCCCCTTTCCGTGGAGACCACCGTGGGGGGTGAGGCCACCTTCGACGTGATGGTGAACGGCTCCAACCTGTCCTATCAGTGGCTGTTCCGCCCCTTGGGACAGACGGGCGATGCCATCCCTGTCGCTGGAGCCACCGGAGCCAGCCTCAACGTGAATCCGGTGACCCGGTCCGGTGCTGGTTATTACAGTGTCAGAATCAGCAACGCCCAGGGCTCGGTAACCAGTGCCGAGGGCAAGCTGACGGTCATCGCCGATCCCTCGCCGGTTGAAATCTTCAAAGAGACCTGGCAGAGCGTGGTTCTCAGCCCCAATGTGGAGGAGGGCATCACCACCGGCTCCGGCGGTCCGCTGGACGCCGTGTGGTCGCCGACGACACCGAACGGCTGGACCATCGACAACACCGGCATGCCCCAGCCGAACGCCGCCGACCCGGGTGCCAGCGACGGCGTGAAGGAATGGTATGGGTGGAATTTCGCGGAGCCCCTTTGGTGGAGCGCGACGGCTGGCGATCAGGGACGCAGTGGTTTCCTGAAAGGCATTGGCGACTCCAAGGAGACGGGCGTTCCCGCCGTGGTCGCCGTCGCGGACCCGGATGAATGGGATGACCTCACCCACAACCCCGGCACTTTCAACTCCTCGCTCACCAGCCCGTCCATCCCCCTGGCCAACACCCAGCCTGGAAGCGTGGTGCTGACCTTCGACTCCTCCTGGCAGCGGGAGGCACCGATGAAGGCCAAAGTGGAGGTGTCCCTGGATGGCGGAGAGTTCCGCCAGGTGATGCTATGGACCTATGATGGTCCCGACCTGCACGAGAGCAACACTGACGAGACCGTCGGCATCGCTCTCGACACCACCGCCGCCAACACCTCAATGAGGGTGCGCTTCACCCTCTTTGATGCCGGCAACAACTGGTTCTGGGCCATCGACAACATCTCCATCACTGCTGTCACCGGCACCGTCCCACCCTCCGATCCCCCTGTCATCACGAATCTGACGTTCGATCCCGCCACCAAGGTGGTTTCGGTGAAATGGAAATCCGTGCCGCAGAAAGGCTACAAGCTCCAGTATTCACAGGATCTTCAGGCATGGCCGACGGCGGTCAGCGGACTGACAGGAGCCGCCGGTGCGGAAACCGAAACCTCCGTGGATGTGGCCACCCTCTTCCCCACCACTCTGGTACCGGGCCGTCTGTTCTTCCGCATCAGCGAATAGTCTCCGGAATCCTCCCAATCCGGAGCCAGGTGGCGGCGGGTGCCGCGTTCCCACAGCCCGCCACCAGCCGCGCTCCGGGTTTTTTCCTTTGGAAATCCGGAAATGTTTTCCACCGCGTCTCCTTATTTTCCTCACTTGTGACCCATACCCGCCCCACGCCCGATGACACCCATGCCCTCCTTTCCGAGGGGGATGTGAATTTCACGCCGGAGCGCGCGGCTTTTGCGGCGGACTTCGTGACCGGCGCCACGCGGGAACTGCTGGCGGAGGATGCGGAGGTGTTTCTGCACCAGTCCCTGTCCACGCCCTGCCTGAACGCCCTAAGCGGCGCGGAGGGAGCGTGGATCACGGATCTGGAGGGCCGGCGGTATCTGGATTTTCACGGCAATAACGTTCATCAGACCGGATTTGCCCATCCTGACATCGTGGCCGCCGTCAAACGGCAACTGGATGAACTGAGCTTCTGCACCCGCCGCTACACTTGCGAACCCGCCGTGGCCCTGGCGAAACGTCTGCGGGACTGCGCGCCGGCCGGCCTGACGCGGGTGCTTTTCGCCCCCGGCGGCACCAGCGCCATCGGCATGGCGCTGAAACTGGCGCGGGTGGCCACGGGGCGCTTCAAGTTTGTCTCCATGTGGGACGCCTTTCACGGGGCCTCGCTGGACGCCATCTCGGTGGGCGGCGAGGCGGTGTTCCGTAAAAACATCGGGCCTCTCCTGCCCGGCTGCGAGCACGTGCCGCCGCCGGAGCCGCACGGCTGTCCCTTCCGCTGCGGGGCCTCCTGCACCTTGGCCTGCGCGGACTATATCGACTACGTGCTGAGCAAGGAGGGCGATGTGGCGGCGGTCATCGCAGAGACCGTGCGCTGCACCCCGTTCATTCCGCCGAAGGATTACTGGCAACGGGTGCAGGCCGCCTGTGACCGCCACGGAGCGCTGCTGATTCTGGATGAGATCCCCGTCGGTCTGGGCCGCACCGGCCGCATGTTCGCCTGTGAGCACTACGGAATCGTGCCGGATATGCTGGTGCTGGGCAAAGGCCTTGGCGGCGGCATCATGCCTCTCGCGGCCCTGTTGGCGAAGGAGGAGCTGAACGTCGCGGCCCATACCGCCCTCGGTCACTACACCCATGAAAAGAATCCCGTGGCCTGCGCCGCCGGCCTGGCCACGCTGGAGGTCATTGAAAAGGAAAATCTGGTGGCCCGCGCGGAGGAGCTTGGGAATCTGGCGCTGAGCCGCATGCGGGAGCTGGCGGTGAAACATCCGCTGATCACGGAAATCCGGGGCCTGGGCCTGCTGATGGGGCTGGTGCTGCGGCGGGCCGACGGCTCCCCCGCCATGGAAGAGGCGGAGCGGGTGATGTACGCCTGCCTGCGCCGGGGCCTGAATTTCAAAATCACCATGGGCTGCATCCTCACCCTCACCCCGGCGCTCGTCCTTACGGAGGAGGAGCTGATGCTGGCTTTTGGCATTCTGGATGAGGCCCTGACCGAAGTGAAGGCCCGTGCCTCCGGCTCCAAGGATGAAACTCTATCCTAATGGCACGGAACGTTCACACACCTCCTCACCACTTTTCTCATTTCCCATCCGCATGTCTCCCTTTCCTTCCAAATCCCTCCGGCTCTTTCTCCCGGCGGTCCTGCCTTTGCTTCTTCAGCTGAATGCGGTCGCTCATCCTGACAAGGTCGAGGACCGTCTGCTCATGCACTTCGCCACCGGGTCCACGCCCATTCAGGGGGACACCTGGGAGGATCTGACCCACCGCGTCAAAGCCCGGGTGATAGGCCAGCCGAAGCTCATGAACATCGGACCGGCGCAGGCGCTGGTCTTCAACGGGCTCAGCGACTGGCTGCTGGCCGCACCCGACGCCGCCACGGCCAAACCGGTGCTGCCCGTGAAGGAGATGACCGCCAGCGCCTGGGTGCGGTTCAATGACATGCAGCCCGAAGGCGGCCTCTGCGGCTTTATCCAGGACAACGGCAGCTTTGAGAAAGGCTGGCTGCTGGGATACGACCAAGCACACTTCACCTTCCGCCTGGCCTCCAGCGGCGGCAACAAGGACGGCGACGGCGTGCTCACCAATCTGATCAGCAAAAGCACCGTGAAGCCGGGCCCGTGGTATCACGTCACCGCCACCTACGACGGCGCCGCCATGCGGCTGTATGTCAATGGACGGCTGGAGGGTGAATCCCGGGACCAGTCCGGCGACATCCTGTATCCGGATGCCGGCAAACTGACCATCGCCGCCTTCGCCGACTCCAACGAACTGGAAATCCTGGACGGGGCCCTGCTGGAGGTGAAGACCTACGGGCGCGCCATGCCGGAGGCGGAGATCGCCGCCGTGGTGGAGCGGAACGCGGGGCTGCTGGCTTGGCCGGGATCCATCAATGACAGTCTCCAGTTTCTGGTGAGGCCATATCTTCAGGCAGCCTCCGCCACCGGCATGTCCATCATGGCGGAGACCAGCCGTCCCGCCGCCATGACGGTGGAGTATGCGGAAACCGCCCCGCTGACGTTGACCGCCGGTGTGCCCGCCGGCACCACGTCCATCAGCACCGTCTCCCTGACCGGCCTGAAGCCGCACACCCGCTACTTCTACCGCGTCACCAGCGACGACGGCAACGGCAACACCGCCCGCAGCGAGGTCAAAAGCTTCCAGACCCTGCCCGGTCCCGCCGACGCCTGGGCCTTTGGCCTGCTGGGCGACACCCAGCGGAATCCCGATGTGACCCGACGCTGCGCCGATGGCATCTTCGCCCTGCGCCCCAACTTCATGCTCCATGTGGGCGATGTGGTGGACGACGGCTTTGCCAAGCAGCAGTGGGTCTTCGATCTGTTCGCGCCCTGCTCGGACCTGTTCTCCTATGTCCCCGTCTTCCCGGTCATCGGCAACCACGAGAAGAACTCGCACTGGTATTATGATTACTTCCACCTGCCGGAGCCGGAGTATTTCTACACCTTCAAATGCGGGAACGCCGAGTTCTTCATGGTGGACAGCAACAAGGATGTCTCACCCGAAAGCGAGCAGTATCAGAAACTGGAGCAAGCCCTCGCCGCCTCCACCGCCACTTGGAAGTTCACCGCGCACCACCATCCCTGCTGGAGTTCGGACAACGACGACTACGGGGACACCCTCAAAGGCAAACCGGGCGAGCCCTTCACCCTTGGCGAGCCCCAGCTTCAGCCGCTGGTGGCGCTTTACGAAAAATACGGCGTGGACATCGCTTTTGCCGGCCACATCCACAGCTACGAACGCACTTGGCCCATTCTGAACATGGCCATTAATCAGCGGAAGGGCGTGCGGTATATTGTAAGCGGCGGCGGCGGCGGGAATCTTGAAAAAGCCTCCCCGCAGCGGGCCTGGTTCAGCATCCACGTGCAGAGCGGGCACCACTTCTGTTTCGCCACCGTGCAGGACCGCACCATTCAGTTCAAAGCCTACGACCTTGAAGGGCGGCTTTTCGACACCTTTGAACTGACCAAGGCCGCGGACCGCTGAACCTTCCTCATCCACCGTGGCGGCCTGCCCTCACTATTGTTTTCCATCCGGACTTCCTCCTTTCCTTTCCTCCCTGAGTGAGCCTTTTTTCCTTCCCTGACACCTCCTCCATCACGGGTGCGGAACCCGCCTCCCGCTCCCGGAGCATCGTGATTGTCGGCGGCGGCATCATTGGTCTGGCGCACGCGCTGACCGCCCGGGAAGCCGGGCATGAGGTGACCCTGATCGAACGTGAAACCCGGCCGCTGGGAGCTTCGGTGCGGAATTTCGGCACCATCTGGCCCATTGGCCTGGCCTTTGGTCCGGAGCGGGAGCAGGGTCTTTTCGGCATGCGGCGCTGGCGGGAACTGGGGCCGCTGGCGGGGTTCGCCGCCGATCCCTGCGGTTCCCTGAGCCTGGCCTACCGTGGGGAGGCGTGGGATGTCCTGACGGAATTCTCCAGCCAGCCGGGAGCGCCGGAGGGATTCACGCTGCTGACCCCGGAGGAGACCCTGGCCCGCTTTCCCATGGCCAATCCCGACGGCCTGCGCGGCGCGCTTTTCAGCCCGCAGGAAACCTGCGTGCGGCCCATGGACGCCCTCACGGCCCTGACCGCCCATGCGGCCCGGCGGGGGGTGAAATTCGAAACCGGCGTCTGCGTCATCAAGGTCCATGACGACGCCGTGGAGCTGGCGGACGGCAGGCTTTTTCGTTTCGACCACTGTGTGGTCGCCGCCGGCGAGGATATGAAAACCCTGTTTCCCATCGAACTCGCCGCCGCCTCCATCCGGCCCTGCCGGCTGCAGATGATGCGCACCGAGCCCGTGGCCGGCCGCCTGGGGGCCATTATGGTCAGCGACCTGACCCTGGCCCACTATCCGGCCTTCAGCCAGTGTCCTTCCCTGCCCGCGCTGAAACAGAAAATAGCGGACACCATGGCCGAGCACCTCGCCTGGGGCGTCCATGTCATCGCCGCCCAGCACGCGGACGGCTCGCTGACGCTTGGCGACTCCCACGAATACGGCCAGAGCCTGACACCCGACATCTGGATGCAGGTGGACGATCTGGTCCTGGAGAACCTTGCCACCTTCACCCGCCTGCCCGGCCTGAAAATCGCCTCGCGCTGGCAGGGCACCTATCTGAAAAGCACCACCGGCCAAACCCAGGTGGTGCTCCAGCCCCGGGAGCGCGTGACCATGGTCACGGCCATGGGTGGCCTGGGCATGACCCTCTCCTGGGGGCTGGCCCGGAGCACGGTGGCCTCCTGGGAGCTTCTGAAAGAACCTGTTGAAACATTGCTTTGACAGAATGGGATATAATCCACAAATCCACCTCATTTTTGTCTATTACATAAGCAGGATCTGCCCACCGTGGTGAAACCCAGCCGGGAAAGGATGTTGGCGGTTGTCCAAAAACCCGGAGTGTGGGACCTGACAGCGCAACCGGGCCCGGCGGACTGAACCTGCAGCCTTCCATGATGCACAACCAGCCTCCCTACGCTCCTTCCAACCCGGACAGCAAAGCGGCCTGGGGCAATGTGGTGCTGGCCGCGCTGCTCATGCTGGCCACCCTGCCAGGGCGCACCCAGGGTCTGGGCCTCATCACTGAGCCTTTGCTGGCGGATTTAAAGCTGAGCCGGGTGACCTATGCCGATATCAATCTGTGGGCCACCCTGCTGGGCTCGGCGGCCTGCCTGCCGGCGGGATGGCTTATTGACCGTGTGGGTCTGCGTCCGGCCACGGTTGGTTTTCTGGTGTTGCTAGCGGCCGTGGTGTGGCGGATGAGTACAGTGGCCGGCGGCGTGATGTCCGTTTTTGTGCTCATTCTGCTGACGCGGGCGCTCGGTCAAAGCGCGTTGTCCGTGGCCGGCATCACGGCGGTGGGGAAAAGTTTCGGGCGGCGCTCCGGATTGGCCATGGGGGTTTTCTCACTGCTGCTCAGCGTGTTTTTCGCGGCTGCTTTTGTCTGGATCGGCCATGTGGTGGGCAGTCAGGGATGGCGGCCCGCGTGGATTCATGTGGCGGTGGGGCTGGTGGCGGTCACTCTCCTGTCCGCCGTGTTTCTGCGGGAGCCTGCGCAGGGCGGACCGGCGGAGACTGAGGCGGATTCCACAGGCATGACGCTGAAAGCCGCGCTGCGGACCCCGGCCTTTTGGGTGTTCGCGGGGGCCACCGCGCTTTTTGGCTTGGTGCTTTCCGGGACCGGGCTCTTCAATGAGGCCATCCTGGCCGAGCGGGGATTCAGCCAGAAAACCTACCACTCCTTTTTGGCGGGCTCCACCCTCTTCGCGCTCGCGGGCCAAATGGTGTGCGGGTGGCTCACCCTGAAATTCGCCATGCCCCGCATGCTGGCGGTGTCGATGTTCCTGTATGCCGGGGGAATCGCCATGCTGCCGCTGCTGCGGACGATGACCCATCTCTGGATTTTTGCGGCGGTCTTCGGGGTGGCCACCGGGTTCATCACGGTTCTCTTTTTTGCCGTGTGGGGTCAGGCTTATGGCCGTGCCCATCTGGGCCGCATTCAGGGAGCCGCCCAGATGATCACGGTTTTCGCCTCCGCGCTGGGCCCGGTGCTCTTCGCGCGCAGTTATCAAAGCGCGGGCTCCTACGCCCCGCTGCTGTATTCCGTGTCACCCTTGGTGTTTCTCACCGGCCTGATTGCTTGGCGGACACGGCTTCCCGGTTCCACCGCAGCGGACAGCCCTGCGTTTTCACAGGAGAAATCCAGCGTTTCGTAAGCCGCCATCCGGCCTTAAAGCCCACCTTCAGCCGGCATGCCGCGGACAACGTTCAAATACCAGTCGATGAGTTCGGGGCCGGTGAAGAGGTAGATCAGAGCCCCGGCGGCCAGATAGGGTCCGAAGGGAATCCGCGCCGCCCATTCGCGCCTGCCGAGCAGCATGATGAACAAGGAGACGCAGGCCCCGATGATGGAGCCGCCGAACAGGCTGAACAGCACGGCCTTCCAGCCCAGGAAGGCTCCGGTGCAGGCCATCCAGTTGGCATCACCCAGCCCCATGGCCTCGCGGGGCTGGTCAATGGCTGTGCAGGTGCCGCCCATGTGGGGAATATCCTCCAGCGGGGTCACCACCGTCTGCCCCTCCGCGAGCACCACCGTCACCGACTCCTCGGAGATTTTGAGGGTGCAGGGCTCCTCATACACCACCGCGCCGAGCTCCGCACGGGTGGCTTTGATGATCAGCCGGTCGCTGCGGCGGCTGAAGATTTCAGACCAGACCTCCTCTTGGTCACCGGCCTTCAGGACCGGCTCCGGGCTGCCCTCCGGCTGGGTGACCGACCACTCCACCGGCTTGTTAAACCGCAGCTTCAGCTTGCCGAACGCCAGCTTGCCCAACTGGACGACGGTCCACACCAGCGCGTAGCCGGCGGCGGCGCTGCCGAGGCTTTGCAGGAAAGTCATCCCGCGGGTGGTTTCGGGGTGCGGATGCTGCCCCGGCACCAAAAAGGCATAGCCGGGAATGGCCAGACTGGCCATCAGGCCCGCCGCCGCCCCGCCCCAAGTGATTTCGTGGGGCAGAATCTGGTGGTCGATATCGATATAGCTCCCCGCCACGCACAGGGCCATGAAGGTGAAAGCCGCGAACACCTGCCAGTCCAAGCCGAAGCGCATCACGGCGGCGGAGAACATCAGCCCCGTCATCAGCTCCACCAGCGGGTAGCGGGCGGAGATCGGTGCCTTGCACTTTCCGCAGCGCGCCCCCAGCATCAGCCACGAAATCAGCGGGATATTCTGATAAAACGGAATGTCCGCCTTGCAGAGCGGGCAGAAGGAGCGCCGGGGATGGTTGGTGGAGAGCCCCAGCGGCAGCCGGTAGATGACGACATTGAGGTAGGAACCCACGCAGCACCCGAACGCGAAGGCGGAAATGATCAGAAACCAGTAGGTCGTGGGAGGCAGCAGCGCGAGTGGCATGGCGGGAGTTTACCCGGAACGCCGCAATCGCAAGGTTTCACCTGCGACCTTCCGCTCCCTCCTTCCCGGCCCTGATCGGCAGACCAGCCTTGGACCGGTCCCGGAAAGGTGGCAGGCCGGGGCGGCGGCGCTTGTGAAATTTTTCACAAATTCGCCTTGCCGCTGCTCCCCCGCCGCCGGATACATCGGAATACCCACTTTCTTCGTCTCCTGCCCCATGACCCTGCCGCCCGCACTGCTCGAGAAGATTGACGAAGCGATCACGCATTACCCCGTGTCGCGGCGGAGCGCCGTGCTGCCGCTGCTGCATCTCATCCAGCATCATTTCGGCTATATCGAGCCGGAGGCGGTGCATTTTGTCGCGGAGAAGCTGGAGCTGCAGCCCATTCAGGTGCTTGAGGTCGTCACCTTTTACCCCGGTTTCCGCCAGACGGCTCCCGGCAAATACCACATCCGCGTCTGCCGCACCCTGTCCTGCGCCATGGCCGGCAGCTATGAACTGATGGAAAGCCTCTGCCAAGCCACTGGCATCGACCGTTCACACACAGACCATCACCACCCCATCGCGGTGAGTCCGGATGGGAAATTCAGTATCGAATTCGCGGAGTGCCTGGCTTCCTGCGGCTCCGGCCCCGTCTGCATGGTAAACGACGATTTCCATGAGGCCATCACCCCGGACAAAACCCCCGGACTGCTGGCCAAATATCAGGGCTGAGTTTTCCTTCCTCTTTTCGGTGGAAAAGCCGGCGGCTGATGGGCTCGGACAAAAATGAAGGCGCGCTCATTCACGCATTGACTAACCGTCCGGTTTTTGTTAACCGGCACACATGCTGTGCCGTTATTCTATTCTTCTGTCGCTTTTCCTGACCCCGGTTCTTCAGGCAGGGGGTATTTATTGGTCTGACCGCCAGTCCGGCACCCGGGGAATCCGGACCTGCGCTCTGGATGGCTCCTCACCGGCCTCCGTGGCCGGCCTGCAGGGACTCGGGGATCCGCGCGGCGTGGTGGCGGATGCCCGGAACGGCAAACTGTATTTCAATGACGGCACCCGGGTGATGGCCGCCGGTTTCGACTTCACCGCCAAGACAGCCGGCGCGCCCTGGCAGATCGGAACAGGAACCGCCCTCCGTGATCTGTGCATGGACCGGACAAACCACTATTTGTACTTCACGGATGAAACCCCGGGCCGCATCGACCGCACCGCGCTCCCCGGCGCTGTGGCTGACGGAGCGGACGGGACGTTTCCCAAAACCTTCTCCAATGCCTACTATTTGGATGCTGTGGAGAACGCGGGCGGATGGGCGGTCGGGTCCGGTGGATGGCGACTGTTCGCCGGAGACAACAGCAGTTCCTTCCGCATCCTTGGCAGCCCCGCCGGTGCCCTGGCGCCTCTTTCCCTGCCGGCCGTCAGCCCATCGCCCAACAATATTCGCGGTATCCAGATTGATCCGGTGAGCGGCTGGGTTTACTGGTGTGAAAAGGACACTTTCCGCATTCGCCGGGGCAAGTATGACGGCGCTGCCAAGCTCACTGATGTGAAGGACGTTTATACCGGACTTTGCGCCGCCCACGGCCTGTGGCTGGATCAGCCGCGGGGCCGGCTTTACTGGGTGGACAGCGGCACCAACGCCGCAGGCATCGGCAAAGGCGGGGTGAACCGCGGGGATGTGGACGGTTCAGGACCGGTCGAGCTGCTGGTGCAAAATCCCTCCTCCGGCCAGCCGTGGGACTTGGCTGTGGATGTTTCGGTGACCTCCTTTGAGGAATGGCTGATGCTGTATTTCCGGAAGGATGCCGCCGCTTCCGACAAGGGGAAATCCGCTGACCCCGACCGCGACACCTTCACAAACGGTCAGGAATTCCTTCTCGGCATGAATCCGCTCCGTCAGGACACCCCGCCAGTGACGGCAGGCGTCTGGACAGATCCGGAGAGCGGGAGCTCCTGGCCGGTCATCACCTTTGTGCGCCGGCCTCTGGTGGCCGCCGCTGCCGCCACGCCCCAAGTTTCGACGGATCTGACCAACTGGTCCCCCGCGCCCCTGTCCGTGGGGACTGCGGTGCCCATGGATGAAGGCATGGAGCGCGTGGCCTACCGATCAGATGTCTCCTTGGCAGCGGCTCCGCGGCAGTTTGTGCGGGTGAAGGCTGAAATGCAGCCCTGAATCCCCTGTTTCTTCTTGGCCTGCCCCTTCTGTTCACTCCCCGGCCTGCTGGCTGATAAGCCATGAACAGGCATCGTCACAGGCGGCGGCGCCCCCTTCCCCGCCCTGATTGCAGGCGGCGATGACGGCAAACCCTTTGGCGGGTGCCAGCCAAGCCACAAAAAAGTTGGCATTGTTGCTCCCGGTGTGGGTGAGGCACCGCCCGCCGGCCCAGGGCCGCTCCGCCGCGATCCATCCGCAGGCGTATTCACCGGCGGGGGATGGTGTGTGCAAAGCGGTGTAGGTGGCCGGCTCCAGAAGACCGCGTTTGCCGGCGGCGCCGCGCAGGTGGTCGGCGGCGAACCGCGCATAATCCGCCAGCGACAGATGCACGCTTCCCGCCGGTCCCACTGATGGTGGATTGTCGGAAAGGAGGCCATTGTCCAGCAAAGGCTGCCCCTGGGCATCGTGGGGCCATGGCTGGTCGGTTTTGCCATGACGGCCCACCGGGCCGTAGCCGGCCACCATGTGGAGCTGCTTGAAGACCCGCAGCTGCATCAATTCCTCCCAATGCTTGCCGCCCAGCTTCTCCGCGATATGGCCGGCGACAACATAGCCGACGTTGGAGTATAAAAAAGACTCCCCCGGCTTGACGATGGCCCCCTCCGGAGCAGCGAGCCGGAGCACTTCGCAGCGCTGATCCACCCGGGGAGCCACCAACCAGGAAAGAAGATTCGCGGGCAGGCCGGAGCGGTGCTCCAGCAACTGGCGGACGGTGATGTCCTTAACCGCCGGAGCCGCGCCCAGGCAATCCTTTGGCAGGAGCTTGCCCAGAGGCTGGTCCCACTTCAGCGCGCCTGTCTCCACAAACGTGGCCAGCAGCGTGGCGGTCATGGCCTTGGTCATGGAGCCGGCATGCCACTGATCCCTGACCGTTACAGGCACCTGGGTGCCGACCTTGCGCACCCCGGCGGCGGCGGAGCGCTGAAGTCTCTTCACTGTCAGCAGGCCCGCAGCCAGCGCAGGGACTTTCCGTTTGGCGATGATGCCCTCCAGGGCGCTGGTCAGATCATCCTCCTTTTTTGGCGGAGGATTCGGCCCGCCGTCATCCTTTCCGGCACCGGCACCGGCTTCAGCGGCTGACAGGGCGGCGGCGGCTCCGGGCAGCAGGAGGCCACTGCCCGCGGAAAGGAAAAATTGACGACGGTTCATGGCGCAAACAGGGAATCCACGGTAAGTCCGCTTCCCGGTGCCGCATCTGGCAAATCAGCCACCGGTCCCCGGATTCGCGGATTGGCGGGCAGCCCGGACCGGCCACTCAGTGCACCAGCAGCTCGCTGTAATACTGCATGGCCACCTCCCGGCAGCGCACGTAGATTTTGGAGGCATCCCCCAGCTTCAGGGACTCAGCCACCAGATCCGCGCAGTGGCCGGCGGGCAGCTTGCGGATGGCGTATTTCACCAGCGGCAGCTGCGACACCGCCATGCTCAGCTCCGTGAAGCCCAGCCCGACCATCAGCGGGGTGAGCATGATGTCGCCGGCCATCTCGCCGCAGACACCGGTCCAGATTCCGGCATTCCGGGCGGAATCCGTCACATGCTTGAGCAGCCGCAAAATGGCCGGATGGCAGGGCTGGTAGAGGCTGGCCACCAGTTCATTCCCCCGGTCCACCGCAATGGTGTACTGGATCAGGTCATTGGTGCCGATGCTGAAGAAATCCACCTCCTGGGCCAGGGTGTCCGCCGTGATGGCGGCGCTGGGCACCTCGATCATGGCCCCCACCTCGATATTCTCATCAAAGACCACGCCCGCCGCCCGCAGATCGTCCTTGCACCCGGCCAGGATTTCCCGCGCATCCTGAAGCTCCTCCCGGCAGGAGACCATGGGGAACATGATGCGCACCTTGCCCACGGCGCTGGCGCGGAGGATGGCGCGGAGCTGGGTTTTGAAGATTTTCCGGCGGCTGAGGGAAACCCGTATTCCCCGCCAGCCCAAGAAGGGATTGGCCTCCGCCAGCCCATCGTGCAGGGCATGCAGCTTGTCCCCGCCGATATCCAAGGTGCGGATGATGACCCCGTCCGGTCCAGCGGCGGCGGCTACGCGGGCGTAGTTCTCCGCCTGCTCGTCCTCGGTGGGCAGCGCGGTGCGGTTCAGAAAGAAAAACTCGGTGCGGTAAAGGCCCACCCCCTCCGCGCCCCATTCACCGACCGCGGCCATTTCGGATTCAAACTCGATATTGGCCGACAGCACGATGCGCATGCCGTCCAAGGTTTCCGCCGGCAGCTTCACCATGCTGCGTAGATGGCTGGCCAGCGCCGCCTTCCGCCGCTTGGTGGCGGAATAGATGGAGAGCGTCTCCTCGGTGGGATTGACAATCAGCAAACCGCCGTAGCCGTCCAGCAGGGCATCCTGGCCAGTGTGGAAACGGGTGGTGATATCCGGCAGGCCCACTACCGCCGGAATGCCCATGGACCGCGCCATGATGGCGCTGTGGCTGGTGTGGCTGCCGCCCTCGGTGGCAAAACCGAGCACGGTTTTACGGTCCATCATGGCGGTGTCGCTGGGAGTGATCTCCGGGGACAGCAGAATATGCGGCTGGGCCGGAGAATGTTCCGGATCGATACCCCGCAGATTGCGCACCACACGGCGAGCCACATCCTCAATGTCCACCGTGCGCTCCCGCAGATACTCATCCCCGATGCGCTTCAGCGTCTCGACGTATTTGGACATGACCCCGTAGAAGGCCCCCTCCGCCCGCTGGGGCCTGGTGTTGAGCTGTTTGAAAACCTTGTCCAGCACGGACCGGTCCTCCAGCATCAGCAGGTGGGCATCGAAGATATCCGCATCCGTGCCCCCGATCTCCTGGGCGATGCGGTCGCGCATGGTCTCCAGCTGCCGCCGGGTGGTCTCCAAGGCGGATTTCAGGCGGATCACCTCGCTTTCCACCTCATCCGCCGGAATCTCCTCCACCTCCGGACGCTCAAAAACGTCCAGTGACAGGTGGATAGGCCCGTGCGCGATCCCCGGCGATACGCCGATGCCCACGAGAATCATCTCCTCCCCGCCTATGCCGGAATGCTGAACCATGTATGAAAACGGGACCTAGGCGATACCCTCCCATTCTGCAAGAGCAGCAGTAAGGCCATGAACAGCAATTAAAACAGGATCTCCGGAGCGGTCCCAAACCTTGGATTTTCCATCCGGCAGCTGTTCATTGTCTGTGAGGAATGAGCTCATTCCCTGCCGCCTCCCTCCCCTTCCGCATCGGCGATCTGCCGGCGCACACTTTCCGCGCTGGCACGGAAGGCGGCCACCTCCTCCGCATTCAGGTTCGGGTAAAACACCCGCTCGATGCCCCTCCGTCCGATCACCGCCGGCAGGCTCAGACACACCTCCCGCACTCCCAGGAATCCGTCGATCAGGGTGGAGACCGGCATGGTGTGGAGAGTGTTCAGGACGATGGCCTCCACGATCGCGGACGCCGCCATGGCGATCCCGAAATTCGTGTAGCCCTTCTGACCATGGACCGCATGGCCGGCCTGCGCCGCCGCATGGATGAGTTCCCGCCGGTGCGGGTTGTCATCAATAGATTCACCGCCCGCCGTGGCGCAGCTCATGGCCGCAAACTGCGTGGGACCGTGCTCGCCAAGGATGTAGGCCCGCAGGTCCCCGCAGTGCACGCCGACCTCCATGGAGAGCATCCGGCGGAACCGGGCGGAATCGATCAGCGTGCCCGTGCCCAGCACCCGCGCGGCCGGCCAGCCGGTGATTTTCATGGCATGCCAGGTCAGCACGTCCACGGGATTGGAGACCATCATCAGCACCGCGTCCGGCGACCCCTCCGCCAGAGGCGGCAGCAGTTCCCGCATCAGCCTCACATTTCCCGGCCCCAGCACCGCCCGGTGTGTCAGAACCACCGGTGAAGGCACGGAGGCGCACATGATAATGATGTCCGATCCCGCGGCCGCCTCCACGCCGCCGGTGCGGATTTGAGCCGGCACCGGCACAAAGGACTGGGCATGCTCCAGATCCAGCACATCCCCCTGCACCATGCGCTGATTCCGCCCCAGCAGGACCATTTCCCGCACCACGCTTTTGCAGACCAGAGCAAAAGCAAGGGTGGAGCCCACCTTTCCCATTCCGACGATTGTGACCTTCATGCCGGGCAGCATAAAAAGCGAATCCTGGCTGTCCAGGCAGCACGGAGGGCCGTTACGGAAATCAGAACTCCGCCCTGAGCGCGCGCCGGCACCGACCGACTGTCCCGAACCACCCAAGTATCAGCATGGCGGTCAGCGCCATGGCCCCCGGCTCGGGAATGGAGGCCGCGTCGGGAAGCCGAAAATTCAGAAACTGCCCACCTGTGGTATCGAAAAAGGCCGATTCGCCCTCGCTTAGGAAAGGTGCCAGATTCCTTCCCTGCGGATCCACCCAGCCGGCGGCCGTGTAGCGGCTGAGGAGAGATATGCCCGAGGCGGTCAGCTTCAGGACCGCATCCCCCGCCACCGGAGCCCGGCCCATGATGTCCTGAAAACTGTTGGGTCCAAGGGGGAAGATAGGCCCGCGGAGATAGATCCCGGGAGGGGATTCGGGAATGGTGGTTTCCACAAGCCCATTCTCATCCTCAACCGAGGCTCCGTAAATATAACCGAAGGTCGTGAGACTTTTGGCCGGCCCGGGGTTGTAAACCACCAGCCCCTCCCCCACCTGCAAAACCACATTCCCCGCCGGCAGGCCGTTGGTGTCCGTCCACATACCGTCCGCGCCGTAGATAAAACTGGTGTAGTCCGTGCCGTTCCACCTTTGCACCACCGTTCCCGGATTCAAATTCCACAGGGTGCCCGCCAGCAGTGTGGTGACCGTGATGGAGTTCATATCGTTGAGGTCATTGTCCGCGAACTGAGTGTTCAGAAGCGAATAACCGGAGACGTAATTCAAAGATGCATACCCCACCGGGTGGGTGGCCTCTGTCTGGGCGGCAAGAGGTCCGCTCAGGAGTACTGCCAGCGCAGCGCCAACCAGCATCCGCAGGATACCACCTTTGAATGATATAAATCTTGAATTTTTCATTTATAAAATGATTTAATATCTTGTTAAATTCACCAATAACACCTCATTGAAACTAAACTATGAAACTCCTGTCCTGATCCCATAGCTCCATTCCCCGATGGAAATCTGCCCGCCCCAAGGGGTGACCGTGCGGTGATGCAGCGGTTTCCAAGCCGTTCCCCGAAGGATTTTATACCGTTTACCATAAATCATTTCCGGAAGGACACGCCGCCATCGGGGAAATTCTCCTCCTATTCCGAAAATGACTTCTGGCAATCAGGATATGCCTGGAATACGCGGTTCCCTTTGGAACGGTTGCCGGGAGGGAATATCCCAGCTCGTTCACACCCATCCAAGGCCAAGGCGTTCATTTCCGCATCGCTGACTTTGATACCGTTTGAATAGCTGTCAGTCTCCATCCCCCCGGATGCGTAGGCTCCTCTCCGGAATGGCGGCTCCGATGATCTCCATTTGTTCTTCTGCAAGTGGGTCCGCGACGGGGCATTTTAAAATCCGGCTTCACGCCTCCTGCGGCGGCTGAGCCGGGGCCGGAGTAGGCACAGGCTTCTGAAAAGCCGAGAAAAACAGCAGGCCGGCGGCGATGCAGATGGCGGCATCGGCGACGTTGAAGGCCGGCCACTGCATGAACTTCAGGTCAAAGGACAGAAAATCCACCACATACCCGCGGAACAGCCGGTCCGTGAGATTGCCGAAGATGCCGCTCAACAGCAGCGCCACCGCCACCCGGCTTGTTTTGTGGGGAAAGGCACCGGCCCGGTGCAGCCAGACGATCAGACCCACCGCCGCAAGGGAGACGGCACCAAAAACATAGTTGGCCCCCGTGGACCCATTGCCCATGCCGAAGGCCACGCCGGTGTTGTGGACGCGCACAAGGTCGAAAAAGCCCGGAATGACGGTGCGGAAATCATGCGTGAAATCCGTGGGCGGGACAAAGGTCCTCACCGTCCACTCCTTCGTGATTTGGTCAAGAATGTAGAGCGGCAGCGTGAGGAGGAGAATCAGGGAGCGCATAGCGGTGAGCACCACCTTTACACCTCCGCAACACTCCTGGGCAAGGGGTGAAAGATATCTTCCGCCATCGGCGGACACGGGATCTCCGGTTGGAGAGTCTGTGGATGCGGAAAATCCATCCTGCCACGGGACGGGACAGCCCATTTCGCTCCGAAAGCCGCAAGCACGGAAAAGTTTGCACTGGTGTTTTGCTTCCACCGCCGGACTCGGGTACAATGGCCGGACCCGTTCCGGCACCCACCCACATGTCGAAAACCGAATCCCCGCCTCTCACCGTCTGGCTCGTGGAGGACTACGCGCCTTTCCGCAACACCGTCTCCCGCCTGCTGAACAGCACCGAGGGCATGGCCTGCACCCATATTTTCGCAACGGCCGAGGACGCCCTGCGCTCGCTGAAAACCCAGCCCAAGCCCTCGGCCATCCTTGTCGATGTCGGCCTGCCCGGGATGAACGGCATCGAATTCCTCGGTCAGGTCCGGGAACTGGCCCCCGACACCAGGCTGATCATTCTGACAGCCTTTGAGGACGAGGACAAAATCTTCCGGGCCATCTGCGCCGGAGCCGCCGGCTACCTGCTGAAAAGTGCCGATGCCACCCAGATCACCACCGCCATCCGCGAGGCCCGGGACGGTGGAGCGCCCATGAGCCCCAGTATCGCCCGGCGCGTGCTGGAGATGTTCGGACGCATGGCGCCCGCCAAGACCGATTACGGCCTGAGCGACCGCGAGCAGCAGGTGCTCGACAAAATGGTCAGCGGTCTGACTAAAAAGGAGATTGCCGCCACCCTGGACATGAATTTCCACACGGTGGACGCCGCCCTGCGCAGTATTTACTCCAAACTGGAGGTCAACACCCGCACCGGAGCGGTGGCCAAGGCGCTGAAGGAGAAGCTTGTCTGAGCTGAATATTCACAAAACCAAAATTTTTGGTTTATGGCGCTCCTGTTTGTGGCACAAATGTGGCAACCCCATGCCCGCGCCTCAGCGTTTTCACTTCAACAAAGACACAGGGGTTTGAATAAAAACCCTGCCGCGGTCGTCCCACACCTCAGTCACCATTCTTCCCCCAAGCGCCCTATGAAACCCAAAATCGCTTCAGCTCTTGCAGGTTCCCTGCTTATCTCCCTCGTCTCCTGCACCACCGGGCCAGATGCCCAGGTCGGCACTGTGGCTGGTGCCCTCGGCGGCGCGGCTCTTGGCGGCATTGTCGGTCATCAAAGCGGACGCGCCTTGGAGGGTGCCGCCATTGGCGGTGCTCTCGGCGGCGTCGGCGGAAATATGGTCGGAGGCGCCAGCGACCAGCGCAAGGCCCAGCAGCGTTCCTACAATTCCCAGCGGTATTACGACAGTCAGGAACGGTCATACGCTCCACAGTCCCAGTCCCGTTCCTACAATTCCCAGCGGTACTACGAGAGTCAGGAACGGTCTTATGCTCCACAGTCCCAGTCCCGTTCCTACTACGGGTATTGAAAATCCGTTTGTGATGAAGCATCAGGCCGGTTCCGATCCGGCTGACAGTTCCCATCCTCTCATGCAACACCCATCCCGGAGCGATCCGGGGTGGGTGCTGTGTTTTACGGCCAAAATCAAGGGAGACTCTCTGCCCCTTCACCGGCGTTCCCCGTAGTGAACTTTGGCTCCAGCCTTTTTAAAACTTCAAACTTCAAATTCCATCACTCCGCCCCCGGACTCCCCCTTGCGGCCAAGCGGCGGCGCTGCTTGTAAGACAGGTTCATGACCCCCGCCGAAGAAATCGCCCGCCGCCGCACTTTTGCCATCATCTCCCACCCGGATGCCGGCAAGACCACGCTCACGGAAAAGCTGCTCCTCTACGGAGGGGCTGTTCAGCTGGCCGGCAGCGTCACTGCGCGCAAGAACCAGCGCGCCACCACCTCCGACTGGATGGAGCTGGAGCGCCAGCGCGGCATTTCCGTGAGCTCCACGGTGCTGCAGTTTGAATACGGCGGCTGTGTGGTGAACCTGCTGGACACCCCCGGCCACAAGGATTTTTCCGAGGACACCTACCGCGTGCTCACCGCCGTGGACGCCGCCATCATGGTCATCGACGCCGGCAAGGGGATCGAGTCCCAGACCCGCAAGCTCTTTGAGGTCTGCCGCCGCCGCGGGGTGCCCATCTTCACCTTCATGAACAAGATGGACCGCCCCGCCCGCGAGCCTCTCACGCTCATGGATGAGCTGGAGAGCGTGCTCGGCATCGGAGCCTGCGCCATCAACTGGCCGCTCGGCCAGGGCAGCTTTTTCCGGGGGGTTTACGACCGCAGGAAAAACGAGCTGCACACCTTCGAGCGCACGATCGGCGGAGCCTACCGCGCGCCGCAGAACGTCAGCGGACTCAATGACCCCGCCGTCACGGCCAAAGTGGAGCCGGACGCCTTGGAGCAGGCCAAGATGGAGTTGGAAATGCTGGAGGGCGCCGGACATGAGTTCGACCATCAGGCCATCCTCTCCGGCTCTCTGACCCCCGTCTTTTTCGGCAGTGCCGCCAACAACTTTGGCGTGCAGCTGATGCTGGACGCCTTTCTGGAACTGGCTCCGCCGCCCACGCCCCGCGAGGCCCGCGGCGATCTGGAGGTGAAGCCGGAGGACAAGGGCTTTTCCGGATTCATCTTCAAAATCCAGGCGAACATGGACCCGCGCCACCGCGACCGGATTTATTTCATCCGCATCGTATCCGGCAAATTCGAGCGCGACATGCAGGTGGTCAATGCCCGCACCGGCAAAACCGTGCGCCTCTCCAATTCCCAGCGGGTCTTCGCCCGCGAGCGCGAAACGCTGGACGAGGCCTTTGCCGGCGATGTGGTCGGCATCGTGGGCAACCATGATTTCGGGATCGGCGACACCCTGTCCGCCAAGGGCAATCTGGTCTTTGATGAAATCCCGCGGTTCCCGCCGGAGGTTTTCGCCTATCTGCAAAGCCCCAACTCCTCCCAGTTCAAACGCTTCCGCGAGGGTCTGACCCAGCTGTTGCAGGAGGGCGTCATCCAGCAGTTCCTCACCCTGGGCTCCACCCAGCGCGTGCCCCTGCTGGGCGCAGTCGGCCCCCTTCAGTTCGAGGTCGTGCAGTACCGCCTGCAGTCCGAATACAACGCCGAGTCCCGCCTCGACCCCAGCCCCTACTCCCACGTCCGCTGGGTGCGCCGCACCGATGGCGGCAAGTGGCGCGATGACCTCAACATGCCCACCGGCACCGCCATCGCCCACGACGGCGACGACCGTCCGGTCATCCTCTTCGCCGAAACTTGGTCGCTGAAATTCTTCACGGACCGGAACGAGGGTGTGGAGCTCTCCGAGCTTCCCTTCGCCTTGGAAGCTGCGTGAGCAGGCTGTCCGCGCATTGACGGGAACAGACGGTTTTGCCAATATGCCTCCATGCGTCTTCCATCCAGGAGGTAGTCGGGCATGGATGTCATACCATTCGCAGTCGGAATCCGGTAAATTTCCCCCCGTGTGAATTTACCGGATTTTCTTCACAGGTGGTATCAGGGGTTCATTTCCCAATCCTTCTCGTCGAAGGCTGGTGCATGCGGATCGTAGGATGCGTTGAGGATGGCGGTGCCTTTGCCCGCACCAAGCAGGGGCGCAATCGTTTCTTCCGCAGGCTTCCCAACCACGGCGACGGTTTTACCGTGACGGGTGACTTGGAGGATCACGTTGCCTTTTTCCACTGCGCGGATTTCTTTGGTGCAGTGGGCCTTGAACTCACTAATGCTGATTTGGCGGACGGTCATGGGATCCGTTTAATATGATCAAAAAATAGTCAATTTCACGTCGTGAAGGATTCTGGGAGAATTGATGGCGGGCTGGATGTCGGCTGCGGAAATGCCGCTGCGGTTTTCCTCAACGCCACCTTCGGCCCTAGTCATGAGCGGGAAACCGGCGAGGATCCGAAGCGCTTTTTCCAAGAGCAAAGCGGGCTGCACCGGGGTGGTTTTCTACCCGCTCTTTCCGCCTGGCGGAATCGACAGTGAGGAGCCGCTCGTAACCGAGACCGTGCAGGCCCTTCGCGAGGTAATGGACGGCGGGAAGCTTTGGAATATTGGCAACTGCCGTATCAAGGCTGTTTCCACTCCGCCTCTTTTTCGTCCTCCTCAAGCTCCGATTCCAAGTCCGCGTCAAGGTCAGCATCCGGATGGTTCAGGTGGAACAGCCCGGCGAGGCGGGACAAAGCCATCATGAGGTAAATGCTGGAGGCCGCCCCAAGAAGACTTCCCCAAAAGGGCATTTCCCCCATCATGATTTTCAGCAACAAAGGAATTATGACTGTTCCCAGATAAATGCCGCCCATCATCAGGGAGAACGGCAGAGCGCCTATTATCCGGGGAAGCACCCGCCTGGGGCCGGCCTTCAGAATATTATTACTGACGATCACGTTCAGCATGGCCACGGGAAAATAGACGGCTCCGGCGGCCAGCGTGATCAGAAACAGCGGATTGATCCAGAGGCTGCGTTCGCCGTGAAACACCAGCGCCACCGCCATGTTCGGCAGAAAGGTGAACACATAAACGCCCAGCGCCCGCAGGAAGGGCAGAATGATTTCATCCAGCGGATCCGTGATATCCGGCCAGTCGGGCGCGTCATCCCGCCCCAGGATGGTGACCTCCACGATATTGAAGTAGTAGGCCGTCAGGTAGGCCGTGAAACAAAGCAGGGCAATCCCCGACAGGAGCGCCAGCAGGGGGGAAAAGGACAGCAGAGCCACAATCACCGCGCCAATGGCCAGGATATACCTCCCTGAGCCGCGGACAGGATAGGTGAGCGCGTCCTTGAAAGGCGGCACGGAGGGGGTGTCAGTCTCTGGATCCATGGAAATCAGGTTTTGCCACAGGCAGGGGAAATTGCCGCGGTTTTTGTTCCTGTCGATGGCTTTGCCTGCGGAAATGGCTCACCGCCAGAGTCGCAGCATTGACGGCCGCCGGGAATCCAATCCATGTTCCCTCATGCGCTATTCGATTCCGCTTCTGTGTCTCCTGATGCCCTCAGTCAGCGTGTTCCGGGTTTCGGCGCACCAAGATCCCCGCGGGGAAATCCACCCTTGGGTGGTTCCCGACGCTCACGGAGACTTCCGCATTTTTTACACCCAGTCGGAGAGGGGTTTCAACAGTCCCATGAAAATGCATCTGGCAGAGGATGGACATGAACGGATCCCCCGCCACCGGTCGTCCGCGGCGGCACTGAAAGCCTTTGGCATACTGAAAACGGCATGGCCGGAGCATCCCCTTTATTCATTTCCCGATCCTGCCCCTGTTCATTCGGAAATCATTTTTCAATTCATCAGCGGGGGAAAATACAGACTGGCGCTCAGGGAGGCGGATTCGGCCAGTGGCCAATTCCCTCCCGGACCTGTGCAGGGCTGTATCCTGCCATTCGGCCCTGTCGAATCGGACATTGGCGCCGAATCCACCGTCACGGAGGAGTATGCGACGGTGGTCCAGGGATATTACCGCGATGAGGAGTCCGACCCGCAGGGAATTCACTTCCGGTGCTCCCGCCGGAATGGAACCGGGCCAGGTGTGCAGGTCAACCTTGACCACGCGGCGGGTATTTATGATTTTGTCACCGCCTCACGGCCTGTATGGGCCGGAGGAAGGTTCTGGATCGCCTGGGTGCGACAGCTGGGAACAGAGGGGAATCATACCTGGACCACGGTGCTGACGGGGCTGGATCCGGTTACGGGAATCGCGGAAAGTCACGATCTTCCGGGGATCAGCCACTGGAACACCAGTGTCTCGCTCGCTGTGAATACCCGCCAGACTCTTTGCGCCGCATGGGCACCCAACATGGATGGCTCCTATCCGGGCCGGGCGCGGATCGTGACGGCGGTCTTTCCCACAAAGCCGGCTGTTCCGCCTTGGCGTTAAGGTATGCCGCCCTGTCCCCACTCCCGGCGGACCGTCGCCGCACAGGCCGGAGGATTCCTTTGCGTGCCCGGCCGGCCCGCTCACTTTGGCAACGAGATTCAGCAGCGGCTTCGCGATCCATTCATTGCCGAGCCGGACAGCTCTTCATCAGCGGCATGGCGAATGGATTCCATCGGTCACCGCGCCCCTCCGCAACGGGCTACGCCCGCCGTTTCGGGCTTCCCGTGAGCAGGTACCACAGGAACAGGGAATTATTCACCAAGTAGCGGCGGAAGAGGCGGCGGGGCTCCGTCAGCATGCGGAAGGCCCACTCCATGCCGATTTTCTGGAGAAAGGCCGGGGCCTGCCTCACGCGGTTGGCATGGAAGGCGAAGGCCGCGCCGATGCCGAAATAGACCCCCGGCGGCAGGCAGTCCTTGAAGCGGGCGATCCAACGCTCCTGCTTCGGACAGCCCAGCCCCACCCAGATCAGGGAGGCCCCGCAGTCCCGGATGAGCTGGAAAATCCGCTCGTGCTCCTCCGGCGGCCATTCGCCGAAAGGCGGGGAGTAGGCCCCCGCGATGACCGCGCCGGGGAAGCGGTCCTCCATGTTTTTCTGAAGCTGCTCCAGCACGTCCGGCGCGCCGCCCAGCAGGAAGTGGGAGGGTGACTCCGGCTTCTGCGTGGCCTCGAAGGTGCGCAGCATCAGGGTGGGCCCGTAAACCCGGTCGGTCAGCTTTTGGTCCGCCGGAAGCTGACGGTTCAGACACCACACCAGCGGCATGCCGTCCGGGACGATGAAATCGAACCGCTCCATGATTTTCCGGAACTCCGGATCGTGCCGGGACAAGGTCACTACCATGGTGTTGGCCGCCTCTACCGCCCACGACCGCGACAGGTCCGCCGCCATTTCCAGGATCCGCTCCACAGCGGTGCGGTAGGTGGCGGCGGCGAGATCGGTTCCTAAAACAGCGCGGGTTTCCATGGGAGGGACCCACTGTGGGGAGAAAAATGGCCGCTGGCAACCGGGCACGGACCGGTGTCCGGATGCACGGTGTTTTTGCGGCTGAAAACACCTGGCAGGCGTTCTTTCTTTCCGACCCGATTTCCCTCCTTCCATGGCCCATTTCCGACTGCAATCCCCTTTTCCCCCGTCCGGTGACCAACAGCAGGCCATTGAGAAGCTGAGCCGCTCCATCAAGGCCGGCAATACGCATCAGACCCTGCTCGGCGTCACGGGATCGGGCAAGACATTCACCATGGCCAGCGTCATCGCGGAGACAGGGAAACCCGCGCTGGTCATCAGCCATAACAAAACGCTGGCGGCCCAGCTTTACTCGGAGTTCCGCCAGTTTTTTCCGGACAACGCGGTGGAGTATTTTGTCTCCTACTTCGACTACTACCAGCCGGAGGCCTACATCCCCCGCAGCGACACCTACATCGAGAAGGACTCGTCCATCAATGATGAGATCGAGCGCCTGCGCCTCAGCACCATGAGCGCCCTGCTGACGCGGGATGACGTGATCGTCATCGCCAGCGTGTCCTGCATCTACGGTCTCGGCTCCCCGGACGACTACGCGCAGGCCATGTTCCCCATCCGCAAAGGAATGCTGATGGACCGCGACCATTTCCTGACGCGGCTGGTGGACATGATGTATGAGCGCAACGACATTGCCTTCCAGCGGGGGAAGTTCCGCGCCCGCGGCGACGTGGTGGAGGTCTGGCCGGCCTCGCTGGAGAATGAGGCGGTGCGCGTGGAGTTCTTCGGTGACGAGATCGACCGCGTCACTTACTTTGATCCCCTGACCGGCAATCCCATCCGGGCCATCGACGCCATCACCTTCTACCCCGCGAAGCAGTTCGTCACCGCCGCTGAAAAGCTGAAAGGCGCGCTGGTCAATATCCGGGAGGAGGCCGACGCCCAAGTCGCCAAATTTGAAAGCGAGGGCAAGTTCCTGGAGGCCCAGCGCATCCGCCAGCGGACGGACTATGATCTGGAGATGATGCGGGAGATGGGGTTCTGCCAAGGCATTGAAAACTACAGCCGTCACCTGACAGGCCGACCGCCGGGGGCCACGCCCTACACGCTGCTCGATTTCTTTCCGGACGATTTCCTGCTGCTGGCGGACGAAAGCCACGCCACCATCCCGCAGATTGGCGGTATGTATGAAGGGGACCACAGCCGGAAGACCACGCTGGTGGATTACGGCTTCCGCCTGCCCAGCGCCCTCGACAACCGACCGCTGAAGTTTCCGGAGTTCATGAAGCGCACGCGCCAGCGGCTCTACGTCAGCGCCACGCCCGCGAAGTTTGAAATCGAGAACAGCGTGGTCGGCAATACCGGCTATATTCCCCATAAGCGCGACCGCATCGGCGAGCCGGAGTCTACCCCGGAGCGTCTGCCCCGAATTTCCGGATCGGAGGTGCCTTCGGAGAAATTCGATGTCCTGACACCCGGCAAGGATCTCATCGTGGAGCAGATCATCCGTCCCACGGGCCTGCTGGACCCCGTCATCACCATCCGTCCGCTGAAGGGGCAGATCGACGAAACCATCGAGCAGTGCCGCCAGCGGGTGGAGCGCGGCCACCGCGTGCTGGTCACCACCCTGACCAAACGCACGGCGGAGGACCTGACCGACTACCTGCGCGGCGTGGGCCTGAAGGTGCGTTATATGCACAGCGACATCAACACCGTGGAGCGCGTGGAAATCCTGCGCGCCCTGCGGCTGGGGGAGTTCGATATTCTGGTCGGCATCAACCTTCTGCGGGAAGGTCTCGACCTGCCGGAGGTTTCACTGGTCTGCATTCTCGACGCCGACAAGGAGGGTTATCTGCGCAGTGAGACCAGCCTTATCCAAACATCAGGCCGCGCCGCCCGCCACGTGGAGGGCGAGGTGGTGCTCTTCGCGGATGTGATGACCAAAAGCATCCAAAGTCTTATCGCCATCTCCACCTACCGGCGTCGCAGGCAGGTGGAATACAATGAGGAGCATGGGATCATTCCCCGCAGTGTCTCCCGCCACGTCCAGGAAAGCCTGCACGCCCCTGCCGATCCCTTCAGCACCAAGCCGGGAGCTGTCGCCGCCGAGGGAGGATCGGAGGAGGACACCGCCGCCGTCATCGCCCAACTGCAGGAGGAGATGGTCGAGGCCTCCCGCGCTCTGGAATTCGAGCGCGCCGCCCTCCTCCGGGACCAGATCAATGAGCTGAAGGCCATGGCCGCCGGCAGCCCGCTGCCCAAAGGCTCCAATCGTGCCCTGAAAACCACCTACACCGCCAAACGCGCGAAGAAGCAGACAAGACGCTAGAAAACGGCCTTCAACACCATGTCCGGGAATAGGTTCCGAAAAGC
>JAQGPJ010000061.1 GCA_028293125.1 Verrucomicrobiales bacterium | reverse complement strand
AAAGGGCCGACAGAGCAGGTCAGGGAGGACAACTTTTTTCATCCGGGCCGGGAAAACCATCCCCCCTGCTTTTGATCACCTGAAAAAGCCAGGCTTTAGCCGCCGTCCACTGCCGTTGCACCGTTTTCTCACAGACGCCCAGCAGGTCCGCCGTCTCCTTCTGAGTCAGCTCCGCGAAATAAAGCAGTTTCACGATTTGGGCCTGCTGCGGGTTTCTTTCCGCCAGGGCATCCAGAGCGTCATGCACCTGCAGAAGCCTCACATCCCCGTCCGCCGCAGTCTGAACGGGTTCACTGAATGGTCCGGCCCCTCCCCCTCCCCGCTTCAGGCTAAGGCGGCGTCTGGACTGGTCCACCAGAATGCGCCGCATGGCCTCGGAGGCGGCTGAAAAGAAATGCGCGCGGCAGTCCCACGCGGCTGCGGCGCCGTCCGCGCCGGCCAGCCGCAGCCACGCCTCATGCACCAGCACGGTCGCCTGCAGGGTGATCTCCCGCGACTCCAGAGCCATTTTCCGCTGCGCCATCAGGCGGAGCTCCCCGTAAACCAGCTCCCACAATTGATTTTCGGCTTCCGTCTTTCCCGCGGCGGCGGCGTTCAGTAGAAGAGTGATTTCCCTCATGGATGGAAAAATGCAGAAATATTAAAACAGCATGATGACTTTATGTGCTCCCGCAGTTTTGGCGAGACGGAAGTATGTAAAAGACAGCCGCCGGGCCGCACCGTCCTGGTTACGCGGAGACAGTGCGGTGGATGTGCGATGGCATGTATCCGGAGGCGGTATAAATCGTGCTGGTGAAGGACAACCTCAACACCCACGGTCCCGCGTCTCTTTATGAGGCGTCCGCTCCCGGCGAGGCGCTCCGGCTCAAGAAGAGAATCGAGTGGCACTTCACACCCAAACACGGCAGCTGGCTGAACATGGCGGAAATCGAAATCGGAGTGGCCCGGCGGCAGTGCCCCGAACGGCGCATGGCCGACCAAACAGTGATGGGACAGGAAGAGCCATGGTTGGCCTCCTGGAACTCCGTGATGTGATTTTTCAAAAGCCCGCGCAGCGGCTCTGACATGAAGCCGTGAAAGTTAGCCATAGGTCTGTCCGCAAAAATCGCTCCCCGCTCCACAATTTCAAGCTCACTGTTCAAAATTGGAATTTGAGCCAATGTCGACAAGCCTTAAGCACTCGAAAGAGATCGGGAGTCGTTGCAAAGTGCTGCACAGCCACCATGCAAATTGCATCTTGTTTTGGGTGAATGTTCCTTTTCAGAACGAATTTCCCCCCCGGCCTTCCTCTTGGAGGAGGTTTGACCCCGACGGTGGTGCTTGGCTGGATTTGTGCAGAAACCAAGCACGAGTTCTTTATGCCGGATGGCTGACCGAGCTTGCCACCCTCCGAATCCTCAATCCTTAGCCCGCTCCTTGAGACCCATGAAAACTAAACGCTGTTTCAGTCCTTTAGCACTTCTGGCCGTGACATTTGCCATGTCCAGCGTTCTGCCCAATGCCGTTGCCGATGAACGAAGAAGAAGCCACACCCATTACTACACCTACGATTCGCGAGGCCGTAAAGTGGAAGTGGTCCGCGAGCGGAATGATTCCGACCGCCGGGAAGCTGAATACCGGGAGGCTCAACGCCGGGAAGCTGAATACCGCGAGGCTCAACGCCGGGAAGCTGAATACCGCGAAGCTCAACGCCGGGAAGCTGAATACCGCGAATATGGCCGTCGATATGAGCACTCCGGTTACCGGCAAAGATATGATAGCGGCGATACCTCTGAGGGGGAACGTCGCCAAAGAGGACACGATTATAATCGTCAACAGGCACTGCGGTTGTTTGGAGAGCTTCTGCAACGTTAATTCAGATTAATAATATTAATAATATATTAATAAATCATGAAATCATTGCTTGCACATCAGGCTTTTTACCGACCGCTTCAACGGCTTCGTTTCGCAGTGTCATCCGTCTGCCTGCTCATAGGGCTAGGAAATCTGCACGCACAGAATAAGCCCGCAGCTGAAGCACCGGTTGCCGAAACTCCTGGAAAAGCCGGCACAAAGAAAGAAGCAGACCGGTTTATCTCCATGGTTCTACTTCTCAAGGCACCTCCAAAAATAACTGTGCAGGAAATAGCGCACGCGGTTAGTGAAGGGACAGGGACCAAGATTACGGAGAAGGATATTGTCCAGAAGCCGCCATACCATCTCATCACGGCTGGCTCCGACAAGTTTATTATCAATTCCATTGCGGAACCCTACTTTGAGGATGCTGAAAAACTTGCTGCGGAACTCAAGTTCCATAATTTGGGTGATTCCATAAAGGCCAGCAAGGGCTGGATGTCAGTGGACTGGGTGCCCCAGGAAGATAAGTCGGATATCAAATCGGTTTACCAGATGATAGGCAAAATGGTGGCCAAGTTTGGCATAGAGGACATTATCGCGGTTTACAGTCCCGACTTGGACGAGTTTGCCCTCTGGACTCCTGAGAATATCAAAGGGCTTGAAAGCGAGGATCCGCTTGCTGTATTCGATCACGACACTCACGCCCCGGCGCCCAAAAAAGAATTGCCCGCGACGGGCGCTGATACTCGCAAGCCGGACGCGAATAATGAGCCAAAATCCAAGTAAGCCACTTGGCGAACTCAGCACTGAACAAAAAGGATAACTGCAAACTTAAGCAGACTCACTTTTCCAAAATGAACCCCACCGGAACTCAACTTCCGATGGGGGTTTTGCGGCCAGCCAAAATTTGCCCGGCGCGTATTCACTCACCGATTGTGATGACCGCCGCCGTGCCCGCCATAATTGCTGGAGTGCCCACTGCTGTAAGGCTTCGGGCACCAATGGAGCCGTGAGTACAGTTTAAGCCCATTTTCGGCTTGTGCAGGGCTCATTTGGACGATTTGTTTTTCCTTTATGGTGGATGAGCAAAATGGGCAAACAGCAGCCGATTCAATAGTAACCCATCAGAGGAGGATTCTGGCGAGCCGGGTCTCCGGCGGAGACCAGCCGCTTAAAAAAGGGAGTGGATTCCCGCCGTGCTCCAGGAGCTATCCTAACATATAATCATCCCTTAAATGGAGCGGAGACGCATGGAAAGAGGACATGGATCAGAAACCGCGAAACGCCTTCGGAGAATCGGCTGATAAGCTTGATTATAAATTTCTTCGGCAATCTTTCGCAGCGTTGCGCTTTTGGATTGGGATTGACACCGGCGGCGGGAATATGGTCTGCTGCTCGCTGTCATGAACATGAGTTCCTTGCATCTTTTCCTTTGCGCTGGGGCGGGGCTGTTCACCGCCTTCGGCGCGGGCATGTGGGCCGGCATCCGTACGGTGAAACGGGACACGGTCGTGACTGCCGCGGCCGGCCATAAGCCGGAGATGCTCTTTCAGGAAAGCACCGGGAACCGGAACGGCGGTTTGCTGGATTCCCCCGGCCCGGCAAAGCCGCCGGGTGGCGGTGTAATGACGGCGGGGGGGCTCGATCTTGCCGGTCTGACGCCGGAGGACGCTTGGCGCAGGCTCTCCACGATGAGCAACGGCACCGCACGCCGGGAGGCGGTGATCCGCCTTCTAAAAAGCCTGCCCGCGGATCAGTGGCTGCCATGGCTTAGCGCTGTCACCCATGATATAGGGGATGTTCCTGACGGATCTGACCCCGGTCTCATAGCTCGCATGTTCAGCACTGTCGATGACGTGCTGAGCGCCGCCGCCGCCGCCGGCCCGGAGAAGGCGCTGAAAACCGGGAGCCTTGATAACCCGGCGGCGGCGCTGCTGGCCGCGAAATGGGCGGCGCATGATCCGGCGGCGGCGGCGGCGTGGTTTGAGGGGGTTCTTTCCGCCACGGATTCCCCGCCGCCGGGAGGTGACCGGACAGCCGAAGCCATGGCCGCCATGATGGCCCGGCAAAACCCGGCGGAGGCGCTTGCATGGGCGGAGGCGCTTCCGGCGGCCGGAGGCGTCCGGGACGCGGCGCTCAGCGGAGCCATAAAGGAAGCGCTGAAGACAGATCCGGGAGAGGCGGGGCGGGTATTGACACTGTACGGGGGAGGCGTGGACGACAGGGGGCCTTTGGCGGCACGGGTGGCAGCGGCTCTGGCGGAGCGGGACCCGCGCGCCGCGCTCGCGTGGGCGGTGGGAGCGGAGGCGGGCATGCGCCCCTATGCTCTTCCCGGAGCGCTGGAGCGGTGGGTGGAGCGGGATTTTGACTCCGTTTTCTCCGCCGTGAAAGGACTGGAGGGGGAGGCCGCCTCCTGGGGTCTCTCAACCATCCTGAAGAAAACCCCGCCGGAGCGTTTCCCGGAGGTGGCGGCTCTGCTGGAGACACAGCCCGCGGAGGGGGAGGGGCGCGCCGCGGCGAGCGGCGAACTCATGCGCGTGTGGACGGACAGGAGCCCGGAGGAGGCCAGCGCCTGGATGAGCCGCCAGCCGCCCGGGCCGGTCAGGGACGAGGCCATTTCAACCTTCGTGGAGTGGGCCGGCGCCAATGATCCGGAGGCGGCTTTCATGTGGGCCGCCAGCGTTTCCAGCCCCGGAACAAGGAAGGAGGCCCTTGATGACATCATCAGCCGCCTCGGGGAAAAGGCCCCGGAGGCGGTGGAGGCGTGGCTTGCCACAAACCCGGCCCTGCCGCAGGAGGAAAGGGAGCGCGTCCGGGGGAAAGCCGGGGGCGGGGGACAGAGGTGACACGACGTCCGGCACCCGGCCATTGTCCTGCATGATAAAAGGCATTATCCGGCTCCGAATCCATCATTAGAACTATCCCGGCATTGAGTTCGGAGCCCCGCTTCCGGGGATAATCAGCCTCAAAATGGCTACAGCATTGGGGGAAATGCTCTATTATTGTGTCCTTTTGTTTTTCAGGGCGGAAATCTTTGGGATGCGGCGTTGAGAATTACACGTTCTTTCAACGCAATAGGCGGCCTTTACCCGCGGGCCACCGTCAGCACGATGACCTTGGCGGCATGGGTGGACTTTTTGAGGACGGCGGCGCATTCGTGGGTGGTGGAGCCGGTGGTGAAAACGTCATCGATCAGGAGGACGTTTTTTCCCTGCAGATGCCGGACAGCCTGGCGGGCGGGGCGGAAGGCGCCTGCCAGATTGGCCAAGCGCTCTTTCCGGTCCAGGCGCGCCTGGGCGGTGGTGTAGCGGGAGCGGCGCAGGAGATCGCGGAAGGGCAGGCCGGTGGCGCGGGCGAGCAGCCGGGCGAGTTCGGCGGACTGGTTGAAACCGCGCTCGCGCCGGCGACGGGAGTGAAGGGGCACGGGAACCACGCACCAGCGCTCCGCCGCGTCCGGAGCGTGCATTTCCACCAGCCGGGAATCGGCCACGGCATCATGGAGCCGCCGCGCCAGGGCGGCGCGCAGATGCAGGCAGCGCTGGTATTTGAAGCGGTGGATGGCCTGCCGCAGCGGACCGGTGCTCAGCCAGGCGGAGATGGCGAAATCAAAATCAAAACGCAGACCGGCGCAGTTGGGGCATTTGAAGGGAGCCGTCATGCCGCCGGCAAAAGGCTCGCCGCAGGTGTCGCAGAAGGGGAGCTTGACCGGCACCAGCTCCGCTGCGCAGCCAGGGCAGAAATCAGTTCGGGCATCGCCGCTGTCCGTCAGACGGACGGCGCAGGCCGCGCAGCGCAGGGGGTAAATGAGATCCAGCAGGGCATGCAGCGGTTTTTGCAGCAAATGTCCCCATCCTCCAGCGGTCGGATTTTGGCGGGGATTCGTCATGGAATAATGAAGTGGGAAAGGAGCGGGTGGGAGAAAGCCGTTGGCCGGTGACCAGGCACCGGCTGCCGGGAGTCGGGTATTTGGTGTTAGGTGACAGGCCCGGTTTTGGCATCCGCTTCAGCATGCGGAAGCTTGCGGGCCCGCAGCCGCAGCCATAAATTGACGGCGAAACCAGTTGTCAGCAGGACCCCGAGCGGCACCAGCCCGATTTTGAGTTGGGTGCCGATGAGCGGAACGGCGTTGTCCCCGGTGCCGAGGTTGAATTCCCCGCCCCGGAGCGCCCGTGTGGTCATGGTGGTGCCCATATAAAGCGTGTTCACAAAGATCCAGCCGGCATGGAGCCCGATGGGCATCCACAGCGAGGCCGTGCGCACGCGGGCGGCGGCAAGGATGAGGCCGATGGCGAACAGAGTCAGGAATTCCGAGAGAAACAGCGCGGGTTTGGCATTCCGCTCAAAGATGACGGCAGTCATGGCGAATCCGCTGCCGGCGTTGATTTTGGAGGGGGCGAATTGAGCCATGGAGGGATCCACCACCCAGTCGGTTTTGGCGGGGTCATTGGCGCGCGTGGTGGCCAGCCGGGTCCAGTTCTGTTTCTCCATCTGCGTCAGAGTCTGGCGCTGCTTTTTGTCCTTCACATCAATGGAGGGCGCCTGGATGAGATGGAGGATGGAAAAAAAGGCGGCCACAAACACGATTGCCTTCCATGCTTTGGCCGTGCGCAGGGCCACTCCCAGAAAAATCCCCCTGAAAATCCACTCCTCGACCAAGGATGCCCCGGCGGCGCTGAGCAGGGCTTGGGAAAGCACGCTGTCCCAGCCGGCATCGGCCCGGCGGACAAAGGCTCCGGCCTGCAGCAGCGCAATACCCATGATGGTCAGAACACCGCCGGCGATGACGATGCCTGACAGCAGATCCGCCAGCCACAGCGGGTTTTTCCTCAGACCGAGGGAATTCCGTGAGATGCCCATCCAGCGCAGAAAAGGCCACAGCAGTCCCAGGGCCGAGACGAGAAAGGCGCGGTTATAATAACTGTCGAACTCGTGCAGCGTCAGCTTCTTCGCGATCCAGCCGATCACTGGAGTATCCGCCTGCTTGAAGCTGACCAGAAGCCCGGCCAGCCACTTGCCGCTGAAATACAGGCCCGGAGCCAGAATGGCCCCCAGCAGCAGAACGGAGACGAGATACAGGGCGATCCTCACCAGTGGGCCATGAAAGCGCGACTCCGGGGCGGCGGCAGGGGCAGAGAAGGGGGAGGGCTGGACGGTCGGCACGGTGGAAAAGGGCTGTCGGCTGGGGCGCGGGAGGGACTGAACCTGAATGGCTGGGTTTGTTCCGTCCGGACGGCGGTGCCGCCGGAACAGGAGGGGAGCGGCAGCCGTCCGGGAATCGGTGTTTGGCAACAACGCATGGCACGGATCAGTGGGAACCAAAGCGCAAACCTCGCCATTGTCAGGCCGGCCGCACGGCCCAGGGGGAATGGTCCCCCGCAGCGTGATTTCTTACCGCCGGAGGCTGCAAAGCATGGCGTGATCCGGTCCCTTCCCGGTTGCGTGTGCAGGGGGCATCCCCTAGGAATCACGCTCTTTTCATGCGGCGGGGCAATTCAGATCCCGCTTCCCTGTTTCCGAACCACCCGACCGGTCCCTTTTCATGAACACCGCCATTCTCCAACAAGCCGCCAATGAAGCCCGTGGCCTCGCCATGGACGCCGTCCACAAATCCAATTCCGGCCACTTGGGCCTGCCTCTGGGCGCGGCGGAGATCGGAGCGGTGCTCTTTGGGGAGCTGCTGGTCTGCGATCCCGCGGATCCGAAATGGCTGAACCGTGACCGCTTCATCCTCAGCGCCGGCCACGGCTCCATGTTCATCTACAGCTGGCTGCATCTCAGCGGTTATGATCTCACCTTGGAGGAGGTGTCCAACTTCCGCGCCGCCCACAGCCGCACCCCCGGCCATCCGGAATCCTTCATGACCCCCGGGGTGGAATGCACCACCGGCCCTCTGGGCCAAGGCGTGGGCAATGCCGTCGGCTTCGCCCTTTCCGGCAAGCGCGCCGCCGCCAAGTACAACACCAAGGAGCACACCCTATTCAATCACCACGTCATCGCCATCGCCGGTGACGGCTGTCTTCAGGAGGGGGTGGCCCGTGAGGCCGCTGCCTTCGCCGCCCACAGCGGCCTGGACAATCTGATCCTGATTTTCGACTCCAATGACGTCACGCTCGACGCCATGGCGAAGGTGACGCAGAGCGAGGACGCCGCCGCTCTGTGGAAGGCTCTTGGCTGGGATGTCACCACCATCGACGGCCACGACCTGCAGGCGGTGCACGACGCCGTTGAAAGCGCCAAAAACAGCGACAACGGCAAGCCCAAGTTCATCATTGCCAAAACCCTCATCGGCAAAGGCATCCCCGAGGTCGCCGGCACTGCCAAAGCCCACGGCGAGGGCGGCGCGAAGTTTGTGGAGGCCGCCAAAAAGGTCCTTGGACTGCCGGACGGCACGCACTTTCATGTCAGCGGTGGGGTGAGGTCCCACTTTGACAGTTTGAAAGCCAGACGCGCGGACGCCCACGCCGCATGGCAAAAGACTTTCGACGCCTGGGCCGCCGCCAATCCGGAACTGAAAGCTGAACTCGACGCCTCCCTGTCCTCCAGCACTACTGCGGAGGACCTGCTCAAGGCTATCCCGGAATACCCCGCCGACAGCAAGGCCGCGACCCGCAACTCCGGGGGCGAGATCCTGAACCATGTCGCCAAAGTCCTGCCGCATCTGGTCACCGGCAGCGCGGACCTCTTCGGGTCCACGAAAAACTACATCAAGGACGGCGGCGATTTCTCCGACAAGCTGCCCACCGGCCGCAATATCTGGTTTGGCATCCGCGAGCACGCCATGGGTGCCATCTGCAATGGCATCGCCTACGACGGCCTCTTCCTCGCCAGCGGCGCGACCTTCCTCGTGTTCGCCGATTACTGCCGCCCGAGCATCCGCCTCGCAGCGCTGAGCATGCTGCCGGTGACTTACATCTTCACCCATGACTCCGTAGGCGTGGGTGAGGACGGGCCCACGCATCAGCCGGTGGAGACCGTGAGCGGCCTGCGCGTGATCCCCAACCTCGATGTCATCCGCCCTGGGGACAGCGAGGAGGCCGCCGCCGCCTTTGCGGGTGCCTTCACCCGCAGGGACGGACCAACTCTGCTGGCGCTGACCCGCCAGGACATCCCCAATCAGGGCAGCGTGCCCGCCAGTGTCCGCCGGGAAGGCACGCTGAAGGGGGGTTATGTGCTGATCCGGGAAACCGGTGAACTGAAGACCATCCTGCTCGCCACCGGCTCCGAATTGCAGCATGCTGTGGAGGCCGCCAAACAGCTGGGCGACGGTGTCCGCGTGGTCAGCCTGCCCTGCTTTGAGCGCTTTGAGCGCCAGGATGCCGCCTACCGCGAGTCCGTGCTGCCGGCTTCCTGCACCAGGCGCATTGCCATTGAGGCCGGCGTCAGCGCCCTGTGGTGGAAGTATGTGGGCACCGAAGGCAAAGTCATCGCCATCGACCGCTTTGGCATCAGCGCTCCCGGCAATGCCGTGTTCAAGGAGCTCGGGATCACCGCCGAAAGCGTCGTCGCCGCAGCGCGGTAATCCTGTTTTGCAGGAGATTCAAAATCATCCGTGCAGCCCGGACAAAACGTCCGGGCCGCAGGGGCAAATACCTGTCCCTCCCATTGGAAGGCAGGCAGCCCTTGCAGAACAACTCCATCCCAAAAAGATAGCGGCCCGGACGCACCCGGGCCGCTAAAGGTTGCCTGCGGGGGACAGGCGTTTTCCTTGGGGGAATGGATCAGCCCGGTTTGACCGGGGCATTGGGAGCCAGCAGTCCTGGCTTCGAGGGCTTGACAAGAGTGGGGACCGCGGGGATGAGCGCGGGGGCTGTGGTGGTGAAGGGAGCCACCGTTGGCGACGGCCCGGAGGCGGGAGTCGGAACAGGACCCACCGTGGGGGAGGAGGGGGGAGCGGGAGTGGCCACCGGAGAGGGCTGACTGGTGCCGGAAGCCGGCGCTTTGGTGATTTTGGGTGCGGCGGAATCGAGCGCGGCCATGAACTCCGCCTTGCTGATGAATCCATCGTGGTCGGTGTCCACGTGATTCAGCATGCGGGCCACCACCTTGGGTTTCAAATTGGGCACACCCATGAATTCCGTAGCGCTCAGCCTGCCATCCTCATCCCTGTCCAGTTCATCGAAGCGGGCGGACCGCTCGGCCTCGATTTTCTGTTTGATGGCCTCCGCCGCGGCCTGAAGCTCCTCCGGGGCAAGCACTCCGTCGCCGTCCGTGTCCCATGGCAGCCCTTGGGCGGCCTCAGGCTGTTTGGCGGCCTGCTTCATGACGTCGGCGTAGGCCTGCCGCTCCTCCACGGAGAGTTTGCCGTCGTTATCCACGTCGTAGGGCTGCATCAGATCCGAAAGAGGCGGCTCCGTGTAGGCCGGTGCCTCCTCACCCGCGCTGGCGGCGGTGGGGCTGCCCAGCCAGAAGGCGCTGAGGAGCAGAATGGAAGCGGAAAATTTCATGATTCGGTCGGCAGAGGTTTCAAAAAGGGGCGCACCGACAAAAGTAAGGACGGATCGAAGGCGAATCCGGTTACCTGCGAGCTGAAAAAATCACCGCCGTGATTGAATGCGGGCTTTATAGCAAAAGTCACGGCACCGTCTGGGATTGGCTGCGGCCTGGTCATTGGGACGGCGGGATGCTGTTGTCCGGAGTGCCGTCAGTAGCAGCATCAGGCGGGGCCGCATAGATCTCACCGTCCTCCTCGTCCGGCAGCAGCCGGGGAATGATGGACTCCCACCATTCCTGGCGCTGCATCTCATCCTCTGCCAGCTCCTCCTGCTGGGCGGGAGTCAGATCCGGAGCCAGATCCTCCGTCAGCGGGGTTCCGGAGCCCGGTTGGGAGCCGGCAGCAGGGCTGTCGTTATGGGCTTGAGCAGAGTCCGGGGCGGGCTGCGGCGGAGCTATGAAGGTGCCAGGATCCCTGGGGGAGGATGTTTCCCCGGAGCCTGTGGTGGTGGAGGATGGCCGCTGATTGATGATGCTGCCATTGTCCGCCACGCCATGGCCACCGCCGCCGCTGACCGTGGAGGGCTGCATGAGGGGATGCCAGTCCGTTGAGCGGCGGGCCAGGGTTTGGAAAATCCGGTCCTGCTGATCCCTATCCAGATCCAGAAGGGCCACCAGCCGCTTCAGTTCATGATTGGCCTCCTGCTCCACACGGGCAGCGCGCCATTGCAGTTCCGCCTCGCTGACATTCCCCGCAGCTGCCGGCGGTGTGATCCATGAATCCGCGGCTTGTGAATTCCGGGAGTGCTCCGCGGATGAGCCGGCGGGCTGAAAAATACCCCTTCCACTGTTGGTGATGCCCAATGGCGGGCTGCGCACCGCGTTGTGGCTGTCCCCGGGATTTGACGGAAATCCCTCCGCACCGGGACCCGGGCTCCGCTTCAAATGCCGTCCGCCGGGCGGGTTTGCCGGAACGCCGGAAAAACGTGTCCGGGACAGTCCTGCCGGAGCTGATGACGCCGTTCCGTCCGCCGCGTCCCCGCACGCATAACGGATGATTCCAAACGTCAGTAAGGAAACAACCGCGGCAGTGGTCAGCAATTGGGAGCGGGTGGGCATACCTGGCGGTAATCACAGGTCAGGCAGCGCACCCGGATTTGTCCGCAGAATATCCGCAAAACGGCCCAAAATGAAAGCCTTGAGTTTAGCCCGGCTGCGGGCCAGTTTTTTCTGCTGGTCCCCGTCCAGGGGGGGGGCTTGGGAGGCGGCCAGGAAGTCATGCGCCTCCAGCAGCCGCAGATAGATCTGGAGCAGGGCGCGGTCGCGGTCGTGGAAAACCTGCTCCGCCATGGAGTTCAGATAGGGCTTCAGCCTCGTGCGCTGGGCCTCGGAGAGCTGCAGGTCCTCCGCCAGGCTTTGAAAGGCGGAGCGGGCCCATTGCTCCGGCGAGGTTTCCGGCGCTGTCGAGATGGTGGTGTCCGGTATGGAGGCAGGGACGGTGGTCCGTTTTCCCACAAAATACCCGGCGGTGCCGCCGGCCAGAAAAATGGCGGCCAGCGAAGCGGCCAGCAGGGCAGGGGACGAGGAGATGCTCACAGGCGGATGGGAGCAGGTATTTCCAGAGCCGGGGCTTTCAGCAGCAGAGGGGCATTTCCCCCTGGGGAAGGCCAGGCTGCGGCCATGGCCGCTCCACCCACCGCGAGCACCGCCGTGCGCCAGGCCCACCGTGTCCACAGGGAGAGCGGTGACGGCGCGTGGCGGGAGGCGGTGGCCAAGGCCGCCACGCGGGCCGCAAATCCGAAGGGAGCGCTCTCATCCTGACTGCTGTTCTCTGACAGAATCCGCTGCCGGGCTGCAGCCAGCTTCAGCCAGTCGCCTGTGAATCCGGCATCGGAGCCGGAATCCAAGCCGGTGTCCGCGGATTCGGCTCCGGATTCATGGTGGGGATCGGGTTTCATGTGACGGCGCGTCTTTCCAAACGCTTCAGGGTGTCTGCAAGCTTGCGTCTTCCACGCATGGCCGCGACTTTTATTTTTGAGGGAGACCAGCCCGTGAGGTCCATAATCTCACGGACGCTTTTACGCTCCATATCCAGCATTCTCAGAACCATCTGCTCCACTGGATTCAGAGAGGCCAGCAGCTTCTCCACCACCTCGCTGCCGTCGCGGCCCGGCCCCTCCAAACCGGAGTTGGAGGCGGAGGAGCTCAGAGTCTCCTCAATAAAACGCGACTCCTCCTCTCCGAGATCGGCAAAGCGGAACTCCGGGCGCGCCCGCTGGCGGCGCAGCTGATCGTAGCAGGTGTTCAGCGCGATCCTCGCCACCCAGTGGGAAAAGGGCTGCTCACGGCGGTAGCCGTCCAGTTTGCTGAAAATCTTCATAAAAATCTCCTGCATCAGATCCTCCTCGTCCGCGGCGCGGGGAAGATGACTGCGGACAATGCGGAGAAGCTGCGGGTACAGGGCCTCCACCATCCCCCGGGCCGCCGCCTCATCACCCCGGGAGACCTGCCGGATGGCAGGGTCCCAGTCTGGCGGGCTGTCGGTTTCAGGTGAAGGCATAGCCCGCGATGGTGACGCGCATGGGGGAGGTCCGGTTACAATGGGGATGAGCCGGGGGTTTAATTTATTTTTCCGGCAGAATATCCGCGCCTGACGGATAGTGTTCCGCAAGGTGCATGGACGGACACCTTTTCAGGGAGTGGCCGCCGGCGGTGCCAGGGGCCGGCCCAGAAAATAGCGCCGGAGTCCGGCGGCCTGCGGGCTGGGACGGACCGTGACTCCCTCCAGTTCAGGATGATCCTCCCAGAGCTCTAGCCAAAGCTCGCCGGATTTTCCGGGCTCCACAGCCACAGGGGGCACCGCCTTGCTGCGCAGTCGGTCCCACTGGGCCACGGCGATGCGCTTCTCATCCACCTGACCCATAAAAACCTGGTCCACCTCCCAGGTGGACAGGCTGAGGGCATCCCCGTCCTGACCGGCGGCGGGAGATGCCGCCGGCACGGTCTCGATCAGTTTTGCTTGGACCTTGCTGCGGGTGGGACGGGTGCGGCCCTGAATCCACTGGTCGGCGGTGGTCGAGGAGGTGCGGCATTCCTCGTCGCTCAGAGCACGGCTGTAAACAGCCACCCGCTCCATCCACCCCGTCCACGGCGTGCCATAGGGCTGGGGATCACCAAAGATCAGTTTTCCGGCTCCCCAGCCAGCGAAACCGCTGCTTTCCAGCTCGATGCTTTTCATCATCTGGCCGTCCACCCAGCAGCTCAGCCGATTGTTTCTCAGCGTCACGATCACCTGCACGGGGCGGTCGCCCTCAATAGCCAGATTGGTCAGCACCACAGGATAAACCACCGGCGGGCGCTCCGGAGTGCCGCCCAGAAGCACACGCAGCACCAGTCTCCGGTCCACGCGGTAGAGCGCGAACTGCTCGCCGCGGCCGTCCGGGCGCATCAGGGCCGCCAAGCGCACACTCACGGGGGGCTGGGTGGTGCGCTCGGTGAGAATCAGCTCCATGGACCAGGCGCTGGAGGCCGCGCAGGCTTGGGCGATGCGGGCCGCCGCCGCCTCATCCGCCTCATACCACCCGCCGCTCAGATTCATTTCAAAATGCCGGCCCACTGTTGCAAACCCCTGCGGAGTCAGGGAGCCCGGGGCCATGGGCAGCGGTTTTTCCCGCCCGGGTTTGGCCGATTCCCAGGCAAAAACCAAGCCGTCCTCCGTGGACGGCCAGGGTTTGGGTTCCGGTTTGGGCACCACCACCGGTTCCTGAGGCAGGGAGGAGGACTGGGTGCCACCCTCAATCAGGACGGACGGTGTCAGCGCCTTCCGACCCTCGGTCAGGCGCGCCACTTTCTCCACCCGGCGCAGATCGTCGCGCAGACGCAGCAGCCAGATGTCCGCCGCCGTGGTCTCCTCCGGATAGGGGCCGGTGAAAGTCAGAACCCGTGGATCATTGCTCCAGCGGGGGTGGAGCAGGCCACCCTCCGGCCAGCCGGCGGCCCCTGACAGGGTCAGCTCCCAGCCCCGGTCCATATTGGGCGCAAAGCACCGCAGCCGCTTCCGCGTGCCGTCCAGCACCGCGAGGGCGTAACTGTCATCGGAGGCCAAAGCGGCCCACGCGCCCGGCGCGGGGCTGGTGAAGGTCTGGGTCTCCAGATTGGCCAGGCCGGCCTTGGGGAAGGGGAAGGCTCCCGCCGCCCGCCGTCCGTCACGCGAAATCTGGAACTGCTCGGCATTGAGCGGGGTCTCCGTCCAGATGATCTCGCGGTCCTCGGGCTTGTCAGTGCGGAACCGCACCAGTTTCTCCCCGGTCAGCCGCAGTTGCGCGGATGGCTGGAGAGTCTCCACGGCATAGACCATTGTGGTTCCGTCCGCCGGGTTGGTCCAAAGCTCCACGGCCATGCCCACGCCCAGCGGTTTGGAGGCACTGCCGTCCCAGCCCTGCCAAAGCACCTGCGGGGCGAAGCTGAAGCCGCTGTCGTTCCGGGTCATTCCCAGACGGGTGAGGACCACTCCTTTGCCATCCGGGGAAACCAGGGGGCGGGCCAGGTCTCCGCCCTCCACTCCCAGCCGGTGGATTCCCTTTTGATCCGCCGTGCGGTAAACGAACAGCTGCCGCGCCGGAGGGGCACCTTTCTTTACGGAGGTCTCCTCCAGCCATACGGCACTCACCGGCCTGCCGGCGGCCAGTTCATTCAGGGCAGCCGCAGCCACCGGACTGAGGGATGCCGGGATCAGGGATTTTTTTGGCTTTTTGGAACAGCCGGTCAATGCCCAGCCCGCCAGCAGAAGTCCCACACCCGCCAGCACCGGCCAAAAGCCCGGGCCCGCATGACTCAGTCGTCGGCAATTCATCATCCGGTGTCCCTAAATCGGACCCCGCGCTTTGGCAATCCCGTGAACGGGTGGAAAGGAACGGTGACAGACTGCTGAATTCCGCTGGCGCGCTTTTCGCGGTGGATGGCAGGCTGCGGCTCCGGACAAATGACTCCCAAGGGAGGTGCGGTCTTATAAATCCCGTATCCCGCCGAAAGGAGAAGGCTCCGCCAGCCGTCACTCCCCACCATCCGTTCCATGAGAGCCTTTGCCGATTCCCTCCCTCCGCTGCTGGCCGCCGCCGCTGTTCTGATCACAGCCATCCCCGTGCTCCGCGCAGCGGAGGTCTCCGATGCCGACAAGCGCATCGTCCAGACCGTGCAGCGTCTGAGCACTTTCAACTACGCCGCCGCCAGCCAGAAGACCAAGGATGCCATTGGCCGGTATCTCGACGCCACCGCGGGGTCGGAGGAGTATTTTGCCCTCGTTGAGAAATACAGCATCGCCGCCCAGTCCGGCAATCTGCTCAAACTGGCCACCCCCCCGGCGGGTGCGGATGCCGCCGGCACGGCGAAATCCGGCCAGGCTGTGAAACTGCTGTTTAAACTTGGCCAGCAGCAGGAGGTGGTCAAAGCCCTGGCCGGCCTGCCTTCGGATGCGGCGGGAGCCCTGCTTGAAAGCATCGCCAGTGTCGGCACCCAGGAGGCGGTGGCGCTGGTGATGACCGCCATCACCGACCCCGCCACTCCCGTTGAAGTCCGGCTGTGCGCGGTCAAAGCCCTGGGTCTCAGCGCCGCCGGGCAAAAGACCCTGCTGGAGGCGGCCCACGCCGGCCGGCTGCCGGAGGATGTCCGCGGGGCCGTCGGCACAGCCTTGGTCACCTCCACGGACGAAGCTGTCCGCACAGAGGCCGCCACCATTTTCCAGATGACCGCCCGCAAGCCGCTGCCGCCCGTCGCCGAACTCGCCAAACGCGGCGGCAGTGCGGAGGAGGGGCATGGCGTGTTCATGACCTACTGCTTTACCTGCCATCAGGTGAATGGCGAGGGCATCGACTTCGGCCCCGCCCTCAGTGAGATCGGCGCCAAGCTGGCGAAGGAGGCCCTCTACGACGCCATCCTGCACCCGGGAGCCGCCATCAGCTTCGGCTACGAGGGCTACGAGGTGAAAACCAAATCCGGCGACATCTTCACGGGCATGATCACCGCCTCGACGGACACGGAGTTTTCTCTGAAGCTGCCCGGCGGAGTCGTGCAGAAATGCCTTGTCAGCGACGTGGTCAGCAAAACCCCGCTTACTGTTTCCCTGATGACGCCCGGGCTGGAGACCGTGATGGATGAGACCCAGCTGGTGAACCTCGTCGAATACCTCTCCAGCCTGAAAAAGAAATAGAATAGGGATTTGCCGATGATGCCAGTCGGATCAGGGGAATGCCGGCCGGAGACGGGTCACCGGATGAAATAACTCAGATTCTCCAGTTCCACCGCCAGGTCAACGTTGTTGACGACCACCTGCTCCGGGACTTCAAGAACCACCGGCGCGAAATTCAGGATCGCCTGGATGCCGCTGGAGGTGAGCTGGTTGACGACCTGCTGCGCCCCGCTGGCGGGAACTGCAAGAATGGCCAGTTTCACCGACTGGGCTTTGATGAACTCCGGCATTTTATCCATGGAATAAACCGGCACGGACAGCGGGGTGCTGCGGACGCGGTCGGGCTCGTGGTCGAAGGCGGCGGCGATTTCAAAGCCCTCCTTGTTGAAGCCTCCGTAGTGCAGCAGAGCGGAGCCGAGATTCCCAACGCCAATCAGGATCACGGGCTGCAGCCGGGTGGTGCCGAGCACCTGATTGATCCGGCCGGAAAGCATTTCCACATTGTACCCCAGGCCCCTGGTGCCAAAATTTCCAAAATAGGCGAGATCCTTGCGCAGCTGGGGGGATTTCACCCCGGCGGCGCGGGACAAAGCGTCGGACGAAACCGTCTCTGTGCCGTTTTCCCGGAGCATTTGGAGGCAACGCTGATAGATGGAAAGCCGGTAAACAGTTTTTCGCGGAATATCAACCTTCTGGGACATGTGATGGGCAGGCGGGCCGGGCGCGGGACTGATGCCCGGCCCAAACAGATACGCAAGTAAAAGGGAAGACGTCGCCCACGGACAAAACCGCCGCACAAAACTTGCGCCAAGCAGGGAGTGCGCCACATTGGCGGGCCGCCCGGCCCATGCCGGGCGGCCCCACCAAACCCCGACCACACTGCTAATCAATATCTTATGGCAAAATACATCCCAATGATCAGTTCGGGCATCGCCGGCCCTCTTGGCGTTCTGCACCTGCCCCGCCTCTGGCAGAAGACCTCCCTCGCCGCCACCGGCCAGCTCCACGACGACTATCCCGGTTGTGGCAAGGGTTATGACCAGATGGTGCTCGATGGTCTCGGTCTGGACCGTGAGGAGTTCCTGGCCTTCATCAAGGATTCCAAGCCCTCCTACCCGGAGACCGAAGCCTGGGTGCTCAGCAAGAAGGGCGGCTCCCTGGACGCCGAGGCCGTGCGCAAGCTGAACGCCGCCATCGCCGGCTACATCCACGATGACGAGACCCGCAAAAGCATCCTCGGGGACAGCAACATCGAAGACAACAACACCATCAAGGAGGCCGTCAACCTCAACAACCTCGACGACTGGAAGGCTTTCCACCGCGAGGTGCTGGCCTGATTCCGTCCAGCCATGGGGATCTTTCCGCCGTTCAGGGCGGGGGGAACCGCAGGCTTCAGTTTCAAACCGTCCCCGGTGTCCGCCGGGGGCGGTTTTTGCGTTTCCGGAACCTGGGCGTCACGGGCATTCCGCTCAAACCGGTTACAAAATCCGCCGCTGGAGGGAATCCGGTTGCCATTGACGGCGCGGGGCGGACACCGCAGGCTGGAGGAATGGTGCGGACCTTTATGATCCGCGCCCCGCCGCTCCTATATCCCATGCCGCTTGCCTATATTTCGGCCGCCCCCCGATTGTGGGCGGTCCGTTCTCTGAGTGTTCTGGCATTGTCCGCTTCTCTGGGCCTCACGCTGTGGAAATGGACAGGAACCGGCTCCGGTCCGAACGTGCCCGGCTGCGGCGGACCGGACGGCTGCGGCGCGGTGCTGGAGAGCCGCTGGTCCCAGTGGTTCTCCGTGCCGGTGACGCTGCTGGCCGCCACTTTGTGGGCGGCGGTGCTGGTGCTCACGCTGCCCCAGGTGCAGCACTCCCTCGGCCGGACCGCGGATCAGCTGTTCACCGCCGCCGGTGCCCTCCTGACGGCGGGGGCTCTGTGGTTCGGCGGCCTGCTGGTGCTGGTGGTGGGAATGCCCTGCCCGTGGTGTCTCGCTCTGCACGCGACCGGACTGGTGGTGGGCGGGTTTATCCTTTATTCCGCCTGGCAGGCGGAGCGGACCGGCGGGCGCGGGCTTCTGGCCGTGGCCGGACAGGCGGCGTTTGCCGGCTTGGCACTGCTGGTGGTGGGGCAGGTGTTTGGAACGCCACCGGACACCCATATGCTGACCTCCACCCTGCCTGCTTCCCACCCGTCGCCAAATCAGGATTTTCCCAGCAGGACGACCCGCGGGCAGGAGGACAGCGCCTGGGGCCCCCATGATCATTCGCCGGAGGTTTCGTATTTTGATGGCACTCTGACTTACCGTCTTTTCGAGCAGCCTTTTATCGGCTCAGCCCGTGCACAGCATATTCTGGCGGAGTTTTATGACTATACCTGTCCCACCTGCCGCAGCTTGCACCGGGAATTGAAAAAACTTCAAAGCACCGCTCCCGGCCACTACGCCGTAATTCTATTGCCGGTGCCGCTCAGCCGGAAATGCAATCCCGGTCTACCCGATACCGTGACCGGCCATCTGGAGGCCTGTGAACTGGCCACTTTGGCGCTCGCTTTCTGGCGCGCTGCTCCCCGGCAGTTTGCCTTTTTTCACGACTATCTGATGACCTCCAACCCACCATTGACTCTTGAACTGGCCCGTGCGGAGGCGCGCCGGCTGGCTCCGGCTGTGGATCTGAGCACCAAGGAACTGGCTGACTGGTCCGCTGGGCGGATTCAGGCCAATGTGGGCGTCTGGCAGCGTCTTTCCCAGGAAAACCAAAAATTGCCAAAACTGCTGCTGCGCGACGGTTTGATGATGCATGGGACGCCAGCCACCGGGAAACGTTTTCTGGAAATTATCAACGCCGCATTCCCAAGCCCGCCATCCATCCCGGCCATTCCCGTCTCCCTGCCGGTAAAATGAATTTTTTACCAGCACTTTACAGAACCCCGCTGAAGTTTCCGGCATCTTTCAGCAGATTTCTATTTCCAAACGAACCGATTTCCGGTAATTACAAAGCCAATAATTTATGAAGACAGCTTCCCTCCTGCTCGCCTTCCCCCTGATGTTGCCTGTATGCACGACGCATGCCGGTCCGCGGGAACTCAAAGCCGACGGCCGGTACCAGTTTTTGGAAAACGGCCGCCCCGCCAGCTATGTCATCGCCAAGGATGAAGTGGTCCGGCGGAGCAACGCCAGCCGCATCTTTCTGAGCGCCCAGGACAACCTCCGCAGCGTTCAGGCCACCGCCCGCCAATTGTCCGTCCAGACCGGGGACCGGGTGGATCTGGTGGCTTATCCGGAGGGAAAACCCCCTTCCAGTGAAAACCGCCGCGCCGTCTCCCGCTCCGTGGTTCTCAAACTGGCGGACGGAGTGGATCCGCTGGTTGTTGCCTCCGCGGTGAACGCTCTCAGCTACCGCTCCCTGCCCTATGCCCCCGGTCACTATGCCCTTAAATTCGCTGACAGCCAGTCCGCTCTGTCCGCCGCTGAGGATTTGAAAGGCATTGAGGGCATTTCCAGTGTCACCGTGGAGCTGGCCAAAAAATATTATCCGAAAGCGCTGCCGGCTTTTACGGACAAGCAACTTTTCTTTGAGACCACGGATCAGAAGGGGCAGGTGGTGGATATCTGGTATGATTTCACGAACCAAACGCCGATGGAGCCGGGAGTGCCCTTCGGTCTTTTTGATAAGAATCAGGTCGCGTGCTACCAGTGGTATCTCAACAATACCGGCCAGCAGATTGACCAGACAGCCTATTATCCGGCGAGCACCTTCGGCTCTGTGGGGGGGATCGCGATTCCGCCTCCTTTGCCGGGGATTTACATTCCCGACAGAGTGCCCCAGTTCGCCACTCCGAATGATTACTGCACCTACAACTCCTATTTTGATATTTATGCGGATATCAGGGCGCTGAATGCCTGGAGCCAGACCACTCTGGAAGGGGTGCCCATCGACGGCACCGGGGTGCGTGTGGCCGTGATGGATGACGGCGTGCAGATCAATCATGAGGACCTGAACGCGGCCGCCCTGCTTGACCGGGTCAATTCCTACAATTTTGTGAAGTCCAATGGCATTATTGACAAGACCAATACGGATTTCAGAGACCCGTCACCGGTGCCCCTGGGCAACTTCACGCCGAATCACGGCACCGCTGTGGCCGGGATTGCGGTGGGCCGGGCCAATGGAAAAGGCGGGGTGGGAGTGGCCTACGGCGCCAAACTGTCAGGCTTCAGTTTTCTCCTTTTGGAGGCGTCCACCGTCGCCGACATGCTGACGTGGGGGGCTGACCGCTTGGAGCCGCGCCCCGATGATGAGGAGGGCAGTGAATGGCGCAGAAACCAGCCGAAATTCGACGTCGCCATCAATTCATGGGGGGCCTCCACCTCAGGCTCCGGCCTCAACGATGAGGAATTGTATATCAAAAGAGCGCTGGCCTATGGCGCGCTCAGAGGCCGGGATGGAAAGGGAGTGATTTATTTGTTCCCAGCGGGGAATGAAGGAGCCACCCACGGAAATTCGAACTACTCCTATTTGTCAAACTCCATTTACTCCCTTCATGTGGGATCGGTCACCGACATGGGCCGCCGGGTTCTCCACAGCTCCCCGGGAGCCTCAGTGCATGTGGTGGCTCCCTCCGCCGGATATGAAATGATGCCGGCCATTCTGCGGGATGGCGCCGTTTTTCCAACTTATCCCCCGGTGGTTCCAAGTTTGGATAATTTTGCCCAGCGCAGCCTTGGCTACACCGTCACTCCGGACGACTACGACGGGTACACCAGCCCGGCCAAGCAGGCCAGGACGCGGAACACGCAGTATATCATTGCTCCCGACTCCGCCAACAAAGCCGCCGGGGGCGGCATAGTCACGGCCTACAATCATAATTTCGCCGGAACCTCGGCCTCCACCGCCATGGTCGGAGGCGTGGCGGCGCTGATGCTGCAGGCGAATCCGAATCTCGGCTGGCGCGATGTGCAGGAAATCCTGATGCGGAGCGCCACGGTGGTCGATCCCCTTTTCGGCGAGTGGTCCTACAATGCTCTTGGCATGCCTATGAGCCATAAATACGGAGCAGGCCTCGTGAATGCCGGAAAAGCGGTGGCGATGGCCAAAATCTGGAGAAACCTTGGCGATCCCGGCGGGACGTTTATTGACAATGAGTATCAGGGGGAGGTAAAGCCCGTGTCCGGGGCCAGCCAAAAGGGTATCCCGGATAACAATCCAGCCGGGGTGGTGCTGGATGTTGATAGCCCATCCGCCAATCTGCGGGTGGAGCAGATCAGGGTGAAGGTGAAGATCAATCATACCCGCCGTGGCGATCTGGGGATCGTGCTCTCCGCCCCGCGCACAGGGCAGGCTGACGCTGAATACGGGGTTGAAAGCCACCTCTATATTCCCCACCGCGAGGATTCGAATGCAGATATCGAGTATGATTTCACCACGGTCCGCCACTGGGGCACGAGGTCCGACAATCCGGCTTTGATTCCGAGTGAACAAGGCGCCGGAGACAAATGGAAACTGAAAATCTGGGATAACAATAAATACGGGAAAGTGGGGGTGGCCGGCACAGGCACAGCTGTCCCGCCGGTGAATCCCAACTCCACCAAAATCGAAAACGGGGTCTATGTGGAGCGTGTGATTATGCCTCTGGACAACAACAGTGGGGCGGGGAAAATCATAAGTGCTGAAGTTCATTATTACGGCACCTATACGCCCAACGAAAATCTTGCGCCGGTGATCGAGGGAGAGAGGATTGTGGGCCGACCTGGCAAAACGCTGTATTACCCTGTGAAGGCCATCACGGACCTCTCCCCTGTGGAGGGCTCGACCAATGCGCTGCGCGCTCCGATTCTGAGTTACCGGTTCAGAGTTCTGGGAAATAAGGTCAGCGGGCAAAAATCGCTCTTCACCTCCCCGAACAATATCCTCGGCTGGGCCAATGCTTTCCCAACTCCGGAGGATGAAACCAAGGAATATCCCTCCTTCCGCTTCGGTTTGCAGGACGGTGTGCTCACCAACGTCCTGACTCCCAGTTTCACCCCTGCCTACCAGTTTGTGCTGGCCACGGGCAAGAGCGGGGAAACGGTGCTGACCAGCACCACGGGCACGGAGGGGCTGAAGCCGGGCATGTATGTGGTGGGCAAAGGCATAGGCTCAAGAGTGAGCATCGTGGAGGTGAAGGAAACCACCATCACGCTGAGCGCCGGAAATCTCGCGGATGTGGACGGAATTGTGCGTTTCACGGATCAGGGGCCCAGCACCGGAACCAAAGGTGAGAGCACGGTCAAGGTTCCCAGCACCGATGGCCTGAAGGAGGGGCTTTATGTCTATGGAACCAACACGGGAGTGAGCGCACGGATTGCCTCAATCAATACTCAGACCAAACTCGTGACCCTGACCGCGCCCAATGTGGACGATGTGAACGAGGTGCTGTTCTTCTCGGATATTGAATACTTCTGGGAGCCCAATCTGGTGGTCAAGGCCACTGGAATGAGAAACCAGAACAAGATCGTGGTGGATGATATCACGTGGATACGGCAAGGACAGTACGTCGGCGGACTGGGCATTGCCCCCGGTTCCAAAGTGTCAAACATTGACACGGCGACAAACACCGTGACCCTGACCCAGTCGCTGACAGCGGATGTCAAAGGTGACAAAGACGGCAAAGGCGAGGTCCTGTTCAACAGCATCCGAATGTTTGACACCCTTCAGACGGGTGAATGGACAGTCGAGGCCAGTGCCACCAACATCTTTGGAACCACCCGCAGAAGGCTCACCCTCGAGATCCGCGACAAGGTGAGATATGATGAGTGGAAGAACACCTACTATCCTCCGATCACCGATCCCGAAGCAGATCCGGATGGTGACGGAAAAGTGAATCTCATCGAATTCATATCCGGAGGCGATCCCTATGTGGCCGAACCCGGGGAATTCATCACCACCTCCGTCGTGGATGGAAAACCGGTGATCAGTTACACGCTGGACTCGAACGCGCTCAGTCCTGCTGCCCAACCGCAGATTTCATCTGATTTGAGCACCTGGCTCCCAGCCGTTACGGTTGCAGGAACAAAAACCGGCAGCCTGGTCAACTACACGGTCACGCTTGACAGCAATCAAACCCGCCAATTCTTCCGCATAAAGGTTGAACTGTAACCCTGCGGAGCGAATGCTTGGCGGAGTGAACTGGACGGTTCTCCCGTCCGGCTTCTGAATGATCATTGTCACCAGCGGCGGATTTCTTTGGAAATCCGCCGCTTTTTGCACAGGAAAGACGTGCCGCAGTCCCATTCAGGTTTTGCCGATGGTCAATCGATCGGAAAACAGAGCCGGAAATTTATCCATTGGCCGTGATTGAATTTTCCGGTCCGCCTGGTTAACTCCTGAGCAGGGCGGGACCGGAGCTTCGGTGCCGGCCATGCCGCGCATTCCCCATGAAGTTCCCTCTCCTTGCCATCGTCTCGTTCGCGCTCACCACGGCAGGAGCCCATGCGCAGTTTGACATGATTGTCGAGAAGCTGCAGTCGCTCGGGAATCCTGATTTCACGGCGGAACACATGGTCCTGAACCCTGATGGCAGCGGAGCGCTGCTTTCCGGCAATTTTCATATCAAGTCCGACACCGTGGAGGCCTACGCCGACAAGGTGGAGCTGGACTCCAAAATCTCCCTGCTGAAATTTGAAGGCAATGTCTCCATCTACAAGGATGGCCTGATTTACCGGGGCACCCGCGCCTCCATCAACACGGAAACCAAGGAACTGGACGCCTCCAACATGCGATCCAGCGAGGAGCCACTGTTTTTCACTGCGGGGAACCTGAATTCGCGGACGATCGACGACATCAAAGTGATCGAAACCGAGGAGGCCATCTTCACCACCGAGGACAGTCCGGATCCGGGTTTCCACTTCGCCTCGGACCGGGTGACCATTTATCCGGAGGACCGGGTGGTTTTCCGGAATCTCACCGCCTATGCGGGGGACACACCCGTTTTTTATCTGCCCTACCTTTCCCAGCCCCTGCAGGACGAGATGGGCTACACCTTCACCCCCGGCTTCCGGTCCAATCTGGGATTTTTTCTGCTCAACCAGTACGGGACCACTCTGGGGGACAACAGCCTGATCAAATACAAGTTCGACCTCTATTCCGCGCGGGGACTGGGCGCGGGATTCGATATCGACTCCTTCCGCTGGAAGGATGTTTCAGAGGAGAATCAGAACAGTTTCGGCAAATTCAAATTCTACTGGGTCTACGACAGCAGCCCGGAGGAAAAGGTGCAGTCCTCCGAGGACCGCAGCCAAATCGACTCCAGCCGCTACCGGATCAACCTCCAGCACCGGGTTTACCTGCCGGGGCCGGAGGAGAGCTCCGTTTATGTGGACATTGACATCAACAAGCTCAGCGATGAGTACTTTTACGAGGACTTTTACCCGGCGGAATTCCGTGATGATCCGCGTCCGGATAATATCCTGAGTCTGGTCAAGCATGTGGACCGCGGAGAGCTCAGCATCGCCACCCGCTTCCGGGCCAATGATTTTTACCAGACCGACACCCGGCTGCCGGAGATCGCGCTCGACATGGTGCGGCAGCCCATTTTCAACACCGGGCTGTTTTACGCCGGCAACACCAGTTTCGGCGTTCTGAAGGAACAGCTGGCGGATCAGGAGGAGCTCCGGCTGCGCACCCAGCAGGACAATCTTCTGGCCCGCGTCCGGGACCCGGTGCTGGCGGCGAATCTGGATCCGGCGGCCACCCGCACCACCTTGGATCTGCTGCGCACCCAGCTGTTTGAGCCGGAGTTCAACCGCTTCCACACCTACCACGAAATCTACTTTCCCAAAATGCTGAACCGGGCCTTCAGTGTGACCCCGCGCGCGGGAGTGGGTTACACCCACTACTCCAGCGTCAGCGGAGTGCCGGATCCGGAGAACTCCGGCCGTGTGATCGCCTCTCTGGGATTGGACACCAGCACCAAGTTCTCCCGGGTCTATGACAGTGTCAGCATGCCGGGACTGGGCGTGGATAAAATCCGCCACATCGTGCAGCCCTACGCCAACTGGTCCTTCGTCAGCGCCGACAGCCTGGGTGATGAGTTCAAAGGCATCGACCGGCTCACGCTCTCCACCCGCCCACGCCCGCTGGATGTGACGAACTACACGGCCATCGACAGCCTGCGGGACTGGAACATCGTGCGCATGGGGGTTTACAACCGCCTGCAGACCAAGCGCAACGCCTCGACCCTGAACTGGCTGACCTCGAACACCTATTTTGATGGTTTCATTGAAGATCCGGAATACGACCGTTCCTTCTCCAATCTGTATCAGGAACTGGAGTGGAATCCGCTGCCCTGGGTGCGGGCGGAGCTCGACGCTCAGCTGCCGGTGTTCGGCGGGGACTTCGATTTCACGGAAGTCAATACCCGGCTCACTTTCATGCCCACGGATTATCTGAATGTGACCATCGGCCACCGGCTCCTGATGGACCATCCGTTTTTTGAGGACAGCGACCAGATGGACCTGCGGCTCTATGCCCGTATCAGTGAAAACTGGGGGGTCAGCCTCTACGAGCGGTATGAGTTTGATGACAGCACCCTGGAGACCCAGCAGTACAGCATTCACCGGGATCTGAACACTTGGGTGGCGGCTTTCGGGGCCACCATCCAGAACAACCGGGGAGCCAAGGATTACGGTCTGGTGTTCTCCCTCACGCTCAAGGATTTTCCGTCCGTCCGGATTCCCATCGACTATGATCCGACACCCGGCGGCGGCCGTTAATCCATCCCTGCTCCGCACGGTTTCCATCTGATCCCGCGCTTCCCCCGCTTTTATCCTTCAGGAATGCACGCTTACTTCATCCGGCGGCTGCTGCTGATCATCCCCACCCTGCTCGGCGTGAGCATGCTGCTTTACGCGGTGATTCAGTTTGTGCCCGGGGGACCTGTCGAACAGATGCGGATGGCCGCCGCGCAGCAGGAGGGCGGGCGCGGCGTGTCCTCCGGATCCGCCAACTCCAGCCTGAGCGAGGACCAGATCGACGCCTACAAGGAACTGTTCGGTTTCGACAAGCCCGCGTGGGAGGGTTACCTCTGCTGGCTGGGCGTTCTGCCCCGGGAGACCAATATCAAGCGGGTGGAGTTCCTCGACGGTGCGAAGGAGCTCCGGACCCGGCTGCCCAAAACCCGACAGCCCATCCGGATTGTCCGGGAGGGGGAATCCGTCAGCTTCAATGCGGTGGATGGATCGGAGATCAAAGGCTGGGAGATCGCTTTTGAGCGGAAAATCCGTAAAACCAAGGACGATCAGGGCAGGGAGGGGACGCTTGAGAAAGTTTATGCCAAACTGCACCAGAAAAAATTCGACGGCATTCTTCAGGGCAGCCTTGGCCAGTCCATCTTTTACAGCGACTCCGTCACTTCCATCATCGCCTCCCGCCTGCCGGCCACGGCGTGGTTCGGATTTTGGTCCTTCCTGCTCACCTACCTCATCAGCATTCCGCTGGGGGTGGTCAAAGCCCTGAAGCACCGCTCGGCCTTTGACACCGTCACCAGTGGCGGGATTTTTGTGGGCTACGCGGTGCCCGCCTACGCGCTGGGGGCTCTGCTGGTGGTGTTCCTCTCCGCGCGTCTCGGCTGGTTTCCCATGGGCGGCCTGAGCAGCATCCAGTTCCGCGACTTCACCTTCATGGAAAAAGTCCGGGACCTGATCAGCCATTCGGTGCTGCCGCTGTTCTGCTATGTCATCGGGGACTTCGCCTTCCTCACCATGATGATGAAAAACCAGCTGCTGGAAACCCTCTCCGCCGACTACGTGCGCACGGCGGTGTCCAAGGGGGTGCCCTTCCGCCGCGCGGTGTTCGGCCATGCCTTCCGCAATGCCTTTGTGCCCATCGCCACCAATCTGGGCCAGTTCATCTCCCTGTTTGTGGGCGGATCCTTCCTGCTGGAGCGCATTTTTGACATCAACGGGGTGGCGCTCCTGGGTTTCGAAGCTCTGCTGCAGCGGGATTATCCCCTGGTCATCGGCGTGGCCATGCTGGGGGCGCTGCTGCTCGTCATTGGCAATATCATCAGCGATTTCATCACCGCGCTGGTCGATCCCCGCATCAGCTACCGCTGACCCTCCCTGACCCACCATGGCGTTCCTCAGCCCCATCACCCGCCAGAAACTCCGCCGTTTCCGCTCCCTGAAACGCGGGTGGTGGTCGTTTCTTCTTTTGGTGGCGCTCACCTTCATCTCCCTTTTCAGCGAGATGATCGCCAACAGCCGGGCGCTGGTGGTCCGCAGTCAGGGAAGCTGGTATTTCCCCACCTACGGGGATATCATTCCGGGAAGGACGTTTGGACAGGATTACGATTATGAAACCAACTACCGGGCACTGAGGGATCAATTCTCCACGGAGAACAAGGGCGCGTGGGTGCTCATGCCGCCCATTCCCTGGAATCCCACGGAGACGGACGCCCAGGAGGGAGTGATGCATCCCGCGGCTCCCACCGCCGTCCGCTGGCACCTGCTGGGCACGGATAAAACCGGGCGTGATGTGCTGAGCCGTCTGATCTACGGTTACCGGAACAATATGATGTTTGCCATGGCCTACACCCTGGGCGTTTATCTTGCGGGGGTCGTCCTTGGCTGTCTGATGGGCTGGCTGGGTGGAAAGGTGGACCTGCTCGGCCAGCGGGTGGTGGAGGTCTGGCAGAGCGTCCCCTTCCTTTACACGGTCATGATCGCGGTCAGCATCATGCCGGTGGGGCTCAGTCTGTGGATGCGCATCACCATTCTCCTGATGATCATGGTGTTTCTCTCCTGGATGGGCATCGCCCGCTACATGCGCGCGGCTACCCTCAAAGAGAAATCCCGCGACTACACCGCCAGCGCCCGGCTGCTGGGGGCCGGACAGGGCCGGATCATTTTCCGGCATATTCTGCCCAACACCCTGGCCACGCTCGTTACTTTCCTGCCCTTCACGGTGGCGGGGGCCATCGCCTCCCTCACCGCGCTGGATTTCCTGAATTTCGGACTGCCGCCGCCCACGCCCAGTTGGGGGGAGTTGCTGGCCCAGGGTATGGAGAATCTCTATGCGGAATGGCTGGTGGTCTCCGCCTTCTCGGCCATCGCCATCGCCCTCACCCTGGTCACGTTTACGGGCGAGGCCCTGCGCGAGGCTTTCGACCCGAAAAAATACACCACCTACCAGTGATCCCGATGCGTGCCCTCCGCCGAGTTCTGCTTTTGGCCGCCGCCCTGTGCCTCACGGGCTGCGGCGCAAAGGAATCCGCCCGTGAAGTGGTGCGCACCCACACCCAGCGCGTGGAGCCGGAGGAGGAGGTCAGGGAATTCTACGCTTCCGATCCCAAATTTTTCCGCTTCGCCACCCCAGCCGCTCTGCCGGGGGATCTGGTGTGGACCGAGGATGCTGACATTCCGGAGATCGGTGATCCCGCCGCCAAAAAGGGTGGGACGTTCTACTGGTATTTGAATGATTTTCCCCGCACTCTGAGGCTCCTGGGGCCGGATGCCAATCAGGCCTTCCGGGGTTACATTCTGGACTACAATGCGATGACCCTTGTAGAGCCGCATCCGAATGCGCCCGGCAAATACATGCCGCTCATTGCCAAGGACTGGGCGGTCGGAAAGGATGGGCGCACGGTGTATTTCCATATTGATCCCTCAGCGAAATTCAACGACGGCATGCCCGTCCGCACGGATGATTTTTTCTACCTGTTTTACTTCATGCGGTCGAAGTACCACTACGATCTATGGTATAATGACTATGCGGTGAAGGAGTTTGAGAACATCACCAAATTCGACGATCTCACCTTCTCGATCACTCTGCCGGAGGCCAAACCGGACCTCGTGTATCGGGCCGGCGGGATCCGCCCAGTGCCGATGCACCATTACCAGACCCTGGATCCCGATTATCTGAAGGAGTACAACTGGAGGCCCGAACCCACACCCGGAGCTTATGAAATTCTTCCGGCCAACCTGAACATGGGCCGCAGTATACTGATGACCAAAGTGCCGGACTGGTGGGCCAACGCCAAACGGCACTATCGTTATCGCTATAATGTGGACGGCATCCATTTCCAAGTGATCCGGGATCCCTCCAAACAACTGGAAGCTTTCCGCCGCGGGGATCTGGACATGTACTGGCTGACGCTGCCCCAGTTGTGGCACAAGCAGTTCCCGGACAGCGATCCTTTGGTGCGGGGCGGTTACGCTTACAAGGGAGTGTTCTACAACAACATTCCCCGACCCACTTTGGGGCTCCGCATCAACAGCGCCCGTCCGCTGCTGGATAACCGCGACATCCGGCAGGGCATCCAGTTCTCACTGAACTGGCAATCTGTCCTCAAGGAGGTGTTCTACGGGGATTATGTCCGCATGAACACCGTGGCCGACGGCTACGGGGCCATGGGGAACGACGCCGTCAAAGCCCGGCCCTACGACATCGCCAAAGCCCAGGAGTGCTTCGCCAAAGCCGGCTTCACCAAACGGGGCGGCGACGGCATTTTTGTGAACGGCCAAGGGCAACGTCTGTCCTTCACGCTGACCACCGGCTACAAGCGCTTTCAGGACGTGCTCACCATCCTGCAGGAGCAGGCCAAACCCGCAGGTCTGGAGCTGAATGTGGAAATCTTGGAGCAGACAGCGGCGTGGGCCAAAGCCTCCGAAAAGAAGCACGACATCGTGCTCACCGGATTGAATGTCTCCGTGGAGCTTTATCCCCGCTTTTGGGAAACCTACGCCGGCGAGAACGCCTATGAGAAGGACTCCGCCGGCAATCTCGACCGGAGCAAGGTCAAGGTGGACACCAACAACGAAACCAGCACTGCGGATCCGGAGATCGACAAGCTGATCGACCAGTACCGTAAGAGCTCGGATCTGGCGGAGATCGCCCGCCTTTCCAAGGAGCTCATTGCCCTGCTCCACGAGGACGCCGCCTTCGTGCCCGGTTGGCAGGCTCCCTTCTGGCGCATTGGCGCCTGGCGCTGGCTGCGGTATCCGAAGGACGGCAATGTGATGCAAAGCCGGGTGCCGGACGATTTCCACATGTTCTGGATCGATCAGGACATGAAGCGCGAGACGCTGGAGGCCCGCCGGACCGGAAAAACCTTCGAGCCTTGGTTTCCGGTCTGGGACCAGTTCAAAACCCCTTGATCCCTTCCTGTGTCCACGCCAGCCGAACCTATTCTGGATGTCCGCGGTCTGCGGGTGGCCTTCGACACCGATGACGGCCGCTTCACTGCGGTCGATGGCATCAGCTTTCAGGTGCATGCCGGAAAAACCCTTGGTCTGGTCGGGGAGAGCGGCTGCGGGAAAAGCGTCACCGCCTTTTCCCTGATGAAGCTGCTGCCGCAGCCCGCCGGGATCATCACCGACGGCACCATCCACTGCCAAGGAACGGAGATCGTCTCCGCCGGCACCGGGGAGATGGCCAAAATCCGCGGCGCATGCATGGGAATGATCTTCCAAGAGCCCATGACGGCCCTGAATCCCGTGCAGCGCATAGGCCGGCAGGTCAGCGAGGTGTTTCTGCTGCACAAAACCAAGTCAAAGGAGGAGGCCAGGGCCAGTGCCCTGTCCATGCTGCGGCAGGTGGGGATACCCGCGCCGGAGGTTCGCTATGACGAATATCCGCACCAACTCAGCGGCGGCATGCGGCAGCGCGTCATGATCGCCATGGCGTTGGCCTGCCGCCCGGCGCTGCTTATTGCCGACGAACCCACCACGGCCTTGGATGTCACCGTGCAGGCGCAGATTCTGGATCTCATGGGCGGCCTGCAGCGGGAGCTGGGCATGGCCACGGTGCTCATCACCCACGACCTCGGCGTCATCGCCGGGATGTGCGACGATGTCGCCGTCATGTATGCGGGCCGCATCGTGGAGAAGGCCCCCGCAGGCGAGCTTTTCGCCCGTCCGCGCCATGCCTACACCCGGGGCCTGATGGCCGCCATTCCGCGCCTGACAGACACTCCCGGCACGCTGCTCACCACCATTCCCGGCCAGGTGCCGGCTTTGCGCGACATGCCGGCGGGCTGCCGGTTCTGCCTGCGGAACGGTGCTCCCGCGGACTCCCCCACGCTCCGCGAGAGGCCTCCCTTCTCTGAAATTTCCCCCGGCCATTGGGTGGAAAACTGCCCCCGCTGCGTCATGCCCACAGGAAAACGCCGCGACTGAACCCATCTCAACTCCCGGCAGCCGCCCATCATGCTCACCGTCTCCAATCTCAGAGTCCACTTTCCCGTGAAAGGCGGCGTGCTTCTGCGCTCCGTGGCGGTGTGCAAGGCGGTGGATGGCGTCTCCCTCACGCTGCGCGAAGGCGAAACCCTGGGCATCATCGGGGAAAGCGGCTGCGGCAAAACCACCCTCGGCAAAGCCATCGCCGGTCTCGCCCCCATCACGGCGGGCAGCGTGGCCTTTGCCGGTCATGAGACAGGAAAGACCTCCGCGCGCGCTTTGGCCAGGGTCCGGCAGATGATTTTCCAGGATCCCGCTGAATCCCTGAACCAGCGTCATCCGGTCTCCGCCATCGTCAGTGAGCCTTTTGAAATCCATGGGATCGGCACCCCCGCTGAACGCCGCCAGCGCACAGAGGAGCTGCTGCGCAAAGTCGGGCTGCCCGCCGGATCCGGTGACCGCTACCCGTTCGAGTTCTCCGGCGGACAGCGCCAGCGCATCGGCATCGCCCGCGCCATTGCTCTGGAGCCCCGCCTTATCATCTGCGATGAGCCCGTCTCCGCGCTGGATGTCAGCGTGCAGAGCCAGGTGCTCAATCTGATGATGGAGCTTCAGCGGGACATGGGGCTCAGCTATCTCTTCATCTCCCACAACCTCGCGGTGGTGAAGCACGTCTCCAACCGCATCGCCATCATGTATCTGGGCCGCATCATGGAGCTGGCACCGGCGGAGGAGATTCACCGGAATCCGCTGCACGCCTACACCAGAACGCTGCTCGCGGCCATCCCCGTGCCTGATCCCTCCGTCCGTCATGCGCGCCTCCCTGTCAGCGGCGATGTGCCCAGTCCCATCAATCCTCCGCCCGGCTGCGCTTTCGGGGCGCGCATGCGGCATCCCCGGTATCCGGAGAGCATCGGCATGGACCTGAGCCTCACGGAGGTCTCCCCCGGCCACTTTGTGCAGAAATGCCCCTGCTGCACCGGCTGATCCGGTTCGCCACCTGCTTTCCGTTTTGGGTTCGCCCCCACTCTGACCCTTCCCAAAACCCATGCCCCTCCTTGAAGTCTCCGATCTTCACATCTCCTTCCGCTCCCAGCGCGGCGTGGTCACACCGGCGGTGGAGGGGCTGAGCCTCCAACTGGAGAAAGGCGAGGCTCTGGCGGTGGTGGGGGAAAGCGGCAGTGGCAAAAGCGTCTCCGCCCTCGCCCTGGCCCGCCTGCTGCCCGAGCCTCCGGCGGTGATCACCGGCTCCATCCGTCTGGATGGGCAGGAGGTGCTCAAGCTGTCCGGTGAGGCCCTGCGGCGGATCCGCGGGCACCGCATCGCCTACATTTTTCAGGAACCCTCCAGCGCGCTGAACCCCGTGCTCAGCATCCGCAGCCAGCTGAGCGAGGTCATCACCACCCACCGCCCGGATGTCAGCGATCTCCAGTCCGAGTGTGTCCACTGGCTGACGGAGGTGGGCATCACGGACCCGGCCCGCCGGCTCCATGACTATCCGCATCAGCTCAGCGGCGGTATGCAGCAGCGCGTCATGATCGCCATGGCCCTGGCAGGGAGGCCCGACCTGCTGGTGGCGGACGAGCCCACCACGGCGCTGGATGTGACCATTCAGAAGCAGGTCATTGAAATCCTTGCCGATCTCAAACGCCGGCACGGCATGGCGGTGATCATCATCACGCACAACTTCGGCATCATCCGCGGCCTCGCTGACCGCGTGGCGGTCATGTTCCGTGGAAAGCTGGTCGAGACCGGTCCAGTCGATGATGTGCTCAGCGCCCCGCAGCACCCCTACACCAAAGCGCTGATCGACTGCATCCCGCGTCTGGGCCACAAGCGCCGGCGGCTCACCACCATTGGCGATCTGAATCCCTGAGCCGGCTTCCGTCCATGGCACGGAAAGCGTCCGCATGCTGGCACGCATTCACCGTTCATCCGGATGTTGCGCAATCCGGTTCCGCAGTCATCCTCCCTTTTCATGAAGCCCACACTACGGCTGGCCGCCGTTTCCTGCGCCTTGGTGATGCCCTCCGCCGCGGACACGGTGACTGTCCGGAATACGGAGGAGCTGCAGAGCGCGCTGCCGGCTCTCAGGTCCGGCACGGTGCTGAAAATCGCCCCCGGTGACTATCCCGGCGGCCACTGGATCTCCAATGTCTCCAACCTTACGGTGGAGGCGCTGGATCCCGCACAGCCGCCCCACTTTAAAGGAGGGGGACACGCCTGGCATTTCTCGCGCTGCCCGCAGCTTACACTGCGCCATCTCCGCATCAGTGGACAGACCGGGAACGGACTCAATCTGGATGATGGCGGCAAGGCCGGCCCGCCTGTCACAGGGGTGACTCTTGAAGGCTTGCAGGTGGAGGACATCGGTCCCAAAGGCAACCACGACGCCATCAAAATCTCCGGTCTGGACAACGTCACGGTGAAGGACTGCCGCATCAGTGGCTGGGGCGGGGAAGGCATTGATTTTGTAGGCTGCCATGAGTCGCGCGTGACGGACTGCGAGTTCCGAGGGAAGCCGGGCTTCAGTGCCAGCGCGGGCATTCAGATGAAGGGGGGCAGCTCCGGCATCGTGGTGGAGAAGTGCCAGTTCATCGATGCCGGAGGCCGTCCCCTCAATCTGGGCGGATCCACCGGCGCGCCCTTTTACCGTCCCTTGGGAGCTAAATATGAGGCGCGTGATCTAACCGTGCGGGACTGTGTCATCGAGGGCAGCGGTGCCGCCGCCGCCTTCGTGGGCGTGGATGGGGCAGAGTTCTCCAACAACACAATTCTGTATCCCCGGAAGTGGGTTTTCCGTATCCTTCAGGAGACCACCTCCGAGGGCTTCCCGCCCTGCCGCAACGGCGTGATCAAAAACAACCGTATCATCCTCCGCCGCAGTGAGGTGCGGACCGATATCAACATCGGTTCCGGCACTGCGCCGGAGAGCTTCCGCTTTGAGGGCAACCAATGGTTTGCCGAGGACCAGGCTGCACGGTCCAAGCCGGTGCTGCCCTCCCCGGAGACCGGCGGCCGTTACGGCACCAATCCGCGGGCCGCCGCCGCGCCTGCGGGTTCCCGGACGGGGCACCCTTGAAAAATCCCTGATCATCCAAGGATTGCAGGGTGCCCATGACCTTTAGAAGGCCCGCCATGACCTGCGCGGCAGCCGTGGACCCAAGCATGCCGGCCTGCCGGGGGAAGGTGGTGCACGGCCATGATCAACATCCCTCACCGGGGGATCCTGACAAGGCCGGAGGCGTTGACGGACTGCGGCGGCCGCAGCCTGCGGCGGAGCGGGGCAATGGGCCGGCGGGCTCATGGTGGATTGCTAGTGGTTTCAGCCGTCCGGCTCCCGGGGGACCATGCGGCGGAGGATTCACAGCTCCGCTGGACTTGTCAGGATGCCCTGCGCGGAGACTTCGTTGATCCATCACACGCGCACCCCTGAAGGCTTCGGACGAAAAGTCAGGGTGCCCTGGGGCGGAATGCTGCGGCGCGGTGCCTGACAACGCCAAAAAACCAGCGGATCCTGACGTTCTAACAGGCAAATCGATGGATGCCGGTGAATATTTTGTTGACCCCATTGCGGGAAAGGGAGTAGCAGTCCGGCGTTCCCTGATTCACCGCCTTGCCCGCTGTTGAGCGGGCGCCCCCATGAAGGCCGCGCACCCACCGCATTCCGAACTGCAAGTGTTGTCCGTACTCTGGTCCCGCAATGGCATCACCGTGCCTGACGTGTGGTCCTCACATTCCGGCCGCCGGTCAGCAGCCTGTGCCGCGGTGCCGCGGACGCTTTGGAATTCCGTGTCGGAAGAGCCTGTTCCCAAAAGATGGCAGGGCGGTGCGGGCTTTTATTTTCCAAGGAAAACCGGCAGTGTCACGGCTGGAGACCTTCCCCGCGCTCCCGTGCGGGGAAGTGTCAGTGGCGGCACCTCCGGACCTCATCGGACAGATTCCCTCCAGAGTCATCCTGACTCTTGGGAAAACCAAAGCAGTGACTGGTCCCCGCAGCACCCCGACGGGTCTGACCGGACCACCACCCAACCTAAAAAACACCATGGCCGTTAAAAAGAAAGCCGCAGCCAAGAAGGCTGCCCCCGCGAAGAAAGCAGCCGCCGCTCCAGCCCCCGCCAAGAAGGCGGCTCCGGCGAAGAAAGCCGCACCTGCTAAAAAAGCACCTCTGCCTGCCAAAAAGGCCGCTGCTCCCGCTTCTGCCAAAAAGGCGGCTCCGGCGAAGAAGGCCGCAGCACCTTTGAAGAAGGCCGCAGCACCTGCTAAAAAAACGGCTGTCAAGAAAACCGCCGCCAAGAAGAGGTGATTCCGCGCATGACGTTCCGGGCTGCCCCTCGGGATGACTTCCCGGACGTCATGGATATCTCCCAGCGTCCCTGTCCACGGCGCCCAGGACAGGTTGAACCTCCGCGCGCAGGCTGCGGTTCCCTGGCCGTCAACCCAAAGGCCCGGAAAGCATCCCACGCTTTCCGGGCTTTTGACATCCATCCTGAGCGTTGTCAGGAAAGGGAGCCACGGCTCCGGATCGATGACACCCGGGCCGCATGAGCGGCTTGCGGTTTCAGGAAGGGAGCTGTGCCCCGATGGCCCGGCGGATATAAGCCGGGGACCAGCCTGTGTCATCACGCAGATGCCGCAGGCTGCGGGCTCCGTCGCGTTTGGCCAGGCGGCGTCCGGCCTCATCGCATACCAGTTCATGATGCAGCCACTGCGGCACCGGCAGATCCAGCAAGGCCTGCAGCAGACGGTGTGCATGGGTGGCGGCCAGCAGATCCCTGCCGCGGGTCACCAGCGTCACGCCCTGGGCGGCATCGTCCACGGTGACGGCGAGGTGATAGGAAACCGGGATGTCCCTGCGGGCCAGCACCACGTCCCCCAGCGCCTCCATGCTGACCCTGAAGCCGCCCTGAAGCCGGTCATGCCATGTCAGGGTTCCCGTCCGGGCCAGGGCACGCTCCGCATCCAGACGCCAGGCGCAGCCCGCCCCGGAGGCCAGCCGTTCACGCCGCTCCACAGTCGTCAGATGCCGGCAGGTGCCGGGATACACCGGCCCCTCCGGTCCCTGCGGCGCGCTGACGGCGGCGGCGATTTCCTGACGGGTGCAAAAGCAGGGATACAGCAGGTCCATGCCGCGCAGCCGGCCCAAGGCCGCTGCATAAACCGGCATGCGCCCGCTCTGACGCCACACGGGCACCGGCCAGGCATAGCCCATCCATTTCAGGTCCTCCTCCAAGGCCGTGGCAAACGTCTCCCGGCAGCGTCCCGTGTCGATATCCTCCAGTCTCAGCAGGAAGGTGCCGCCGCTTCGCCGGGCTTCCCTCCACGCCACCTCCGCCGCGAGAACGTGGCCGAGATGCAGCAAACCGGTGGGGCTGGGGGCGAAGCGGGTGATTTCTCCTGACATGGGGGATGAGTGCCGGAAAATGCGGGCAGCTTCACAGCCGTCCGCCCTGCCATATGAGCTTTGCCGCCGGTTTCCACCACGTGGTGCCAGCCCCGGCGGGGAAAGGACTATCCCTTCCTCGGTGCTCCATCCGTCTCCTGGATCAGAGCCTGGATGCGGGCGATCTCGTTTTTGGAAAGCCGCCCCTCCTCGGGATTCAGCAGGGAGGCCACCAGCTTCTCCGGTGAGTTCTCGAAAAACGTGGCCAGCAGCCGTTTCAGAGCACTGCGCTTGGCGCGCTCGGGGCTGAGGGTGGACCGGTAAACATATTTCCGGCCCTCGCGGCCATACTTCAGCACTCCCTTCTCCACCAGAATGGCCAGCAGGGCGCGCACCGCGGAGTAGCTGGGGGGCTCCGGAATATTGTCCAGCACCTCCTGGGCCGTGGCTTCGCCCAGCCGCCAGATCACATCCATGATCTGCCGCTCGCGCCGGGAAAGGTTCTGGTGGTCGCCGGGATTGCCCATCTTAATGCTAAGAAATAAGCAGAATTCCCGCCGGGTCAAGCGGCTGGCTGCAAAAGTCCTGACACGCATGGGCGGATTTCCGCCGGGCTGCCGGGTCGTCAGAGGCGCATGAGCCAGTCCGTCCCCGCATACCGGTTCCGGGGGATATTCAGATCCGGGGGCGGCTGCCAGGGATGGTATTCCCAAGCGAGCTCCCGGGCCAGGGCGGCCCCAAGTCCGTCCGGCGGCCTCCGGTCCGGCAGGCACAGACTGGCCTGGTGCAGCAGACCCTGGCGGGTGCGGCGCTGGCCCGCTCCGGCAATTTTCCGCCCGTTGAGCAGCAGATCGCCGGGAGCGGGAGCCTCGAAGCAGAGCCCGCCACGCGGAGCCGGTGCGGCGGGGCCGACCACCTGTGCGGGACCGATGCCGGAGGCCTCCAAAGCTGCGGCCGCCGCCTGATGCAGCAGCCCGTAGGACTCCATGGGACGCACCCGGCTGAAGGGATGGGAGGCGGGCACCATCAGCGACCAAGTGAGATCCTGGCCATGGTGGACCATGCCGCCTCCGGTCCAGCGCCGGATGACCGGCTCATCGGGACCGGCGGCGGCCACGGCATCGGCGTAGTTCAGAAAATAGCCAAAGGAGAGGGTGGGCCGGTCCCACGCGTAAAGGCGGAGCAGGGGGGAATCCCCGGAATCGGAGCAGCGCAGCAGCACCTCATCGAAGGCCATGTTCCAAGCCCCGTCGGCAGGGGTGTCCCGGTGGTCCAGAAACCGGAGTTCGGAAAACAGCGGGGACACGTGCGGGTATCAGCCAGGTTTTGCGCGGGAGGAGTCCGGGGAGGCTTTTCAGACTGTGTCAGTGACAAAACTGAACCCCGGCTTGGCTGCGATTATCCTTCACCGGTGCCTTCATGCCATCAGATGACATTCAACGGAGCCGCTGTCAGCTCTGCCGCCAGCGGCCGGCACCGGATGCGGGCGCTCATCGTGTGGGAGCCGCCGGGACGCAGTTCCAGACGTGAGGACGTGGAAAGGCAGGCGGTCTCAATGCAAAGGAAACTGCGGTAGTCCGTATCCGGCAGGTCCGCCAGACGGGCCGCCTTCTCAATCCAGGGATTCCATACCACGGTCGCGCTGCTGCCGGTGCCGGTGATGACAATCTCCCGGCTCAGGGAGGCATCGGCCAGCCGCACTTCGGGCGCGGCATGGTACTGCCGGTCCACCTCCCGGTCGATCACGATATCCCCGTGCTGCGTATGCTCCCCCTGCGCCTGTGGGGGGCCGGCCTCCGTGAAGTAGCCTGTATGGTCCAAGCCCCGCACCGTGACCTTCCGGATATCGCCCACACTGAAATAACTGTGCAGCGCAGCCTGGAACACCGCCGGGACCTTCCCCAGGTGCTTCATGGTGAGGCTCATCTCCAGCGTTCCGCCGATGGCCAGCGTCAGCCGCAGTTCAAACGGGTGGGGCCACAGTCTGCGGGTGGCGTCATCATCCTTCAGCGTCAGGACCAGCTGGACGCCCTCCGGGCTTTCGGAGGCGGACTCGCAGTTCCAGAACCGCGTGCGGGCCACCCCGTGGGCCGGATATCCCCCCCCGGCCGGATGATTGCCGAACCAAGGCCAGCATACCGGCACCCCGCCGCGGATGGCCTTGCCCTCCCGCAGCACGGCTTTGGGGCTGAGATACAGCACGGGGGCCTGGCCCGCCGGGATCCATTCCATCAGATGTCCGCCATGGAGCGCCACGCGGGCGGTCACCCGCGGATGGCTTATCTCCAGAACCGGATAATCAGGCGCGGCGTCACGCAGAGTGACGGAGGGCGGAAGCGGAGGGATCAAAGGCATGGCTGGCAGGGCGGGGCGGGCACCATCAGTGACCGGTCCGGCGGTGCAGGGAAGCGGGAAGTTGGAAATGCTCCGGATGCTTGTAGGAAAGATTGAGCAGCATCTGGCCGGAGATGATGTGGAAGCTCTGGGCCCAGGCCAGGGGCGTATTGTGTCCAACCTGGTCGCCCACATACATTTCGGGCACCCACCCCTCAGGAGTCATGGCGGCCTCCAGTTGCATGAAGTATTTAACGGCGAGGCTGAAGTAGTGGACGCGCTGGTCCCAGTCCAGATACACGGGATGGCGCACGGCGTCGAAATCCTGGTCATACTCCGCCAGCTTGGAGTAGCAGATGGAAAGCCATGCCAGACCCAGCGGCCACTCCGCGGTCTCGCCCTCGTGGGGAACGGTTCCCTTGCCGCAGTAAACATCCTGCGGGTAGCGGCGCACTCCCAGGACTCCGACCAGGTTTTTCTCCACTGATTCCAGAATGGCCAGCTTGGTGGCGTAATCGACAATGCTGTAGGGCCAGATCAGGCTCAGCTGCGCCATGTCGTAGGGACGGCTGGCGGATTCGCGCGGCAGCAGACCGAGAAGCGCGCGTTGGCCGTCGGCGATCATGCGCTCGCTGACCGGCACCAGGGTGCCGATATCGGTTTTCTGCTTGTACTTGTAATCGTAGTAGCCCTGGTCATACCACATCATCAGTCCGCCCAGAACCGCGCCGTAGCTGCTGGAGTGCTCCTCGGGCCCCTCCTCCCACATGCCGAAGTCGGGCTCGAAGCCCATGTTGAAGATGTAGTTCCGGATATGACTGATGAGGGTGAAGTCCTCGGTCGTGAAGCGGAAGCCGTAGCCTTTGCGGATCAGGTCCCCGGTCTTGTACATGAAGAGCCCGAACACATCCATCTGATGGTGCCCCCAGTCGTCGGTGATCGTCTCCAGGGTGGTGGGATGCACGCGGGCGGGCATGAAGAGCCCTCGCTGGCTGAGAATGTTGGGCTTGACGATGGAGGCGCGGATGATGCGCAGGTGGAAGCGTTTGAAGATGTCCAGCACCAGCCGGAAGCTCTCGACCATCCGGTCAAAACAGCCGAGGTACTCATTGGCGTAGGTGGCGAACATGATGTCCCGGATCCAGAACACATTGTAGGCGTCTCCGGAGCCGTCGTCCGCGGAGTAAGGACTGGCGATGTAGCCGCCGTTCGGCCGCCGCAGCCGCTCCAGGGTCGCGTAGGACAGCCGGATGCGCTCGTCCAGGGGCTGGGAGTGGAAATCGGAAAGCGGCGTCGTTTCGGAACTGCGTGGGCTGCGGGACATGGCGGTGGTTCTGGGAAAGCAGATTTGATTCCTGCCGCAGGATGATTGATGGCGAAAGATGAAAATCCGTCATTGTGCGGGCGGGGCCGGCAGCCCGGTTTCCTTGGGCTGACCGATGCGGGCAGGGCGGTTATAACGGATAGAAATTCCGGTTTTGGGTGGACAGGGATGCGGGAATCTGGTTTTGCTTCCGGCCATGAGCGCCGCCCCGTCTGCTGTCCTTCCCGCTGATGCGGCATTCCTCCCGGAAGCCGCCGGCCTCCGGGATTTCAGCGACCGCCTGAGCCCCATGCTGGTCAAGGAACTGCGGCAGGGACTGCGCTCCCCGATTTTTGTCTGGGGGCTGATCGGCATGAATCTGTGCATGGCCATGGTGGTGTGGCTGACCATGGAGGACTCCGGGTCCGAGTCTTTGAACCAAGCGTTTTTCGGGGCCTGCTGCGTGGTGGTCTGCGGCCTGCTGCCCCTGCGCGGCGCGAACGCCCTGCACGAGGAGCTGAAGGGCAACACCATCGACACTCTGGTGCTCACGCGGCTCTCCGGCTGGCGCATCACCCTGGGGAAATGGGTGGCGGTGGCCGCCCAGCAGGTGCTGACCATGGTGACGGTGCTGCCCTATCTCATCGTGCGATATTTCGCCGGCGGGCTGAATGTGCCGCTGGAGCTGGCATGGCTGGGAGTCTTCCTGCTGCTGGGCCTGCTGGCCGGCGCGGTGCTCACCGGCTTCTCATGGCTGAAATACTTTCTGCTGCGGGCGGCCGTCATGCTGGGCGTCACCGCGGCCTCCGGAGCTTTCTGCACCGCGGTGCTTGAGGAGATATACGGTTACAGCAATGAGTATATCCTCGACGAGCTCTACAGCCATTTCGGCTGGAGGTTCTTCGCGATCGCCCTTGTGGCGGTGCTGCATACGATGTTTTTCGCGCTCGATATCGGTGCCGCGCAGGTGTCGGCGCCTTCGGAGAACCGCGCCACCCGCCGACGGCTGGTGGGACTGAGCGCCGCCCTCATTTATTTTGGTCTGGGTCTGTGGGGCTCTTCCGGCACGGTGAGAACGAGCTATAACCCCGGGTTTCTGCTGGGCATGGGAAGTATGCTGGCCGGGGTCACCATCATGGTGCTGGCCCTGCAGGCTCTGCTGGAGCGGCCGGCGAATCTGGCTCCGGTGCTGCTGCCCTTTGCCAGAAAGGGGAGGATAGGCAGGCTGGCGGGACGGCTGCTCTATCCAGGGTGGCCATCCGGAGTGGTGTTTTCGTTATGCATCCTGCTGGCATTGGCGGTTGGCGGGTGGCTGGCCTGGAGCGGCTGGATCTCCGAAACCTCCTCCCCGCATTATTCCCGGCATTATTCCCGGGGTTATTATCCTTATTTCTTGTCGGACAGATGGCTCACGATGTGGTCCGCCCTGATATGCGGGTTTGCGGTCATCCCCTTCACTCTGCCGGTTCCGCTGGTGCTGTATCACTGGTTTTTCCGCAGCCGGCTGAACTGGCATCTGGGCACATGGGTCCTCATGCTCACCCTTCTGGGAGCGGTGGAGCTGTTGCTGCTGGCCCTGGCCTCCGGCACGGAGAACGCCCTGTTTCTCAAGCTCGGGGTGCCCATCCCCACCATGAGCTGGACGTGGCTGCAGTATCTTCCACCGGATTATTACGGCGATGACTTCCTCGTGGACGGGTTTGGACGAATCGTGCGGGACCCAAGGTGGCTGAGCTGGGACCGTCCGGTCATCATCGTCATCAGCCTCGCGGTGGGAGCCTTCTGGTGGATCATGGCGTTGTGGCTGGCTCTCCGGGCTTTCCGTGAAACCTCCGCCGCTGAACGGGAGCTGAAGGCCGGGGCCGGGGAAAGCAAAAAGGAACCCGCCGCACTGCGGGAGCGCGGGGAGGAGGAGAAGTCAGCGGCAGCCGGCTGAGAGCCAGGACTTCATTATGGCCACCTCCCCCACAGCCGCTGTCACCGTCAGCCATCAGCCCTCCGGCCCCGGCACTGCGGGACTGCAGGATTTCAGCGACCGGCTGAGTCCCATGCTGGTCAAGGAGCTGCGGCAGGGGCTGCGCTCGCCGCTTTTTGTATGGGGGCTGATGATCATGCATCTGGCCCTGGTGCTGGTGGTCTGGATGATGGCGGGATACGAGAGCTCCCCGCCGGAAGGGCTGAACCGGTCCTTTTTCCTGATCTACTGCGGGCTGGTCTGCGGGGTGTTGCCGCTGCGGGCGGTCAACGCCCTGCACGATGAGCTGTCGGGTGCCAGCACCATCGACACTCTCGTGCTCACCCGGATGTCCGGATGGCGGATCACTCTGGGCAAATGGGCGGCCATTGCCGCCCAGCAGGTGCTGGTGGCGCTGACGGTGCTGCCCTATTTCATCGTGCGTTATTTCATGGGCGGGGTGAATGTGGCGCTGGAGCTGGCGTGGATGGGGGTCTTTCTGCTGCTGGGGCTGGCGTCCTCCGCAGTGCTCACCGGGTTCTCCTGGCTGAAATTTTTTCTGCTGCGGGCGGTCGTCATGCTGGGGGTGACGGTGGCCGTGGGCTCCTTCTGCATGAAACGTGTCAAGGAGCTGCAAGGCAGCACGGAGGACAATTTTCTTGTCCAAGTCCTCCGGGAGCCCGGCGGCTGTAGCCTGCTGGCCCTGATTCTCACCGCCGTGCTGCACGGCATGTTTTTCGCGCTCGATCTCGGCGCGGCGCGGGTGGGCATTCTTGCGGAGAACCGGGCCACCCGGCGGCGGCTGGTTGGCCTGTTGGTTTTGGGAATCCACGGGGGCCTTTATGGCCACGCGCAGTGGAGCCTGAACCGGATATACAGTTCCGCCACCTCTTATCCCGGGAGTCACCGTTATTCTTCCCATTACACTCATGGCGCTGAAATTTTTGAATTGCTGGCAAAATTCAGTCTGCCGCTGGCCGGGGTCACGGCATTGCTGCTCATGCTTCAGGCGCTTTTGGAAAAGCCCGTGAATCTGGCTCCGGTGCTGCTGCCTTTTGCCAGAAAGGGAAGAATGGGCAGGCTGGCGGGCCGGCTGCTTTATCCCGGCTGGCCCTCGGGAGCGGTTTTTTCGGCAACCCTTCTCACAGGGGTTGTGGCTGCGCGGGGTGTGGCTTTTTGGTTTGACCGGGAAAGCGGCCAGCCATTCGGTGCCCAACTGATCCCGGAATTTGTGAACGGCAACCTGCGGGAGCTGAACGCCCTGATCGCCGGTCCCGGCATCTTTTTTTTCACGCTGCCGATCCCGCTGATCATGTATCAGCGCTTTTTCCGCAGAACCGCGGACTGGCACTTGGGCAGCTATAGCCTGATGCTGATGGTGCTGCTGGCCGCCCAGATGCTGCTGGCTTCAATAGCCTTCGCTTTTGAGAGAGGGGAGCTGCTCAAACTGGGACTGCCTTTTCCCTCCATGGCACCGGCATGGCTGGGCCGGATGGCGCCGGAGGACACCGGCCGGATTCCCATCGATCTCCTGCTCACCTTGAAAAACATGCCGGAGCCGAAACTGCCGCCGGCCTACCTGTACTGGTCTCCCCAGCTGATCCTTGTCCTCACAGTCACGACGGGGATTTTCTGGTGGATCATGGCGCTGTGGCTGGCGGTCAGGGCTTTCCGCGAAACCTCCGCCGAGGAACGGCAGCTTCTCCTGGAGTTGCGGAAACCGGTGGACATTCCCGTTCCCGCTCCGCCGGATCCGGAGTGAGCATAAAATCCGGAACCGGCCTCATGGGGTCCGGCAGTGTCAATTCCCTGAAGGATTCCTCTTGAACAACCGGCTGCCGGAGGTATCGCTTGCTTTAACAGGGCGGGGAACCGCCGCTGCTGAAGTTGGGGGATTTAGCTCAGTTGGTAGAGCGTCTCGTTCGCAATGAGAAGGTCAGGAGTTCGAATCTCCTAATCTCCACCAAATTTCATAATTCCGGAACCGGGTTTGCTATTCGCCGGGAGGCAGCGGGGCAGTGCAGGGATGCCGCCGGAAAGGATTCCGGCAATCTGGCAATGACACGCATTCCGGTTTCAGGTCTGGAGCCGCTCTCCGCAGCCGCAGTTTTGGTCGATCTTCCCGTCTTCAGGATTGGCAGCCGCGGGTTTTCTGCCTATACCGTTTGCCATAAATCATTTTCAGAAGGACACGACGTCATCGGGGAAATGTCCCTCCCGTTTCGGTAATCACTTTTGGCACGCCGGTGCGGGAGTTTCCCGCCTCATGCCTGTCCCGCTCCGGCTGTCCCGGCCTTTGTCTGAATCCCCGCCCCGCCTCTCCCATGGCCCAAAATCTTCCCCGCGGCACGCCGGCCCGTGTGCTGGTGCTGCTGACCCTGCTGACCGGGCTGGTGGTGGTCAGCGCGTGGCGGGACGCCCTGCAGCGGGACCGGGCGGTGTGGCTGAGCTACCCCACCGCCCTGGGCGATAACGCTTACTGGCGCCTGGATCAATTCCCCGTACAGGTGGAGGCGGAGGGGCAGGTGGTGCGGCTGGCTCCGGCGGACGGCAAAGTGCTGCGCCTGCGGGACGACCGGATGTTCCGGCTGGGGCCCGGACCGGGGGATTCCCTCCCTTTCCAGCTTTACACAGCAGTGGAGAATCCCGCCTCCGCATCCGACGCTCCGCTCTACGCCCGAACAGGGCCAGGCCAGTTCATTCAGCTTCAGGCGGGGCTGGGTGATAAAAACAGCCCGCCCTCCGCTTCTCCGGCCACCTCTTCGGAAACACCGCGCGCCCCCGGTCCGGCCCAGCCTCCGGCCGAGCCCTGAAATGCGCTGTCCGGGAGCGGTTTTCCGGGGGAAAACCACCGCTAACAAAAGTTTGTGAAATATTTCACAAATTACTCTTGCGCCCTGGTAGCCAATCAATTAAAACCCCGCCTCCGTGTCTGACTCCGCATTTTTTGCAGGAGTTCTGAATGCCGTTTAATCTTCGCGCCCCGTCATGTCCAGCAGCTTCACCACTCTGCTTTCCTCGCTTCCCGCTCTCGCCGAGGCCGCCGTCCACGGCGGTGCCGAGGGAGGGGCGCATGCCGCTCCCCCTGCCAAGCATGAGGTCAGCGCCAAGGCTCAGTCCTTTTTCAGCGACTCCCATCACTGGGCGGCGTTTCTGACCAACTCCGTTTTTGTCGCCGCTCTGGTGACCGTCATTTTCCTGTGGTTCTTCCGCAGCGCGATGAAAAAGCCCACGCTGATTCCCGGAAAACGGCAGAACCTTGTGGAGCTTATTGTTGATTTCCTCTACAATCAGGTGGCCAACATTGTGGGCCCCAAGGTGGCAATCAGCGCTTTCCCGCTGCTGGCCACGATCTTCATTTACGTGACCATCTCCAACTGGGTTGGACTGCTTCCCGGTGTGGGCACTATCGGGTTCACCCATCATTCCAGTGGACTCGCGGGGCTGTTTGCCACCAGCCACATCGAAACGCCGCTGCTGCGTCCGGCCACCGCGGATATGAACCTCACCTTCGGTCTGGCATTCTGCGCGCTGATCTCATGGTTCTACATCACCATCCGGGAAGTGGGTCTTGGCGGCTTTCTGGCCCACACCTTCACTCCGCCCAGCATGATCAAGGGCGGTCTCCGGGCCGGCCTGTTCATCATCTTCATCATGGTGGGCATCATTGAGATCATCTCCATCGCCTTCCGCCCCATGACCCTCTCCCTGCGGTTGTATGGCAACGTGTTCGCCGGCGAGAATCTGCTGCACACTGCCGGCAGCCTGGTGCACACTGGATATGCCGCCGTGGATTTCCTGTCCAGTGTCATCATTCCCATTCCGTTCTATTTCCTCGAAATCCTCGTGGGCGTTCTTCAGGGAATGGTTTTCGCCCTTCTCTGCGCAGTCTTTATCAAGCTCTCCACCGGTCATGATGAGGGCCATGAGGCCGAGGAGCATGCCCATCACTGAGAAGCTGCCATCCCTTTGCCTCCCGTGACCATGGCCTGACTGTGGGCGGCGGCATGTAACACCAAACTGCCAAGAAAGAAATAATACTATGATGATGGAAATCGCCTCCATGCTGCAGGAAGCCGCTCCCGCCGCTGTTGATGCCGTCAAGCTGGCCAACGCCGGAGCTATCAACGGTTCCTTCACCCTCGGTGTCGCGGGTGCCGGCGCCGGCATCGGCATCGGTCTGACCGGCTTCGCCGCCGCCCAGGCTGTGGGCCGCAACCCCGGTGCCTTCGGCAACATCCTCGTGATCGCGATTATCGGCATGGCCCTTGCCGAAGCTATCGCCATTTACGCCTTTATTCTCGCTCTCGGAGGCCGCTAAGCCTTCCAAGGAAATCCGGCGGGCGCGGCAAGCGTCCGCCGGATGTCCCTTTCCGGTCCGCCGGAACTTTCCTTTCTGTTTTTCCGCTCCGTCCTGTTCCTTTTTTAATTTCACGCGCTTCCCGCCATGGAAATCCTCAATCAGCTCGGCATCGACTGGCCCAAGATCATCGCCCAGATCATCATCTTCGGGATCGTGTATTTGGTTCTCAGTAAATATGCGTTCGGTCCCGTGACCGCCATGCTGGAGCAGCGCCGCGCCCGCATCGCCGAGGGTGAGGCCAATCTGGGGACCATCCGGGAAAATCTGGCGGCCACCCAGGCGCAGAGCGCCGCGGTGCTGGATAAAGCCAACGCCGAGGCCTCGCGCATCGTCAAGGAGGCCCAGGCCGCCGCCGTCGCCATCGCCGAGCAGAAGCGCCAGGAGACCGTGGCCGAAGCCCAGCTGATCATCACCAAGGCCAAGGAGGCCACCGAGCTCGAGCGGACCCGCGTGCTTTCCGAACTGAAGCGCGATTTTGGCCGCCTGGTCATCGAAACGACCTCCAAGGTCACCGGCAAAACTCTCACCGGTGAGGACCATGCCCGCCTGAACAAGGAAGCCCTCAGCCAGATCGGCTGATCAGAGTCCGGTTTTCCGGCAGGCCCGCCCGCGGTTTCCGTTCCATACTGAAAACCGGCAGCCGTCACCGCTGAAAACTGAAAACTGAGAACTGAAAACTTCCCCCACTCATGAAAGTCAGCAAAGACGCTCTCCGCACCGCCAGGCAGTTTCTGCGCCTTACTCTCCGCAACGGCAACGTGGACGAGGCAGCCGCCAAATCCATTGTGGACAAGGTGATCGCTGACAAGCCGCGCAACTATCTCGGCATTCTGACCGCCTACCAGCGCCTGCTGCGCCTCGAACTCGAAAAGCGCCATGCCATTGTGGACAGCGCCACAGAACTGGCCGCCGATGAGCAGGGCAAAATCACGACCGACCTGCAAAGCCGCTACGGCTCCGATGTGACCGCGGAGTTCCGCACGGTTCCCGAGCTCCTCGGGGGCATCCGTATCAAGCTGGGCTCCACTGTCTGGGACGGCTCCGTCAAGGCCCGCCTCGAAACTCTCCGCAGCCAGGTTCTCGCGTAGTTCTTTCCCTCTTCCTCCTCCCATTTCACCATTCTAAAAGCCATGTCCACGATTCTTCAGGAACTCGAATCCCAAATCACCGGCCTCAGGACCGCCGTCACCCGCTCAAACGTCGGCGTCGTCCGCGAAATTGGGGACGGTGTCGCCAAGATCGAAGGTCTCAGCGATGTCATGCTCAATGAGATGATCGAGTTCCCGGGCGGCGTTTTCGGTCTGGCTCTGAACCTTGAGGAGACCGAAGTCGGCTGCGTGCTTCTCGGCGCCGGCGAGAACATCAAGGCCGGCGACGAGGTTAAAACGACCGGCCGCCTCCTTTCTGTTCCGGTCGGCAGAAACCTGCTGGGCCGCGTGGTCAACACCCTTGGGGAACCTCTCGACGGCAAAGGCCCGATCGCCAGCGATGCCCAGTATCCGGTCGAAAAACTCGCCCCCGGCATCATCACCCGTAAATCCGTGTCCGTCCCCGTGCAGACTGGCATCATGTCCATCGACGCCATGATTCCGATCGGCCGCGGCCAGCGCGAGCTGATCATCGGTGACCGCTCCACCGGCAAAACCACCATCGCGGTGGACACCATCATTTCCCAGGCGAACCAGAACAAGGCCGCCGCCCAGGGCAAACTGGAGGGCCACAAGCCCCTCTACTGCATCTACGTCGCCATCGGCCAGAAGCAGTCCAACATCGCCCGCGTCATCAAAATTCTCGAGGACGCCGGGGCCATGGAATACACTGTGATCGTCGGCGCCTCCGCCTCCGATCCCGCGGTGAACCAGTACCTCGCCCCCTACGCCGGCTGCGCTATCGGTGAGTGGTTTATGGACCAGGGTGAGGACGTTCTCATCGTGTTCGATGACCTTTCCAAGCAGGCGGTCGCCTACCGTCAGGTTTCCCTGCTGCTGAAGCGCCCCTCCGGCCGTGAAGCCTATCCCGGCGACGTGTTCTACCTCCACAGCCGCCTGCTGGAGCGCTCCGCCCGCGTGAATGAAAACTACGGCGGCGGCTCCATGACTGCCCTGCCGATCATCGAGACCCAGGCCGGCGACGTGTCCGCCTACATTCCGACCAACGTGATCTCCATCACCGACGGCCAGATCTTCCTGGAAACCGACCTTTTTTATCAGGGGATCCGTCCCGCCATCTCCGTGGGTCTCTCCGTGTCCCGCGTTGGTTCCGCCGCCCAGACCAAGGCCATCAAGAAAGTGGCCGGCACCACCAAGCTTGACCTCGCCCAGTTCCGTGAACTGGCGGCCTTCGCCCAGTTCGGCTCCGACCTCGACGCCGGCACCAAGGCCAAGCTGGACCGCGGTGCCCGCATCGTGGAGCTCTTCAAACAGCAGCAGTATCAGCCCAAGAGCCTGCCGATCATGGTCGTCAGCCTCTACGCCATGCAGAAAGGCTACTTTGACGACGTGCCCGTGAACCGCATCCGCGAGGCCCAGGCGGCGATGGAGGAATTCTTCAAGACCCGCAAGGAGCCCCTTCTCAACCAGATCGCCAACGAGAAGGCCATCGACAAATCCGAGGACGCCATCAAGTCCGCCCTCGCCGACTTCAAGTCCTCCTGGAAGTAATCGAAAGAGATCCAAGGTTTCAGGTTTCGGGGTTCCGGCCAGCCAAATGGCCGGAACCCTGACCGGAGCCTGAAACCTGAATTCCGCACCCATTTAATTTTCCCGAAAGATGCCCAGCACCCGCGACATCCGCCGCCGGATCAAATCCGTCAAAAACACGGCCCAGATCACCAAGGCCATGCAAATGGTCGCGGCGGCCAAGATGAAAAAAGCGCAGGACGCCGCCACCCAGGGCCGTCCCTACGCCGACCTTCTGAACAAAGTGCTCGTCAGCCTGAAGGAGCGGGTGGAGGAAAACATCCATCCCTACTTCAGCTCCGGAAAGGCTGGCAAAACGCTGGTCCTGCTGATCACCAGCGACAAGGGCCTCTGCGGTGCCTTCAACACCAACCTGCTCAAGAAAGTTCTCACCTCCGATCTGGGAGAGGAAACAGAATTCATCAGCATCGGACGCAAGGGTGCCCAGTCACTCGCCCGTTTGCAAAAGGAGCTTTCGGCGGATTTCTCCATCAAGGATCCCGCCCGCTTCGACCAGCTCCGCCCGGTGAGCAAACTGCTGCAGGACAAATTCCTGAGCGGTGAATATGAGCGCGTGCTGGTGGGCTTCAACAACTTCGTCAACACGGCCACGGTGATCCCCAGTCTGGAGCAGCTGCTGCCCATCAATCCCGTGACCTTGGGCGGCAAGCGCTCCTATGAGGGCGTAGGGCACGGAGAAGTGACAGACGCCTCCGCCGGTCCGTCCCTGGAGTATGCCTTCGAGCCCAATGTGGCCGATGTGTTCGCCCAGATCCTGCCGCAGTATGTCAGCAACACGCTGTTCCAAATGCTGCTGGAATCGCGCGCCTCCGAGCACTCCAGCCGGATGGTGGCCATGAAGAACGCCACCGACAACGCCAAGCAAATGCTCAAGGACCTCACCCTCGAATACAACAAGGTGCGCCAAGCCGCGATCACCAACGAACTGCTTGAAATCACCACGGCCAAGATGGCCCTCGAATAAAGTCCGTTTCCGCCGCCTGCGCCCGTCCCTCCTTCGGCCAGCCGGACGTCCCCACTTCAACAAAACTTCCTTCACCTTCATCTTTTCCCAACCATGAGCAACACCGGCAACATCGTCCAAATCATCGGTCCCGTTGTGGACGTGGATTTCTCCGCCGCCGCCAAACTGCCTGACATCTACAACGCCCTTGAGATTGGCTTCGACCTCAATGGCAAGCCGGTCCGCATCGTTTGCGAGGTGCAGCAGCACTTGGGCGACGGCTGGGTCCGCGCCCTGGCCATGACCAACACTGAAGGCCTGCGCCGCGGCTACTCTGTTACAGACACCGGCGCGCCGATCACCGTTCCCGTGGGCGAGGGCGTTCTGGGCCGCATTTTCAACGTCACCGGCGATCCGGTTGACGACCAGGACCCGCCCAAGGCCGACAAGCGCTACCCCATTCACCGCAAGGCCCCCAGCCTGGCCGACCAGGACCCCTCCGCCCAGATTCTCGAAACCGGCATCAAGGTCATCGACCTTATCTGCCCCTTCACCAAGGGTGGTAAAGTCGGTGCCTTCGGCGGTGCGGGCGTGGGCAAGACGGTTGTCATCATGGAGCTCATCAACAACATCGCCAAGGGCCACGGGGGTTTCTCCGTGTTCGCCGGGGTGGGTGAGCGCACCCGTGAAGGAAATGACCTTTACTGGGAAATGATCGAGTCCGGCGTTATCGCCACCGAGAAGGATGAAAAAGGCCACGTCAAAATCGATGACAAGGGCCGTCCGGTGCTGCAGCCCGGCTCCAAGGTGGCCCTCGTTTACGGTCAGATGAACGAGCCCCCCGGAGCCCGTCTCCGCGTGGCCCTCTCCGCCCTCTCCATGGCCGAGTACTTCCGCGACGAGAAGAACCAGGACGTGCTCCTCTTCGTGGACAACGTCTTCCGTTTCTCCCAGGCCGGTTCTGAAGTGTCCGCCCTTCTGGGCCGCACGCCCTCTGCCGTGGGTTACCAGCCGACACTGGCCGCGGAAATGGGTGCCATGCAGGAGCGCATCACCTCCACCAAATCCGGTTCCATCACCTCCTTCCAAGCGGTGTACGTTCCGGCGGACGACCTTACCGACCCCGCCCCCGCCAACACCTTCGCCCACCTTGACTCCACGGTGGTGCTGGAGCGCTCCCTCGCGGAGCTCGGCATCTACCCCGCGGTTGATCCTCTGGCCTCCGTCTCCAAGGCCTTGGCTCCTGAAATCGTGGGCGAGGAGCATTACCGGGTGGCCCGCGGTGTCCAGAACGTGCTTCAGCGCTATAAGGACCTGCAGGACATCATTGCCATTCTCGGCATGGATGAACTGAGCGATGACGACAAGCTGATTGTATTCCGTGCCCGTAAAATCCAACGTTTCCTCAGCCAGCCCTTCGCGGTGGCGGAGGTCTTCACCGGGGTGAAGGGCGTTTACGTTCCCGTCAAGGACACCGTCAAAGGCTTCGCTGAAATCCTCGATGGCAAGCACGACAGCGTTCCCGAAGCCAACTTCTACATGAAAGCGGGCATCGACAGCGTGAAGAAGGACTAAAGGAAGGGAAAAGGGTTCAGGTTTCAGGTTTCAGTGAATAACTGGGGACTGATTCAGAGCCCTTCCTGAACCCTGAACGGTCATACCTTGCAAAAGGATCAAGGGTTCAGGTTTCAAATTTCAGCCACCAGGCTGAAACCCTGACTTGGAGCTTCTTCCTGAACCCTGAATCCTGAACTCTTTAACCTCTTTTCCAATGCTCCTCGAAATCGTCACTCCCGAAGGCAAGGCATTCTCCGATGATGTCTCCGGCGTCGTGCTGCCCGGAACGCTCGGCGAGATGGGCATCCTGCCGCATCACGCCGCGCTGGTCTCCACTCTGAACGCCGGCGAGCTGCGCTACACCAAGGACAGCAAAACCCACGAGCTGGCCATCGGCTCCGGCTTTGCCGAAATCACCGGCGACCACGTCAATGTGCTCACGGATATGGCCATCCGCGACAGCGACATTGATGAAGCCGCCGTGCAGGCCGCTCTCGACCGCGCCCAGTCCCGCCTCAAGGAGGACGTGCTGCCCGAGGAGATCGCCGCGGTGGAGGCCGCCATCGCCAACTCGATTGCCCAGCTCCATCTCAAGCGCAAACGCCGCACGGTCTGAGCCGAAAGTGGAAAAGCCATTGGCTTTCCGCTCTGAAACAGGCATCCGCAAAATCAAATCACAAAAAACACCCGGCCTGACCGCCGGGTGTTTTTTTGTGATTCCAAGCTTCCGCGGTCCGCTGGGATTTGGAGCGGATGCAGTGGGATTCCGGGCATTTTCCAGCCATTCCGGCCTGCTGGGCCCGCATTCCATGGAAACCTTTCCGGCGCCGGCCAGCGATTGCTTTTTTCTGAAAAGAAGTTATTCCCAACCATGGGAAAATCCTTGGGTAAGACAGGACAAAAAGTCCATCTCTCCCTGAAGGCGCGGCTTATTCCATGTGAGGAGGGAGGATTCACGGCCTACTGTCCCCAAATCAGGGGCGCTGTTTCCCAAGGGGAAACTGAAGAGGAAGCCTTGGAGAATTTGGCGGATGCCGTGGAAGGTGTCCTCGCGGTCAATGCTGAGATGGCTGATGAGCACCTTTCATCCCAACCCTGCTCCAGCGGATCCAAGGAATACGACCTCCCGGTGGCGTGAAGCGTTCCGATCTTGAACAACTTCTCCGGAGCGCCGATGCGAGGTCAAGCGCACCACCGGCAAACATGATATCTGGTGGAACCCCGGCACCAGGCTTTCCACTTCTGTGCCCCGGTACAAAGAGATCAAAAGAGATCAAAAATTCACGGTCAAAGCCATCTGCCCCGGGCTGGAGATCGACGTGCGGGAAAATTTTTCCTGAGGTGCAGCAGTAAAATGGTGGGGAGTTCAATTCTCATCACCTGCGGAATTCAGAAAATGCCCTGATGCAGGGCTGCCTCATCCGGGCACGTTCAATGCCCGGACACGCTTGGAAGGATCAAATTTCCGGCTCGCAGGGTAAGGGGCGGAGGCCGCCCGAGCCCCCTATGCATAGAGGGCAGGGCCCGCTCACCGCTCAGTCCACGCGCACCGCGTGCTTCTTATCCAGCCGCAGGATATCGCCGGAGTTCAGTGTCAGTTCAGACTTGGGATCGGTTAGAACGGTGTCGTTGAGCCGGAGGGATTTGCCCTCAACGAGCCGGCGGAGGTCGGCGTTTGATTTGACGGTGCCAAAGCAGTCCTGGTAGGCTTGGGCACAAAGGGCCAGCAGGCGTTTGTCGGGGCCGGGGGTGAAGGTGGGGAGATCGGCAGCGGTGAGATCCTTTTTGGAAAAGCGGGTCTCCCAGTCCGCGCGGGCAGCCTCCGCCTCTGACTGGCTGTGGCAGCGGGCAGTGAGGCGGACAGCCAGCTGCTTTTTGGCCTCCATCGGGTGCGCATCCGCAGGCAGGCTTTCCCCCAGCAGCAGCAGATAGTAACGCGCCATCAGTTCGTCGGAAATACTCATGGCCTTCCCAAAAACCTCGGAGGGCGGCTCGCTGAGTCCAATGTAGTTGCCGTAGCTTTTGGACATCTTGCGCACGCCGTCCAGACCCTCCAGCAGGGGAACGGTGATGGCCACCTGAGGCGGCTGGCCCTCCTCCTTCTGGAGGTCGCGGCCCACAAGGAGATTGAAAAGCTGGTCCGTGCCGCCCAGCTCCACATCCGCTTTGATCATCACGCTGTCCCAGCCCTGCATGATGGGGTACTGCAGCTCGTGCAGGCGGACCTCGCTGCCGTTCTCGATGCGGTTCTTGAAATCCTCGCGCTGCAGCATCTGCTGGAGGGTCACGCGGCTGTTGAGCTTCACCACTTCGGTGAAGGTCATTTTGCTGAACCAGTCGCCGTTGTGGACGATTTCGGTGCGGTCCCGGTCGAGAATTTTGAAAACTTGGTCGGTGTAGGTTTTGGCGTTGGCCATGATCTGCTCGTGTGACAGTGGGGGCCGGGTGGCGGAGCGCCCGGAGGGATCGCCGATCATGGCGGTGAAATCCCCTATGATCAGCACCGCCATGTGCCCCAGTTCCTGAAACTGCCGCAGCTTCTCCAGCGCCACACTGTGTCCAAGGTGCAGATCCGGCGCCGTGGGGTCCGCGCCCAGCTTCACGCGCAGCGGGCGGCCGAGGGCGAGCTTGCCGGCGAGTTCCTTTTCGGAATGAATCTGGACAGTGCCGCGCTTGAGAAGGGAAAGTTGGTCGGAAACGGATTGCATGACGGGTAAGGCATCCCACGCATGGCACGGAATGCCGGGATGGACACGGGAATTTTTGAAGCGGCCCGCTGGCGGAAAGGGAGAAGACCGGGGGCCGGGTTTTTACAGGAATTCTCCAATGATGATGACCAAGGTTGGGAAAGGATTTGGCCGGAACCGTTACTTGGCAGGATCCTTGAATGTGACCGGCTTCAGCCGGAATCCGGCCACATAGCCATCACCCTCGCCCGGGTGTCCACCCCGGCAAAAACTACGCCATCAAATACTCCACAACCTTGGGATCCTTGCGGACAGCTTGGGAACCGTCATCCCGGCCGGGCCACCAGCCATACCTTTGTGAATCTGCCGCCTGCCGCCCAACGGCTCTTCTTCCGCGTGCGGCAGCACTTCCGCGTGCGGCAGCAATTTTGGGAAGCCTGAAACATGGGCTGGTTTTCCGAAGCTTATTTCCGCTCTTTTTCCCATAAAGGATGGAGCAAACCGGAAAATCCGCCAAAAAATGGCTCGCAAAATGAGACGAGGCGCGAAAAAACCAAACCGACGTGAAAAAAGGGAAAATTTAATCCAGAATTAAATTAAAAGTTGCCAACCGGCGGGTTTTGGGTTAAAGATTGATTATTCTTTAGGGGGGAATAGCGGCTCCGGGAGGCTGGCAACAGCGCCCGGAGCTGTCTCCTTTTCAGGCCCAAGACCATTGGCGGATCACAGGAATTTTGGGAAGGTGATCTGAACGGCGCCGGGGAAAATCCGGAGAAGGTTTTGCGATTTTCCGGAAGCCGAAAAAAGCCGCATCGGAGGTGGATTCATGAATCGTTCACCTACGGATCAACAGGCGGAATCACTTCCCTTGATGGCATTTAACCTCCCCTGTTTTCCGTGACGGAAACCGGGGCGGCACGCCTCTTGCTTTATGCAATTGTGAGGGCGAGAGGTTGGTAAGCTATTCATGAAAAACGTTCAAATTATCAATGTGGCCCCTTCCATTCCGGCCCCTCTCCGGTTTCTGGAAACCGTTGCGAGGAACGCATGGTGGAGCTGGAGCCAGGAAGCCCAGAATCTGTTCCGCCGCATTGATCCCGTAATCTGGAAAGCCTCCAGCGAGAACCCTCTGCAGTTTCTGAGGGAGGTGCCCCAGACCACATTGGAAAGTCTTTCCCACGATCTGGGGCTGCTGAGCCAGCTGGCGCGGCTGGAAGAGACATTCGCCGAATGCACAGCCCGCGATCCCAACCCAAAGCATGGTTTGGTCGCATACTTTTCACTCGAATTTGGACTGAACGAAAATATCCGCCTTTATTCAGGAGGCCTTGGAATCCTGGCGGGCGACCATTTGAAGGCGGCATCGGACTTGGCATTGCCTCTGGTGGCGGTGGGACTGTTCTATTTTCAGGGCTACTTCGAGCAGCGCCTGAACCATGAAGGCTGGCAGCAGGAGGTTTATCCGGACTCCGAAATCCAGAATCTGCCCATCAAGCGGGCGCGGAACAGCGCCGGCGAACTGATCACGGTGACGGTGCAGCTTCCCGAGGGCGAACTTTTTGCCCGCGTGTGGGTGTTGAAGGTCGGCAGCGTGGCGCTCTATCTGCTGGACACCAACGAATCCCGGAACCCGCCTGAATTCCGGGAAATCACCTCCCGGCTCTACGGTGGCGGCCATGTGAACCGCCTGCGCCAGGAACTGCTGCTGGCGGTGGGCGGATTCCGGGCCTTGGTGGCCATGGGGCTGGAGCCTGAGGTTTGCCATCTCAATGAGGGCCACGCCGCCTTCCTCAGCCTGGCGCGTCTGGAGTATCTGACCAAAACGAAGGGTCTCGACCTGCACACCGCCTACGAGGTGGCCAGCCGGGCCAATGTATTCACCACCCACACCCCGGTGGCGGCGGGCAATGAAACCTTCGCGGTCGATCTGGTGGAGGAGCATCTGAAAGCCCTCCAGCCCTCCACCGGCATCGACCCTTGGTGGTTCATTCCCTATGGCCGCGCGCCGGGGGACACGGAGGCTCCGCTTTCCATGACCATTCTGGGACTGCGGTTCGCCCATTTCGCCAACGGCGTCAGTGCCCTGCACGGCGATGTGGCGCGCCGCATGTGGCAGCATGTGTGGCCCCACCAGGTCCAGGATGAGCTGCCGGTGCGCCATGTGACCAACGGCGTCCATGCCACCACCTGGCTGGCTCCGGAGATTCAGGCGCTGCTGGAGCAATATGTCGGCGCGGACTGGGAGAAACGGGTGTCCGACCCCGCGCAGCTGGCGCGCGTGCTGGAGATCCCCGATGAGGAGATCTGGCGCGCCCATGATACCGCCCACAACCGGCTGCTGCGCTCCGCCCGCGCCTCCATGGAGAAGCAGCTGCTCCAACGCAATGCCTCACGCGCGGAGCTGTCCTACGCGCGCGGCATTCTCGATCCCGAGGTCCTGACCATCGGTTTTGCCCGCCGTGCGGCCAGCTACAAGCGGGCCACGCTGCTCCTGCGCGATCCCGACCGTCTGGAGGCACTGATCAATCATTCCCAGCGGCCGGTGCAGTTCATCTATGCGGGGAAAGCCCATCCCGCGGACAACCACGGCAAGGATTTCATCCGGCAGGTTGTGGAGTTCTCCAAACGGCCCAGCGTCAGACGCCGCTTCTTTTTCCTCGAAAACTACGATATGCGCATCGCCCGCTATCTGGTGCAGGGCGTCGATGTGTGGCTGAACACCCCGCGCCGCCGCGTCGAGGCCAGCGGCACCTCCGGCATGAAGGCGGCCATGAACGGGGTGATCAACGCCTCCATCCTTGATGGCTGGTGGTGCGAGGGCTACAAGCCGGAATGCGGGTTCGCCATCGGCCATGGCGAGGAGTACGAGGATGATGAATACGCGGACCAAGTGGAGTCGGCGGCCCTTTACAAACTGCTGGAGGACGACATTGCACCGCTTTATTATGACCGCCCGGGAGGAGGCGATCCCATCCGCTGGATCGCGATGATGAAGGAGTCCATCAAAATGGCCGTGGGCTTCTTCACCAGCCGCCGCATGGTGGGGGAATACCGGGATTCATTTTACACGCCGGCCTCGGTGAACTATCGTGAGCTCATGGCCTCCTCCGCCAAAACCGCCTTGGCCATCACCGCCCAGCGTCAGCGGCTGGACAGCCTTTGGAGCATGGTCAAGGTCGAGGGGCCGCAGGGAGACCGCGAGCTTTCCCAGCTGCACTCCGGCGATTCCTTCCATGTCACCTGCCCAGTCTTTTTGGGTGGTATGAACCCGGAGGAGGTCGCCGTGCAGTTTTGTTTCGGCCCCGCCGACGCCCAGAGCAGGATCAGCTCGCCCGCTTTCCAGGAAATGAAGCCGGAGCCCGGCACCAAGGATGGCTGGATGCAGTACTCCCTGACCGTTTCCTGCCCCGGCAGCGGGCGCTTCGGCATGACCGCCCGCGCAGTGCCCGCCGGCGGTCAGTGGCACCGCGTATCCCCGCCCTATATCACATGGGCGGACTCGCACCTTTAAAAATCCCCGTCACTTAAAACCGCAACCTCCTCACCCCCACAGCATTTCGTGAGAAAACCACGCATCCTCATCGTCACTCCGGAAATCACATATCTGCCGGACGGCATGGGAAACATGGCGCAGCGCATGCACGCCAAAGCGGGAGGACTGGCTGACGTCTCGGCCTCTCTGGTATCGGCTCTTTTCGATCTGGGGGCGGATGTCCATGTGGCGCTGCCCAACTACCGGCAGATGTTCAACACAGAGGTGTTCGAGATCTTCAGCGAGGAGCTGAAGACGATGCGGCGCACCCTGCCGGATGAGCGCATCCACCTCGCGGAGGACCGGATTTTTTATTACCGGGACTCCGTTTACTCCAGCCACGGGGATGAGAATCCGCGCATTGCCCTCGCCTTTCAGCGGGAGGTGCTCAACCACATCATCCCCCGCGTGGCCCCGGACCTCATCCACTGCAATGACTGGATGACCGGACTCATCCCCGCCGCCGCCCGCCGCTACCGCATTCCCTGCCTCTTCACCGTGCACAACATCCATACGGAGAAGATGACCCTGGACCGCATTGAGGGCAGCGGCATTGACGCGGCGCAGTTCTGGCAGCATCTGTATTACCAGGGGGAGCCCTTCAATTATGAAACCGCCCGTCCGCGCACGCAGGTGGATCTGCTGGCCTCGGGCATCTTTGCCGCTCACTACATCAACACCGTCAGCCCCTCCTTCCTGGACGAGGTGGCCAATGGTCAGCACCCTTTCGTTCCGGAAGCCGTGCAGCGGGAGATCCAAAACAAACGGGCCGCCGGCTGCGCCGTTGGCATTCTGAATGCTCCGGACGACTCCTACAATCCGGCCACGGACACGGCGCTGCCGCTAAAATACAACACGGACACCTTTGTGGAGGGCAAGCAGGCGGCCAAGCAGGCCTTCCAGGAGAAAACCGGCCTGAAAGTGGATCCCGGCGCCCCGCTCTTCTTCTGGCCCAGCCGCTTGGACCCGGTGCAGAAGGGACCGCAGCTGCTCACCCAGATTCTTTTCCGGCTGATCTCGGACTACACGGGCGACAATCTCCAGCTGGCCGTGGTGGCCAACGGTGAGTTCCAGCGGCATTTCCACGATATTGTCAGGTTCCACGATCTCGAGGGCCGCGTGACCGTCTGCAATTTCAATGAGAACCTCTCCCGCCTGGCCTATGCGGCGTCCGACTTTGCGTTCATGCCGTCCAGCTTCGAGCCCTGCGGTCTGCCCCAGATGGTGGCGCCGATCTACGGCAGCCTGACCATTGCCCACAACACGGGCGGACTGAAGGACACCGTGCACCATCTGAGTCCGGACGGCACTGAGGGGAATGGATTTGTGTTTGAGAATTTCGACCCCGGCGCCCTGCGCTGGGCTGTGGATCAGGCCATGGCCTTTTTCCGCCAAAGCCCCGGGCGCAAGCAGCGCACGCTGGCGCGGGTGATGGGGGAGTCCCTGCGGACCTTCAACCATTCCGAAACGGCAAGGAAATATTTTCAAATCTATGAGGACATGCTGGACCGTCCCCTGCTGGTTCCTGACGAGGATTCCGTGCCCCCGCCTGCACCCTCGCGCCAGCGCAGTCCCAAGTCCCCGCGCGACTCCGTCCGCAAGCGCGGTCTGATTTCCTCACGCCCATCCTCCTCTCTCTCCCATGTCCAAGACGGCCAGATCGACCTCCCGGCAATCCCGTAACGGAGCCGCCACCAGCGGAAGTGGTGGCACCTTCCTGCCGGTGGAGGGGCCGCCGGCTGAATTGCCGGCGCCCTTAACGGTCCAGGCCGCGGCTCCGGTTCCTGCCCAAAAACCGGCAGCGAAAAAAAAGAAAACCACCGCTCCGGAGAGTCCGGAATTGGAGGCTGCTCCACCCGTGAAAAAAGCCGCTCCCCGGAAAGTGGCGGCTTCAAAGTCCAAAACGCCCCCAACAGTCGAAACGAAAAGCCCGCTGTCCCAGGCGGATCCTCCCCCTATGGTTCCGCCGGTGCCTCCCGACGTCCTGCCCAAAGCAAAAAAACCGTCCTCGAAAAAGATTTCCGCCCAATCTCCGGAGGCTGCGGCCGCGGCAGCCCCACGCCTGGTCCCGGGCATTCCAAGCCTGCGCGAGGACCAATGGCTGGCACCCTATGTTGGCGATCTCGACCGCCGCACCGGAAAGACCAACGCCATGCGGGCGCGCCTCACCGGCCAAGGCAGCGTGACCCTGCGCGAATTCGCCCTCGGGCATCTGCATTACGGACTGCACCGCACCGCCGGCGGCTGGGTTTTCCGGGAATGGGCTCCCAATGCCACCGCGCTTTGCCTGATCAGCGAATACACCCAGTGGGAGGAGCTGCCGGAATTTGCCGCCACCCGTATCAATGGCCATGGGGACTGGGAGCTGCATCTTCCTTTGGAGGCCTTGGACCACGGCATGCTTTACCGGCTGCGCATGCATTGGGACGGCGGCAGCGGAGACCGCATTCCCGCCTGGGCGCGCCGCGTGGTGCAGGATCCCGTCAGCCACCTGTTTTCAGCCCAGATCTGGGATGCCTCCCCCTACCTCTGGAAAAACCAAAATCCGGACACCTCCCAACGCCCGCCGCTGGTGTATGAGGCCCACATCGGCATGGCCCAAGAGGAGGGGAAGGTCGGCAGCTATACCGAGTTCAAGGACCTCATCCTGCCCCGCATCGCCGCCGCCGGTTACAACACCGTGCAGATCATGGGCATTCTGGAGCACCCCTACTACGGGTCCTTCGGTTACCATGTCAGCAGCTTTTTCGCCGTCAGCTCGCGCTTCGGCACACCGGAGGAGTTCAAAGCCCTGGTGGATGCGGCCCACGGTCTGGGCTTGGCGGTGGTCATCGATCTGATTCACAGCCACAGTGTCAAAAACGAATTGGACGGCCTGTCGCGGTTCGACGGCTCGCTGTGGCAGTATTTCCATGAGGGGCCAAGGGGCGACCATCCCGCCTGGGACAGCCGCTGCTTCGACTACAGCAAGCCCGCGGTGCTGCATTTCCTGCTGTCCAACTGCCGCTATTGGACCGAGGAGTTTCATCTGGATGGCTTCCGTTTCGACGGGGTGACCTCCATGCTGTATTTCGATCACGGACTGGGAAAGGTGTTCACCAGCTACGCGGACTACTTTAACCCTGGCGTCGATGAGGAGGCTCTGGTCTATCTGTCCTTGGCCAATGAACTGATTCACGACGTCCAGCCAGGCGCCATCACCATCGCCGAGGATGTGTCCGGCATGCCCGGTCTCGTCTCGCCGGCGGCGGAGGGGGGGGCCGGCTTCGACTACCGTCTCGCCATGGGGGTGCCCGACCTCTGGGCCAAACTGGGCTCTGCGGGCGTGAGGGATGAGGACTGGAATGTGGAGCACATTTACTCCGAGCTCACCAACCGCCGCGCCGAGGAGAAAGTCATCTCCTATGTGGAAAGCCATGATCAGGCCATTGTGGGAGGCAAATCCTTCATTTTCCGCCTGCTGGAATCCTCCATCTACCACGACATGGGCATCGGGGTCACCAATCCCCATGTGGACCGCGGCATTGCCCTCTGGAAAATGGCCCGGCTGCTTACTCTGGCCACCTCGCCGCACGGCTATCTGAATTTCATCGGTAATGAGTTCGGCCATCCGGAGTGGGTGGACTTCCCCCGTCAGGGCAACCAATGGTCCAGCCACTACGCCCGCCGCCAGTGGTCCCTGCGGGACAACCCGGCGCTGAAATACCATGCGCTCGGTGACTTCGACGCCGCCATTCTCGATCTGCTTGGCACCCCGGAGGTTTTCAGCCGCCCGACCCGCCTGTACGAAACCCATGTCGGCCATCAGGTGCTGGTGTTCCAGCGCGACGGCTTCCTCATCGCGGCGAATTTCCATCCTTGGAACAGCCTCGTGGACTATCCTATCCACGCGCCGGCGGGTGTCTGGGAGCTCGCCCTCGACACTGACGAGACCCGCTTTGCCGGCCCCTCCCGCATCCGCCCCAAACAGTGCTACCACGCCCGCCCTGTGAACGGCGGTCATGAGATCATGCTCTACCTCCCGGCGCGGTCGGCTTTGGTGCTGCGCTTGATTGAGGACTGAGTCCCGATGGGGAATTTTCCAATCAGAAATCAAACGAAGGCAGTCAGCTTCTTTCCGCTTATGACGATTGTGGCAAAAGTGATCCCGCTGGATGCCATCGGTCTTTGGGAAGGCGACACTTTAATTGGCCTGCAGCTTGCCGGCGGCAATCTGGTTCTGCAGGTTGCCGTTGCCGTGGGTTCAGCAGCGCCATCGGAAAAGACAAAAACCCGGCTGGGCGGCTGGGGGAGGAAGTGGGCGGGATCCTTGGTGCTGACACCCGGCGAAACACGGGAGTCGCTCCGGGCGGAAGCGATGAAAGAGAAATTCGCCAATGGCTGACAATGGCCCGGAGAGGCTGGTATTCTCCTTGTCTTCCGCGGCGCCGCCGGATAGGTGCGGGGCATATGGTTTTGGATTCCCAGCTCCGCAGAGTTCTGATCGTGTGCCTCGTGGCGGTGCTGGTGTCGGCGGTGGGAAAACTGGGATATGAGGCTTGGAAACACCCGAAGGCCTTCCGGTCGCATTTCCAGCGGTGGCGGGGATCGGAGGCGCTGGGGGTGCGGGTGGCCGGCGTGGAGGCGCGCCGGGTGGAGGATCATGTGCAGCTGACCCTGCGGTGCGATTTCCGCCAGAGCGGCTCCGAGCCCCTGCGGCTGGAGGCTCCGAAGGTCGTCCTGATGCAGGCTCCGGCGACCGGACAGGAGGGGCATGCGGTGGAGCGGTTCACCGGCGCGTTTCTGGAGGAGCCAGTGCTGCCTGGTGCCGGTCCCGCCAGAGTGGCGCTGCATTTCTGGCTGCCGGCGGCGGAGTTGAACGGCCTGTTGTGGCTGACAGTGGAGGGAGAGTCCGTGATGATTAAAAACGAGCCGGGCTTTGCCGTTGATTCCCTCCCAAATGGTCAAACGGTGGGCCTCAGTGTGCCGGAGGGGAACATCCTGCCCGGCCCCACCGTGTCCTGACCACTTTTCCCATTTCCATTCCCATTCCATCCAGCACATGAGCAACACACCACTGGCCATCGGCATTGATATGGGCGGCACCTCCGTGAAGTACGGGGTGGTGCGCGGCCATGAGGTTCTTTACACCGGGGAGCCCATCATCACGGCGGACTTCCCCGGGCCCAAGGCGCTGATCGCCGAGTTTGTGCGGTGCATCAAGGCCGTGCAGGTCGATTTCCCAACCGTGGAGGCGGTGGGCGTGGGCGTGCCGGGGTTTGTGGATGTGCAGCGCGGGCTGGTGTATGAGCTGACCAATGTGCGGGGCTGGAAGAATGTGGCGCTGCGTAATGAGCTGACCCAGGCGACCGGACTGCCCTGCTTTGCGGAGAACGACGCCAATGCCATGTGCTTCGCGGAGTTCATGCACGGAGCCGGGAAGGGCGCGCGCAACCTGATCGCCGTGACCCTGGGCACCGGCGTGGGCGGCGGCTTGGTGCTGGATGGCCGGCTTTACCGCGGCAGCACCTTTGGCGCGGGCGAGATCGGCCAGATGAGCATCGACTACCGCGGCAAACCCTTTGTGCATGGCAACCCCGGCGCGCTGGAGAGCTACGCCGGCATCGGCCCCATGTCGCAGCGCGCCGCCGCCCTTTATAAGAAGGCCAAAGTGAAGGTGACCCCCGCCGACTGCGAGCCCCGCGCCTTGGCGGCGGCGGTGAAGAAAAAGGACCCTGTGGCCCTGCAGGTCTGGGAGGAGTACACCGACCAGCTGGCAACCGGCCTGGCAAATCCCATCTGGCTGCTGAACCCCGACCGCATCGTCATCGGCGGCGGCATCGCCAAGGCGGGGAAACTGATTTTTGATCCCCTGAAGAAAAAACTGAAAGCCCAGCTCGCGGCCAGCTTTTTCAAAGGACTGGAAATTGTTCCGGCCCAGTTCGGCAATGATGCCGGCATCATCGGCAGCGCGGCCGTCGCCCGCGAGGCGGCCCAGACCTAGTCTCCCCGGCGGTCCCGCCGGCCGCCCTCATCAACCACCACTGGCCATTTACTTCCGCACGGGACTCTCAACCATCAGCTCATCCATTCACTCCATGAAACGTTTCACCGCCCACGTTGCAACCCTGCTTGCCGCCGCCACCCTGTTTACCCCCTTCACCTCCATGGCCGCCGATTCCCCCCCTGCATTCCGCCACGTCGTGATCTTCGGCTTCAAGGAGGGCACGCCTTCCGCCAAGCTTGATGAGATTACCGCCGCCTTCAAAGCGTTGAAGGAGAAAATCCCCTCCATCAAAGGCTTCGAATGGGGCTCCAATGTCAGCCCGGAGAATATGAATCCGGAACTGACCCACGTCTTCACCCTGACTTTTGAAAGCAAGGAAGCTCTGGAGAAAACCTACCTCCACCATCCCGAGCACATGAAGTTCGTGGAGCTCGTCAAACCCCACATCGCCAAGGCGGTGGTGGTGGACTATGCGGCGAAATAACCGGAGCAATGCCGCACAGCCCGGGGCCGGAGGGGAGCATTGAACCGCTTCTCCCCGGCCTCAGCTTTGTGCGGCGGGATGACGCGCCGGGCTGGGCCAGGCAGGACAGGGCAGGGTGATCGCTCTGGTGAATTCGCAGGGCATGGTTATGTTCCGGGATGAACAGCCTGAAAGTGATTGTGCCCTACAAATGGGAGGGACTCTGGGTTTTTGACGATGCCGCGGCAGGCCTCGACAAGGAGCCTTTCGTCAGCGGGGCGGACACCATCATCGAACGGCTGGCCGCCGGTTTGCCGGAGGCGGAGAAAGGGTTCCGGCTGCTTTTTTCTGGAATTCCTTTCCCGGGTCACCAGCTTTCCGTGGAATGGAGGCGCGGTGAGTATGGGGGCAATTGGTACTACTCTCCCAGTCAGGGTTTGGAGGGATGGCTTTGCCCGGCGCTGATGAAGTATTTCGAAGAGGTGCCGGCCCGGATTTTCGTGCAGGCCTCCGCCAGGACGGAAACCTGATCCCCCGCGCACCGTGACGGGCAGCCGGCCAGGTTTTACCGCCGGAATCCGCCCCCGCCGCCCCGGAAGGGATTGTTATTGCCCGACGGCTGATTGGCCGCTGCATCCTGGGATTTGAAGACAGTGCCACTGACAATCTCCTGGCCTTCTGTCACTCCGGAGAGGATTTCCGTGCGGTTTCCGTCATCAATGCCGATCCGCACCGTGAGCGGCTTCAGAATGGCCTCCGTGGTGGGAGTGCCGGGCTTGTCGATCACATAAACAGTCCGCCCGCCGGGGCTGCTTTCGCTTTTGGGCCGGCCTCCTCCTCTGCTTCCTCCACCCCCGCGCCGGCCACCGCCCTCCCCCCCGCCCCCGCGCGGGCCATCCCCACCGCCAGGTTTTTCACCTTGGGCGGAGTCATTGGTCTCCGGCTTGAAGCGCAGGGCGGCGTTGGGCAGGGCAAGGGCGTTCTCCCGTTTGGACAGAATAATGCTCACCAGACAGGTCATGCCGGGCTTGAGCTTCAACTGTTTGTTTTCAACGGCGATGACGGTGTCGTAGTGCACCACGTTCTCCACCACGGTGGGGGAATTCCGCACCTGCTTGACGACGCCGTGGAAGGTCTCGTCCGGATAAGCATTCACCGTGAAGGTGACCTCCTGTCCCTCCGCCAGGCCACCGATATCCGCCTCCGCCACACTGGCGTGGATCTCCATGGACGTCAGGTCCTTGGCGATCTCAAACAGCACAGGGGCATTGAGGCTGGCGGCGACTGTCTGACCCACGTCCACCTTGCGGGAAATCACCATGCCGTCGATGGGGGCGTAAATGGTGCATCGGGTCAGATCGACCTGTGACTTCTGAAGCACCGCGCTGCGGATTTTCACGCCGGCCTCCGCCTGGGTCAGATCCGCCACGGCCTTGTCGTAGTCGGCGATCGGGGCCAGTCCCTTGTCCAGAAGCTGCTTTTTGCGCTGGGCGTTGAGTTGCGCCAGCTGCAGTTGGGCTTGGGCATTGGCCAGTTCACCCTCATTCTGGGCGAGGTTGGCTTTGTAGGTCGCGGGGTCCAGTCTGGCGAGAAGCTGGCCCTGCTTCACCTGGCTGTTGAAGTCGGCGTTGAGTTCCGAAATGGTGCCGGACAGCTGGCTGCCGACCTGCACCAGCACCAGTGCGGTCAGTTCGCCCGTGGCCGTGACCTTCTGCACCAGGGAGGTGCGGATCACCGGCGTGGTGCGGTATTCCGTGATCCCGGGGGGGCGGTTGAAGAAGTGGTCATAACCGAACCAGGAGGCGGCGGCGAGTCCGCCCCAGATCACAACGGAGCGCAGAATGGAGATGAAAGTCATGGGAGGGCTGAAAGGGATGAAAAAAGAGGAAAGCCGACCTAACCCGCTTTTTTGGGGGCTGGTTTTGCGGTGCGGACGGCTATGGCCTTCGCCCTGGGAGGCGGCGGAACGGCGGGATCAGGCGGAGGAGGCTGGGCAAGACGGACAGCGGCCCGCTCAACGCGGGCGCGCTCGAAATCCGCCGTGCGCACCGCCAGTTCCCGCAGGGCCAGCTGGTATTGGAAAAGGCTGACGGCAAGGTCGGTGCGCGAAGTGTTCAGATCAGTCAGGGTCTGGAGCACGTCCAGACTTTTGGCCTCTCCGGCCAGATACTGCTGCTGGACCAGGGAGTGGTTCTCCGTGGCGGATTTCACCTCCGCCCGCAGGCTGGCCAGAGTCTGTCGCAGCGTCTGGGTCTGCAGCCAGGCGGAGGTGACCTCCTCGTCGCTGATCTTGGCCGCGCGCTCATACTCCAGTTTGGCCCGTGTGATCTCCGATTCGGCCTCCCGCAGGTCCAGCGCTTTCTCACCGCCGGTGAAGAGAGGAATGCTGATGGAGAGCCCGGCGGAGTAATCCGTCTGGCCATCGGTGCCGCTGGAGTTGGAGTTTTGCTGCACATTGCGTCCGGCGCTGACGGAAGCGCTGATGCTGGGCAGGTAGCGCGCCCGGACCTCTGTCAGGTTCTCCGTGCGGCGGGCGACGGCAGTCAGCAGCCGCTGGAGATCATCACGCTGCCGGCGCGCCTTCATATGAAGGTCGCGGAGGGAGCTGCCGGGCAGGGCGTATTCCGCCGGTTCCCTGACTTCAATGACCGTTTCCGGAGCCAGGTTCACGGTATTGGCCAGAACCGTCCGGGCCAGCCGCAGGGCGTTCTCGGATTCGGTCAGGCTGCGCCGCGCGCGCTGCATCGTCACATCCGCGGTCAGCACATCCGTGCGGATCACCTCTCCGACCTCCATTCGCTGGGTGGCATAGTTCTTCTGCTCTTCGGCCAGGCGCAGGCTTTCGCGGTTCACGGCGATCAGCTCCTGCTGGCGCAGGACTTCGAAATAGGCGGTGGCCACGCCGAGAATGGTGTCCCGCACCGTGCTGCGGTAGTCCATGCGGCTTTCCTGGGCCGCAAGCTGTCCGGCGCGGACGGCGGGGCGGACCGTGAAATCGAGCAGCGGCTGGGAGAGGGAGAGGCGGGCACGCCCGTCGGTGTTGCTGCTGAACTCCTCTCCTTGAGAGCGGGACCCGCTCTGGTTGGAATTCAGGGTGCCGTTGAGCCGCGGCGTGAGCCGCGTCCAGGCGCGGGCGGGGGCCAAGTCGGCCTGCACCACGGCCTGCAGGGCCAGGGCGATGGTCTGATCGGTGGCCAGGGCACGGTCATACGCCTCCTCCAGCGTCAGACGGACCGGGGCGGGGGCGGGTTCAGCCGACGCCGTGGTGGTCCACTGGGGAAAAACAGACAGCAAAAGAAAGGCGGGAAGCGTAAAACGGAGGGGGATCGGCATGGTGGGACAACGGCAGCCGCCAAAGCGGGCCGGCGGAAGGCCATAGGGGAACGCAGGGAAGCGCCGGCTCTGTCAGGAGCGGTTTACCCCATTTGCGGGAAAGCGGGCCTGTCTCCCAGGAAGCCTCATCCTCCCTTCCGGGCAAGCCATTTCCGCTGCTCCTCCTGGGCACGGAAGCGCTTTTCACCGGTTTTGGCGCGGTGGTTGGCCAGTTTTTTGTCGAGCACGCGGGCTTTGGTGTTGTCCGCCCACTGGATGTCCAGACAGCGCTGCAGCTGCTGTTGGAGCAGGGGATCGTAGACCGGGCACAACACCTCGAACCGGCTGTCGAAATTCCGCGGCAGGAAGTCAGCGGAGCTGAGGAAGTATTTGGGGCTGCCGCCGTTGGCGAAACAAAGGATGCGGCTGTGCTCCAGATACCGGTCCACGATGCCAATGGCCTTGATGTTTTTGCTGACGGTGCCGCCGGTGACCACCGAGAACATGCTGCGCACGATCAAACGGACCTGCACGCCGGCTTGGCTGGCCTCGTAGAGCAGAGCCGTGATATCGGGGTCAGCCAGGTTGTTCAGCTTGACGAAGATGCCCGCCTCCTTGCCCTGCCTGGCGTGGCTGATCTCATTCTGAATCAGAAATTTCACGCTGGTCCGCAGGCTGATGGGTGCGGCCACGAGGTGGCTGAGGCGCGGCGGCTGCCAGTTGGTGCGGAAGAAGCGGAAGGCCTCCAGCACATCCGCTCCCAGTCCGGGATGCGCGGTCAGCAGCATATGGTCCGTGTAGAAGCGGCTGGTCTCCTCGTTGAAATTGCCGGTGCCGATGGCGCTGTAGAAGCGGTGGGTGCTGCCTTCGTGGCGCACCACGAGGCACATTTTGGCGTGAACCTTCAGGCCGGGCACGCCCAGAATCACCTTGACCCCGGCGTGCTGATAACGGTTGGCCCATTCAATGTTGTTTTTTTCGTCGAACCGCGCCTGGGGCTCAATGAGGACCGTGACGTCCTTGCCGTTCTGGGCGGCGTTCATCAGGGCGCGGGCCACGCAGGACTGGCCGGCAAGGCGGTACTGGGTCAGGTAAATGGATTCCACCAGCGGGTCCAGGCTGGCCTCGCGGAGGAAGTCCAGGAAATGGCTGAATGAGTGCCACGGCAGGTGCAGCAGCAGATCCTGGTCCTGCAGGGTGCGGAAGAAACTTTCCCGGCGTTGCCCGCTGAGCCGCGGATGGGGCAGGGGGGATTCCGACGGATACTCCAGCCGGGAGGGCGCAGGGAATTTCACGAGGTCCTTCCGGTTGTGATAGCGGAAGCCGGGCATGAGGGTGTCGTCGTGCGCCAGCTTCAGCTTGGTGACGAGCAGCTTCAGAAACGCCGCCGGGATGCGGCTGTCATAGTTCATCCGGACCGCCTGGCCGGTCTGGCGGCTGCGCAGCCCCTCGGAGATTTTGTCGTAGAGGCTTTCCGTCACGTCGTCCTCAAATCCTCCCATCTCCGCGTCACGGGTGAATTTAATGGCGAAGGCCTCGAATTTGTCGAAGGGAAGGCCGGAGAAGATGCTGGGCAGCCCGAAGCGGATGATGTCATCCAGATACATCACCAGGGTTTTGCCTTTGTGCTCCGGCAGCACCACAAAGCGCGGCAGCTCCGTGGCGGGAATCTCGATGAGGGCATGCGCGGTGCGCACCTTGCCGGCGGCTTTGCCGGCTGAGGCCGCTTTGCCTGCCTTCATCATCTCCACCGCCAGATACATCGGATGGTCCCGCAGGCTGCCCAGTTGGCTGTAGGACCGGATCATGATGGGCATGATGCGCGGGCGGACCTTGGCGTAGAAGTAATCAGTCAGCCAGGGTTTGAGCGCCCGCGGAACCTCGGTGTGCTCGATAAGGCAGATTCCCTCTTTGGCGAGACTGGCGAGAATGTCGTGGTAGATGCGGTCGAAGAGACCGGCATCGCGTTTGATGATGGCCCGCGCCTCCCGCAGTGTCAGTTTGGGGTCGGGGATGTGCAGCTTGCGGTAATCCCTGCCCACCAGCACCAGCCGGCGCAGAGTGGCGATGCGCACTCGGAAGAATTCGTCCAGATTGGAGGAGTAGATGCCCAGGAACTTCAGGCGCTCCAGAAGCGGGACATCCGGATCGTCGGCCTCCTGGAGCACGCGGGAGTTGAAGGACAGCCAGCTCACCTCCTTGCTGCGGAACGGAACTCCATCGACAATGGCGGATTTCATGCTGCGGTTGGGGACGGCGCGACCGGGATCGGTGTCGTCGGGCAGAGCGGTGAGCATCATGGCTTGAGCCCTGCGCCAGGGCGGGCGCTTGGACTATGGCGGCCAAGTGACAATTCCGTGACGATGCTGGCAACGCAAAGCGGAAAATGATCCTGGCAACGGTGGTTTCGTTAAGGAATGTGGCAAGCCTGTCAAGGTATGCCCGGACGGCCTTTTGGGGCCGGTAAGCAAAATATCAGAGGAACCGGGCTAGAATAGGGCGCAGGCGCCCGATGGTTTCCGCCGGCCAGAGGGACTGGTCCGTGATGAGGGCCATGTCCAGCGCCCGGTGCTCCGGCCAGTTGGGCTCCTGCGGAATTTGAGGGATGGCAGCGGCGATAATGGCCTTGGCGGCTTCGGCGTTGGCGGTGAGGTGGCCGATGACGGTCTGCGCGTTGACGGGCTCCTCCTCCACCTTCCAGCAGTCATAGTCCGTAATCATCGCCAGGGTGGAGAGAGCGATCTCCGCTTCGCGGGCCAGTTTGGCCTCGGGGAGGTTGGTCATGCCGATGACATCGAAGCCCAGCCGGCGGTTGGCCAGACTTTCCGCCCGGGTGGAGAAGGCGGGACCGTCCATGTTGACATAGGTGCCACCGTTGTGGATGCGGCGGCCCTGCCCCCGGCAGACATTGGCGAGAATGCCGCGCAGGCCGGCGCTCACGGGATCGCTGAAGCCCACGTGGGCCACGATGCCCTGACCGAAAAAAGTGTGGTGCTCCCGCCGGCTGGTGCGGTCGAAATACTGGTCCGGCAGGACGATGTCCCGCGGGGCGTACTCCTCCTTCAGGCTGCCCACGGCGGTGACGCAGATGATCCATCGCACGCCCAGCGACCGCAGCGCCCAGATATTGGCGCGGTGATTCAGTTCCGTGGGCAGCAGCCGGTGCCCGCGCGCGTGGCGGGGCAGGAAAAACACTTTGCGCCCTGACAGGCGGCCGGAGACAAGGGCATCAGATGGTGGTCCCCACGGAGTGTCCACTTGGATTTCCTGCATTTCGTCCAGTCCCTCCATGTGGTAAAGTCCACTGCCGCCGATAATGCCGATGGCGGGTTCGGGATCTGAGGGCGGGGATGGGGAAAACGTCATGATCCAGCCACGCGCAGACTCCCGGAAATTCAAGTTTTATCCGGATCCCATGGTGTTTCCGGACCGGCTGCGGGCGGAGGGAAACAGGTGCCGGAGAGGCGGAGGACGGCTTAAAAACTCCTTTCCCCCGGACGGGCACAGCCGTATCTTCAGGAATTCAGCCCTCCCCCTCCCTCTGACCCTGACCCGCCATGAAGTGCGATGTTTGCGACGAAAATACAGCCACTGTTTTCCTGACCCAGATCGTCAAGGGGGATATGCAGAAAATCAATCTTTGCGAGCACTGCGCCAAGGAGAAAGGGGTTACGGACCCCACCGGCTTTGCGCTGGCGGACATGCTGCTGGGTTTCGGCCACGGCGAGCGCGTGGAGACGCATCCGCAGGAAAAAACCTGCCGGGCGTGCGGGATGACGCAGACGACCTTCCGCAAAACCGGACGGCTGGGCTGCGCCCGGTGCTATTCGGTGTTCGGCGAGGGCATGGACGGCCTGCTGAAGGCCATGCACACGAAGGTGTGCCACACCGGCAAAGTGCCCGCCCATGCCGGCCAACTCAAAGCCGAGGAGGATCTTCTGGCCAGACTGCGGTCCGAACTCGATGCCGCCGTGGGTGAGGAGCACTTTGAGGAGGCCGCCCGTCTGAAGATTGAAATCAACTCCTTGGAGAAAAAACTCCGCTCACGTGTGAGTGTCTGAATGAATGGAATCCGGGTCCTGACCGGCATTCCTTGGGCCGTCCCGCGTTGGAATGGGAGAACAGAACAGAACAGAACAGGAAAAACTGCCATTCCCCACCATGCTTTGAGCTGCTGATCCCTCTCTTTCCTGCAAATTTATGATGAAATTCACCACCCTCCTGCGCCGTCGGCCCGAATGGATGGAGCATGACGGCCCCTGCCGGGATATCGTCCTGACCAGCCGCATCCGTCTGGCGCGGAATCTGGACGGCCCGCCATTTCCCGGCTGGGCCAAAAAGGAGAACCGGGTGGAGATCATGGAGCAGCTCCGGCCAAGAGTGGAGAGCCTGTCGGTGATGAAGGATTGTTTCTCCGAGGACTTGGCGAATCTGGATGCGATCAAAAAGCAGGTGCTGGTGGAGAAGCACCTCATTTCCCGCGAGCAGGCGGCCAAGTCCGGGGGCTGCGCCGCCGTGATCAACCGTGATCAGTCCTACTCCATCATGATCAATGAGGAGGACCACCTGCGCATGCAGAGCATCCGCTCAGGCCTTGATCTCACCGCGGCCCACGCCGGCCTCGACCGGCTGGACACCGAGCTGGAGGATCAGGTGCCCTTCGCTTGGGACCGTCGCTTCGGCTATCTGACGGCCTGCCCCACCAATCTGGGCACCGGCATGAGGGCCAGCGCCATGCTGCATCTGCCGGCGCTGGTGCTCTGCGACCAGGTGACCTCCATCATCAATGCGGCGAACAAGATCGGCCTGGCGGTGCGGGGACTGTATGGCGAGGGCACGGAGGCGCTGTCCAACCTGTTCCAAGTATCCAACCAGCGCACCCTGGGGGACAGTGAGGCGGAGATTCTGGCCCGCTTGGAGAAGGTGATCCGCCAGATCATCACTCACGAGCGCAATGCCCGGCGCAAGCTGCTGGAGGACAATCCTCAAAAAGTCTGCGACAACATCGGCCGTGCCTATGCCGCCCTGCGGTTCGCCCACATCATGGAGAGCAAGGAGGCGCTGACGCACCTCTCCATGCTGCGGCTGGGGACGGATGTGGGAGTGTTTCCAGCGGCGGAGACCAAACTGATCGACACCCTGCTGCTGGAGATCCAACCGGCCCATCTCCAGATCGCCAGCCAGAGAAAACTCACCGCCGAGGAGCGCGACATCCTGCGGGCCGAAACCCTGCGCCGCCGCCTGACCCATCTGCCGGAGCCGGACATGCGCGCCTGCCAGGAGTCCGACGGACCCGCGGGCGGCCCGGATGTGGTGATCTGAACTAAAGGATTTTTTGAAATGCCGCGCCGTTTTGAGGCTTTCACGCGGTGATGCACAGCGGCGGCATTTCGAATGACCTTCAGATCAGGGCTTCAGGCCGGGCAATGGCGGAGCAAGCGCCTCCAAGGCGGCCTGCGCGGCGGCGGCATCCGTCCTTTGCCATTCCCCAAGCACATTCCTCAAAGCCTCGCCGCGCGTCTCCTGGATGCATAGCGACTGCGCCCACTGCCATGCCTCCGCCGGATGGGTGGCGGCAATGGAGCCTATCAGGGCAACCGCCCCGGCGTCGCGCACCGGCCCCGCCATATGGCTGCTCAGCCACCGGGAGGCGCTCTCCGCATCTTTTTGCGCCCATTCCTTCACCGTGCCGGACACCGCCGCCTCATGCAGGTTCGGGGCAAGTTTCTCCATCCATGCGAGTGCGTCCTCCGGTCCGGACCGGTTGAGAAGAGACTGGGAAATCCACCCCGCGAGGCCGGGAGTATAGGGGTTTTCCGCTGCGTTCTCCAGTTTGAGAAACGCCTCCGCCGCTCCCTGCGGGTCCGTGACCAGCCGGCGGGCCAGCACCGCTGTCATGCCCGTGGTGCGGCCTGGCCCTGGTAGGCGTCCATCCATGCCGCCGCTGTGGCGGGATCGGCTTTGGACCACTGCTCCATGACCTGCCGGAAGGCATTGTCACGCGGGGCATCCCCGCTCAGCCCGGCGGTCAGGGCCGCCGCCCGCGCCGGATCACGCTCCATGACGGAGTCCACAAACATGGTCGCATCCACGGGAATTCCCAGCCGCTTCGCCGTCTCCAGCGCCGCGAAGGGGGCCGTCCTTCTGCGCCGCCGCCAGCACAATGCCGGTGGCGGCATCGCCGAGCCGGTGTTTGGGAAAGCCGGCGAGGGCGGCGGCGGCGGCCCGCGGGTCCTTTGAAGCGAAGCGGCGGAACACCTTGGCCACAGTGTCATCCTCCAGCAGGTCGGGATCGATTTGGGCCGCAAGGCTCATGCTGGAAAGCGCCGCCTCCGGGTCCTTTCCAATCCGCAGCGGCCAAGCCACCCACAGAAGGCGGGCGGCGAATTTGCGCTGTCTGCTCAGCCGTGAGGGAGCTTTCAATTCCTCAAGCACCGCACTTTGGAGATCCTTGAAGTCCTCCGTCTCAAAGGAGGCCAGAGTTTCGGAAAGGGCATCCTTCCCGGCCTCGCTTTTAAGGTAGCCCAGTCCCGTCAGCCCTTGGAGCCAACTTCTCGCCTCCCCGCGTGCAAAGGGGACGGTGCCTGCTTTTCAACTCTCTGCGGGGAGACTGGACTCCTTGGGCTCCGACCCTGGAGGGTGGGACCGCAGCCGTTCCCCGGCAGCGGTCCGGGCTTCAGCGGGATGATTTCCCGGAACAGCCTGCGGACGGCAGAGCCATCCCGCGGCAAATCCCACAGTAGCGGCGGCGGGAAGCAGAAAACAGGTCTTCACACAGGCATTTCATCCTGCGGCAACCTTTTTGCAAACTCCAATAGCGCGAGGACCAGCATCCAGGACGGCGGCGCATGCTGTCGGAGAAGGTGGTGCTGGCATCCGTTGCGGAGGCACCGGTGGATGGGAGCGGGAAATTCTCCGCGGTCCTGAAACTCCCCGATTCCCTCCCACAGGGACCATGGATGGTGCGGGCGGCTCCTGTAAAAGGTCTGACCGGCGGGCGGCGGTTTCATTTCCAAGCAAGCAAACCCTGCCACCTTCTGTTTACGACCGGAAGCCTTATGTGAAATCCGGTATGGTGCTGAATATCTGTTTTCCAGTGCTGACTTTCAAAAAGGAAAAAAGCGGTAAATAGAAGCTTTGCGAAATGCCGGATGCTGCGGGGTGGGTGAAAAAATTGAGGGTAGGAGTTCTTATGATCATCGGTCAATCGGTCTGGTGCCGCAGGAAGCCAGGATTTTCAATCCATCATGCAGAAACCCGGTTCCTGCGAAAACGCTGTGTTCAAAAGTTCAAAACAGGTGTTTATAAACAGCGGTTTGTGGCATAACTCATGCCGTCGTGGGCAGAAATGCCGGATTCCACTTGAGCCTTAGGGGATTTCCTGTCATTGTATACGCCCACATGAATTACCCGACCGAAGCGACAGCCCGGTGGCTGCAGGGCACTGCGCGTTTTTCCACCACCCGGTGGTCGCTGGTGCTGGAGGCGGGAACCGATGGAGACGAGCGGGAAGGGGCGATGAATGAGTTCTGCCGGATCTATTGGTATCCGGTCTATGCCTTCATCCGCCGCCGGGGAGCGGACCCGGAGCCGGCGCGGGATCTGACCCAGGGATTTTTTGAAAAACTGCTCACCCGCGACTGGCTGGCGGGTCTGGAGCGGAAGGAAACCCGGTTCAGCACCCTGCTGTGCGTGACCCTGAAGAACTTTCTGGCCAGCGAATACCGCCGCGACACGGCTCTGAAGCGCGGCGGCGGGCGCAAAACGCTGTCGCTGGACATGGCGCAGGCGGAGCACTGGTTCGGTGCCGAGCCGGTCACGGATGAAACCCCGGAGCGGCTTTTTGAACGGCGCTGGGCGCAGGCGGTGATGGAGGCGGCAATGCGCCGTCTGGAGGATGAATGCGTGGCCATGGGCAAGGGAACGCTTTATTCCGTGCTGCACTCCTTCCTGGCCCGCGAGCCGGAGGAGGGGGAGTATGAACGCTCCGGCACCATGCTGGGCGTGGACCGCAGGGCGGTGGCGGTGGCCGTTTTCCGGCTGCGGAAGCAGTTCAAATCCATGGTCCGGGAAGAGGTGGCGGGAGGCCTGCGCGATCCCTCCATGCTGGATGAGGAAATGCGTCATCTGGCTGCGGCTCTTTGACGGATACACGGGGAAAACGATCCGGATTTTCTTGAAATCCGGAAATACTCCCGTGGTGTAAAAGGAGGAAATCTTTCCTCCCGCTTCCCTTGTTTATCATGATAAAGCCGTCCCCCTCCTCAACGAATTCCGGGGCGCTGACGTGCACCGCCTGCGGTGGCGTCCTGCCCTCGGGAGGCAAACCGGGGTTATGCCCCAAATGCCTCTTCCTGATCTCCTGCGGGGATGAGACGGAGGCGTTGGGTGATTTGGAGCCGGGAATGCCGGATGAGGAGGTGCCATGGGCCCGACTGGGGGATTATGACCTCTATGATGAGATCGCCCATGGCGGCATGGGCATCGTGTACCGCGCCCGTCAGCGCCGGCTGGGCCGGGTGGTGGCCGTGAAAGTCCTGCGCGGCGGTGAATTGGCGGACAAGGAGGCCCGGCTGAGATTCCGCATGGAGGCCGAGGCGGCGGGGAAGCTGCAGCATCCGGGAGTGGTTGCGATTTTCGACGTCGGGGAGGACCATGGGGTGTGCTGGTTCTCCATGGAGTATGTGCCGGGTAAAAATCTGGCGCAGCGGGTGCGGGATCATCCCCTGGAGGCCATGGAGGCCGCCCGCTGCCTGGAGCGGATCTCGTCCGCGATCCAGCACGCCCATGACCATCAGATTCTGCACCGGGACCTGAAGCCGTCGAACATTCTGATGGGCGTGGAGGACCGGCCCATGGTGACTGACTTCGGACTGGCGCGGAAACTGGAAAGCCTCAACAACCAGTACGCCGCTGCCGGAGGCGGCTCACTGACCCGCACCGGCCAGACGCTGGGGTCGCCAGGCTATGTTTCACCGGAGCAGGCGCTGTATGGGGAGGCCGATCCACGGTCCGACGTTTATGGCTTGGGGGCGGTGCTTTACCACTCACTGACCGGGCGGGCTCCCTTTGTGGGGCCGACGCTGGACTCCATCCTGCTGCAGCTGCGGGAGACCGAGCCGGTGCCTCCCCGCCGGCTGAATCCCACAGTGCCGCGCGATCTGGAGACGATCTGCCTGAAGTGCCTGGAAAAGTCGCCCCAGCGCCGCTATGCCTCGGCGGCGGCGGTGGCGGCGGATTTGAAGCGGTTTCAAAATGGCCAGCATCTGGAGGCGCGGCCGGTTTCCGCATGGGGGAAGGTGGTGCGCTGGTGCCGGCACCGGCCGGGGGTGGCCGGCCTGGTGGCGGCGCTGCTGGTGGCGGCGGTGTCGGGGACGCTGGGGATTTTCCACCAATGGAAGCGGGCGGAGAGCACGGCCGTTCAGGAGAACCGTCAGCGGATGCAGGCTCTGGCCAGCGAACGGTCCGCCCGGCTGCGCCATTACGCGGCCAATATGTATGCCGCCAGTCAGGCCCTCCTTGCGGAGGACACCGGCCAGGCCCGGCGGCTGCTGGAGTCCTCCATGCCGGTCAATGGCGGCGAGGATTTTCGGGGCCCGGAATGGCATTGGCTGAAGCACCGCACCGAAAGCCAGGACACTGCGGTGCTGGAGGGGCATCCGTGGATTGTGGCCTGCCTGGCGGTGTCACCGGATGGACGCTGGATCGCCAGCGGCGGGCGGTTTGTGAATGGCTGGGCGGATGAGCAGACCACACTGTACATCTGGGATCCGGCGCAACGCCGCCGTGTGCACGATTTTCCGGTGAACATGGGATCGGTGAAATCCGTGCAGTTCACGCCCGACGGCATGCGCCTGATGGCAGTGTCGGCGGCCAAAGCCCGGTTTTTCCGCACCGGCACTTGGGAGGAGACCGGTCCGCTGGTGCCGGCGGTGTTTGCCAACTTTGCCCACAGCCACCCTTGGATGGCGGTCATTGATCCCGGGAATGGCGGGCAGGTGGTCATTTACGATACCGGGACCGGGCAGGAGATCCGCCGTCCGGGAGTGGGGGGCGCAGCCTGCATGTTCCTTCCGGATGACCGTTTTATCGCCGTGATGGGGCCGCGGGGCGGAGTGAAAGTGGTCGATTTGGAAGGGCAGGCTCCGCCGAAGGACTACCCCACGCCCCAGTTGCTGAACGCCATCGCCATTTCCCCGAATGGCCGCTGGCTGGGGGCTGTCGGCGGACCGGAGCCCCTGGTGTGGGATCTGAGCCTGCCCCAGGGCCATGCGCCCCGCCGCTTCAGCGGGCACAAACTGGATGTGAAGGGGCTGATGTTCACCTCCGACAGTCAACGGTTGATCACCACGGGATCGGACCGCACCATCCGCTACTGGAGCGTGGAGGACGGGCTGCCCGCGGGCACCATGCGGGGCCATCGGGATGAAGTGTGGTGCGCGGCCCTGGATCCTGACGGGAAGTGGCTGGTGACCGGCAGCAAGGACACCACCGTGCGCCTGTGGCCCCCCAGCCCGCCGCCGGATCCGGTCTGGCCGGAACAGGCGACCATCCGTCCGGTGCTTTGGTCGTCCGACAGCAAACGGATGCTGCTGATGCATGAGGACGGCACCACGGTGATCGCGGATCCTGTGACCCATGCCATCTCCAACTCTCTGCCACAGTGGGCGGATGCCCCGGCACCTGACGGGCAGTGGGTGCGGCTTCTGGTCAATCCTGCCCGGCTGCAATATTTTGACGACACCGGCAGCGTGATCCGGGTGCAGCTGCTGGAGGGCAATCCCATGCCCTTCAAGGATCTTGAACGCAAAGTCTGGTCGCAGGACGGCAGCCGGTTCAGTCTGGTGCTGCCGGAGCGGCAGGTGGGCGTCTGGGACACCGCCACCGGCAAAACAGTGGGCATTTTCCCCCGGCCCGCCGGCGGCAATTGGCTGCCGGCGGTTTTCAGTGCGGACGGACGGCAACTGGCTCTGGCGGGATCGTCCGCGGCCATGGTGCGCCTTTACAAACCGGAGACCGGGGAGATGCGGGATCTGACCGGGCATCTGGCCCCCATCACCTCCCTGGCTTTTTCCCCGGACGGCAAACAACTGGCCAGCGGCGGACTGGACGCCACCATCCGCCTTTGGAACACCGCCACCGGAGCGCTTCAGGCAGTGCTGCGCGGGCATATCCAGGATGTGGACTGCCTTCAGTATTCCCCGGATGGCCGCACTCTGGCCAGTTTGGGGAATTTCGAGGCGCTGCGGCTGTGGAATGTGGAGACCGGCAGCGAGGTCGGCACCATGCCCATGCCCCACGGCGCCTCATGGCTGGGCTTCAGCCCTGATGGCTCATGGCTGACGGTCAATCAGGGGGACTTGCGGGAACCTGGCAATTTCGAGCTGGACCGGGTGGTGCTGTTCTCCACTGGCCCCCGGGCCCTGAAGGCGACGCCGTGAGGCGGGCTCCGGCGCGTTCCGGCGTCCTTCCCTGTCCCTGATTCAGGACCGCCTGCGTAAAGAAGCAAAGCGGAATAAAAACCGTCCCATCCATGGCATACGGTCCCGGGCACCCGGACTGTGTCTGATTGGGGAAAGGCGGCGCATTCCGCCGCGTCTAATTCTCCCATGCGCTGTATGTCCCCTTTGCACTCTTTTTCATTGATGTCCTTCCGGTCCGCCGCCGCGGCGGCAGTCCTGGCCACGCTGTCCACAACAGCGGACGCGGCGGAATGGCCCCAGTTCCGGGGGCCAAATTCGGACAATATCGTGACTGCGCAGAATGTCCCGCTGGTCTGGGGAAAGGATAAAAACATCGCCTGGCATGTGCGGCTTCCCGGCAAAGGCTGGTCGTCCCCGGTGCTGAGCGGCGGAAAAATGTATTTGACCACCGCCGTGGTGGACGGGCCGGACCAGGATGCCGCCGGGGAGCGGTCCCTGCGTGCCCTGTGCCTGAACCCCGCCACCGGCAGGGTGCTGTGGGATCAGGAGGTCTTCCGCGAATCCGCCAATTCGCCGGCGATCCACAGCAAAAACAGCCATGCCAGCCCCACCCCCATTGTGGCGGATGGCAGGCTGTATGTGCATTTCGGCCACGAGGGCACTGCTTGTCTGGACTTGGAGGGTAAAAAAATCTGGGAACAGCGGACACTGGTCTATCCGCCGGTGCATGGAGGCGGACCCTCGCCGCTGCTGGTCGATGGACTGCTGATCTTCCCCTGTGACGCCGCGGAGGGACCGTTCCTCGCCGCTCTGCGCGCCAAGGACGGCGCCGTCGCCTGGAAAACCCCGCGCACCAGCGGGGCCAAGCGGAACTTTTCCTTCTGCACGCCGGCGCTCATCACCTTGGACGGGAAAAAGCAGGTCATCAGTCCAGCCAGCGACGCCATCGCCGGCTACAATCCGGAGAATGGAAAGGAACTGTGGAAAATCCGCTACGATGGCTATTCCCTGATCTGCCAGCCGGCTTTCGGCAATGGCCTGATCTATTTCACCACCGGCTACGACAATCCCGTCACCTACGCCATCCGGCCCGGGGGCAGCGGGGACATGACAGAAAAAAATGTGATCTGGACACAGTCCAAGCGCTCCCCCAACACCCCGTCGCCGATTCTGCGCGGCAAGGAGCTGTTTCAGGTGGCCGACAATGGCATCGCCACCTGCCTCGATGCCCTCACGGGGGAGATTCTGTGGCAGGAGCGGACCGCGCGGACCACGTCCGCCTCGCCGCTGCTCATCGGGGACAAGCTGCTGACCATTGATGAGTTCGGTGCCGCCACCGTGCTGCGGGCGTCGCGGACCTTTGAGAAAATAGGGGAAAACAAGCTGGACGGGGAGCGCGTCCTGGCGACTCCGGTGCCGGATGACGGCGCACTTTTTGTGCGCACGGCCACCGGTCTTTACCGGATCCAGGAACAATAATCCCGGCGCATGCCGCTTCCGTCCGGTGCCTGTCAGTGCGGTTTGCGCATTGACAGCCTCCGTGAATTGGCATTTGTCATTTTTTAAAAAGGATCCACAGTCCCCGCCCCTATGTTGACTTTCTTCATCTACCTCGTTGGCACCCTGCTGGTCCTGGTGTGCCTGCTTATCGTGCTGCTGGTGCTGATGCAGCGCCCCAAACAGGAAGGTCTCGGGGCGGCGTTCGGTGCCGGGGTGACTGATCAGATCTGGGGTTCCCAAACCACCAACGTCCTGCAGAAGGGCACGGTCTGGTTTGGTGTCTGCTTTTTTGTGCTCAGCATGCTGCTCACCATTCTGGAGGCCCGCAAATCCAAGGAACTGACCAACATGGAGGTGCCCACGACCATAATCACCCCGCCGGCCCCTCCCGTCCTGCCGACCGGAGCCGCCGATGGCAGCTTCCCGGTGACTCCCACAACGCCGGTGATTTCTGCGGAAACCACGCCTGTGGTTCCGCCTTTGACTCCGGCTCCGGTGCCACCTCCTGCTGAGACTGTTCCTCCGGTCACTCCGGCTCCTGCCGCTGTGGTTCCCGTTGAGCCTGCCTCCGCCGTGATTCCGGCTCCGGTTCCAGCCCCCGCCACTCCGGAAACGCCAGCCAAGCCCATTGAGCCGGCCCCGGCTCCCGCACCGGTGGTCCCGGCCACGCCGGTTCCTGTTGTGGTTCCGGAAACTCCGGCGACACCGGTCCCGGCGCCTGAAGTGCCGGCCGCTCCTGTGCCCGCGCCAACTCCAGTTCCAACTCCGGAAGTGCCCGCCACACCGGCTCCGGCTCCTGAGACTCCCGCCAAACCTGTTGAGCCAGTTCCGGCTCCGGCCCCCGCCACTCCGGAAACGCCAGCCAAGCCCGTTCCGGCCCCGGCTCCTGAAGTGCCTGCCAAGCCTGCGGAACCCGCTCCTGTTCCAGTCCCTGCGCCTGCGCCTGAAGTGCCGACCGCTCCCACTCCCGCGCCGGAAGTGCCCGCCATACCGGCTCCTGAGACTCCCGCCAAACCTGTTGAGCCAGTTCCGGCTCCGGCACCAGTTCCAGTTCCGGAAGTGCCCGCCAAGCCTGCGGAACCGGTTCCAGCTCCGGTGCCTGCGCCTGAAGTGCCAGTCACACCGGCTCCGGCTCCCACTCCAGCGCCGGAAGCTCCCACGGAACCGGTGCCGGCTACGCCTGCTCCTGCTGAGCCCGCCGCCCCGGCGGCTCCCGGCGGTCAATAATTCCCGCTGGATTTCAGGTTTTCCAAGTTCTCAAAGCGCCCGGTCTCCGGGCGCTTTTTCTTTGGCTGAATGTCAGTTCCCGCCAAGCATGCAGGCTGGGCAGTCATGGTTCCGGCCACTCCATCACCACTGGAGCAGCTCCAAGGAAATCCCCATCGGAATAGCTCCGCTTTTGGCCAGGAATCTGGTTGAAAATGGGCCTTGGCATCAAAAGGCTTCGGACCCTGATGGGAATCCCTTTTTGCCATGACCATCACCGTGGAGGGGAAAGTAAAAGTATACTCCTGTCACAGGGAGGACGGTGAACAGTTGGGCCCGGGCCATACTAACCAGCGCCGGTGATGAGGAGAATGATCCTGTAACCGGGCGGGAGAACAATGCTGGGTTCCCGCCGCCGTAAAATGCTGCTCCTTGATACGGAAAAAGACCTGTGGCAGGAGAAGGGATCCGCCCTGTGGATGCATAGGCGTTACCCGTTTCCATAAGCTAAAAGCATGGACTGCGCCCGGGCCGGACGGGAAGCGGAATGCGCGCAAAACAAAGAGAGCGCCCTTTCGGACGCTCTCTGCTTTTTGAGGAAGGCAATGAGGAGAATAAAAGGCCCAGGGGCAGGGAATACCCGTGGCCCGGTGGATCAGGCCACCTTGATCTCAATCTCCTTCGGCTTCACCTCCTCACGTTTCGGGATGGAGGTGAGGAGCACGCCGTTTTTGAACTCGGCGGTCACGTTTCCGCCATCCGCGTTTTTGGGGAGGGTAAAGCGGCGCTGAAAGGAACCGAACACACGCTCAGTGATATGGTTTTTGGAGCCTTCAACCGGGGGCACCGCCGTGCGTTCACCGCTGATGGTGAGAACGTTGTCGCGGACCACCACCTTCACATCGGTCGGATTGACTCCGGGGAGTTCGACGGCGAGCAAATAGGAGGTTTCGTCCTCGCTGGCGTCCACAGCCGGCACCCAGAGGGGAGGGTTCGCGTTGTCACGGCGTTCGCCCAGAAAAGCGTCAGCAAGGTTGAAGAGTCGGTTGGGGAAAAGGGAATAAGTGCTCATGGTTTTATCAGGTTTGGGTTTAGGATTGGGTTGGATGTTTGGTTTTGCTGTTTCGATGGCTTGGTATTGAGATTGGTTTCAGTGACTGCACCGCTGGGACAAGGTATTGCCTGAATTATGCCAGAGAGGGTTTTGAAATATTTTTCTATTGATAATGAACGGGTTGCGAAAATTTGAATTAGGGATATCTTCTTGGAAGGGAGGCCGAATCGGGACAAAATGACCCATCTCGGGACTTTTTCGATCTGCTGGAATTGGGACATTGTGTCGCGTTCCCGAACTCTTTTCCGGAGGTTTGACGGTCAGTTTCCCCCCGGTGAGGGGAATTCGCTCCCCGTTCATGAGCAATTCCTCATGCATCCTTAGGGAAATACCCTGGAGCTTTAAAATTGCGGCACGGGCTCACGGCGCGTTAAGTGGATTGGAGTTATCCTTTCATGTCATGAAGTTGCGGCTTTTGTTTTCACCCCTTTTTCTGCTGATCTTCATCGCGGCCCCGCTCAGGGCGGCGGAGGACCCGGTCAGTGGGAAAATCGACACACTGGTGGAGGAGGGCCTGAAGCAGCACAAACAGGCTCCCAATCCCCCCGCCAGCGACACCACTCTCGTGCGCCGGCTGTATCTGGACATCATCGGGCGCATTCCCAGCCAGGATGAGGCACGGACCTTCACCGAATCCACCGACCCCGCAAAGCGCCCGAAGCTGATCGACCAGCTGCTGGCCTCCGAGGGGTATGTGAGCCACGCCTACAACTGGTGGAGCGATATTCTGCGGGTCCAGACCGGTCAGCGTGATGAATCCGGCACGGCCTACGCCGAATGGATCAAGGACGCGCTGAGGACCAACCAGCCCTACGACCAGTTCGTGAACAATATGGTCACCGCCAAAGGCTTTGTCTGGGACAACGGCGCGGTGGGCTACTACGTGCGGGACGCCGGCATGCCTCTGGACAACATGTCCAACACGGCGCAGATCTTCCTGGGCACCCGCCTGGTGTGCGCCCAGTGCCACAACCATCCCTTCGACAAGTGGACGCAGAAGGATTACTACCAGATGGCGGCTTACACCTACGGGGTGGATACGGAGATCAACCCCCGTTCCATCTACCGCCGGCTGGCGGAGCAGGAGATGAAGGCCGGCAAAAAGCTGAGTGATCCCGAGCAGCGCTCCATGCGCAAAATGATCGAGGACATTCTGGAGCCGCTGAAGTACGGCGTGCAGGACTCCGAGCGCCAGCTGAAGCTGCCGGGGGACTACAAATACGACGACGCCAAGCCGGGTGACGATGTGAAGGCGAAAACCATTTTCGGTGACAGGGCCAACGGCAAACGCGATGCCCGCGACCACTACGGTGAATGGCTGACCAGCCCGCAGAATCCGCGCTTTACCACGGTCATCGCCAACCGGCTGTGGAAACGCGCCTTCGGCATGGGGCTGATCGAGCCGGTGGACGATTTCAAGGACGACACCGCGGCCTCGAATCCGGCGCTGATGCGGTATTTGTCCGAGCAGATAGTGCAGCTGCGCTTCGACACCAAAAAAATGCTGCGGGCGATCTATAACTCCCGCGCCTATCAGCGCGAGGCCACGCGGACGGAGGTGGCGGAGGATGCGCCTTATTATTTTCCCGGCCCGGTGCTGCGCCGTATGACCGCCGAGCAGGTGTGGGACAGCATCTGCACCCTGGTGATTCCCAACCCGGACCTGCGCAAACGCGGTGAAAGCTATAAACAACGGCTGACAGGCATGAAGAACGAGGCCGAGCAGCTGAAAGCATGCCCGCCCCAGGACATCGTGGCCGTGGCCCGGAAGTATGCTGAAACGGACGCCGACCTCGAGCTCCGCATCAGATCTGCCCGCAACAAGCTCAATGAAGCCCGGCAGGAGAATGTGTCCGAGGACGTGAAAGCCACTCAGAAAAAGCTCAACGAGCTCAATGCGGAGCGCGACAACCTGGCTCTGAAAGCCCGTGCGGAACTGATCGCCAAGCAGGCCGACAAGAACAAATCCCAGTTTGTCAGCAGCAAGCCCGCGCCGGGCATGGCCCCCAAGGCCCCCGCGATGATGGACGAAAAAGGCGTTCCGACCATGGTTCCCATGGCCGATGCCGGGCAGTGGAAGGGATACGGTGACGAGTTTTTCCGTGCCGCCGAGCTCCCGTCCCCCGCACCGGGCGGACATTTCCTGCGGGAGTTCGGCCAAGGCAGCCGCGAGGTTATTGAAAACTCCAGCCGCGAGGCCTCGGTGGGCCAGGCATTGGACCTGATGAACGGTCCGCTCTTCTCCAAAATCACCATGGACAGCACGGTGATGATGAAAAGCTTCCGTGACGCCAAGGACGACGATGCCCGGACCGGCGTCCTGTTCATGAGCCTCTATGGACGCCAGCCCTCGGACACCGAGCGGGCCATCGTCCGCGAAACCATCGCGGAGAAGCAGAAGGATGGTTGGAAGGATGTCATCTGGGCGCTGCTCAACAGCCGTGAATTCATCTTTGTGCAGTAACCCTCCGCCGTTGCCGCCGCCTTTCTAAATCAAACCACCCACCTTCCGCCATCCCATCGCCATGAACGATTCCTTTCTCCGCAACAGCGACGAGCTGAGCCGCCGCCGCTTCCTGTCGTATGCCGGCAAAACCCTGCTGGGCGTGAGCATTCTGCCAGGGATGATCCCGCTGGGTGCGGGTGCCGCCAGCACCCCGGTGATCACTCCTGCGACGGGGCCGGCGGCTGCCGCCGGCCGCAAGCCGACCGCACGGAACATCATCTACCTCTACATGGCGGGTGGCATGACCCATGTGGACACCTTCGATCCGAAGCCGGAAGCCGGCGACAAGGTGGCGGGACCGGTCAAGGCCATCCAGACCAAGGCCGACGACGTGCGGATTTCCGAGTATTTCCCGATGCTCGCCAAACAGATGGACAAGGTCGCCATCGTGCGCGGGCTCTCCACCACCCAAGGTGCGCATGAGCAGGGGAACTACTTCATGCACAGCAGCTACACCATGCGCGGCACCATCCAGCACCCCGGCATCGGGGCCTGGCTTCTGCGCATGGAGGGCCGCACCAACCGCACCCTGCCGGGCAGCGTCTGCATCGGCGGAGGCTCCGTGGGCGGCGGGTCGGGGTTCATGGAGAGCAAGTTCGCGCCGCTCCACATCGGCAGCCCGACCGCCGGGGTGCCCAACAGCCAGACCAATGTGGGCTCCATGCAGTTTGATGAGCGCCTGAGCCTGGCCAACAAATTCGACCAGGCCTTCCACGGCCGTTATGACCAGAAGCAGGTGCGGGCCTACAGCGACATGTACGACGACGCGGTGCGCCTGATGAAAAGCGAGGACCTGAAGGCCTTTAATCTGATGGAGGAGGACGCCAAAGTGCGGGCGGAGTATGGTGACAACGGTTTCGGCCAAGGCTGTCTGCTGGCCCGCCGGCTGGTGGAGAATGACGTCCGCCACGTGGAGGTCACCCTGGGTGGCTGGGACACCCACACCAACAACTTCCAAGCCGTGGAGCGTCTTTCCGCCACGCTCGACAAGGCGCTGGGCGCGCTGCTCCAGGATCTGGAGCGCCGGGGCATGCTGGAGGAGACGATGGTGGTGCTCTGCACGGAGTTCGGACGCACCCCGGTCATCAATGAGAACGACGGCCGCGACCATTACCCCAAAGCCTTCAGCGCCCTCATCGCCGGCGGCGGCATCAAGGGTGGCACCGTTCACGGCAAAACCAACGAGATGGGCACTGAAGTGGTGGAGGGCAAAATCGCGGTGCCCGACTTCAACGCCACCATTGCTTATGGTCTTGGCCTGCCGCTGGATCAGGTCATCTACAGTCCCTCCAAGCGGCCCTTCACCGTGGCGGACAAGGGACAGCCGATCATGTCGCTCTTCAGCTGAGAATCAGCCCTCTCCACCTGTCTTCCGCGTTTTCCTTCAAGGGATGGCTGCGGTAACGGGCAAGGGGGGATTCCGGAGAGGATGGCGATGCGGATCGGAGGAAAGTAGGTGGGGGAACACTTGGTTCCCTGGCGCAGGCTGCTGGACAGTCAGCAGTCCGCCAGTGCCGGACCGCGCGTTTTTCCGAAAAAGGCCGCGCTGTCATCGGCTTGATTCCCCGCCTCCTCCTTTTTCCTCTCCCTTGTTTCTCCGGGCTTTCCGCCGCTTCTGATTATTCCCGTGGTTCCGCTGTTCCAGTTTCTGCATTTCCTGCCCGCCGGGCTTTTGATGGCTTCGGTGCTGCTGGAGCTTTTTGTAATGTCGCGGCGGGATTCGGAGGGCGAGCCGGGGGTGCTGTGGCTCCTTTTCTGCGCGGTCATGGCCGCGGGCCTGGCCATCGTGGCGGATCTGGGCTGGTTTTTTTGGAAGGGGGACAGGACCTCCCTGTTTCAGGCATTTCAGGGGACTGTTCTGGCGGGACTGGGCACAGCAGCCTGGTTTCTGAAGCGGCAGGCCCGAAACCGGGGGTTTCTGCTGCTGAACGAGCGGTTCCGGACCGGGCCGTCCACCCCAGCCCAGCCCCAGCCGCCTCCCAGCCGCCTCCCGGGACAGGTATTCTGGATTCTGAGCTACCGGACCGTGCTGGGGGTGGCGATGGCGGGAGCAGTGGGGGCTTTTCTGATGAACCCTGCTCATTGGGTTGCCACTGGCGCACTAAGCAACCTGTCCTTGGCTGCCAGTGGCAACCCGCAGGAGAAAACGGAGCCTGCATCCTCTGAGACTTCCAAGTTGGAAGTCTCATCCGGGCAGAAGCCGGTTTCCACCGCCTTGGTGGATCCCACCAAGGCGGAGATTCCCTCGGCTGAGCTGTCCGCCGTGGCGGCGATGGCCACCGCGGCGTCCGCTCCCGCCTCTTCTTCAGCCGCAGGAGGCGGAATGGAAGAAGGGAACACCCCCGCAGCCGGGCCTGCTCCGGCACCGGGTGCCGCCATGCCCGTGGTGGCGGTCCCGGCGGCCCCCGCCGCCAACAGCCGTCCCGTTTCCCGGAACAGTATCTATTTTTCCAAAATCCGTCCCATTCTCGCTCGATCGTGCGTCTCCTGCCACGGTCCGTCCAAGCAGAAGGGCGACCTGCGGCTCGACACTCCGGACGCTCTGCGGGCCGGGGTGAACGGCAAGCCGGTCATCGCGCCCGGCAATCCCGCCAAAAGCCGCCTGTATATCGTCACGGGGCTGCCCTTGGATGACACTGACCGTATGCCGCCCAAGGGCAATCCACTCAGTGTTTCAGATCGGGAACTGCTGGCCGGCTGGATCAAAAACGGGGCTGATCTTGGCGATGGGGTGTCCATTCCTGCGGGCAAGGACGGGGTTTTTCTGGTGGATTCCATCGCCGAGACCCTGCCGGAGCCGGATCCAAAACTGCTGGAGGCCCTCAAGGCGGAGCATGTGGTCATCCGCCCGCTGTCCAAAAACGGCCATGTGCTGGAGATGGACTTCAGCCACAGCGACCGTGCCCGTGCAGACTTGAAACTGGCGGAGCTGGCTCCCATTGCCCTCAACATTTACGCGCTCGACTTCAGCCGGACAAATATCACGGATGCCGATCTGGCCCGGCTGGCTCCCATGAAAAATCTGGCCCGGCTCCTTCTCAGCCGCACCGGCATCAGCGACGCCGGCCTGGCGCAGCTGAAGACCAACACCGCTCTGGAGCAGCTGAACCTCTACAATACCAGTGTCACGGATGGCGGGCTGAATGCCTTGGCGGATCTCAAGTCCCTCAAAAAGGTGTATCTCTGGAAATCCAAAGCCACGACCGCCGGAGCCAAAAGCCTGGAAAATCAGGTTCCCGGACTGGTGGTCAGCATGGGAGAATAAAAATCGGCTCCAAGGAGCGGTTTTTGGCAGGATCAGGCCGCACTGATTCCTTCCTGGCTGAGGCCGGCTTTAAATTGAGGAGGAGAGGAAAAGCAATGTTTCCCTCCCTCACGGAGTGCCGCCAGCGTGCAGCCGCAGGAACAGATGGGGCAGATTGGCGGGAACGCTCCAAGTGGACTGAAGCCGGCCATTGGGCAGAAGGGTCCGGCTTTTAAAGGCGGTGGGATAGTTCCACAGCTGGAGATCCGTGGAGGCCTCCAGACTCAGCGCCGCATTGTCGGTGCCTAAGGCATGCTCAATGGTGATGTCAAACAGGCCGGTGGCGGCATTGGGAGTGGGCTTGGAAAGGGGGGAGGAGTCAGGAACGAGATCGCTCGTTCCCAGCGCGAACTCCATCAGGGCGCTGAGTCCATCCCCGTCCGCATCGGCGGCGGCATTGCCGGCGAAGGCGAGGGCGTCGGCGGTGTTGGGATTGCCGTTGAGGGTGCGGCTGGGCCGCCAGTTGCGGGCGTCGCTGAGGTTTTGGCCGTTGTGCGGGGCCATGAGCACCAGGCTGTGGCCGGCGGTGGATGCCGCACTTGGCCAGGGACCGGCGATTCCATAGGTCATATCAAAGATCGTGAGCGTGCCGTCCTGCGAGGTCAGCGTGAGCTGCTCACCCTCATCGGAGAGATTGCCGGAGTACACCCCGCCCAAAGGGGCTGACCAGCCTTGGATCTGTTGGAAGGTGTATTCGCTGTCCACCAGCACCAGCCGCTCTCCGGGGGCCAGCAGGACGTCGAGGTTGGCGGGGAAGGTGAAGGTGATGCCCTTGGTGAACGTGGCCCCGCGCAGATTCACGGCGTCGTCGGAGACGTTCATCAGCTCCAGAAACTCGCCATCCCCGTCACCGGCGGGGCTGTAATGGATTTCCGAGGCCACGACCGCTCCGGCGGGGCAGGGCTGGGGACCAACTTGGTAAAACACCTGCAGCAGGGCGCTCCAGCGGCTGGTGGCGGTGGTGAAGGATCGGGCCGAGAGAATGGTGCTCCCGGTCAGGACCGGAGCGGTGGAGTAAAGGATGGCGTTTGGAGAAAGACCGGCGGCCCCGCGTGCCGAGCTGAGGGTGGCGGACAGAAGGAAATCGGAATCGCCCGCCGCGGCATTCAGACCCTGAATGGCCAGCACATTGCCACCGGCGGCCAGCAGGGGGATGTAGGAGGTCAGATCCACGGTCTCATCCGCCAGACTGGTGGAGTCAGGCGTGGCCGCCGTGGCGGCGCTGACCCCGTTGAGCGCATCAGGGGCATTGCGCCCGCCGACGCGGCTGCCGTTCAGCCAGACCGCATAACCGTCATCGGCGCGGATTTTGAGCTGGAGCTTGCTGGTGGCGGTCTTCTCCTCCTCCGTCATGGTGAAGGGCAGACGCAGATAGGCGCTGGCGTTTTTTCCCATCATGGCGGCCGCGGTGTCCTGCTGCACAAGGGCCGCCAACGGGCTGGCGGCGGGGGCGAATCCCAGCGCCCCGCCGGCGAAGGTCCAGGAGCTGTCATCGAAGGCTGTCTGCGTCCAGATGGGCACCCGGGTGATCAGGCTGTTGTTGTAAACGGCGGTGATCTCCGCCGGGGTCAGGCCCCGGTTGAAGAGACGCACCTCGTCAATGTCCCCGCTGAAAAAGCGCTCGGTGCCGGTGCCGCGCGCCCCGATGGCCCAGCCCACAGCAGGCACGGGCACGGCTCCGGTGGTGCTGGCGGCCTGGGCAATCTGCACCCCATTGCGGTAAAGCCGCCAGGCGGTGCCGTCATACACGATGGCCATGTGTGTCCATGTGCCTGCGTCGGCGCTGGCCGAGTTGGCGCCGGAGCCGGGACTGGAGGCGATGGCGGTGGAGGTGCCCGCCCAGTAACCGCCCTGCCAGGCACCGCTGCTGATGCGGAGTGTGATTTCGCCGTTGGGCGTGCTGGTGTTGTCGTAGCCTTTGGAGACGATGTTGCGCAGCCCGGCGACCTCAGCGGCCTTCACCCAGGCAGCGATGGTGATCTGACCGGTGATCCGCAATCCCGCCGGATCCCCCAGGCTGATGGATTGGGAGGTCCCGTCAAGATGCACGGCCCCGCTGCCGAATCTGCCCGCTGTGAAAGTGGGATCGCCCGCCGGCGTGCCGGGAAACGAACCCGTGGCGTCGGCGGTGTTGCCATCCAAAGGCCAGTAACCCAGCTGATTGGGAATGTCCCCGGCCTGAAAGCCATCGTTCTCCGAGGCCGGCACGTGGAATTTCCCTGCCGTGCTGCCGGAGATCAGTGGGATGCTGGCAGCATTCTCCGCCGACTGCCGGGGATCGCTGTGGTCGAGCGTGTAATAGATGGAGCTGCCGGCGGTGCCGGTGGTGAGGCTGACAGCCGTGCCCGCCTCCACGGTGCCTGGAGCCGGAGCGGCGGCTGGGGCGGCGGTGGAAGGGTAAAAGCCGGCGCTGCGGTAGTAGCCCAGCACCGTGTTCGTGCGCCCGTTGAACCAGCTGTTGGCGATGGCGTTTTTATCGCTCAGCCAGTTGGCGGGGGTGCGGTAGTTCCATCGCGCGCACTCCGCGATAAGGGCTTTGTTGATGGTATCGAAAATTTCGTTCAGCCGGGCCTTGTTGCGGGCAGGCGTCATAGCTCCGCCGGGAGTCACATAGGCTTTCTGGATGCGGTCCGCCAGCAGCAGCCGGTAGTCGGGATCCGCGCCGGAGTAGAGCAGGGAAAAGAGGCTGCCGGGTCCGTCGCCATTCTGCCGTCCAGGGGATCCGCGGCCGGTGCGGTTGCCGGCAGAGGTCCGCAGATAGCCATCGGCGTCGTTGAGCAACATCTTGTAGCCGCTGCCGGCCTCCACAGGTCCCGAACCCCGGTACTCGTCCTCGGAATCCCCGAACATGAACATGATCATGTAGTCGATGTACTGCGGCACATCAAGGTAGGGACGCAGCGCCCTGTAATTTCCCGGGCCGGAACGCGCCAGCGACAGAATGCGCGCCCATGCGGCTCCCGTGCCGTCATAGGCCGGTGCCGGATCCGCCCAGCCGCCGACGTTGAGATTGCCGTTCACGGACTCGTAGGCCTCTTTGGGACCGCCCAGGTAGGTGGAGAGCATGGAGGCCCCCCAGCGTTCGCGGAGATGATAGAGGCCCCAGTAAACGCCATTTAGGTAAAGATGCACAAAGCGTCCATGCGGGGCGAAGGCCCCCATGTCGAGCATGGTGGCGTCGGTGAAGATATTGGACATGTAAAAGCCGCGTTCCACCATGTCGTGTGAGCCATTCCGCAGTTCGAGCTGGTCAAACTCCTCCACTGGAGCCAGCCCGCGCTCGAAACCCGTGAAGAGGGGGAAGCGCAGTTTTCCCGCGCCGTATTCACTGCGGAAGGACACCCGGTAGCTTTTCTTGGCGAAATTGGTGTAGGAGCCGCCGAACAGCTTGGCCCCGCAGGGAACCATAAAGCCAGGGCCGCCCGCGGGGTCGATCCACTCCAGGGTGCCCACTTTGTCCGTGCCTCCGTTCAGGGTCACCGGTCCCATCGTCAGGGACATGGAGGGCACCTGCCTCAGGGCGTCATTCATCTGGGGCCCGTAGGCCGCCCCTTTGGCAATGGTGGGGGCCAGCCAGGGCGTGGAGGCAATCACCGCCGCCGGCAGGATATAGGTGTGGGTGACCGGCTCGGTGGGAGTCCAGCCCTCCTTGAAGGCGGAGACCCGCAGCACCCGGCTGCCGCTGATATCAATGGGACCGGTGTAAACCGTGCCTGTGGTGGCGGTGGGCAGGGATCCGTTGGTGGTGTAGCGGATCTCCGCATCCGGGGTGGCCGTGGTGATGGCCACGGTTCGGGGGGCGTCGTAAATCCCCCGCTCCACACTGAACTGCAGGGCCTCCACCACGCCTTGGTAAACCGTGCCATTGGCCTCCCCCGGCGTGGGCGGGAGGAAATAGCCGGTCTGCCCTCCCGCCTCGCCGTAGCTATGGTCCGGAGACTGCGGCGGATAGGCCAGGGCTGTGGGATGGTTCCGGGGAAACTGGCTCAGCACCGTGATGCCGTCCTTGGCAATAAGGCCCAGGTATTCCCCCGAGGCGCTCAGGGAGAAATTGGCGTGCGGCGTGTCCAGCGGGTCCTCCGCCCCCGTGCCATCTGTGAACACCACCGACTGGCCATTGCCGGGCACGGAAAAGCTGGGAAAACGCCATTTGGTTTTATTGGAGGCGCTGTCCGTCAGATAATAATGCTGGAGATTGATGGCGAAGGCGTTGGGATTGGCGATCTCCACCCAGTCGGGATGTTCTCCCTGCCGGTCTTGGAGCCCCTTGGTGTTGGAAGCCAGAAATTCCGAGATCAGCGGCGGCAGTTCTGTCTGGTCCACCCCGATGGTCACTGTCCGGCTGATGATCCCGGCTCCATTGGTGGCGGTGAGGGTGTAGGTGGTGTTGCTGTCCGGGGAGACCGTCACCGAGCCTGTGGCCTTGTCCACGTCGCCGATGCCCTGGTCCAGCGTCACCGACGTGGCACCGGCCACATTCCAGGACAGAGTGGTCTGCGCGGGCAGATTTGGATTGCCGGTTTTGGTGATGTTCCCGGCCTCCGGCCCGAAAAACCGCACCTCCGGCGTCGGAGCCTCAAACACCTGGATCTCCCCCACCAGCGGCGTGCCGGCGGTGCTGACGGTGTTGGCGATGCGGACAAACCGTCCCCGGAAAACCCCGGCGGGATTCAGGGATGCCGTCAGCGTGTCCACTCCCCCTTGGGCATTCGCGGCACCGTTGGGCCGGATCACGTAGCTCCAGTTCTCCTTGCCGGGCACGCCGCCATTGTCCTCGAAGACACTCATGCGGACCCGCGAAAGCTGATTGGGACAGCAGTTGATGGCCGCATACAGCTCGATGGCCTGGATGGGATAGTTCTTTCCCAGATCCACCTGGTAATAAAACCCGTTCGCCGAGCCCGATGGCTGGGTGACCGTGGAGGGATCACCGTCCGTGATATTGGCCGCTGCTCCGGAAACCCCGCCGCTGGCCTTCACCGGCTTCTCCAGCGCGATGTTGGTGTCGTCCGCGGAGCATTCCGGGCCTGCGGCGTGGAGCATCAGCATAACTGCGGACGCATAAAGGAGGAAGCGGGTCTTCATGGGGAGGTGGTCTTTAGTGACGAAAAATTAAGAACAAGGCAAGATTTGTCTTCCTCAGCCTGCGGAATCGCGATGGACAGCCCCCGCCCGCTGCGTTTGCAGTGCCATTGCAGCCCCTGATTTCCCCCAAATCCGCCATGTCCTACTCGTCCAAACTCTTCGCTCTGGCCAAACAGTTCATCCCCGGCGGCGTGAACAGTCCGGTGCGCGCCTTCCGCAATGTGGAAGGCGAGCCGTTTTTTGTGCGACGGGCCAAAGGCAGCCGCATTGAGGATGTCGATGGACGGTCGCTGATCGACTATGTCGGCACTTGGGGACCTGCGATTCTGGGTCATGCTCCCGATGTGCTGGTGCGCACCGTCCAGGAAACCGCCAAGGACGGACTCAGCTTCGGCATTCCCAATCCCTGGGAGGTGGAGATGGCCCGCACCATTGTGAACTGGGTGCCCTCCGTGGAAAAGGTGCGCATGTGCAACAGCGGCACCGAGGCCACCATGAGCTGCCTGCGGCTGGCGCGGGGTTTCACCGGCCGCGACCGCATCATCAAATTCGCCGGCTGCTACCATGGACACGGCGACAGCCTGCTTGTCTCCGCCGGCAGCGGAGCCCTCACCCACGGGCGGCCGGACAGCGCGGGGGTTCCCGCCGCCCTGGCGGCGCTGACCACCGTGCTGCCCTACAATGACCCGGAGGCGTTGGAGAAAGCATTTAAGGAAATCGGTCACGAGGTGGCCGGGGTGATCGTGGAGGCCGTGCCCGCAAACGCCGGTCTCTTCCTCCCGAAACCCGGCTACCTGGATCTCCTGCGCCGGCTGACCCAGGAGTACGGGGCGCTGCTGATCTTTGACGAGGTCATGACCGGATTCCGGGTGGCCAGGGGCGGTTACCAGGAAATGATCGGTCTCCGTCCCGACCTGACCGCCCTCGGCAAGGTGATCGGCGGTGGCCTGCCGGTGGGCGCTTTGGGGGGAAGGGCGGACATCATGGACTGGCTGGCTCCGGACGGACCGGTCTACCAGGCCGGCACCCTGTCCGGCAATCCGCTCGCCATGGCCGTGGGCCTTGCCCAGCTGAAGGAACTCGAAAAACTTCACGCCTGGCCCCGGCTGGAGGAGTTGGGAGCCTTTTTCGAAGCTGGCGTGCGGGAGATTCTGGCCGAAATCGGAGTGCCGCTGTCCTTCAACCGCATCGGCAGCATGTTCTGCCTATTCTTCACTGAAAAGCCGGTCCACAATCTGGAGGATGCCAAAACCAGTGACACCGCCGCCTTCCGCCGCTTCTTCCATGAGGCGCTCAAGGGGGGAGCCTACTTTGCCCCCAGCCCATTCGAAGCCGGCTTCCTCTCCTTGGCGCACTCGCAGGGAGATCTGGAGGACACTTTCGAAATCATGCGCCCGGCCCTTCGTGCGGCCCTGCAAAAACTCTGATAGCCGCAAATGCCGCAGTGTCCGGAAATTTCAGAGGGCCAATTGGTTTCCGCCATGTCCCACCCTTGAAGGGGAAGAAATCTGCAAATTCCGGCTTTTTTTAGTGGACTCTCCCTTCTTTCACTCGTAAGAATCATGTTTGTAGGTCCATCCTCCCTGCTTCCTAAGCACCTTTCCAATTCCTAACCTAACTGAAGATATGAAGTTCCCGAAACTGACCCTCAGCGTGGCCATGATGGCTTCCCTTTCCGTCTCCTCAGCGGTTATGGCCGCCTCGGACGCCGAACTGTGCAGCCCGGTCACCGCCAAGGTCACCAAGGCTGTGGCGGCTGATCCCGGCACCGTGCTGAAAGTGGTGGCCGAACAGGTCGCCGCCTCCCCGAAATGCGCCTGCGAAATCGTGAGCGCCGCGATCACCGCCTCCAAGGCTGACAAAGCCACTGTGGTGAGCATCGTCGAGGCCGCCGCCGCCGCCGCTCCCTCCGAGCTGCCGGTCGTTCTCGCCTGCGCCGCCAGCGCTTCCCCGGAAGCCGCTGCCGAACTGGCCAACAAGTTCAGCAAGGAAACCGAAGGCTCCGGCAAGGGCACCGTGGGCAAAGGCCCCATCGGCAAGAACGTTGTGGACAACAACACTGTTGAAGAGGAAGCCACGGATGACTTCGGCCTCATCCGTCCGGGTGTGGGTGGTATTTACCTGACCATCCCCACCGGCAATGGCAGCGGCAATGGCCGTGGCGGCTTTAGCGGTTTCGGCAATGACGGCTTCGGCGGCGATCCTGATGACGGTCCCTCCACCATCATCCGCATTCCTGGTACTATCTCCCCGGCCGGTCTCAGCGCCATTCGCAAGACCATCCGCGACCTGACGAAAAAAGGTGTGGACGTGACGGTCATCAACGACTGAGCTCCAGCCTGAGATTCCTTTAGCAAAAGCCCGGTTCTGAAAAGAACCGGGCTTTTTATGTCAAAAACGGCCGACGGTACTGATATTTTGTCAGGGAATCAATGAAAAGGAATCATGGTGCTGTGCATTCCTTCCGTTTTCATATGAAAAGGAGTGAGCTTTATAACACTGCGTTTTTTGCCCTTCCGGCGCTGGCCAGCTCTCAGCCCCTGCCAGTGAAGGCTTCCTGCTGAACCTTTATTTTATTTGCTCCGCAGGAACCCTTCCGTTAAGTGATCCAGCCGCGTAACGGTCCGGAGCAGACTGAAGGCTTCCGTGCTGTCCTTTGGCGGATTTACTGAATTTTCCTCATGAGCACCCCTTACCTTGAGCAGCTTCTGACCGTTCTCCGCTTCCCCAGCATCTCCACGGACCCTAGCCACGCAGGCGATGTCCAAGCCAATGCGGAGTGGCTGGCCGCCAAGCTGACGGAAATCGGTCTGGGCACCAAAATTTACCCCACCGCCGGTCATCCCATCGTAGTGGCGCGGAATGCGGCGCGTCCGGGCCGGCCCACAGTGCTGCTTTATGGTCACTACGATGTGCAGCCGGTCGATCCGTTGGAGCAGTGGGTGTCCCCGCCTTTTGAGCCCCGTATCGAGGGTGGACGCATTTTCGCCCGCGGCTCCACGGACAACAAGGGGCAGCATATGGCGCACCTCTGCGGCATCACGGAACTTCTAAGCCGTCACGGCGATCTGCCGGTGAACCTGATCTTCCTGCTGGAGGGTGAGGAGGAGATTGGCAGCCCCAACCTGGAGCCATTCCTGAAGCGGTATCAGTCCGAGCTGGCCTGCGACATTGTGGCCATCTCGGACACCGGCATGGTGGGGCCGGGCCTCCCGACCTTCACCTACGGTCTGCGGGGCATCGCCTGTGTGGAGGTCACCGTCCACGGACCTGTCATTGATCTGCACTCCGGTATTTTCGGCGGCAGTGTGGCCAATCCGAACACCATGCTGGCCCGCCTGGTGGCCTCCGTTCACGACAATGAGGGCCGGATTCTGATTGATGGGCTCTACGATGCCGTGCGCCCGCTGCAGGAGTGGGAGCGGACCGCATGGGCGCAGCTGCCCGACGGCGCGGCCTCCACCCTGGAGCTCACAGGCGTGCCGAAACTCTTTGGCGAGCCAGGTTTCACGGATTACGAGCGCCGCTGGGCCCGGCCCACCGCCGAGGTCAACGGTATTGGCGGAGGTTATCAGGGCAAGGGCTCCAAGACCGTGATCCCGCAAAGCGCCTTTGCCAAGTTCTCCTTCCGCCTCGTGCCGGATCAGGACCCACAGGACATTCTGGCGAAGGTGCAGGCCCACTTTGCCAAACACTGTCCGGACACCGTGCGGCTGGATGTTTACATGGGGCACAGCGGCAAGCCCTACGCCATGGATCCCAATTCCAAATTCGGCCTCGCCGCCCGCCGCGCCTTGGAGAAAACCTTCGCCAAGCCCACCGCTCTGATCCGCGAGGGGGGAAGCATTCCCATCGTGCAGGCGTTCCGTGATGTGCTGAATGCGGAGACGCTGCTGCTGGGGCTGGCGCTGCCGGACTGCCAGGCCCATGCGCCCAACGAGAACTTCCCTGTGGAGAACTTTGAGGCCGGCATCGTGCTCAACCAGCATCTGCTGGAGGCTCTGGCTTCGGCCTGACCTCTCCGCCTGGGTGCGGTGGAGGGACGGCTATGCTCTGTTTTTTCAGCTTGTGGAAAACAGCGTGAACGGTTAGTATGCGTTTATGCTCCACCGTTTTTCATGGCTGCGGCTTATTTTGGGGACCGTTTTTCTGCTGGGCACTCTCATGCTGGCGAAGGCCGCCACAGGCGGTGGAGGTCTGGGGCCAGCCATTTTAGCGGCAACCTGCCTGGTGGCCATGGGAATCTGCTACGGCTCCATGCTGGTCAAACCGGCGTCCAAGCCTTTCGTTGGCTTTGTGGACCGGGTTTACTTCGGGGAAAGCAGCCCGGATGAGAAACCGCCGACGAATCTGCGCCTGATCCGGGCCTACCGCAGCGAGCGGTGCTTTGAAAAATGCGTGGAGGAATGCGAACGCCAGTTGGAGGACCACCCGCTGACCCCGGATCTTTGGGCGGAGCTGCTGCTGGCCCACCGCGCCTCAGGCAACCGCGCGGCCGAGGCGGCCACCTTGGACCAGGCTCTGAACTGCCTCGGCATGAGCCGGACTCCCGTCCGCTTCGCCAAAATTGTCCAGGAGCGGGATAATCTGACCTACATGCCCGAAAAGCTGTACTCCCAGTTCGACCGCTGAGCCGCGCCCGCGGCGGTGAGGATTTGGGCGGCTCATGAAGGGCGAAGGGCGAAGGGCAGGAGAAAGGAAAAGGCATTCGGGGCAGGCGGCCCTTGACCGGGTGGGAAGCGTTATTAATTCCAGTCCTTCTGCGGCTTTTTCCCTTTTCCAGCGGCGGGGCGGGTTTATGATTGTTGTTTCCCCTGATTGCACCCATGTCCTCCCCTGCTCCTGAAGCCGTCGCCGAATCTCTCGATTTCATCCGCGAAATCGCGCATCAGGACGTGCAGTCAGGCAGGCACCCCGCCATTGTCACCCGCTTCCCCCCGGAACCAAACGGTTATTTGCACATCGGCCACGCCAAGTCCATTTGCCTGAACTTCGGCCTGGCGGGTGAAATCCCCGGCTCCCGCTGCCACCTGCGCTTTGATGACACCAATCCCGCCCGGGAGGACATCGAGTATGTGGACAGCATCCAGGAGGATGTGAAGTGGCTGGGATTCGACTGGGGCAGCCATCTGTTCCACGCCAGCGACTACTTTGATCAAATCCACGGCTTCGCGCTGGAGCTGATCCGGAAAGGTCTGGCCTATGTCTGCGACCAGACAGTGGAGGAGATGCGCGCCAGCCGCGGCACCCTGACGGAGCCCGGCACTGACAGCCCCTTCCGCACCCGGTCCGTAGAGCAGAATCTGGAGCTTTTCGCCCGCATGAGGGCCGGTGAGTTCCCCGACGGGGCCCGCACCCTGCGCGCTAAAATCGACATGGCGTCGCCGAACATGAACCTGCGCGATCCGGTCATCTACCGCATCAAAAAGGTCCCGCACGACCGCACCGGGGACAAGTGGTGCATCTATCCCACTTACGACATGGCGCACGGCTACTCCGACGCTTTGGAGGGAATCACCCACAGCATCTGCACGCTGGAGTTCGAGGCCCACCGACCGCTCTACGACTGGCTGATTGACCACGTCAGCGCCCCCTGCCACCCGCGCCAGATCGAGTTTTCCCGGCTGAACCTGACCTACACGGTGATGAGCAAGCGCCGGCTGCTCGAACTGGTGGAGAAGGGGCTGGTGGATGGCTGGGACGATCCCCGCATGCCCACCATCTCCGGCCTGCGCCGTCGCGGATTCACCCCCGCCGGCATCCGCCATTTTTGCCACCGCATCGGAGTGACAAAATACAACAGCGTCACCGACATGGGCATTCTGGAGGAGGCGGTGCGCGAGGATCTGAACAAATCGGCCCCGCGCTTCCTCGGCGTCCTGCGGCCTCTGAAATTCACCATCACCAACTGGCCCGCCGGCAAGGTGGAGATGCTGAAAGCCCTGAACAATCCGGCGGATCCGGAGGCTGGACACCGGGAGATCCCCATCAGCCGGGAGGTCGTGATCGATCAGGACGACTTCATGGAGGTGCCGGCTCCAAAATACTTCCGCCTCGCTCCGGGCCGCACCGCCCGCCTGCGCCACGGCTACAACGTGACGGTTGAGGAGGTCATCAAGGATGCCGAAGGCAACGTCATCGAACTCCGCGGCCCCTATGATCCGGAGAGCCGCGAGAGCAAACCGAAGAAGGGCGTGGCCGTCATTCACTGGCTGAGCGCCCCCCACGCCGTCCCGGCGGAGGTGCGTCTCTACGACCGCCTGCTCACCGTTCCCGACACCAGCACTGTTCCCGAGGGCACGGACTGGACCACCACGCTGAATCCGGACTCCTTGGAAATCCTCTCCGGCTCCCTTGTCGAAAGCGCGTCCGTTGGACAGAAGGGAACCTTCCAGTTTGAGCGTCTCGGCTATTTCCGCCTGGATTCCAAACACAGCCAGCCGGGCAAGCCGGTCCTGAACCGCACCGTCACCCTCAAGGACACCTGGGCCGCCATTCAGGCAAAGCCTGGCTGATTGAAGGCTTAATTGATTGGCCGGGCGGATGGATGGCGGGCTGGAAGCGGAGGTCCGGCCTGCAGCCCTGCCGCCCAAGTCCGCGCCTTGAAATTCCCAACTTCTCCCCAGCATGGAACTGAACCTCGCCCAAGATCCTGACGATCTCGCCTACCGGCTTCTCAGCAGCCTGGTGGTGCCGCGGCCGATCGCGTGGATCACGTCCATGAATGAGGAGGGAGTGGTGAATGTGGCGCCGTTCTCCTTTTTCAACCTCATGGGGGACGACCCGCCGATTGTGGCCCTCGGCATCGGACCCACGGAAACCTCCCCGGACGGGCTGAAGGACACCGCCCGCAACATCCGGCGCGGCGGGGAGTTTGTGATCCATGTGGTGACGGAGCCGGATCTGGAGACCATGAATCTCACCAGTGCCGACTTCCCCTCCGGCGAGAGCGAGGCGGCGGCGGCGGGAATCACCTTGGTGCCCTCCACGGCGGTCAAAGTCCCCCGCATGGCGGACGCCATGGCCGCGATGGAGTGCCGGCTGGAGCAGGTGGTGGAGATTGGCAACACCCACGTCACCCTGGGCCGCGTGCTGCACCTGCACCTCGACGACCGCTTTTACGACGCGGAGAAGCACTATGTGCATGCGGAGCGCATGCGGATTCTCGGCCGCATGCATGGCCGGGGGTGGTATGCGCGGACCACCGACCTCCGGGAACTGCCCCGCGCCAGCTACGCCGCTTGGCGGGCGGAAAGGGATGGGGCGCAGGAGACCGCGCCGTAAGGGGCCCCGGCCAGCCCGCAGGGTGTGCAGGTTGGCGTATTTGCCGTATCCACGGAAGGAAATGTCAGGGAAAGGATTTATCCCTCCTCTGTCTCCACTTCCCGCACCACACCCCGCACCTTGCCTTTTGCCAGGCGGGTGGTGAACTCATCGCCGGCCTGCAGCTGCCGGGCGTCCCGGACGGCGCGGCCATTCTGATCCAGTGTGAGGGAGAATCCCCGGGAAAGCACGGAGTCCGGTCCCAGGGCCGCCAGCTGATCCCGCCTGCGGTCCAGTTCCGCCAACCGTTGCCGCACCGCCGCCTGCGCCCGTGTCAGCAGGCGCTCCGCCATCAGGGTCAGTGCTGCCTGTCGTGCGGCCACCACGCGGTCGGGCCGGTGGCGCTCCAGACGCTGTGCCCAGGACTGCACCAGGTCCCGTCGATCCCGGATGGCTGACCGCGCGCTGTCCACCAGCGATTCCTCCATGTCATCCGTCCGCTCCCGCCAGGACAGCAGCAGGTTTTCCGTGTCGCGGGTCAGGGCTCCGCGCGACACCAGCTCCAGCACGCGGCGGTACTGGGCCATGGTCTGATCCAGCCGCCGTCTCAGCCGCTCCCCTTGCTGCGCCAGCGAGGCCAGCAGATCCGCCCGGTCCGGCGTCAGCAGCTCCGCCGCCGCGCTGGGGGTGGGAGCCCGCAGGTCCGCCACAAAGTCCGCAATGGTGAAATCGATTTCGTGCCCGACTGCGGAGATGACCGGCAGGGGACACGCATCCACCGCCCGCGCCGTCACCTCCTCATTGAAGGCCCACAGATCCTCCAGACTCCCGCCGCCGCGGGCGATGACCACGGTGTCAATGGCTGGCAGGCCCACCGGATTCCGACCGATCATCCGCAGCGCCGCCGCGATCTCCTCCGCAGCGCCCGCGCCCTGCACCCGCACCGGGAACACCAGCACCCGCAGCCAGGGAGCCCGGCGCTTCAGAATGTTCAGCATGTCCTGCAGCGCCGCCCCCGTGGGTGAAGTCACAAGGGCCACCGTGCGGGGAAACCGGGGAATGGGCCGCTTCCGGCTGTTTTCAAATAGCCCCTCCTCCAGCAGTTTCCGCTTCAGTGCCTCAAACTTGGCCTGCAGCGCGCCCATGCCCGCCGCCCGCACCTGCTTCACGATCATCTGATACTGCCCCCGCGCCTCATACACCGAAATCTCCCCGAAAACCTGCACCTCCTGCCCATCCATCAGCGCCGCCCCGGCCCCCGTCGCATTCCCCCGGAACAGCACGCACGCCAGCTGGGCCCCCGCATCCTTGACCGTGAAATAATGGTGCCCGCTGCTCTGCCTCCGGTGATTGCTCACCTCCCCCCGCACCCACAGACTGCCAATCCCGGACTCCAGCAGCTCCCGGATGCGCCGCGTCACCTGGGTCACGCTCTCCACCTTCTCCCCTCCCTCCCCCTCATTGTCCCCACGCGCCTTCCGCCGCGACGACGCCGGAGTGAAATCAAACAAATCCATCCGCGCACTGGACCATGCCATCAGGGCTGCGGCAAGCCGGTGTTCCTTGATGAGTCCTGATGGCGTTGGAGAAGTCGCATTTCCTGTTCCCAAGCACTGAAACACCTCCATTTTAACAAAAATCTATCCAAAAAAGGGCTAAGGCTTGAAAATCCTTGTACCGTTAATTGATGCATCCTCTCTTTGCCTCCACGTTCCTTTTCCGGTTGCATCAAGGACCGGCTGCACTGGTTATTCTGTGGCACGCTCTGAGCATGCTGACGGCGCTGTCCCAGCAGGTTCTTCAGGCTCTGCCCGATGTGCGCCTGAGAGGACCGGCAAATGTGGCGGTGTGCCTGAAACTGCAGGATGGGACCATGGTGCTGGGAGGAACGAGCGCCTCGGTGGATGGTGTGGATACACCCGGCAGCCTGGTGCGGCTGGATGCGCAGGGCGCTGTGATGCCCGGCTGGGCTCCCGCCATGAAGGGAACCGTGGAATGCATGGGCGAGGATGGCGGTTTTCTCTATGTGGCGGGGAAAGGCAACGGCATCACCACTGGCAGTTACGGGGCGGTGCGCCGCATCCGCATCGCGGATGGCCTGCTGGACCCGGCTTTTTCCATCCGCACCCTGGGAACGACCGACCAGCTGTTTTTTGGAGGCGGATGGCTGTTTATCACTGGAAACTGGGAGGACAACAATATTCAGGCATGGTGGCTCGGGCCATCCCCAGCTCCTGAAAATCCTGTCTTTGCCCGGGAGAGGACTTTCATCAACAGTGTGGAATGGGCCGGCGCTCATCAGGGCCGCCTGCTTGTTTTGTCGGGGGGGACCCTGTGGAGTCTTCCCCTGCCGGCGGTGAAGGGTGATGCCGGCTACTCCATCCTGAAGGAGAAGTATGTCAGAACGGCGGCGTTGGATGACAGTGGAATCCTGTGGATTCTGACAGACCGCAGCATCAGAAGAGTGCGCCCTGATCAGTCGGAGCCGGACCAAGTCATACCGCTTCCACCGGACATCAAGGACAATGCCAAGGGGATTGCAGCATGGAAAGGCAGTCTGTGGATCTGCAACAGCCCCGCATCCAACTACGGCATTGGGCCGGCGATGATACCGGCGCTGCACCTCCGAGGCGTGGATGGAGAATGGCGTGATATCGGATCCAGTGTGTTCAAAGGCCGGCCCGGGGCTCTGCGGGCTGTGCAGGTGGATGATCAGGAGGTCAGAGTGTTTGGGCGATTCTCGCTAGCCTCCGGTGTGGCAAGCTTTGTCCGCCTGAATCCGAATGGAGGCTTGCTGGAGAGCCGCAGAGTCCTGGGGGACGGGGCCGGAATCAGGGATGTGGCATTTCTTCCCGATGGAGGAGCAGTGGTTGGAGGCGATTTCGAGGAGGTGGATGGCCTGCCACAGCGGGGGCTCTTCCGATTGAAACCGGACTGGACGTCCGACCGGGAGTGGCGTGCGGACTGTGATGGTCCGGTGGCAACCCTGCAGGTGGATCATGACCGGATTCTGGCAGGCTTTCATGACCTCATCGGTCCGGGCTCCGCATTCGTTTTTGGAGCAATGCGTCACTTGGAGGGCGGTCACGGCTCCCCGCAGTCCGCGTTCGGTGCGGTTGCTGGCGACCCATTTTTGTTTCATGAGTTCCCGGAGGACCTTGCCCGACGAGTGAGCGCCGATTTCCACTTCGGAGTCTTCGGAATACAAAATTCCACTCCGGATATTTATCAGACTTCCGGCTCCCCCTCCGGAGGGGTTAAATTCAAAGCCAAAATATCAAGGGGAAGGGAAAGCCCCTTGAGGAAATGCTGACCGCAATCACTATATGAGGAATTCGAATCCGTTCCATCCTTCACAAATGCACGGCTCACCAGCACGCGGTGTTTCAATTGCCGGGTGAGGGCCTCGATCCGGAAGGTGGTGTTCACTTCGGCTCCAAGGAGCGTGAAGGATGCATCGGGCATCCGGCACAGGGCCACCTCCCCGCAATGGAGCGCCACCCCGCAGTCCAGCACGGATTCCGGCGGTGGGGCGATGGCAAGCAGGGCGCGGGCCGCCATAACCGCCTGGGAGCGTGTGGTAACGGTATTCCAATTCCACCAGGCGAAAGCACAGTCACCGATAAATTTGTCCAGTTTGGCACTGTGGCTTTCAAGAATGCGCTGGCACTCCCTGCACCAGTAGCGGACGGCCGTCGCCAGCACCACCGGAGCCAGTTGGGTTGAAAGAGGAGTGAATCCTTTAAGATCCGCCACCAGCATGACCACCTGCCGCAGTTCCGGAGCGTTTAAGAACGTGGGACAGCCCAGCGTGTCCGGGGAATCACCGTGCTGAGCGCCACTGCTGAATTCGAAAGTCGCATTTCCCAACCGCAGAACATCCCCATCATGCAGGACTTCCATCCCCTTCACAGGCATATTATTTAAAAGAGTGCCATTCGCACTGCCAAGATCCATAATCCGCCACTTTCCGCTCTGATATAGAATTCGAGCGTGCTCCCGTGAAATGGATGGCTCCTCAATGCGGACTGTCGCCGCCGTCCCTCTTCCCACTACGGACCCATTTTCCTGCAAGGGATGATGGGCGGGAGGATGGCGCTGAATGAGAAAGGCAGCCATGACTGCGGTACTTTTGATGCCGCCGTCGCTCTTGTCATCATTTATCTGGCGGCCTGCCGGATGAATTTTCATCCCTGCCAGCGAAGTGGAAAAATCGCATGGGAATCCGGCCATCCTAACATATTTTAAATGGCGGACAGGGAGTGGGAGGAGGAAAACGCACCACGTCAACGGCTGCGGAAAAATTCACACCCGGACGCCAAAGCATTTGGCGGCCGTTCCCGGGTATGCGCCCCAAAAATCCCTGCCGCGCCTTCAGGCTGAGGCTCATTCCGCCTCGATGCGAAGCCGAACGAAGCGGCTTGATGGCCGCGGGCCGGCGACAATGTCCTGTATAATCACGCGCTCCCACGTCGCATCCACTTCAAGAATGGCGGTGGCGGCCACCGGGTTGACCGCCCAGCCGCCCGTCAACCGATCGGAGAACTCCACCCGATAGCTCACCCCAGGCATGCCCGTGGCTTTCCGTCGCAGAAATACAAAGTGCAGATGTCCGTCGGTGCCACGCCGCGCGAAGGGAAGGCCGGTGAGTTCCCCCACCGTGGTTCCTTCCGGGTTGGCCAGGGTCCGGGCGCGGGACCGGGTCAGATCCCCCGCGGCGGGAGCAAGGTTAAGCGCGAACTTCACGAGGTTCGTGACCCCGTCGCCGACGGGTTCCCCAGCTCCCCGGAACCGTCCAGCGGGAGACCGTGCATCCCGCGCCACGCATCAAAAGAAGTCGGCGGTTTTCCGTAGCTTCCGAAAAGGGTGAGGTCGTCGCCAAGCCCACCCAAACCCGTCGTGACGTAGCGGGAGACGCCAAAAAGATAGAGGCGAAAAGTGATTGGGGCTGTTACCGATTGCAACGCCGCGATGCTGGAAAGGTCGACCGTAAGCAGTGCGCCCTGACCCGGACCCGCCACAAGCGTGCCGGTGGGTGCGGGCGCGGTGATAAAATTTGTATTGTCCGTGGAGTAGCTGACGCGCGCGGCGGCTTCATCAAGGCTTTGAAAATACGGACGAAACTGGAGTTGTGTCAGGGTGAGAGTCTTTCCGGGGGCGGCCGTGATGGTGAAGGTGTAATACTGTCCGCGTGCCTGCGCCTCTCCGAGGGTTTGACCGTAATATTCGTCCTGGGACTCCGCGGGTCCACTGGCGAACGTATTGGGGATGCCAAGGAAATAGCCCACGCTCAGCCCCGGTCCGCGGCTCAGCAGGCCTGTAATCGCATTCCCGCTCGCACTGCGGGGCGCGGCGCTCACGTCCACGCCCGCCGCGCCGGAGAGACCGGTGAACTCCCAATTGGCGAGGCGCGTGATCCCGCCCGGCCCGATGGGCACGGCTCCGCGCTCGTTGGACGGCAGGCTCAGGGCCTGCGCGTCGCCTGCCACAATTGCGAAGTAGTAGGTGGTCCCATTCACCAGTCCGGTGACCGTCCACGCGTTGGCTGTGCCCACGGGGATTTCCTGATCATACCTTCCGGCTGCGGTGCCGTAACGAATGCGGTGCACAGTTTCTCCTCCCGCGCCGGACCACGTCAGTGTCACCCGTGAATCGCCCTCGACGGCGGATGTCAGGGCCGGTGCGGCCGGTGCGCCCGTTTGAGTGACGGCAAGATTTGTCACCGCGAACGAGCCGCCCGCGGAGCGCAGTTTCAGTGCGTGGAGGCCACGGGTCAGCCGCACGCTGAATGTCCGCGTCCCCCCGCTGGGAAAGGCCGTGCCAACCGGTGTGCCGTCCACCTCAAGGAGCGCGGTGCCCCCGGCCTGCGTGGCAACGGTGATCACGTATTCAGCCGTTGCCGGTGCGAGCGCACTCCAGAAAAACCACCCTCCGGTTTGGTGGATGCTGTCTCCCGAGACGGTGTGCGCCCAGCGGTGGTCCGCCGGGGTGAGTATGGCTGGAATGTGGATTCCGTTCGAGGGCTCCGGTGGGAGCGCGGCGTTCCAATCGTCGACCGCCCGGGTCAGCGGATACGCCGCAGCATTGATTGTGTCTCCGACCGGCCAGGTTTCATAGGTGCCAAAGATATACATCCGGCTGCCGCTGCGGGCAAATATATCCAGCGAATCACGCTGGGCGATCCTTGATCGCTGATCCTGATACTTGCACCAGGTTTGAAATACCGTGCTGTCAAAATCGCTGCCGACCGACCAACCGCCTTCGTAGGCAACGGCCCGCAGGCCATAAGCCTGCGCGTACCGGGCCTGGGAGAAAACACCGGCCGCATAGCTGCCTGATGCCACTTGGCCATTGGCTTCACCCGCATCGGGAATCCCGCCTTCGAAGAAGGCATCGGCACTGACGATTTCGAGCTGGTCGAAATAGATGTAACGATTCGGGTCCGGCGGCGCGTCAAGGGGCTGGTAGCGATCAAGACCGAGCCCTGCGACACGAAGCGTGTGGGTGGCAGGACCGGGAACGTGGAATACAAAGGTCGAGTAATTGTCAAAACGCCGGGGATCGTGGTTGTAACTATCGCCTGGCCACCATTGTCCGGCGCGGGCGGCGGTGTGGTTGCGCTCATCCGGAGTAATGACCGTGTTGTCGAAATAAAAGCGCACGGAGTTCAGAGCGCCCTCCTTGACGGACGCCTGCATCCGCAGCGCGTAGACTCCGGCGCGGGGAAAGGCGATCCGCTGGCTTATTTCGCCTGTGCCGGCGATCCATGCGGCCTGTGATCCGGCGGGCGCCGCCGGCGGAAACCCGAGGCCCGGGACAGGATCCACCATGCAGCGAAAATTCACCGGGCCGAATGTGCGGCTGCCGCTCTCCACTTCCACGAAATTCCAAGTGGCACTGTTCCACGAAGGTTCGCCATAGGTGGCCTGCACGCGCGCCTGCACGGAAATACCGCCCACGGCGTCGACCGCCGCATTATCGTGGTAGGTGTCACCGGCGCCGTTCCCGTTTTCACTGCTCATCAGATAGTATCGGGTATTCGCTTCGAGGATGGCGGGCTGTTGCAGCGGTGTATAGCAGTACTGCCCACTTTCGGCCCCATCGAGATCGACCCTGGCAAAGGCGACCGTTGCCTGATCACCCGCCCGGATGATCCTCAATTCGTGAAGGCCGCGGTTGCCGCTCACCGCCCAGCGTCCAAGTTCATAAACACCAAGGCGGCTGGCACCGGTCATGAAACCGCAGCCGATGGCCCCGGGTTCAGTCAGCGTATTGCCGGACGCCCCCAGCGTGCCATTCGTCAGCGCGGGCGCCGGCTCTCCTTTGCGATAAATTCCGGCGGTGCCGGTGAAGGTCCATTGCGCGCCATCAGGATTTTGCAAAGCGGTGCCCGCGGCGAGGGCCGGACTTTCGAAACCGGGATTGTTGAAGCTGAATTGAGTCTGGGAGCCATTCGGGTTGCGCGCCCCATAATACACAGCCCCGCCCGCTCCCCAGAGATGGTAATTCAACGGATGCGGATCGGAAACGTGGGGCAGGCCATCGGCATTGTTGAAGAAGTTGTCCAAAAAAGGCAGCGCGCCGTCCGCCGTTCCATTCGCATTGTCGTATTGATATTCGAAAACCACCCGCACCCGGCTCCCCATTTGGGAATCCCCAAAAACCCCGCGGAAGAGTTGCGAGACACGCACCGTGCGCAAAGCATGCCAACGAAGCCATGCCCCATCGACGTTCGCGGTGTAAGCGCCATCATAGTTGACCGCCTGCCAGTCGGCGGTGTTTGCCGCCTCCGCCATCCGCACGTCGTGGAGATTGTTTTCGGAATTGGCGAAACTCCAGTTCCAGACTTCATTTTCCCGCTCCACAATTATCCGGAGGTTCGGGTTCAGGGGCGGATATACGGGGTGGGCCTGCTCGTCGGTGTAAGGGTTGATCCCATCAGACCCGTAGCGGAGGAGCTGGGCGACTTTGGTGACATAGTCATTCGTGGCCCGCACAGGGAGGCACAGATACAGATCCTTTCCGGTCTCATTGCTGAGCATAACCATTCGCTCCCAATGTCTCATCTCACCGATGTTCACGTGCGATGAATACGAGGGGGGAACCCGGTCGGACCAGTCCCGGTCTGTGTCCTGATTCAAAATCCAGCGCAGGGTTGAGTAGCGCTTGAATGCCTCACTGAGGGCGCGGGTGAAAAAAGTTCCCGGCGCGTGCGGCGTTGCGCTTCCGGGCGCGATGGGACGCATGAGTATAACGTCCGAGACTCCCGTCGATGTTGTGTCGGCGGGGTGTCGCCGCGTATTCGCAAAGCTCAGATAGAGGATATCGGAGGGTGGCGCATCCATGAGCGCGCGGGTGGTGTTGGTGGCGGCGTCGTAGCCTGCGCCGGACGGAAGAATCAGTCCGTGAGCGGTGTCTCCCCTGCGGAAATAGCCGTTGTTGGATCTTGTCGTCACTTCCGCGCTTCCGGTGAATTTCAGAAAATAGGTTCCCGCGCGGTCGGCCGGGTCCGCTCCTTCCCACACCACGTTGACACCGTCGCCCATCGGCCATCCATTGCTGTCGCGCGCGGGCCAGAGGGAGCTGTTGTCTGAAAAGCCAGGATCCCGCCATTCATCCCGGCCTCCGTCCAAAGCATTCGCCCAGAGCTGGGCCGCGTAGGTGTAGACATTGATGCCGGCAAGCGTGGCGCTATCGATCACTTCGGGAGGGGTCCCCGGGCTCGACCAGCCCAGTCGGCAGGCCGCCGCGCCGGTTATTTCGCGGTATTCCAATCGGAGATCAAACGTTTCCCCGGACGTTAGCGCGATCGGCGCCACATAAGTGCCGGGCTCATTCCAGTGATCGATCAGCGTCGTCCATGTTTCGGCGCCCGCGGGCCTGATGAATAGACGGGCGCCATCATCACAACGAACCTCGAATTGATAGACCTCCGTGTTGCGCGCCATGATTTGCCCGGTCCAGCGCACTGAGAAACGGTCCGCGCCGATATCCGCAAACCCCGGAGACCGGGAGCCGCCCGGACCTCGTTGCGTTCCCCAATCGAAATCCACGCGCACGTCCCTCCTGGTGAAGGCTGGAACGCCGCTGAGGTCCGAATTCCCGAAATACTCCGCGTCGGCTCCTCCGTGAAGCCACCCGCCGCCGACCGAATCCCGGGCGACGGCGCTGATGCTGAGCATCGGGAGAAAGGACAGCGACCGGAGAACGAATGCGGGCCGGCGGCAACGAAGGAATCGGTTAAGGTCCTTGGTGAGTTTCATATTTTTACTCCGGCGCATGCGGATGGCACCCGCCGCCTTCATGGATTACTACAGGATTCACCCAGGCTGGTTACAGAAAGGTTTCATCGATGAGGCTTGGGCACGGCTATTTTCCATTCCTCTCCCGCATGCCCGCCAGTTCCCCGCGCAATTGAATCGCCTTCTCCGGCTGGCCGTTCAGTTCATAGCAGGCCGCCATGTTGGTGAGAGCATCAATCAGAAAGGGGTGGCCGGCGGGCAGCGCGCGCCGGATGGCGGCGAGCGCCGGTTCCTGAAGCTCGATCGCCTCCTTCAGGCGTCGGGAGGCCCGGTAACAGTTCGCGAGATAAGTCGTCGCCGCGAGTGTATCGGGATCGTCAGCGGGAAAGGCCCCGCGGCGAATTCTTAGAATCTCCTCGCGCAATGCAACCTGTTTGGGAAGCCCGTCCGCCTCCCCGTAAGCGCCCGCCAGTTGATGCATTGCTTCGAGCATGTGGGCGCCTGCGGGGCCATCCGTTTTGCGGCGGATCTCGACCACCTCCTCCAGGAGCCTGTGCGCTTCATCCCGACGGCCCTTGGCTATGTGGGACTGGGCAAGCTCCGACATCGCCCAAAGCGTGTATTTATGCTCCCGGCCCAGATGCTCCCGGTCCAGGGCCAGTACTTCCTCGCGCAGCTTCAGAGCCTCGTCCAAACGACCGTTGTCATACAGCGACTGTGCCAGATTGGCTTTTGTGAAGAGAGTGTCCGGATGGTTGGGAGGGCTTGTTTTTTCCCGCAGCGAAAGCAGCTCCTGACGCATTCTGAGGGCTTCCTCTTTGTGTCCGGCGTCGCTCAGGGACTGCGCCAGTTCGGTCATCGCCCAAAGTGTCGCAGTGTGCTCCGGTCCGGATTCCCGGCGCGCGAAAGCCAGGGCATCCCGCCGGGCTTCGATGGTGCCGCCATCCAATCCGGCTCCGAGATCATCGGCGAGGAAACGTTTGTAAACGAGCGAGGGAACGCTTGAAGCGCCCGCCAGTCTGCGGTCGAGCGCGAGGGCCTCCCGCCGCAGTTCGGATTCTTCCTTCCGGCGGCCGGTCTCAGCGTAGGAAAGAGTTAGATTATACATTGCGGCAAGAGTGTCCGCATGTTCGGGGCCAAGCAGCTTCCGGCGCATCGCCAGGACCTTCTCCCTTATTTCCAAAGCCTCCTGTCTCCTGCCTGCGTAACTGTATAAACCAGCCAGAACAGTGCCCGTCTCCAAGGTGACGGGATTCGCCGCCCCATATGTTATGAGATCGTAGTCGCGAACCTTCTCCAGCAGGGAAATAGCTTCGGTTTAAAGTCCAAGGCCGGTGTAGGTCTTTCCCAGAACCAGTCTTAACTGGCGTTGCCGCGCCGGCTGGCCGGAAAGGTCGGCATCCAGCCTGACAACCGCGCGGGCGAGAACTTCCGAGACGGTGATCCTGTGTCCATCAATCGCGGGATCGGGACTGTGGAACGTGTCAATCAGAAACGCGGAGATTGCCTCAGCGTCCTCGCGCGCCGCTTTTTCATCCTCGGTCTTTGCCATCGCCTCTTTCCAGGCATCCGATGCGCGCGCGGCATGCCATAAGCTGACGATGGCCGCGGCAACCAGCACGGCTGCGATAACCGCTGCCATGCTCAGAAGGGCTTTATTGCGTCGGGCAAATTTGCGGAACTTGTAGGCGGCGCTCGGCGGAGTGGCGCTCACCGGTTCGCTGGCGAGAAAGCGTTGGATGTCCCGGATGAACCCGTTGACAGTTTCGTAGCGGCGCGTGCGGTCCTTGTCGATGGCCTTCATCACGATCCAGTCAAGATCCGACTCAATCATCCGGGTGATTTTCGATGGCACGATCTGCCGCGCGGTTGCCAACGCCGTGCGTTCCTCCGGGGAAACGGCACCCACTCTTGAGGATGGCCGGGCCGGTTCGACTTCGCGGATGATGCGCCTCAATTCATCAAAACCGGCTGAAATCAGCAATTTTGCATCGAATGGAGGCTTCCCCGTCAGCAGTTCATAGAGCAAAATTCCAAGCCCATAGATGTCGGAGCGGGTATCGATGTCGGGCACCATGGCGGCCTGCTCCGGCGACATATACACCGGCGTCCCGATGAACTGCTCGATTCGCGTGAGCACTGTTTCGCCGGCGAGCTTGCCGTGAATGGCTTTCGCGATGCCAAAGTCGATGACTTTCGGAACCGGCACGTCGCCATCCAGCTCGACCAGGATGTTGGACGGCTTGATGTCGCGGTGGATAATACCTTTCTGATGGGCGTGCTGAATGGCGCGGCAAACTTCGAGGAACAGTCCCAGCCGCGCCTTTAGAGGCAGCTTGTGCCCATCGCAGAACTTCGTGATCGGCAGACCATCCACCAGTTCCATGACAAAGAACGGCCGTCCGCTGCCTGTGGCGCCGGCGTCGAAGACCTTGGCAATATTCGGATGGTCCATGATCGCCAGCGCCTGACGTTCCTGCTCGAAGCGGACGATGAATTCACGGGTATCCATGCCGATGCCAAGGATTTTCAGAGCCACACGCCGCTGCACCGGCTCGCTTTGCTCCGCCATCCAGACCGTCCCGAAGCCGCCCTTGCCAATTTTTTGCAGCAGCCGGTATTGCCCGATCTGTAATCCAGCCGACTCCTGGAGAGCCGCCAATCCTTCGCAGAGCTCCTCTTGGGCAAATACGACTTCGGTCGGTATATTCAGCGCCAGATTGAGCAGACAATTAATGCATTGCCCGTTCATCTCCTGACCGGCGAGCGGCAAGTCACACTGTTGGCACCGTGCAGTTGCGTTCATGTGTAGGGCATTTGCAAATCTGCCTGTCCCCATTTTAGCACGGAATTGTCCGGATTACATCGTTTCGTGCTGTATTGGTTCTGTTTTATGGCCTATAAGTCACAAAACATTCATTATCAATTATTTGTGACTTATGTGAACAATTCCGTGCAATTCGCTTAAATCGTTGATTGTCAACGATTTAACTTCAAAATTTAACAAAGTGGAATTAGAGCATTTCAATTAATATTGTAGCCGCACGAGCCGAACCATCCTCTGGCATCCTTCGAACTCACCGCGTCCAGCGCCGCCGAGATGGCCTCCAGCAGCTTCTCATGCGTCCGGGCCGCAGTCCTGCGCAGGGAGGTTTTCACCTTGCTCCACATCTTTTCGATGGGATTGAGGTCGGGGGAATAAGGCGGCAGGAACCTCACCTCCGCGCCCGCACCTTGGATCAGGGCGATGGCGGGCGCGCTTTTATGGGCGCGCAGGTTGTCCATGACCACCACATCGCCGGGGCGCAGCGTGGGGAGCAGGAGCTCCTGGACATAAGTCCGGAAGACCTCCGTGTCCGCCGCGCCCTTGATGGTCATGCACGCGGTGGTGCCGTCCAGGCGGATGGAGAGGGATCATGGTGGTGGTGTTCCAGTGGCCCGCCGGGGCATGGGCATGCAGGCGCCCGCCGCGCGGCCCCCAGCCATACAGCCGGACCATGTTGGTTTTGGCGGCGGACTCATCGATGAACACCAGCTTTTCCGGATTCAGATCCGGCTGCCGCTCCGCCCACTCAGTCCGTGCCCGGGCGACGTCCTCCCGGTCCTGCTCACTGGCGCGCAGCGTCTTTTTTTATATTTCAATCCAATGTCCCCCAGGGCGTTGTGGACGGTGGCCAGGGTGCATTCCAGCCCCAGGCGCTCCTTGAGCGCGGCCAGCGTCAGATCCGGCTCCTTCGCCAGAAGCTCCGCCATGGCCTGACGCTGGCTCTCCAAAAGGACGGGCTTGCGGCCGCAAAGAAAACGCCGGTTCTCCACCGAACCCGTGCGCCGGCGCTGAAGGAGGAGTTTTTTGACCATGCCCAAAGACACCATGAAGCGGGCGGCGATCCGCGCCTGGGTCTCCACCCCGGCGTCACAGCAGGCCACAATACGCTCGCGCAGGTCAAGGGAAAGGGTCTTCAAAGTCTTCATTGGACAAATTTAACCCGATTCCGGATCAAGACCACAAAAATTATGGAAATGCTCCAATGCCTTCGATCAGATATTGGAGGTCAGGGTCCTCGCCGGTCTCCCCGTGGTTCTCATAATACTCTCCAGTGTCCACCTCAAAGCTGGAGAGTTTCAATTCATCCGGAGTGCGGAACTCGACGGCATCCATCTGCATCTGCGGCATCACCGAGGGATCGAACCGGATAGTCCGGCCTCCGTTTGCACGGAGGAACTGGACAAGCACAGCCGGCAATTGGGAGAGCAGGTCACTCATGGGGGTGGGCTGGGATGGCTGTTATCGCGGGGGCGGATTTTCCAAACCGGGCAGAGCCCCCGTCCTTCCCGGCGTGAGTGGATCCTCCGATGCCGGATGTCCGGAAATTTAGGGTCTGGCGGTCACTTCCCGGATCCGGGCCACCAGCGCCGCTTTGGGTGGGGGTTTAACCATGAATCCGCTGATGCCGGCCTCGTCGGCGCGGGCGCGGGTGGCGGCGTCCTCGGTGGAGGAGAGGAGGATGACCGCGCTGGATGCGGTCAACTCATGGGAGCGGTACTGCCGCACGAGATCGATGCCGTCCACGCCGGGCATCACCAAGTCCTGAAGGATCACATCCGGGCGCAGCTCCTGCGCCCGGCGGACCGCCTGCGCACCATCCGCGCAGAAATGATAGGAAATATCGGGCTCGCCAAGGAGCATGCGGCGCACCACCTCCCCGATAAACACCTGATCGTCCACCAGCAGCACGGTGATGGGCCGGGCACCGGGTTGCGGTGCTGAAGGTTCTGAAGGTGTGGTCACATCGGAATTCATGGGGCAGCAGGCATTTGGACGGATGGGAAGAGCCGGACCAACCGCGGCCCGATCTGATCCAAAGGCAAAATTTCAACAGCCGCCCCAATCATGGCCGCGGCCTTTGGCATGCCGTAGACCGTGCAGCTGGTCTGGTCCTGGGCGATGGTCGGGACACCGTGGTCGCGGAGCGCCTTCAGTCCCTTGGCTCCGTCGCGGCCCATGCCCGTGAGCAGCACACCCGCGGTCCGGCCTTTCCAATGGCGCACCACACTTTCAAAGAAGACATCCACGGAGGGCCGGTAGGAGCAGGATTCGGGCTCCGGGGTGTAGCTGAACCGGCGGGCGCCGGAAAAGATGAGATGGTCATTCCGGCCGGCCAGCAGCACGGTGCCGGGCTCCGGCTGGTCGCCATCGTCGGCGATGCGCACCGGCAGCGGGGACTGTTCGTTCAACCACTTGGCCAGCAGAGGGGCGAACTGCTCGTCCACGTGCTGGATGATCACGATGGCGGCGGCGAAATCCGGGGGTAGGCTGCCCAGCACCGTGGCCAGCGCCGCCGGCCCGCCAGCGGAGCAGCCGATGGCGACCAGTTGGTTCCGCGCCTTGGAAAGGGGCTCCGCCGTGGTGTCCGGGGGGTTCTCCGACGACGCCGGACCGGGAGCCCGGCCGGTGATCAGCCGGCTCAGCATCCGGATTTTCCCCAGCAGCGCCGTGCCGCCCGAGCCCAGACCGTCCGCGCCCAGCACCGGGGTGATGACCACATCCAGCGCGCCGGCACCCAGAGCCTCGAAAACCTTTGAGGTGTGGTGGTCCACGCTGGCGGTCACGATCAGGATCGGGCACGGAGTGTCCTGCATGATCCTCCGGGTAGCGTCCACCCCGTCGAGGACGGGCATGAAAAGATCCATCAGAATCAGGTCCGGGCGGTCTCCGGCGCAGCGCTCAATGGCCTCATGGCCATTGCAGGCCGTCCAGGCCACCTGATGCTCCGCGGCCCTGAGCAGGCGCGATACGGCCTCCACGGCCATAGGCATGTCATTGACGATGGCCACTCTCATGTTTCGGCCTCTCCGATCAGGTCATGCAGCGCTTGGAACAGGGTCTCATCGTGGAAGCTGCTTTTGGTCAGGTAATAATCCGCCCCCGCCTCCAGACCGCGCCGGCGGTCCTCCTCACGGTCCTTGTAGGAAACAATCATGACGGGCAGGGCATGCAGGCGGCTGTCTTTTTTAATAAGAGTGACCAATTCTATCCCATCCAGCCGGGGCATGTCCACATCCGTGACCACCAGATCGTAATTCCCGGTGCGCACCGCGTTCCAGCCATCCATGCCGTCCACGGCGGTCTCCACCTCGTAGCCGCGGTTGCTGATGGACTTGCGCACCAGCTCGCGGACTGTCAGGGAGTCGTCCACCACCAGCACGCGCTTGCGCCGCCGGTCGGTGTCCGCTGAGCCGGAGCGCTGCACTTGGGTAAGCCGGCCGCCGGAGACCAGGAGTTCGATGGAGCGGGCCATGTCATCCACATCCACGATCAGCACCGGGGACTGGTCCGGCATGAGGGCGGCGGCGCTGATGTCCTTGATTTTACCCAGCCGGGGATCCAGTGGCAGCACCACCAGCTCACGCTCCCCCAGCAACTTGTCCAGCACCACGCCGAAGCGGTTGGATTTGGAGCCCAGCACGATCACGGGCACCTCCTCACCGGAGGACGGCGGCTGCTCCACGCCCAGCACCTGATGCGCGGTAACGAGCCCCACCTGCTGGTCCCCGTAGGGGAAATGCTCGCGTCCCTCGATGGACTCGATCCGCCCGCGCGGCACCTTGACCACCGCCGTGATGCGGGCCAGCGGGAAGGCGTAGGGCTCACCGCCGATCTCCACCAGCAGCGTCCGCAGCACGGAGAGAGTGATCGGCAGCTGCAGTTGGAACTGCGTGCCCTTGCCGGGCGTGGAGAAAATACGCACCCCGCCGCCCACCTCGCGGATCATGGCCTGCACCACATCCAGCCCGACCCCGCGCCCGGAGAGCCGGGTGACGGTGTCCTTCATGCTGAAGCCCGGCAGGAAAAGGAACTCCAGCAGTTCGTCCGCGGACATCCCGGCGGCCACTTCGCGGGTGGTCAGGTTCTTCCGGACCACCGCCTGGCGGATCAGCTCCGGATCGATGCCCCGCCCGTCGTCCGTGACCTCGATGAGCAGCATACCGGCGCTGTGGCGGGCCTCCACACGCACTTTGCCCTCCGGGGGTTTTCCTGCCAGGATCCGGTCCTCCGGCATCTCGATGGCGTGGTCCACCGCATTGCGCAGCAGGTGCCCCAAGGGAGCCTCGGTCCGCTCCAGCACATCGCGGTCCACCGGGGTGGTGCCGCCCAGGATTTCCAGCCGCACCTCCTTGCCGAGCGAGCGGGCGGCGTCGCGCACCATGCGGGGGATGCCGTGCAGGCCCTCGGAAAAGGGACGCATGCGGCAATCGATGACCTCCTGGTAGAGGCGGCTGGAGAGACCGTGGAAACGCCGGTCAAAAAGCTCCAGGCTGTCCAGTTGCTCCGCCAGCAGGTCCAAGCATCCACCGGCGCGGTCCTGGATTTCCACGAACCGCGACTGAACCCGCACACTCATTTTGGTGTCGGAAACCAGCTGGTGCAGCTGTGTGAGGGACTGGCTGATGCCGATATGCAGCTGCTTCAAACGCTGAAGACCGCCCGCAAAGGTGTTCACCCAGCGCGACGCCACCACGGATTCGCCGGCAAAGGCTAGCAACCGGTTCAGGTTCTCCGCCGAAACCTTCAGCGAACGGCTGGCGGCCTCTGTGTTTTTGGCGGCGGAGGTGGCGGGAGTTTCCTTCTCCGGCCCCGGCGGTGGAGGGGACTGGATTTCAGGTCCGGGGTCTGATGCCGCCGCCGTTGCAGGCGCCGAGAATGAAGCCGTGCCGGCGGTGACTGTTTCCACGGATGATGCTGCTGTTGAAACGGAGTCAGAATCCGCCCCCCGGTCGGGTCCGGGATCCGGAGCGGGCACAGGGGCTTCAGTGGCCGCGGGCGGTGCGTGGGCGGCGGCGGGCTTTTCGGCAATGGAGGCGGCGAGGGCTTGAAGAAAGGCCTCCACCTCCGGCTGAAGGAAAGCGGCGTCATCCTCCGGGCCCTGGGCGGCGCGGGAGATGAGGTCCATCCCGCCCAGCAGCAGGTCCATGTGGTCCCGCCCGAGGGTGATCCGTCCATTCTGCACCGCGACGAAGCAGTCCTCCATATGGTGTGCGATTGCGGACACGGCTTTGTGGTCCACCATGCCGGCGGCGCCCTTGAGGGAATGGGCGCCACGCATCAGCTCCTCCAAGGCGGGGCCCGGATCGCCATCCTGCTCCAGGACCAGCAGGGACTCCGTCATGGCGGCCGTTCGCGCCTCCACCTCCATGCGGAAGAGATCCGTCAGGGAGAAATCGCTCAGATCGCCGCTGTCAAAGCCGCTCACGCCAGACTCCGGTTGAGGGTGTAAAAAAGAAGCTCGTCATCCAGACAGCCCACGGTCCGGCCCCCCCAGGGCAGCAGTCCCAAGGTGTAGGTGACTTTGCTCTCCGCCAGCGTGGCGGGCAGGGCGCGCAGTTCCCCGGGCTGATAGCGGAGCACTCCATGCACCTCATTCACCGGGAATGCCAAGCGGTTGCCGGCACGGTTTGCCACCAGCACCAAGCCATACATCCTGCGGCCCGGCTCCCTGATGGCCGGGGGCTCGCTGGCCAGCCCCAGCACGGTGGCCAGGGAAACACAGACAACCAGCTCGCCGCGGATGTTGACGATGCCTTTGACCACCCCGTCCTGGCGGTGGGGCAGGCTGTGTGCCGGGCACCGCTCGGCCACTTCCTGAAAGATGCCCGGAGGCAGTGCCAGCCATTCCGGGCCGATGCGGAAAACGAGCGCGGATTGGGTGCCGGACTCAGCGGCTTTCCTTTCCCCGGCGATCCTCTCCGTCCACTCGTGGATATAGCCTGCGGGGGGCTCGCGGTCCAGCAGACGCAGCGCTCCGTCCTGGCCGGAGACGGCGGCGCTGTTGCTGCTGCTGTCGGGCGCTGGCGGGTCGGTGCTCATGGGCGGTTCACCTCCTCACCGCGCCGGGCGCGGGTCCGGAGACGCCGGGCACCCGCCGGATCGCCCTGCCGGTCCAGCAGCAGGGCGAAATGCAGAAGCGTTTCCTGATGATTGGGCTTCAGATACAGCGCCCGGCGGTAATGCCGGACCGCCTCCTCCGGATGGTCCATGGTGTCGCGGATCAGGCCCAGCAAATAGTAAGCGTCCGCTGCGGGGGGGTGCTTCCGGAGCCAAGCCTCGGTCAGGCCCAGGGCTTCCGTGAGTTTTCCACTGTTGGCCAACCGGTGGGCGGTCTCCAGCTCCCGGCCCGCGGGCGGGGCAGCCGCCGGTGCCGGTGCCGGTGTCAGGCGCGGGGCTTTCTCCGCCAGTGCCGGTTTGCGTGCCGCCGGAGCTTTGGGACCCGCCTTTTTTGCCGGCTCCCGGTTTGGCGGAGTGATGGCGGAAGCAACGAAGGAGGGAGTCAGGGAACGGGGCGGCGTTCCCTGGGACAGGGGGACCGCCGCTTGAGGGGAGCGGCGGCAGGCGAAGGCGCCTGGAAAATCCACCGGGGAAAATCCGGCGCTCCGGGTCGCAAAGGTTTCCGAGGGGCCCACAAACAGCAGTCCCTCCGGAGTCAGCCGCCGCGCCAGATTCCGCACCACCTGCTCCTGAGTCGGGGTGTCGAAATAGATCAGCACATTCCGGCAGAAGATGGCGTCATAGTTCCCCAGCCCTGGCAGCCCCTCGCCGGCCACCAGATTGCCGTGGCGGAACATCACGCGCTCTTTCACGGCGGCCCCGGGCTCAAAACCGCCCGGCACTTCGGAGAAGTATCTTCCCCGGAATCCAAGGTCGCCTCCGCGGAAGGAGTTTTTCCCATAGACCGCCCGGCGGGCCTGCTCCAGCGCCCGCCAGCTGATGTCGATGGCGTCGATTTGAAACCGGTCGGCGGGCAACCCGGAGTCCAGCAGCGCCATGGCGATAGTGTAGGGCTCCTCTCCGGTGGAGCAGGGGACGCTGAGAACACGCAGCTGCCCGGCCGCATGGGCGGGCAGCCATTCCCGGTGCACCATCCCAGCCAGTGCCGCAAAGGCCTCTGGAGTGCGGAAAAACCAGGTTTCCGGCACCACCACCAGTTCGATCAGCTGCGTCAGTTCGCCGCCGCTCTCCAGCAGCTGCCGGTGGTAGGTGTGAATATCAGAAATCCCGCAGGCCTTCATGCGGGCGCGCACGGCGTTTGCTAGGCTGAGGCGTCCGATGGTTTCGGCATCCACGCCGATGGCCTGCCGGATTACCTTCGCGATGGGGTCCGGATCCATTACAGCGCGGTGGCGAAGGAGGGTTGAGGCTGGCGGAACAGGACCGCCCGGACGGAGTCCGGCAGCAGGGCTTGGACCTCCACCCGCTGAATCATGCCTTGGTCATCATGCGTGATGGGGCCCAGCCAGGGCGCGCGCTCCATGGTGAGGCCGGAATCAGTGAAATCGGCCTCCGTGCGCCGCAGGGTCTCCGTGGTTTTCTCCGCCATCAGCCCCAGCGGATGGGCTCCGGCACCGTCCTCATACTGCACCAGAATAATGCGCGTGCTCATCCGGACAGACGCGTGGGAGCCCAGTGCGATGGCGGACAGATCGATCAGCGGCACGGGTGTGCCCCGATAGTCGAACACGCCCGCCACGCCCGGAGGCGCCTGCGGCAGGGGCCGGTGCTCCACCATGGGCAGCACCCGGACCACCTGCCGGGTGTCCAAGGCGAAGCGGTGCGCGCCGATCTGGAAGATGAGGAGCAGCATGACCGACGGCCTCAGCCTTCGATTTTAAATTTGGAGACCCCGCTCTGGAGCGCCGCGGTGACCTCGTTCAACTGGCGGATCGCTTGGTTGGACTGGGTCAGGGACTCCACCGTCTGCTGGGCGGCCTCACCGAGCTGGATCAGGGCCTCGCTGATCTGCTGAGCCCCGAGCGACTGCGACTGCATGCCCTCGTTCACGGTTTCGAAATTTGGGGTCAGGGTCTGCACCTTGTCGATGATCACCGTCAGCTGGGCACCCACCTGATCCACCACCTCCGCCCCGCGCCGCACCTCCTCCGAGAATTTATCCATGCCCATCACCCCGGCGGAGACGGCGGTCTGCATTTCCTTGACGATCTGCTCGATGTCGGAGGTGGCCACCGCCGTCTGGTCCGCCAGCCGGCGGATCTCCGTGGCCACCACGGCGAACCCGCGCCCGTACTCACCGGCTTTCTCCGCCTCGATGGCGGCGTTCAAAGAGAGCAGGTTCGTCTGGTCCGCGACCTTGGTGATAGTGGTCACCACCTTGTTGATATTGCCGGCTTTCTCACTGAGCACCGCGAGGCGGGCATTGATGGAGCCCGAGGCGTCCATGATCTGGGTCATGGTGGCCTCCATGCGGACAAGGCCGGACTGTCCGTTGACAGCCAGGGCGGCAGTCTCCTCCGCGATGCCGGTTACGGACCTCATGGCCTTCACCAGCTCCTTCGAGGTGGCCGAAATCTCCTTGGCCGTAGCCCCGATCTCCGTCGTGGTGGAGGAGATTTCACTGGCAGTGGCCTGCTGCTCGCGGGCAGTGGCGGCTATCTCCGTGCCGGAGGTGGTCACCTGAATGCCGGACCGCTGCACTTGGCCGATGAGGAGGGAAAGCCGCTGCACCATGGTTGACAGGGCGTTCCCCAGCTTGTCCTTCGCGGACTGGGGCGTGATGGTCACGGTCAAATTCCCGCCCGCCACTTGCTCCGCATTGGCGGCCATGGTCTGCAGGGATGCGGTCATGATGCCGAAGGCATTTCTGAGCATGCCCACCTCGTCGCTGCGCCAGGTGTGGTTGAGGGCGACATCAAGATTTCCCCGGGCAATCTCGCCGGCGGCACCGGCAATCTCCACCAGCGGCCGGGCAATGATGCGGTTGAGCGTCACCGCCAGCAGCAGGCCGATCACGATGGAACCGGCTCCCAGACCCGTCACCAGCGTCATGGCTTGTCGCACCTCCCTATGCACTTCCTCCTTTGCGGCGTCGAGAGCCTGATGGCCAAGAGCCCTCATCTCCTCAAAAAGACGTGATTCCTCACCGACCGCCAAGACACGGGCCTCCTCAAGCTTGCCTGCCATGACGATTGGAATCATTTTTGCATCGCGGAGGGTGGTGTATTCGTTGCGCTTGCGCACCCATGCATCCAGACGCGCATCAAGTCCGGGGAGTGATGCCGTCCGAGACTTGAGGGTGTCGATCAGCTGGGTGTTCGCTTCTGTCCGGCCCTTTATTTCGGTTACCTTGGCATTTTGCTGGACAGGATCAGTCATCGAAAGCAGGATCAGCAGGCTGCCCCGCTGGGTCTGAATGTTGCTTTCCAGATGGCTGAGATCAGTGGTCACATCATAGTCGGTCTGGATATCCAAGAGGGCATGGAAGGTCACGGCGGCCACGACAGCCAGCAGGAGATTGATGCATCCAAAACCCAGCAGGAGCTTGGTGCGGGTCTTCAGATTGATAAACCAGTTCATAGATCAAAAGAACAGTGGCCAGGAACCGGCATGACTCCGCCGTCGGTGGAAACCAGTACTTGCCGGCTATGCGGATGAGAAAGCATTTGTTTCCCGTGATTAACCTTCAGCCAGTCTTAAATCAACTACTGCGGCAAAAATTAACCGCCTGCTTTTTTGAATATTTCAAAATTTGAGCGTGCTCAATCCTAACTTTAGAAGTTCATAATCTTGAACAGCGAACCGGGTTGGGTCAGACTCTGATATTTGATGAAAATCGTTCAATATCAGCAGGTGGCAAATCATGCAAAGTCCTGTGGAGGGAGCCTTCAATTCCCATGGACGCGAAGCAGGGGGGCGGCATTTCACTCTATTCCGGCCCCGGCCGGGTTCGAAGCCCGAATTCAGAGGTGGCCTCCGGATCCGGAAGGACTGCCGGCCGGTTGGATGCCGGCTTTAAAAACCCGTGCCCGCGATGCGGTAGAAGCGGCGTCCCGGGAGTGTGGCTGTGGTGTCAGTGAAGCTGGTGACGGGGACGGTGCCGGCAACGGTGCCCAAGGTTTGCCAGTTGCCGGAATTCAGATCGGAGCTGGCTTGGATGATGTAGTTCACACTGGCGGAGCCCTGCCAGAAGATGACCGGCTGGCCGCTGGCGTTGAGGGTCACGGAATCGATCCGGAAATAGGAACCCGGATTCGTTGGATCGGTGCCGAAGGCAATTTCCGTGCGATCGCTCTGGCCATCCCCGTCGGTGTCATAGCCGGCCCCGGCGCTGCCGGGCGTGCCGCCCATCTCCGCGCTGGGACGCCAGTTCGCGGGATCGTCGTAGGTGCCGCGGGGGAACAGAATCTCCAGCGAGCGTCCGCTGCCGTCAGGAGCGGTGGGCCAGGGAGCACTGGAGCCGTAGGAGAAGTCCTGGATGACATTGCCCTGCGGATCCTTCAGCACGATGCGCTCGCCGGCGTTGTTGAGCGCTCCGCTGTATTGCCCGGCCACCACCGCATTCTGGCCGTAAATCGCACGGAAGGCGGCCGTGTCCTGGGTGACGGTCACAAAACCGCCGGGGGGAAGACTGATAGCTCCGAAGGTGAAGAGATCGAAGGGCTTGCCGTCGTCAAAATACACGCCTGTGAGATCGAGAGGCGCAGTGCCGATGTTGCCGAGTTCCAGATACTCCACACCGCCGCCCGGGGGTTTATACATGATTTCGGTGATGCGCAGATCTTCGGTGAGACGGCTCTGGTGCGCGGGATCGGCGATCAGCAGATAATCGAAGGCTGTCTTCACAGACGTGGCCAAGGGCGTGGCGGAGAATAGGCCGCCGACGGAGGCTGTGGCACCGTCCGGCAGGGTCACAGACCCCACTGTGGTCCACCGGCCATCCACGCGCAGCTGAAAGGCCAGGGCGGTGCCGGACCGGCTGATGCGCAGGGCGGGGGAATCATTGCCCGGCCAGGGGGTGCTGCCCACAGCCGCATAGGCTCCGCCCTCGCCGCTGGCCTTCTGCACGGCGATGCTGGTGCCGTCCTGAAGACCGAACACATAACCGGCCGGCACACCGGCCTCCGTGGTCTCCAGATAAAGCCCGGTGATGAAAGCTCCAAACTGGCGGCCGGCCAAGGTGAGATCGGTCTGGATCATGAAATCCGTGGCCGCCGGCACAGGACGGGTGACACGCGGGAATCCGGGACTGGCGGTGGTCAGAGGCCGGGCGGCGCTGTCGGTGATCTGCAGGACAAGATTGTTTTCGGTCTCATGCAGGGACACCCAGGTGTCCGGCGCATAGTTGTCCAGCAGCTTCACATCCCGCAGGGTGTAGGCGGTCAGGTAGTCGCCGCTGAAGGAGTCGAAGTCCGTGTCGCTGTAAACCGTCAGGTCCAGCGAAGTGCTGGCGCTCTGGTTTGCGGCATCCGTGCCCTGCACCGTGACGGTGTAGGCGCCAGAGCGGCTGAAGACCAGAGTCCGCGCGCTGGCGGTGCTGGCGGTGATGGTCCAGCCGGTGGCGGGGGAGACCATCCAGGCCAGAGTCAGAGGGGCGGCGTTCTCCGGATCCGTGCTGCCACCGGCGTCCAAGGTGATGGCGTGGCCCACCGGCACATTCAGGGAGGCGGGGTCGGTGGTCAGCTGCATCACCGGCAGGGAATTGCCTGTTTTGGTAATGACCTGAGTGAAGTCCGTGCCGACCTGCGCGCCGCTGGCGTCCAGCAGGCGGAAGACCAGCGTGTTCACCCCCTCCGCCAGACGGATGCCGGTGGCTTTCCACAGCGTGGTGGTGGCGGTGGTGGTGCCACTCCAGGTGAAGACCGCCTCCGGATGGTCCACGCAGATGATCTCATAACCCGCCGCCGGGGCAGTGCCGGTGACGTCCACCGTGTCCGTGGTGGCGGTGGCCGGAGGGTTGGTCAGGGCGAAGGGGGCGTTCAGGGTGGCGGTGCCGATGAAGTTGCGGATGACCCCCGGCCGCGCGCCGGTGGCCCAGCTGACATAGGTGCCGGGCACGTTGTAGCCGCTGCTCACGGCCTCCTCCGCCGCGATCCAAGCTTTAAGACGCGGGCCGTTGGGGGCGTATTCCCCCAGCATCTTGGTGTAGTAGTAGTTCAGGTAGCGGCGCACAAAGGGTCGGCTGTAGAAGGTGCCGATATTGGTCAGGCTGCCGATGGCGGGGGCACTGGCCTGTCCCGGATCGAAGGACAGGTCGCTGTCCCAGTGCATGGGCACCCATTTGTGGTCCGTGGAGCGGTTGTAGACGAAGCCGTTCTTGCCACGGCTCATGGTGAAGTTGTCCCAGTCCGCGCTGTAGCCGCGGACGGCGGCGTAGGCGGCAAACTGCCGGATGTCGATCATGCTCTCCATCTGCCGCTGCGTCATGGTGGTGGAGCGGGTCTCGATCTGCCGGAACCATTCGGTGAGCTGGCTGAAGTCGTATTCGGATTCGCGGGATTTGGGAATGTAGCTGTTCTGATAGGTCACCGGGTTCTCCGCGCCGGGGCTGTTGGCCGGATTGTAGTCCCAGGTGCCGTCGGTGCTGTCCAGGCGGCTGCTGCCGTCGTCACCGATCCAGAACTTGTCATCGACCTCGTAAAACCAGCCGTCGCTGCCGTTCTCCCAGAGGCGGTCCAGCAAGTCCTTGTCGAAGACCTCGCTGGTCTCGCGGACCGTGTAGGCACCGTTGTTTTTAGCGATGCGGCAGACCTCGTTCTGCACCCCGTTGACGCCGAAAAGATAGAGCCAGTAGCGGTGGATGCGGTTGTGCAGCATGGTGCTGCCGTTGCTGTCGTTGTCCCAGTAGAGCTTGCTGTTGCCGCGGAACAGCTTGTCGCCCGGCAGGTCCACGCGGGCCCGGTCCAGCGAGTTGTCATCCCCGCGCGTCCATGGGCTGCCGGTTTTGCGCACGGTGGCTCCATAATAAACCTCGGTGTCATTGCTGATAAAGGTGCAGGGGAAATAGTGGTTGGACAGGCGCGGGAACTTGTAATTGAATTTAAGGGAGTTGCCGGTGGAGGAGTTCAGCGCGGCGGCCCAGTAGGCGGAGATCACCACCCGCAGGCGGCGCAGATCCTTGGCGGGCTCCGTATTGTTCACCACCCACATGCCGGGAGCCGCCTCCCCGCCGCGCGGAAAAACTGCGGTGCCGCCATGGTCCGCCGTGGCCAGCACGTAAAACTGCACGATGGCTCCGTTATTGTTGTAGCCGGTCACGGAGCCCGTGGGGATCCGCACGCTGTAGATGCCGTCGCCGGCCACGGCGTCGCCTTCGACGCCGTCATCACTCATCGGCAGGGAGGCCCACACGGCGTTGCCGTTGACATTGTCCAGCCGGTGCCGCAGCACCACACTGGCCAGCGGGGCGGCGGAGCTGACGTTGGCGGTGATGGTCACTGTGTCCGTGGTTTTGGGCACTGCGGGACTGTGCAGGCCGGCGGTGACAACGGGGGCGGGGGCGGCGGTGAAGCGGCTGTTGACCTTGCCGGGGGTTCCCAGGTTCTGCGGCACCGAAGCCTGGGTGATGCCGCCCCAGGTGGTGTCGAAGCTCTGCGCGATGATCCGGGGCTTGCCGTAAACCCAACGCACCTCGCCGGTCAGGCGGTAGGCGGTGTTGGCCGCCATGCCGGTGGCGCTTTTCTCCATGTGGTTCGCCTTGTTGTCCCCATGGCCGTCGGCAATGATGTGGACGCCCTCAGCGTCGCTGAAACAGGCGTAGTGGGTTCCCCGGCTCTGCCAGCCCGCCACGTTGTTGTTCAGCAGGGTGGTCACGTCCCCGTTCACCAGCAGATTGGGGCCGCCGGCGACGGTCTGGAGCACCAGATTCCGCAGCACCAGATGGCCGTCACCCACCAGCCAGAGGCGGATTTCATCGTCCGTGACGCCGTGCCCCTGCCGGCGGTAGGTGCCGCCGTTGATGGTGAAGCTCTGCCACTGGCCCTTGGCGCTTTCGTCGCTGGCCCGCCAGGCGCCGCCTTTTGAATTGTCCATGCCGGGGTTCGTCAGCTCCAGGGAGCTGCCGTCGCCCCCGGTCAAATCCGGCCACTCGCCACCCGCGCGGTAGTCCACCCCGTCCGCCAGATTGCCGTCCGCGTCCTCCAGCCGGAGCCGATCCCCGCCATTGGACAGGGATCCCGACCAGTTGCCGAGCGCCGCCAAGCCGCCGTAGTTCTCCGCCAGCCAGTCGGCGTTGGCCCCGATGACCACATAGCCGCCGGCGGGAATGGAGGTGCCGGGCGGGAAAACGTAGTCCACAGCGTCGTCCAGCTTCCAGCCGCTGAGGTCGATGGGAGCCGCGGTGCGGTTGTAAAGCTCGATGAATTCCCCGTCCCGCTGGTTGCCCGGAGGATCGGCCATGATCTCGTTGATGACCACGCCGCTCTGCCGCGCGGGATTGTTGGCCGCATCGCGGGAATCCGTCAGGGACTGGTACCACTCGTCGGAGTCCGCCGAAAAGCGCTGAAAGGAGACACGCCCATTTTTATGCTTGGCGTGCAGGGTTTCCCGCACGCGGTTGACGTTGTCGATCAGGTAAATGGTCACCTCCCCACCGCTGTCGGCGGCGAAGGTGGCGGCATGGCTGAAATAACCCCCGGCGGCGATACTGCCGCCGAGAGGCACCTTGTCGGAAAAGTCGGGCATCGACGCCAGGAAGAATCCGTCGGCGCTGGCGGAGGTAGTGGAGGCGTTCCGCAGCTCGATCCAGTCCGTGGAGTTGTTGGCTGTGAAATGCACCTCGCTCAGCGCCAGGGTCACCGGCGGCAGGCCCGGATCCTCCAGGCCGGGCGATCCCCCGTTCTCCGTGCTGGCCCGCCAGACGCGCCAGTCATCGATGGCGAGGTCTCCGCTTTTCAGCACCAGGGAGTGCCCGGTGCCGTCCGCGGCGCGCGGCCAGGGATTGCTGTCGCCGTATTCCAGCGTGCAGGCATGCACACCGTTTTTATCGTCCAGGGTGACCGCCTCCCCCGCGTTGTTGAGACTGCCGGTCCACGGGCCGAAAACCCGCACCGTGGCGGGAATGGACGGCCAGGCGGCGCGGGTGGCGGCCTCATCCGCCGAGCTGACCACGATGCGCTCGTTGGGCTTCAGGATGTGCGCACCCGTGCTGGCGGGATTGAAGTCCGGAAAGGTGTAGCTGATGCCGGAGGTGAATTTCCACAGGGCCATATCCTGCGGCGTCATGGCCACATTCCAGACCTCCAGGAATTCCGGCTTCCCCGTGGGAGGGGCGTACATGACCTCACTGAACACCACCTGTCCGGCCGGGGCGGCGACCGTGAGGAGCAGGAGCGAGGCAGCCGCACGGGCAAAAAGGGGGCGGATCATAAGGAAAGTAAAAAGGGGGAGGACGGAAAGAGCCCTAATTGTGCCGGAATACGCCGCTCCAAGTCAATCCCCCTTCTTCATGCCAGGTTAAATTCTCGTCCCCTTGGAGTTTGTCCGTTCGGAATTTTATTAAAATAAAATTGGTGCATTGGACTGTCCGGCATGCCGGGGAGATACCGGCTTCGCAGCTTGCCTCCGCACCGTGATCGCCAAGGCGCCGAATCCCACCGGGCAGGTCATTCTGAGCCGGTTTTCAGGGCAGGGCGGAAACTGAATCCTGGGAGCTGGGTTGTTTATTTTGCGGGAGCCGGCAGGGCGCGGACCTGGCCCACGGAGATGCCTCCGTCCACGAGGATGGTCTGGCCGGTCACATACACGGAGGCCTCGGATGCCAGGAACAGCAGCGTGCCGTCAAGATCGCCCGGCTGGCCGGGACGGCCGAGGGGGATGCGTTCGCAGAGGTAGTCCACCCAGTCGTGGTTTTCATAAAGCACGGCGTTCTGCGCGGTTTTGAACCAGCCGGGGGCCAGGCAGTTCACCGTGATGCCGTGCGGTCCCCAGTCCGAGGCCAAGCTCATGGTCAGTTGCTTGACCCCGCCGCGGCTGGCGCCGTAGGGGGCCAGGCCGGCGTATCCCGCCACGCAGGTCACGGAGCCGATATTGATGATGCGCCCTTTGCCGGCGGCGATCATGGCCGGCGCGATGGCCTGCGAGACAAAGAAGGTGCCGCGCAGATTCGTGTCCAGCACCGTGTTCCAGTCATCCCAGGAGACCTCCAGCGCGGGTTTGCGGCGGTTGCAGCCGGCGTTGTTCACCAGGATGTCGATTTTCCCGAAGTGCTTCACGATTTGCGCTCCCGCGGCCCGGATGCTGTCATAGTCCCGCACATCCAGCGCCACCGGCAGCACCCTCCGGCCCAGGGCCTCAATTTCCGCCACCGTCCCCGCCAGATCCTCCACGGACCGCGCCGTGATGGCCAGATCGCAGCCCGCCTTGGCCAGGGTCAGGGCAAAACCCTTGCCCAGCCCGCGGCTGGCTCCGGTGACGATGGCGGTTTTTCCGGTGAGGTCGAAGGTGGGCGGGGTCATGTGGGGGTGTGCGGAATATGTGGATGGATAATCGATGACTCAGTTAGCTTTGGGTGAGGTAAAATCCATTTTTATCCCATCTTATGATCTTTTTTACGACGAGGTTAAGGGGTTCCTCCTGCGACGGGCCACTGGATGGAGAGGTGATTTCAATGGTGGATGAGGCGACGCGCGGTGCAGCGGCGCAGTGGTGGCACTGGACTACCACGTGGGCTTCAGATGGTTTGCCCTTCAATTCCCATCGGAGAGGTTTGGTCCTGTTTTTTCCGTTTTGAAATAAAATGGTGACGCTGAATCTCTGACCCTCCAGTTCCTTTTGATCAAAGAATGGACGGATAACATTTTGCAGGATGAACGTCCGGAGACTTGGCTCGGGCATGAATCCCTCACGTGCTGCCCAATGGAAAACCGGATGCATGGTCAATCCAATCAGCTTACAGGTGTTAATGAGCGGCGCCCGAAAGCAAGGTCCCGCAAGGGGATGATCCCGGCTCCAATATCACGGCTGAAGAATCACCTTGATCAGATTCTCCTTCGCCTCATAAAGCCGCTGGAACCAGTCGGCTCCCTCCTCCAGCGGGCGGATGGCGCTGGTGAGAGGTTCGACGCGAATGCGGCCGGAGGCGATCTCCTCCAAGGCGCGGGAGTATTCCCCGGCGGAGGCGCAGCAGCCGAAGATGCTGAGCTCGCGGGTGACCACCAGCTGGAGCGGGAAGTCCGTTTTCTGGGCCAGATTGCCCACCAACCCGACGTTGCCGCCCTTCCGCACGCACTCGATGGCGGCGGTGAGGGTGGGGGAGATGCCGACCACTTCCATGGCGATGTCCACACCCTGGCCGTCGGTGCGCTCCAGCATGGCCTCCTTCAGACCGCCTACCTTGGCGGGGAAGACCTCATCGGCTCCCAGATCCCGCGCCAGGTCCAAGCGGGCCTCGCTGAGGTCGGTGGCATAAACTTTGGAGCAACCGGCGGCCTTCAGCGCCTGGATGATCAGCAGGCCGATGATGCCCGCGCCCACCACCAGCGCGCTCTGGCCGGGACCGGCCTGGGCACGGTTCACGGCGTGCAGCGCCACGGCGGCGGGCTCGGCGAAGGCCGCCTGCTCGAAGCTCATATTTTCCGGAATGGCATACAGCACCCGCGCGGGCACGGCCACGTATTCCGCGAAGGCGCCGTTCTGCCGGTAGTCGCCGCAGGAAACTCCCAGCACGCGGCGGTTGTCGCACAGGTTCACTTGGCCGTCGGCGCACCAGGCGCACTGGCCGCAGTAGAGGGTGCTGTCAAAAGTCACGCGGGTGCCCTTCGTCCAGTTTTCCACTTGGTCACCGATCTCCACAATGGTCCCGGAGGCTTCATGGCCCATGATAACCGGGGGAATGCGCCGCCCGGAGCTGCCGTCCATGCCATGCACATCACTGCCGCAGATGCCGCAGGCCGCGACTTTGACCAGCACCTCGTCCGGCTGGATGGTGGGAACAGGCGATTCGCCGAACTGGAATTCCTTGTAGGCGGTGAGGGTCAGGGCTTTCATGGGATTCTTATGACGGACCGCCCTCCCGCTGTCTATCGCAAAAGGCGGGAGGATAGGGCTCGCCAGGCTGTTGCCGGGCAGGCACAGCGCTAATGGCCGTCGTCGGAAACTTGCAGTTCCTGCGGCCCGGGGCAAAATCCGGGATTGAACCCCGCTCCTGGACGCCCAACAGTTTCGCACCGGAATCCGTTATGCAGGGCACCGGGTGGACAGCCGTCTGTTTCTGTTCCCGCAGGAGGAGGGGCGGCGGTCCGCCGGAGCCGGCGCGCTCTGGCTTTCCCCACAGGTTTTGGTCCCGTTTTCCGGAGATTTCCCCTCATGTCCATCGCCTACAAAGACTACTACGCCATCCTCGGAGTCGCCCGCGACGCCACTCAGGAGGACATTAAAAAGGCTTTCCGCAAGCTGGCGCGGCAATATCACCCCGACGTGGCCAAGGACAAGGCGTCGGCGGAGGTCAAATTCAAGGAGATCAACGAGGCCCACGAGGTGCTGAGCGATCCTGACAAGCGGAGCAAATACGACCGGCTGGGCGCGGACTGGGAGAGAGGCGGAGCGGAGCCGCCGCCCGGCGGGGATGCCGGCTATGGCGCATATGGTCCCGGTGCCAGTGGAAGCGGGGGTGGCGGCGGATATTCGGAACAGGAGTTCCACTTTGGCGGCACCGGATTCAGTGATTTTTTCGAACAGTATTTCAGCGGGGCGACTCCCTTCGGATTTCCCCCGCACGGGGGGGAAGGCGCGGAAGAGGATTTCGAAGCCGGATCCGCCCGCCGAGGACAGCCCCGTGCCCGGCGCGGCAGCGATGTGGAGGGAGACATCCTCGTGACGCTGGAGGAGGCCATGCACGGCACCGTGCGTCCGCTGACCCTGCAGATGCTGAACCGGCGCACGGGCCAGGCGGAGACGCGGGATTTCCAAGTGCGCATTCCCCCGGGAGCCACCGATGGCCGTCGGATCCGGGTGCCCGGACAGGGGGAGCCCGGACAGAATGGCGGACCGGATGGGGATCTCTTCCTGCGGGTGCGCCATGCGGCCCATCCGGACTTCACCACGGAGGGGTCGGATCTTTACTACGAGCTGGACATCGCGCCCTGGGAGGCGGTGCTGGGCGCGGAGGTGGTGGTGCCCACCCTGGACGGCTCCGTCAAACTGCGCATTCCCGCCGGATCGGAGAACGGCCAGAATCTCCGCCTGCGGAACCGCGGCCTGCCCAAAGGCAAAGGCGGGGATCACGGCGACTTCTTTGTGGTGCTGAAGGTGGCGCTGCCGCCGGCCCCTGCCGGGGAGGAGCGCCAGCTTTGGGAGAGATTGAGGGATATTTCCACCTTCCGCCCGCGTTCCCATTCCTGACCCGCCGCATCCACTCCACTCCACCCCATCCCACACGGCCATGACCTCCGATGCCTCCTCCGCCTTCCCGTCCGCTGCCGCTTATGCCGGCGGGGAAGGGGAGTATTTTTCCTTGGAAGTGTTCGCCAGCCTGGCCGGTGTCAGCACCCGCACAGTCCTGCACTATCAGGAACAGGGGTTTATCCGGCCGGCCTCACTGCCTGCGCCCGAGCCTGCCGCTCCGGAAAAGCAGCGCTTTGACACGGAATCCCTGCGCCAGCTGCGGCGCATCGAGCACCTGCGCGAAACCTGCGGCATGAACGACTCGGGCCTGCGCCTGATCCTGAGCCTGCTGCATGAGGTGGAGCAGCTGAGGCAGGAGAGGCGGCAAATCCGCCGGTAGGACAGGGCTGGATTGCGGTTTCCGCTCTGGGGACCTTCAGAGTGGGCTCAGTGGATGACAGTGGACGCGGACCGCTGTGCATCGTTTCCGGTTGGAAGGATTGAAGCGGTATGTGGACAGCCGGCAGGCCAGTCTCCGCCTGCTCCCCATGAAGGAGCAGTGGGGTCGGGGAAAATTTCTTTTTTCAATACGAAATTCTTGACTTCAGCGTTAAATATATACTAAATTAGTATGATTTAAAACGCATGACCACCCCTGCCTTCTCCATCGAATTCCAAGCCAGTCCCGCTCCGCGCCGGCTTTCTGCGGTGGGAAAAGCAGGCGGCGTTTCCAGACCCTTTTCCGGTGGTGGCTTAAATAGGTGGGGGCCACCACCGGCAATGACAGGGCTCCGCCATTGGAATGGCGGAGCCCTGTTTCCTTGAATGCATTTGCCAATGCTGAAATTCCCCCACATCAACGCTTCTCCTTTTCCCCCATGCCCGCCACCGCCCCCCGCCTTTCCGTCTTCACCGAATCCGTGATCCGGGGCACCACCCGCCTGGCCAATGCCCATGGGGCCATCAACCTGTCCCAGGGATTTCCGGATTTTGATCCGCCGGAGGAAATCCTGGCGGCCTTGGAAAAGGCGGCGCGCGGCAATTTTCATCAGTATGCCATCACTTGGGGAGCACCCCGCTTCCGGGCGGCGCTGGCGCGGAAAATCAACCGCTTCACCGGCCTGGCCATTGATCCCGACCAGCATCTGGTGGTCACCTGCGGCAGCACCGAGGCCATGATGGTGGCTATGATGACGGCCTGCAATCCGGGGGACAAAGTGCTCGTGTTCTCCCCCTTTTACGAAAACTACGCGGCGGACGCCATCCTGTCCGGAGCGGAGCCGGTGTATGTGCCGCTGCACGCCCTGGATTTCCATTTCGACCCTGACGAACTGGCCCGCGCCTTTGCCCTCAAGCCCAAGGCCATCGTCATCTGTAATCCGTCCAATCCCACGGGCAAGGTCTTCACGCGGGAGGAGTTGCTTTATATCCTGAAACTGGCGGAGGAGCACGACACCTTCGTCATCACCGACGAGCCCTATGAGCACATCGTTTATGCACCCTATGAGCACGTGTCCTTCGCGGCGCTGCCCGGCGCTTTTGAGCGCACCATCACCTGCAATTCCCTGTCGAAGACCTACGCCATGACCGGCTGGCGGCTGGGGTATGTGCAGGCGGCTCCGGAGGTGATCGCCCAAGCGCGGAAGGTCCATAATTTCCTGACCGTGGGGGCGGCGGCCCCGCTGCAGGAGGCAGGCGTTGCCGGCCTGGAGCTGCCGGACAGTTACTACACCGGCATGCGGGAGGCCTACACCGCCAAGCGCACGCTTTTCCTGAACTATCTGAAGCGGACCGGCCTGTCCTATACCGAACCAATGGGGGCCTATTACGTCATGGTCGATATCTCCCCGCTGGGATTCGCCGACGACAACGCGGCCTCGGAATGGTTCATCCGCACCCTTGGTGTGGCCGGTGTCGCGGGCTCCGCCTTCTTTCGGGAGCCGGAGCACCGCTTCATCCGCTTCCACTTCGCCAAGTCCGAAAGTATTCTCCACGCGGCGGGGGAGAGGCTGCAGAAGCTGATTTCGTGTTACTAGCAATTAAAGGCAACAGGCCGGAAGCCTTTGCTTCCACCGCTCACTGCTGCGGCACCGTCCGGGTATCCTCCTTGAAACGGAAGGGGGGGCGGCCGGTGATGTCGGTGCTGAGAAAGGAGGGGCACCAGTTTTTCTCCACATGGGCGATCACAAGATCGTGGCCGGTGAAGTGGTCCACGCCGGGCGGACGCTCCGGATTGTACATGCTGTCGGTCATGTCGCGCATGAGAGCCACGTTCATGCCGAGATAAACCTGCTGACGGATGGCGAACGGGCGGCCCAGCACGCACATGTTGAGATGCACCCCGCAGAGAATCACGTTTTTGATGCCGCGGGCGGCCAGCAGGTTCCAGGTTTCCTGTCCGTTGTCCGTCAGCGCATCGCCGGGGGCGAGCTCAATGGTGGAAATCTGGCGGGTCCAAGCCTCCCGGATGGGGCATTTGTCCCCGGTGCAGGAGCAGCCCATGTCGGAGTCGTCAATGGGCAGAACCGTCTCGTGCTTCGCGTCCGTCCAGCACCAAGCCGTGCCCCAGCGCTCCGCCGTGGCCAGCGGCACCGGGGTTTTGGTGAAGGGAGCGGCCAAGGCCAGCGCCCGCTGCGGCGTGTCCTTGTAAAACGAGGTCACGCTGCTGGGCGCGTGGATGATGAAAACCCCTTTGGCCCGCGCCTGTTTTACCGTCTCATTCAGAGGGCCGGCCATCTCCACCACCCGTCGGGCGGCGGATTTGCACCAGTGATCATCCCACATATCGCAGACAATCAGAGCCGTTTTTTTGGCTTCCCATGCCGCCTGGGTCTGAGTGGCGGCTCCCTCCGCGGCGGCGGCTTTGGAGCGCAGGTGGAGATTGATGACAGGCTCCTCCGCCCGGACTCCCCCCAGGAGGGTCAGACAGGAGAACAAAACCGCGGCATGGCTGCGGAGTCGGCGGGCGGAATGACGGAGGCGGAGCATAATCTGAAATTAAGGGAAGTCGGTATACCGGGTCAAGTACCGCCTGTTCCTGCGGGACTTTTCCTTTTTATGTGATTTTTGATGAATTTTTAAAATTATAGGCTTGATTTATATGTGCCCGCTGAACGCCCCGCCCACACTCCGCAAAGCGCCGCAAAGCGCCGCAAACCTGGCAAAACATTGACGTTTAATGGTCCGGCCTTCAGGGCAGGATGATGGGACCTCCGGGTTCCGATGAGCCTCATGGTCTGTTCGCAGGTCTTTGCAAACAGCGCCGCGAACGCTTTCAATCGGAACGGTCTGCACTATAGTTCCGTTTTATGGAATTTGACACATCCATTCAGGACCGGTGGATGGTTTCCCTTGGCTTCTTCGTGGCCGGCATCGCGGTTTTCGGGCTGGTGTGGCTTACAGGCGCGGCGTGGGCGGGGTGGCATTTGATTGCTGATGTGCGCGGTGGGGGCTTTCTTCGCCCTGCTGTCACTGGCGGCAGGGGAAAAGCAGCGGTGCATGGCTTGGACGGCGATGCTGCTGAATCTGCTGATGCTTGGCGGCATGCTGGCTGTTCCGGCGCTGCTGATGGAGAAGTGACAGCCTGCTTAGCATGTCCTCTGTCATGAGTTCCCTCAATATATTGGAGCGGGTGATTTTGAAGCGGATTGACGGAGTCCGGCCAGGGGTGAGAGGGATTCCCCGGCTGTTGGTCCGACGGCGATCCCTTACGCTGACTGAAATTGAGAGCCGGTTTTTATGTTCAACGGATCAAACGGACTTGTCTGGTGGCGACCGGCGGGAAGTATTCGGGGATAGAGACTGGACTCCATGCTTCCGCCTTGATCCCAAGGCCAATCATCCTGACAGGAACGTGATCGAGCTGGACTTTGCGTTTTACTGTGCCCAGTGCCGGGACACGCGCCGCCGGACCGTGTTCTCCTTTTCCTCGCCCGCCCGTGCGGATGATGGCCGGATGATCATGTATGGTGTCGAAAACCGCGGTCCATTGGCGGCGGAGGGTTTTCTTTGCCAGTGGAGCGGAGCTTTTGAGACCCTGGAGTCGTTTGATATCGTGCCCATTTGGCAGTCATAAGCGGTCCGCGCTATCTATGTTCACACGCGTCAGGTGATCAGATGTGCCCGGGCGCGGGGATGCGGGACTCCTCGATCTCCTCACGGCGGCGGCGCAGGATGCGGTCGGCGATCTCGCGGATCATCTCATCCAGGATCAGGCGCAGGTGACTGCCGGGGCGGTAGTCGCTGGGGGCGATGTGTTTGATGCGGCCGGCATGGGCGCAGAGCTGGTAGCATTTGCGGAAGCTGCCGCGCGAGGAGTCGTCGGGGTTGTAAACGGCGATGGCCTGGCCGCCGAATTGCCGCATGACGGTGAAGCACGGCACATCGGTGGGGCCGTCGCCGATGTAGATCATATTGGGGAAGGGGATGGGGCGGAGGTCCGGGGGCATGTGGTCGTTGACATCCTGGGAAAGGTCCAGCAGCCCCTTGTTGATGCGGAACAGGTACTGCGTCTTCTGGGTGTGCGAGATGACGCGTTTGGGGAAGGAGATGCGGCCATGGCTGTCGGTGGCGAATTCACAGCCGAAGGTCTCCCGGATCCACGGGCGCAGGGCGCTGCCGTCGATGAGGGCCTTGATGCCGCTGGAGACGATGTAGTGCTCGATGCGAATGCCGATGGTGCGGTGGGTCTCGCTCAGCTGGGCGTCCAGCTCCTCGAACATTTCCGGCAGGCCGGGGAAGAACTTCAGGCCCGCGCCCAGCCGGATCAGGTCCTCGGTGGTCGGCGGATCCATGGGCAGGGAATCGAGCAGAGTTTTCAAATAGGCCAGCTCGCTCTCCCAGCCGTCGTCCTCCACCAAGGCGCGGCTTTTTTTCCAGAAAAGCGCGGGGTCGATGCCATAGGCGGGAAACAGCACCTCGTCCTGCATATACGTGGGGCTGAGGGTCTGATCGTAATCATAGACGATGGCGATGGTGGTCTGCGGGACGGACATGATAGCAGAAAATTTTGCCGGTCAGGAAAATTGCCGTGAATGAAACCAAGGCTGGATGCGGAATGCGGAATGAAGAGCCGGTGATCGCCGGTATTGCCGGCGACGCTGCGGAAAGGTGTGGAATGAGGATGAGGATGAGGGTCAGGAGGCGTCAGTGCTTTTTGCCCAGCGTCTCTGCGGCGGCGGCGCGGAGGTCGGGGTGCTCCCACTGGAAGCCGGCCTCGCGGGCGGCGGCGGGCAGGACGCGCTGGCTTTGCAGGAACATCTCCTCCATGCCGCCGGGCAACAGGCGCAGGGCAAACGCCGGCACCGCTATAAACGCGGGCCGGTGCACGGCCGCGGCGACAGCGGTGGTGAATTCCCGGTTGGTCACTGGATCCGGGGCCGTGGCGTTGACCGGTCCTTTGACGGGGTCATGCGTGCAGACAAAAAGGTAGAGCCGCGCCAGGTCGTCCACATGGATCCACGGCATCCACTGCCTGCCCGATCCCAGCCGCCCCCCGAGCCCGGCGCGGAACACCGGTCCCAACACCTTGCCGGCTCCGCCTCCGCTCCCCATCGCCAAGGCGGTGCGCAGACACGCCACCCGCATAAAGCCGGCGGCCTCCGCGGCGGCGGCCTCCCATGCTTGCGTGACCTCCGCCAGAAAGCCGCTGCCGCCGGGGCTGGCTTCGGTGAGAGTGGCGGAACCCTGATCGCCGTAAAAAGCGATGCCGGACGCAGCGGCCAGGACTTTAGGCGGACCGGACGTTTCCCTCAACCGCCGCACCAGGGCTTGAGTGGCCTCCACCCGGCTGCGGCGGATGGCCTCCTTTTTCGATTTTGTCCACAGCCCCGCGATTGATTCGCCCGCCAGGTGAATGAGGGCGTCCAGTCCTGAGTAATCGCCAGCTCCGGGATCGGCGAAGGCCCGCACCTCATCGAAGATAGCGGGCTCCGGCCGGGGTTTGCGGGAAAAAGCGATGACCCGGTGTCCCTCCTGACGGGCGAGGGCGGCGATCCTCCGCCCCACAAATCCGGTCGCGCCGGTGATGCCGATGTTCATATCCCCACCCTAAACCGCCGGCGGCCTGCGGCAAGCAGGCAAGAATCCGCCGCGCCGCACGTAAATGCTGGCCAGCCAGCACTCCGGTCACCTATACCGGACATCGGTCCATTCACCCCACCCGCACTCCCATGACTTTGCCCTGCCGACCCTCCATCCTTTGCCTTTCACTTGTCTCCCTGCTCAGCGCCCATGCCGCTCCAGAGCTGAAATGGACCACCAAACAGCTGACCAAGGAGTTTTACGCCGAAGGCGCCGCCGCCGGGGACTTCAACAAGGATGGCAAGGGGGATGTGGCTTACGGTCCCTTCTGGTTCGCCGGTCCCGACTACACGGAAAAGCACCAGATCTATCCCCCTGTGGCCTTCGACCCCCGCAGCTACTCCCGGAACTTCCTCGCTTATGCCCCGGACCTGAATGGGGACGGCTGGACGGACGTGCTGGTGCTTGGTTTTCCCGGCGAGGACAGCTACTGGTTTGAGAATCCCAAGGGCGCGGCCGGGGCCGGCGATTGGAAGCGGCATGAGGTGCTGAAAGTGACCGACGGCGAGTCCCCCCTCTGGGCGGACATCACCGGCGATGGCAAGCCGGAGATCATCTGCGCGCAGAACGGCGCTTTTGGCTATGCCTCACCAGGCGAGGACCCCACCAAAATCTGGCCGTTCGTGCCCGTCACCACCGACAAGGCCTCCAGCGGCCGCTTCACCCACGGCATGGGAGTGGGCGATGTGAACGGCGATGGCAAAATCGACCTGCTGGAGAAAAACGGCTGGTGGGAACAGCCCGCCGATCCCCGCACCCAACCAGTATGGACCTTCCATCCCGTAGCCTTCTCCCCGGAGGGCGGCGCGCAGATGTTCGCGTATGATTTCGACGGCGACGGCGATGCGGATGTTTTCACCAGCCTGGCGGCCCACGCCTACGGCTTGGCGTGGTACGAGCAGGTGAAGGACGCAGCGGGAGCCATCACGTTTGTGAAGCATGAGCTGATGCCCACCGATCCCAAGGCTCCCTCCAAAGTCCCGGTCTTCAGCATGATCCACGCCATCGATCTGGCGGACATCAACGGCGACGGCGTGAAGGACCTCGTCACCGGCCGCCGCCACTGGGCCCACGCGCCGAAGCCCGACGGCACGGGCGGCGATCCCGGCGTGAATGATCCGGCGGTGCTCTACTGGTATGAGGTGAAGCGCGGAAGCAAGAGCGGGGAGGCGGAGTTCATCCCCCACTTCATCGACGACCAGTCCGGGGTCGGCACCCAGGTGATGGTGGTGGAGATGGACGGCAAGGCCCCGCCGGAAATCGTGGTCGGCAACAAACGCGGAGCCTTTGTCAGCTCCGCCGTTGAGAAGCCCTGAGGCGCTGAGGGGGCGGACTTTGGCTCCGCTGATCGCTGTTTTTCAAAGCCCGTCCATCCCGGCACTGGAATCCCCGGTGCCGGGGCGGGGTGGCGAATCAAAATCACACACGGTTCTCCTCCTCCGGGCTTTCAAAGGCTTGGGCAATCCATGATTCAACCTGGCGGGTTTCATCCCTCATATGGGCCAAAGCACCAAATCCCCGCATCCATGGCGGCTCCGCAGGTTTGGTGTGCGGGGAAGCCGCCGGACGGATCTTCTCCTCAAGAGCCTCAATGACAAACTGCTGAAGGGGCATTCCACGGAAAGCCGCCCAAGCCTTCACCTGCCGGAAAATATCGTCGGGAATATCCAGTGTGATTTTCACACACGGAAAATCCCATCTTTAAAGATTCCGGCAAGAACTGCCGCCTGAAATCACACCTCGACAGGACATCCTTTCAGAAGCAGGGCTTTCGCCTCCATCACGCTTGCCGGAGTCGCACAGCCGCCGGAGGGATGCGACGTGAATCCCCAAGCCGACTTTGACGCCGTGCTCGCAGGGCCGGAGCCGCCACTGGCTCTGGCACCCATGCAGGACGTGACCCATCTGCCTTTCTGGCGGATCATGTCACGGTATGGCGGTGTGGACCTGTATTACACGGAGTTCATGCGGGTGCATTCCGTCTCCCGGCCCGAGACATGGATCGTGGACTCCATCCGCCGGAACCCCACTAGGCGTCCCGTGATCGCCCAGGTGATCGGCAATGACATCCCGCCTATACTGCGGACCATCAAGGCGCTGCGGGAGCTGCCCATCGCGGCCATCGACCTCAATCTCGGCTGCCCGGCCCCCGTGGTCTATAAAAAGTGCGCCGGCGGCGGGCTGCTGCGGGATCTGCCCTTGGTGGACCGCCTGCTGGGGGCCATGCGCGACGCCATTCCGGGACGCTTCACGGTGAAAACCCGCATTGGTTTCGACTCCTCCGTCATCGACGGCTTGGTGCCGCTGCTGCGGAAGCACCGGCCTGATCTGGTCACCGTGCACGGACGCACGGTGAGGGAGATGTACCGGGGCGGCATCCACTACGACGCCATCCGCGCCGTGGCCTCGGCTCTGGACTGTCCGGTGCTGGCCAACGGCAATGTCTCCACGCCGGAAATGGCGGAGGAGACCCTGCGCCTGACCGGGGCCCAAGGGCTGATGATCGGCCGGGGCGCCATCCGGAACCCTTGGCTGTTCCAGCAGATCCGCCAGCACCGCGCGGGTCAGCCGGTGCGGCTGCCCACCGGCCGCCAAGTGCTGGAGTACATCCATTCGCTCTGGGATGAAACGTGGCATGAGGAGTCGCAGGAGGTGCCCCATGTGCACTCCATGAAGCGCTATCTCAATTTCCTGGGAGCCGGCATCCCCGGCGACGGGCAATTCCTCCACCGCCTGCGCCGCGCCGGATCGCGGGAGGAGTTCTTCGCCATCTGCCGGGACTTCCTGGACCACGGCGAACCCCTGGCGCTGGAGCCCCTGCCGCAGCCCTTGGCTCCGGCTTCCTACGGCCAGAGAGCGGTGCCGGCGGGGGAGGAGGATTGAAACCCATGCCGGCGCTGGCCGGGTAACCGGAGGCGGATTCGGTTTCAGAAGCCTGACTCTGGAAATTCCGGGTCAGCCCCCGTTCTCCGCCTTGGTCTTGGAGACGAGGCGGATGCCCTCTATAGACATTGTTTTGTCCACGGCCTTGCACATGTCGTAAAGGGTCAGGGCGGTGGCGGAGACGGCGGTCAGGGCCTCCATCTCGACCCCGGTGCGGGCCGTGGTGCGGACGGTAGCGGTAATGGTCAGGCCGTGGGGGTGGTCGCTGAAGGTCACGGCAATGCCCGACAGGGGAAGGGGATGGCAGAGGGGAATCCAGTCCGCAGTGCGCTTGGCCCCCTGGATGCCGGCGATGCGGGCGGTGGCCAGAACCTCGCCTTTGGGCATTTTCCCGGCGCGGATCAGGTCCAAGGTTTCCGGCTGGAGGAGAACGGTGCCCTCGGCCACGGCCTCGCGGGCCACCACTGGCTTGGCGGAGACATCCACCATCCGGGCGGCACCGGTGTCATCGAGATGGGACAGACGGGACATGGGTGGGAAAGCGGAATGGGATGGGATAGGCGGGGAAAGGGGCAGGAACAGGGATGGTTCCGAAGGCGCAGGCGGCGGGGATGGCGGCGGCAGTGATGGTGATGGTAAGGGCGACGGCGACGGCGACGCTGATGGCAAGGCCGGCACCCCGTGTCCGGGCCGCCCACGGTGGTGGTTCTTCAACCCGCCCGCCGGCGGACGGACGGTCAGCTGCGTTTTGGGGCAGCTTTGCGGGCCGGGGATTTGCGGGCGCCGGCTGTTTTTTTGGCGGCGTAACTGCCGCCGGGGCCTGCGGCGGGGCGCTTGCGCGGAGGTGCCGCGCCCTCTTTGCCCTCCTTGGGCTCGCGTTCGGGGAATTCCCAGTCCAGCATGCGGGAACCCTCGGTTTTGCAGACGAGGCGGGCGGTGAAGGGGCGGCCTTTCTTGGAGACGAACTTGTCGATCAGGTCGGTTTTGCCCTCCGTGAAGTACTTCACCGCCTGGGCGGGGGAGATCTGGAACTGGCACATCTCCTTGGACAGCTTGGCTTTGGGCTTGCAAGCGTCGTCGTCGTTGCGGATCTGGCTTTCGCAGATGTAGGCCGTCTCGGTGTCGAAGATCATGCGGTCGCGTCCGGCCAGTTTGCAGACCGGGCAGGGGCACAGGGCATTGCCGCGGTCCTCCAAGGCCTCCGCCTGCTTTTCCTGGACCTCGGTTTTCTGGAACTGGAATCCGACCTTGAAGTCCGGGGTGAGCTCCAAGCCGGCGGCGAATTCCTGACCGAAGCGGTTCCGGAACCCCTCCAGCGGGCCGACGTGGCGGGTGGAGATGAGGGTGATGGCCTCCTCCTCCGTGAGGACCCGACCGGCGACGGTTTTGAAGACGCGGAATCCACAGTCCGGGTTGCGGCACTGGAAGGCCTTGTCCGTCTGTTTGAGGGATTTCTCCCCGCAGTTCGGGCAGGTCACCGGCAGGTCGTCATACTCGCGGGTTTTGGCCACGAGGGCGTACTGCCGGGTGCGGTCCACCACATCCGTCGTCAGACGGCGGATCTGGTTCATGAAGGTGGGACGGTCCAGCTTGCCGGCCTCCATCTGCTTCAGCTTGAATTCCCAGTCGCCGGTCATCTCCGGCGACGTCAGCACGTCCACGCCGATCTCGCCGAGCTGGTCGATGAGGCTGATGCCTTTGGGCGTGGCGATGAGCTCGCGCCCGTTGCGGAGGATGTACTGCTCGAAAATCAGGCCCTCAATGGTGGCCGCGCGGGTGGCGGGAGTGCCCAGGCCGCGCTCGCTCATAGCCTCGCGCAGCTCGTCGTCGTCCACCAGCTTGCCGGCGGCCTCCATGGTGGAGAGCAGGGTGGCCTCCGTGAATTGGGCCGGCGGTTTGGTGACGTTTTCCTCCGCAGTGACCGCCACGGGCTGGGCGGGCTCGCCATCCCTCGCGGGCACGATGGACTGCTCGCCGTCGGCGGCGGCCTGACGGCCATAGACCTCCAGCCAGCCGGGCGCGCGCATGACCTTGCCGTCAGTTTTGAAGGCGTCGCTTCCCACGCGGGTGATGCGGGTGGTCAGTTCAAACTCGGCGGAGGGGAAAAACACCGCGATGAAGCGGCGGGTGACCATGTCAAAAATCTTGCCCTCCTCCGGGCTAAGCTTTTTCGGGATCTGCCCGGTAGGGATAATGGCGAAGTGGTCGCTGACCTTTCCAGTGTCAAAAACACGCCGGTTCAGATTGATATAGTTTTTGCCCAAGGCGGTGGCGGCGTGCCGGCTCAGGTCGTCAGCCATGGCATCGCTGTCGGACGGCCGCATGCCCGCAAAAGTGGAGACGACTCCCTTCACCGTGCCCAAGTAGTCGTCCGGGAGATACTTGGAGTCCGTTCTGGGATAGGTCAGCACCTTGTGGGCCTCGTAAAGCGCCTGGGCCAGCTGCAGGGTGCGGCGGGCGCTGAAGCCGAAGCGGTTGCTGGCCTCGCGCTGCAGGCTGGTCAGATCGTAAAGCTGGGGCGGGGCCTGCTTGGCGGGTTTGCGGGTTTCCTCGATTTTGCCAGGCTTGCCCTCCGTGCGCAGCCGGATGGCCTCGGCCTCGCCGGCGTCCCACAGGCGCTCGGGGCGGGCATGGGGATCGGTGTCATCCTTTTTGAAAGCCTCATTGAACCAGCGGCCCCGGTATTCCCCGGCAGTGACTTGGAAGTCCCCGAAAACCTCCCAATAGGCGCGGGGCACGAAGGCGGCGATCTCCTTGGCGCGGCTGGCGAGAATGGCCAAGGTGGGGGTTTGCACGCGGCCCACCGGGGTTTTCATAAATCCGCCGTTCCGGGAATTGAAGGCGGTCAGGGCGCGGGTGCTGTTGATGCCCACCAGCCAGTCGCTCTCGCTGCGGCACACGGCGGCGTCCGCCAGAGGCTGCATGTCGTGGTCCGAGCGCAGATTTTTATAGGCGGCGGTGATGGCGTCCGTCGTCATGCTCTGCATCCACAGACGCTGCACCGGTTTTTTGCTGCCGGCGGATTGGATGATGTAGCGGAAGATGAGCTCCCCCTCACGCCCGGCGTCGCAGGCGTTGATGATGGCGGTGACGTCGCTCCGCTTGATCAGCCGCTTGAGGACCCCCAGGCGGTCCGCGGATTTTTCAATGGGGTTCAGCGCGAAATGGTCCGGCAGGATGGGCAGGCTCTCAAAATTCCATTTGGGCTTTTTGCCGTCCAGGGATTCCGGCAGCGCCAGCTCCAGCAGATGGCCGACTGCGGAGGAGATGATATGGGTGTCATTCTCAAAGTAGTCCTTCTCCTTCTCAAATTTGGTCATGCCCGGCAGTTTGCCCAGCACGCGGGCAAGATCGGTGGCGACGCTGGGTTTTTCGGCGATGATCAGGGTTTTTCCCATGAGGAGGAAGATAAAAGGGATAAGCGGACGGGGCGGGCGGAGCCGCCCACCTTGGAGGTGTTTTTTGCAAAATGCAAATGGCGGAGCCGGGATGGCGGCATAGGGGATTCAGAATGAAGGATAAACAACAGCAACTTTATAACGCGGAACGCCGGCGGGGGCGGCGGGGGAACATCATTCGCAGGCGGCGGCGTTGGCCCGGGATGGACTTCCCTTTCCGGAAATCATGGTTATAGAAGGGCCGTGACCTCATCAGCGCCGTCCACCCTTCCCGATCGCCTGTCCGACTTTACAGACCGCTGGCCTCCCATGCTGGTCAAGGAGATGAGGCAGGGACTGCGGGCAAAGTGGTTTGTGATGCCCTTTCTTTTCCTGCACCTGCTGGCGTTGGGCACGGTGGCTCTGGAGTATCTGATTCTGCTGCACACCGGGCCCGGGGCCGGGGCCGCCCCCGGTCTGGCGTGGGCGGCCGGGGGGCACCCGGGCCTGTTCTGGATGATGATCTACATCGTGGTCGCCGGCGTCATGCCCATGCGCGTCATGGAGTCCCTGCGGGAGGAGGCGCTGCGGGGCAATACGGAGCTGCTGCTGCTGGGGGGCATGTCGCGCTGGCAGATCGTGCGGGGGAAGTGGCTGGTACAGGGGGCGCTGACGCTGCTGGCCCTGCTGTCGCTGGTGCCCTACATGCTGGTGCGCTACTTTCTTGGCGGGGTGGAGCTGTGGCAGAATCTGCTCACCTGCCTGTCGGTGTTTGCGGCGGCCATGGGCATGGCGGGGACCGTGCTGGGGGTCAGCGGCTATCCCGGCCTGGGCATCAAGTTTGTCCTTATCTGCTATTCCGGATTCTGCCTGCTGCTGGCCACCACGGCCACGGAGGGTGTGATCAACAGCGCCGGCGGCACCTCCCTGGGCAGCGAGCTGCTGGTGCAGGTTTATGTTTTCTGCTACGCCTTGGTGCTGCATCTGCTTTTCGCCATCACCGGTCTGCAGCTGGGCCGGGCGCACTTGAAGATTTATCTGCTGCCCTTTGAGGTCCCGCCAACACGGACGGTGGTCATCCTGACCATCTTCATGCCCTTCATCCTCATCGCCGGGGCCTTCGCCACCTGCGGATTTGGAGCCATCCTCGTGCTGGCGCTCATGGTGTATATCATGTGCGTGTACGACCGGCCCGTCAGAACCACCCTGTCCTCCGGGGCTCCGATGCCGGGATATCCGCGGTTCTGAAAGGGGGGGCGCGAGCGTGGATGGACGGAGCGGCGGACATCGCCCCGTATCCATATGCACCCTGTTTCCGGACAGGAATCACCGGGTCAAATCACCGCCCGCCCGGGGCCGGGCTTCAGGCTTTGCAGTTCTCCAGCAGGGAGTCCAGATAGTCCGTGATTCCGTTCAGCGCGGTGGTGTGGTCGTTCTCCGGCAGGATGGCCACAGCCTCGCGGGCCTCGTCCAGCATGCCGCGGGCGGTGGCCACGGAGCGGCGGATGGCCCCAGCGTAGCCGGCGATCCCGGCGATAATGCTGATATCGATGGGCTCCTGCCGCAGGATAAGGGTGTTCAGCTGGCTGCGCTGCTCCTCCGAGCTTTCCTCCAGCAGGTAAAGGATGGGCAGGGTAAGCTTGCCCTTCACCAGATCCGTGCCCAGCGTCTTGCCGGCCTGCTCCTCGTTGCCGGTGAGGTCCAGGCAGTCGTCGTAAATCTGATAGGCGGTGCCCAGCAGGTCGCCGTATTTCCGCATGTTCTCCTGCACCTCGGAGCTGGCGCCGCTCAGCCAGGCGGACAGCTCCGCCGCGGAGGCGAACAGCGCCGCCGTCTTCATGCTGATGATGCGGAAATAATCCGGAATGGTCATGCTCAGGTCGAACCGGCGCTGCGTCTGGAGGATTTCCCCGGTGCAGACCTCATTGGACGAGCGGGCGATTTTCCGGCTGATGTGGGTGCTGTCGAAACTGGCCGCCAGCTCCAGCGCATGAGCGAACAGGCAGTCGCCCAGGAGCACGCTCAGGCTGTTGCCCCACTTGGCGGCGGCGGTGGGCTGGGAGCGGCGCAGGGCCGCCCCGTCCATGATATCGTCGTGCACAAGGGTGGCCAGATGGATCAGCTCCAGCACGATGCCGAGCTTCTGGTGATCCGCGTTCGGCACCCCGCAGGCGCCGCCCACCAGCAGCGCCAAGGCCGGGCGGATGCGCTTGCCGCTGGTGCCCAACACATAGGAGATATAACCTTCCACCGCGGGATCGAAGGCATTCGCTTCCGCTTTGATCTGGTCCTCGACCTCCCGCAGCTGATCGGCGATCAGTTGAAAAGGAAACTTGAGCGCCGCTGAGGCGCGTGACTTTGTGAAAAGTTTCACAAGCTGGCATAGTGCGGGCGGGAAAGGGTGTCAATGGCATCCTTTCCATCCCTCATTCAACGGAAATCCGGAAGTCCGATGACTTCCCCGCCGGCGGGTATCCGGTCAGGTCGCCGCGCAACCTCGTGCGTGGGCGTACTTGAAGGAAACAGAGAAAGAAAGGCGCGGAAATCACTTGCCCTCCCCACCGCCGGCAGGCGTGGGTGCAGCAGGAGCCGTAGCCGCAGCCGGAGCAGCGGCTTCTTTGGTTTCCAGCTTTTTGGCCTCCTCCGTTTTAGCGAAAAGTTTGGCGTAGGATCCGTAGCCAGCTTTTTCGAGGTCCTCCTTCGGAATGAATTTCAGGGAGGCAGAGTTGATGCAGTAGCGCAGCCCCCCCTTGTCGGCGGGACCGTCGTCGAAAACGTGGCCGAGATGGGAGTCGGCGGTTTTGCTGCGCACCTCCGTGCGGATCATGCCGTGGGTGGTGTCCTTTTTCTCCAGAACCTCGCTGCCCTCGATCGGCTTGGTGAAGCTGGGCCAGCCGCAGCCGCTGTCGTACTTCTCCAAGGAGGAGAACAGGGGCTTGCCGGAGACGATATCGACGTAAATGCCTTCGCGGTGGTTGTTCCAGAACTCATTGCGGAAGGCCGGCTCCGTGCCGTTGTTCTGAGTGACTTGGCGCTGGATGGGGGTGAGCTTTTTGAGATTTTCTTCAAACATGGCTTTTTTGACGGCATCGACCGCGGATGCGGATTCCTTTTTGCCATCCGCGGCGGAGGGCTCTGCGGCATGGCTGATGAGGGCGGACACAAGGACACCCAGACACAAGGCCTGAAGGCTGCGGCGCAGCGTCATCCGGGAGATCAGAGCTTTCAGAGCGGGAATCGGAGTCATAGGGCGGGCGGCGGTGCGGTGCAGGTGCTTGTGAATGAATTACGTGGGAAAGACGGTCCGGGTTTTCAGATTTCAGGGGCCGCCCACGGAGTAGGCGCTCTTCAGAAAAACACTCAGCTCGTAGGAGCTCTTCCAAGGAGCGGGAGGAATTTTCCAGTTCAGCAGCAGGGCGTGGGGTGCCTGCGGGTTGCCGGTTTTGGCCATGACCCTGATCCGCAGATCCGATGGCCCGTTCTGGCCGATGGCGCTGGGCAGTGGGTAAACCGTGACCTTGTTCGCGCCCTTGCGCAGGCCGCCGATGATCACGTGGTCGGCGGAGGTATTCTCCACGGTCTCCTGATGCAGGCCGTCATTCACCTCCACCGTCACCCGGCAGCCATTGGCCAGTACGGAAATGGTGGCCACCTGATAAGGTTCGGGACAGGGCTTGGGCATGGCCGGAGGCCGTGGGTCCATGGCGAAGTCCGGCCGGTTCAGCCACTCTTTGCCGCCGGCGCGGATATCCCGCTTCAGCGCCTCGTCACCGCTCAGATTCACATACTGGAGGGTGTTGAACTTCCAGCCGCCGTCCTCCTTCAGAAAATACAGCATCAGGGGGTTCTCCGGCGTGACCTCGCCATCCACAAAACCGAAGTCCACTTGGCCGAAATACACCAACCGGCCCACCGGACCGGCGGCCGAGGCGTCCACAAACCGCAGCCGCCCGATCTGCGGAGCCCGGAAAAACGACCGGAAAACCGCTTGGGGCCAAGGCTGTTTCAGAGACACCACCTGATTCCGCAGGCACATCTGCCGGTAGCGGGAGGTGGCCGCTCCCCAGCGCACGGCGTCCTTGTGGCTGACGGCCTGCATCCAGTCCAGATACACCCGCTCCATGGCGGTGCGCAGGGAGGGGCCCTGCGCCTGACCCCGGGCCGTGAGGGCTCCTGGTCCCGCCGCGCCCAAAGCCGCGAGGAACGACCAGCGGCAAACCGCCCTTCGTGTTGGATGATAAGATTTCAGAAAGGTCATTTTGGCCCGCCCGCCCGTTCCAGGCCAGCGAAAAATGCGCCGGCCGTGGACAGGGGTTCAACAGGGAGCGGAGCTACGGCTCCTTCTGTCTCTGAAACAGCGAAACAGCGTGGTGGCGGACCTTTTGTCAGGATCCGGTCATTGATGGGGAGGAATTGGGAGACCGTGATTCAGCGGACTCTGCCGGAACCCGCCATCCGCCGGATTTCCCGAAAAACTCAGGAATGCCCGCTGAGCGGAATCTGCGATAGAACGCTCCGGAGCTTGTCGATGCGCACCGGCTTGATGAGGTGGGCGGAAAAGCCCGCGTCCCGGCTGCGGCGCTGGTCCTCCTCGGTGCCGTAGCCGCTCAGGACAATGCCGGGAATGGAGTGGCGGCGGCGGATTTCCCGCATGAGATCGATGCCGCTGCCGTCGGGGAGACCGATGTCGCTGATGAGGATCTGGAAGTCCCCCTTCGTCACCGCCTCCAGCGCCTCCTGGATGCAGCACGCGGGAGTGACGTTGTGGCCGTCCCGCCGGAGCATGATGGTCAGCGCCTCGCGCGTCGCCGTATGGTCCTCCACCAGCAGCAGCCGCAGGGGCGGGGCGGTGGTGGTCGGCGGTGAGGGGGCCGGCTGGTCCGTTTGAGGGGCGGGGTGCAGAGAAATGGTGAAGACCGCGCCGCGGCCGTGGCCTTCGCTGTGTGCCGTGATCGTGCCCCTGTGCAGCTCCACGATGGTTTTGGAGATCGCTAGCCCCAGCCCCAACCCGCCGAAGCGGTGGGGGTCCGCTCCGCCCTGTTCGAAGGCGTTGAAAATGACCGGCAGGGACTCCGGGGCGATGCCGATGCCGGTGTCCTCCACGCTGATGACGAGTTTGCCGGTGTCGTGGTCCGTGCGGGTGGTGACCGTCACCGTGCCGCCGGCGGGCGTGAATTTGACGGCGTTCTTGAGCAGATTCCAGAAGACCTGCTGGAGCCGGGCGGGGTCGGCCATGGTGTGATGGCACGGCGACTCCAGCACCATGCCGATGCGCACCTTTTTATCAAGGGCCTCGCTGCTCACGATCTCCCCGGTCTGGGTCAGGAGGCGGTGGATATCGGAAACCACGGGATCGATGCCCAGCTTGCCCTTCACAATGCGCGTGAGGTCCAGCAGGTCGTCGATGAGCCGGGCCTCCAAGACGATATTGCGCTCCATCATGGCCAGCTGCTCCAGCACATCGGACGGCAGCCGGTCATCCTCCTGCAGGGCGGCGGCGCTCATGAGCACCGGGGTCAGCGGGGTGCGCAGCTCATGGCTGAGGGCCGCCAGAAAGTTGTCCTTGGCGCGGCTGGCGGCCTGGGCCTCCTCGGCGGTGCGCCGCAGAGCGTCCCGCTGCCGGGCCAGCTCATAAAAAATCTGAGTCTTGCTTTGGAGGATGTGGGGCTCGATGGGCTTGAAAATAAAATCCACCGCTCCGGCCTCGTAGCCGCGGAAGCGCCGCTGCTGGTCAATGGCCCCGGCGGTCAGGAAGATGATAGGAACGCTGCGCGTGCGCTCGGCCCCCCGCATGAGCTCTGCCAGCTCAAAGCCATCCATGCCGGGCATCTGCACATCCAGCAGAGCCAGCGCCACATCGTGCCGCAGCAGCAGTTCCAGCGCCTCCATGCCGGAGTGCGCCTTCAGCAGCTCGAGGCCGTCGCGCCGCAGCAGCCCCTCCAGCGCCAGCAGATTGGCGTCCAGATCATCCACCAACAGAAATTTGATCGTCGCGGCCATTATTTCAGTTGGTGGGGAAGTTCGTTTTTCAGCACGCCGGTGATTTCCGCCAGACTTAGGCCCTGCGCCGAAGGGCAGGCGGCCAGGGCCGCGGCGGGCATGGCCGTTGCCTCCGCGCAGTCCGGGGACTGCACAAGGGCAATACCGCCCGAGGCCGCCACCGCCCGCAGGCCTTTGGCGCCGTCGCTGTTGGCGCCGGTGAGGATGATGCCGGCGAGGGCGGTGCCGTAGGCGTCGGCAGCGGATTCAAAAAGCACGTCGATGGAGGGCCGGGAATACAGCACCTGCTCCTCGCTGGACAGCGAGAGATGAAAATCCGGCTCCACCAGCAGATGATAGTCGGGAGGGGCCAGATAGGCCATGCCGGGCAGGATTGGCTCCTTGTCCTCGGCCTCCTTCACCGTGATCCGGCACCGGGCATCGAGCAGGGCCGCGAGGGTGCTTTCGCGGTCCGGCGGCAGGTGAACCACTATCAGGAGGGGCAGGGGATAGTCGGGCGGCAGCTCCGGCAGGATCCGCAGCAACGCCTCCACCGCCCCGGCCGAGGCTCCGATGACAACCGCCGCCGCCGCCTGCCGGACAGGTTCGTGGTTCATACGGTTTTCTGATAAATGCGCTCGTTGCGGGCAAAGGGGGTGAAGGCTTCGGCGTGGGCGGAGAAGTGCAGGCTCTCCCGGGACCCGAGTCCCAGAAACCCTTTACGCACCAGGGAATCCCGGAACAGGCCTACAGCCCGGTCTTGCAGGTCCCGGTTGAAGTAGATCAGCACATTGCGGCAACAGACCAGCTGCACCTCCGCAAAGACGGCGTCGGAGACGAGGCTGTGGTCTGAGAAGACGGTCCGTTTCCTCAATGACTTGTCGAGGATGGCATTCCCGTAGGCGGCGGTGTAATAATCCGAGAGGGAGGATTTCCCGCCGGACAGCCGGTGGTTGGAGGTGAAGAGCGGAATGCGGTCGGCTTCATAGACCCCCGCCTCCGCTTTCCGCAGGGCTTCAGGGTTGATGTCGGTGGCGTAGAAGAGGGTGCGCTCCCCAAGGCCCTCCTCGCGGAAAAGAATGGCGAGGGAATACAGCTCCTCACCCGAACTGCAGCCGGCCACCCAGACCTTCAGCGAGGGATAGGTCCGCAGGTGCGGCAGGACCTGCTCCCGCAGGGTGAGGAAAAAGGCGGGATCCCGGAACATCTCGCTGACCTGCACCGTGAGGAATCCCAGCATCTGCGGCAGGACGTCCGGATCGTGCAGCACCAGCTCCTGCAGCGCCGAGAAGCTGGCGCAGTGGAAGCGGTCGCGCGCCTGCACCAGCCGCCGTTTCAGCGAGGCTGAGGAGTAGTCCCGGAAATCGTAGTGATATTTCCGGTAAATGGCCTCCACCAGCAGGCGGAGTTCGATATGCTCGGTTTCGGCGGCGCTGGTTTTCATCGGGGCATCCAGATTCTGACAAGGGAGAGCAGCTTTTCCACGTCCAAGGGCTTGGCCAGGTAGTCATTGGCCCCGGCGGCCAGGCACTGCCGCTGGTCATCCGGCATGGCCTTGGCGGTGAGGGCGATCATGGGAAGCTTCCGCCATTCGGGGTTTTCCCGGATGGCGCGCATGGCGGTCAGGCCGTCCATCTCCGGCATCATGATGTCCATCAGAACCAGATCGACGGGGGGGGACTGACCCTTTTGGACACGCTCCAGAGCGGTCAGGGCCTCCCGCCCGTTCCGGGCGATCTCCAAGGTCAGGCCCAGCGGCTCCAGCAGGCTGGTGAGGGCGAAAATATTGCGCACGTCGTCCTCCGCCAGCAGCACCCGCCGCCCCTCCAGGGCGGCCTCCCGGCTGCGCGCCTTTTCGATCATCCGCTGCTGCTCCGCCGGCAGTTCGGCGACCACCTGGTGCAGGAAAAGAGCCACCTCGTCGAGGAGCCGCTCATGGGATTTGGCCCCCTTGATGATGATGGACTTCGAGTAGCGCCGGAGCCGCTGCTCCTCGTCCTCGCTGAGCTCCCGCCCGGTGTAGATGATGACGGGCGGGAAGGGATAGGAGTCATCGGCGCTGATTTTCTCCAGCAGGGAGAATCCGGTCGCGTCCGGCAGACTGAGATCCAGCACCATGCAGTCGAAGGTGCCCTCCCGCAGTTTGGCCAGGCAGTCCGCGGCATCCATGGCCCCGGTGGGCTCGACCTCGCGGGAGGTGAGCAGGGCGCAGAGCGCTCCGAGCTGGACGGGGTCGTCCTCCACCACCAGCACGCGCCGCAGCCGGCGCGTGAGCTGCGTTTCCAAGGACTGCAGCGCGCCGGTGATCTGCTCCCGCGCCACCGGTTTCAGCATATAGCCCACGGCTCCCATGGCCATGGCTTTCTCCATATGGTCGCTGCCGGAAACGACATGCACCGGAATGTGCCGCGTGCGGGCGTCGTGCTTCAGGCGGTCCAGTACGAAAAGGCCGGAGCTGTCCGGCAGTCCCACATCCAGCAGCACCGCGCTGGGCAGGTGCTCCCGCGCCAGCTCCAGGGCCTCCTGCGCGCTGGCGGTCACCAGGCAGTGGAAGTTCTGCTGGCGGGCCAGATCCGCCAGCAGTCCGGCGAAATGAGGATCATCCTCGACCACCAGGATCACCCGGTCATTGCTTCCGAGCCGCTCCCGGTCATCTGGAACCCGCCGCGCCGGTGCGGGCGGGGAAGAGGAGGAGGACGCCGGTGATGGCGCGGGGCGGATCGGAGGCGGTGGAAGCGGCGCGGAAAGGGAGAGGGAAGGGGGCGCGGAGGGCTCAGCCAGAGACGCCGGCGGGACAGCCTCCGCAGTGATGGGCAGAATGACGGTGAAGACGCTGCCCTGTCCCGGGTCGCTGGCCAGTCTGATTTCCCCGCCGAGCAGCCGCGACAGCTCGCGCGAGATGGAGAGCCCCAGGCCCGTGCCGCCGTATTTGCGGCTCGTTGTCCCGTCCGCTTGGCGGAAGGGCTCAAAAATGGCCTTCTGCTGTTCCTCCTCAATCCCGATGCCGGTGTCCCGCACGGCAAAGGCCACAAGGCCCGGACCGGCGTCGGAAATTTCCAGCGCCACCTCCCCCTGCCCGGTGAATTTCAACGCGTTCGACAGCAGATTGCGCAGCACCTGCTCCAGCCGCTTCAGGTCGGTTTCGATGGAGGCCGGAGCGCCTGGCGCGGCGCTTATCCGCAGGCTCAGCCCCTTGGTCCCGGCCACCGGTTCAAATTGTCCGCGCAGGCTTTCCAGCAGCCCGCTGATGACCACCCGCTGGGGCCTGATATCCATATGTCCGGCTTCGATCTTTGCCAGGTCGAGCACATCGTTGATCAGGGACAGCAGATCGTTGCCGGAGCTCTGGATGGTGCGGGCGTATTTGATCTGCTCCTCCGTCAGGTTTCCGCCGCGGTTCTCCGCCAGCAGCTGCGCCAGGATAAGCGAGGAGTTGAGCGGGGTCCGCAGTTCGTGCGACATATTGGCCAGGAAGTCGGACTTGTAGCGGCTGGACTGCTCCACGATGCGCGCCTGGGTCTCCAGCTCCAGCTTGGTCCGCAGCAGATCGGTTTTCTGCGCCTCCAGCCGCCGGGTCTGCTCCTCCAGTTGGACATTGGTCTGCTCCAGCTCCGCCTGCTGCTGCTCCAGCTGTATCTGGGTTTTCTGCAGGGCGCGGCTTTGCTCCTCCAGTTCCTCATTCGACACCCGCAGCTCTTCGCTCTGGGCCTGCACCTCCTCGGACTGACGTTGGGTCTCCTCCAGCAGCTCCTCGATCCGCGACCGGGAATTGGCCGAGCGCACGGCGATGCCGATGGCCTCCGCGGTGCGGGTCAGGAGTTCCGCGGAGGCCTCCGGAACCGGCTGGAAAAATCCCAGTTCCAGCACCGCATTGACCACCCCGTCCGTCTGCGCGGGAGCGATGAGAAGATGACGCGGCGGGTGGGTGCCGAGCGCCGATCCGATGGCCAGATAACCTTCGGGCACCTCACTCACGAGAAAGGGACGGGCGTCCTTCGCCGCCTGGCCCAGCAGCCCCTCGCCGAAGGTGAACTGCTCCGGCAGGGCGGCGTCCGCCGGCATGCCGTAAGTGGCGGACCGCCGGAAGTTCATGCTCCCGCCGTCATTGATGAAAACAGCCCCCGCCTGCGCGCCCATATATTCGCAGAGAAAGCGCAGGGCCTTGTCCCCGAGTTCGGAAATGCGCTGCTCCCCCATCAACTTTTCACTCAGAGTGGCGTGGCCAGCCTCCAGCCAATGCTGCCGCTGGCGGGAAATGGCGGCGCGGCGGATCAGCCAGGCCACGGCCCCCGCCAGCAGGATGCCCAGCAGTCCGCTGACCACCACACTCTGGAGGGTGGTCTGAAACGCCGCTTCCGACTGCGCGAAGCGCGCACTGAGCAGCGCGCGTTCCTCCTGCTGCATGGTGGCCACCTGCGCCCGCAGGGCATCCATGGACCCCTTGCCCCGACCGGTGTATATCCGCGTCTGCGCGGCCTCAAAACCCTTTTCACGCCGCAGGGTGATCACATCCGCTAACTCCCGAAGTCTGAACTGCACAAATTTTTCAAGCGCGGGGATCCTGGCCTGCTGGTCCGAATTGTCGGCTGTCAGCCGCTGCACATCGGCCAGCCGGGCCTCGATGCGGGCCAGAGCCGCCGTATAGGGCTCGAGATACTTTTCCTCCCCGGTGATGATCAGGCCCCGCTGTCCGCTTTCCGCATCCCTCATCAGGGAAAACACATCCTCCAAGGCTTCAATAACTCCGTGGGTATGGGAAACCCGGTCCGTCGCCTCCCTCAGGGTTTGCACATTCCGGTGGGAGATCCCCGCGCTCACGATGAAGAAAGCCATCACCGCCGCCAAGGCGGAATAAAGGGGAAGACCGGACGGGGTCCGGCTGACGGGCGCTGCGGGCGAAATGGAGGTTGGTTCAGTCATGAATTCGGTTCCGGGGCTTGTGTGCCGCCGGGCGGCTAATTCAGCAACAGGCCTTCCCTGCCTGTGGCAACTTTGCTTCAGGAAAGAGAATGCCCGCAGCCAGGAGTTGTAATTCGAAAACCTGGAAAATCCGGATGCATCATTTGTGCGGGCCCTGTGACTGCCGGGCGGGACTGCTGCGGAATCACGGTCCATGCAGCAATTCCCGGCCTCGGAAACCGGGCTGTGGCATGCCAGTCACGCCCGGGATTGCGCAAAGTGCCCACCGGATACGGCCCGGCAGCCGCAATCCGCATCGGAATTCCGGATGCGGTTTTGGATCCGGGCCGGGAGAAGGCACCGGCCATCCCGCAAAAACAACGGCACTCTGAGGCGGATCACGATGGCCCGCCGTTTGCAGAGGAGAGGATGCATATTTGCCGCATCACCAACCGTCAGGCGTCAGGTCATCGGAATGGACAAGGCCGGAACCGGAACGCCAGGCGCTTTCCCTCAAAAAAATGAACGCCATTTCCGAATCTGAAACCACCCCCGCCAAAAAACCGGACAGCCGTCAAGAGCGGAGGGCGGCGCAGCGAACGGCCAATGAGGAACGGGCGCGGAAAATGCATGCCGCCTGGATGGAGGCGACCTTGGATTGCCTGCCGGGGCTGGAAACGGAAGCCCCCATGGAGGAGCCTCCGTCGCTCAATGTCGGTTGCTCGGGGTGGTATTACCGGGAGTGGAAGGGAAAGTTTTATCCGGAATCCATGCCGTCGGGCCGGTGGTTTGACCACTATGCTGAACAATTTCAAACGGTGGAGCTGAATGCCCCCTTTTACTCTTGGCCCACCGTGGACACCGTGAAAACCTGGCTGCGGCAGGCGGGACCCCGGCGGTTGATTTACACGGTGAAGGTCTGCGAGCTGATTACCCATGCGAAGCGCTTCCGGGACACCGGGGAGCTGGTGCGTGATTTTGGCTATATCGCCACCCTGCTGGGGGAGCACATGGGGTGCTTTCTCTTTCAGATGCCGCCGGGATACGATTTCACGCTGGACCGGCTCAAGCGGATCCTGTCTCAGCTGAACCCGGCACGGCGCAATGTGGTGGAGTTCCGCCATCCCTCCTGGTGGAATGAAAAAGTCTATGACGCCTTCCGGGAAACCGGCACCATCTTCTGCTCATGCAGCACCCCAAATCTGCCTGATGAATTGGTGAACACGGCGGGAGAGGTGTATCTGCGCTTCCATGGGGCCACGAAGTGGTATTTGTATAACTACAGCACGGCGGAACTGGAGGCGTGGCGCGACCGCGTCATCCGCAGCGGAGCCCGCCGGGTGTGGGCCTATTTCAACAACACCATGGACGGCTCCGCGGTGGACAATGCGCGGGAGTTCCGCGATCTGTGTCTGGCTGGCTCTTGAATCCGCTGCGGTCTGGAGTGCCCGCGTTTTTATTTTTTGCGTGGTTAGTAGTGTCTGTCATCACGTTGCTTTTTGGACGGAGGGCCCGAGATTGGAAGGTGGCATTTCACCCGGGCTGCCTCTTTTTTCACTTATGGTAAGCTTGGGAAAGGCCTGCATGACCTGCTGACGCTGCGGGGGACAGGCTTGACCCTGCAGACTTCAATTGATCACAAAACCGCATTGCCCCAGCGGCTCCAGGAGATGAAAAGAAGGCTTATCAGCTGCTCGTCGCCCGCATACCAATTGCGCGTTGGTCCGCTTCGTCGCCACGCATCCTATTCCATGTCTATAGATCAAGCCAAACTGAACTCGCGGACCCGGGATGCGATTCATGACTACTGCGCTCTGCTGCCCACCACAGTCGGGGCGGTGACGGAGCAGTCCAGAGACGCTGGCGTCAAATTCACGGTCGCCAATCCACTCATGTCGGACCGCCCGCTCGAAGTGTCCACGGAAAACGGGGAATTGACGGTATATTTCGCGACCGGCCATTATCACATTGCGGACTACGGACAGGGGCGCGCAGTAGCTGAGCTTGTCGAGGATATGATTCTTGGGATTGCGGGCATTTTCGGAGCAATCTCATGTTGCTACGCGGCTTACGCGGGAGACCGGGTGCTCGACGGTGGCTTGATCCGGGGCAGTTCGGACGATGTCCGCAGTGTGAATCCGTGGAGCAAAGCAGACAAAATTCAGATTTACTGCTGGGACGGCTCCGGGGACAGGATCATTTCCTGATGGCCTTTAAAGATCACTTGGGCTCCGCAGACAGCGGCTGATGTTTGGAGGCAGCGGCAGGAACAGCGGGAGCGGGCGGCGCGGACCAGAGCTCGCGGATGGTGTCCTCAGTATTGAATCCGTCCGGGCGGGCATCACTGCGGGTGTTGGCCCAGTACCAGCGAAGCCAAGCCGGAATTCCACGGTTTGATCAGAATCCGGGCCGGAACCGCGTAGGCCGCCGGGGCGGAGAATCGGGTGCGCGGAAGGGAGCCGATCGCCAGTTCCCGGATTGACGGCGGGCGCGGCGGGTGTTCCTTCGAAGGGTGGAAAGCCGACTGCCGCCGGAATTGGAGGTCATCATGCCGGACCCGCCCCAGGCCGGGGCGGCGCGGGACAACACGCCGCCGCCGGAGGCGCTTTCCGGACTGGCGCTGGAAATGCACGAGGCCTTTTCTGAAACCGGGCTGCTGTCGAGGTCCCCTGACTTCGAATACCGCTCCGGCCAGCAGCGCATGGCGGTGGAGGTGGGGCAGGCGCTGGAAAAAAGGCGTGCCGTGATCATTGAGGCGGGCACGGGGGTGGGCAAGTCTCTGGCGTACCTGCTGCCGGCGGCCCTGACCGCCCATCGGGAAAAGCGCAAGGCGGTGGTCTCCACGCACACCATTAATCTCCAGGAGCAGCTCATCGCCAAGGACATCCCCATCGTGCAGAAGCTGCTGCCGCACCCCTTCACGGCGGTGCTGCTGAAGGGGCGGGCGAACTACCTGTGCCCGCAGCGGCTTTCGCGCGCCATGCGCGGCACCTCCGATCTGTTCAGCACCGCCGAGCACGAGGAAGTGCGCGCCCTTTGGAAATGGCGCGGCCTGACGGAGGACGGCACGCTCAGCGATCTCAACTTCACGCCCTCGCCGAATGTCTGGTCGCAGGTGTGCAGCGAGCCCCATGCCTGCACTCCGCGCTCCTGCGGACCGGAGAGCGGCTGTTTTTACCAGAACGCCCGCCGGCGGGCGGCGGAGGCGGAGATGGTGGTGCTGAACCACACGCTTTTCTTCACCATGCTCTCCGCCCAGGAGGAGCTGGGGGTGGAGGGCGAGGGATTCCTGTTTCCCAATGACTTCGTGGTGCTCGACGAGGCCCACACCCTGGAGAATGTGGCCGCGAAGCAGCTGGGCCTGCATGTCTCCCAGGCGGGCTTGAAATTTGACCTGAACCGGCTTTACAACCCCCGCACCCAGAAAGGGCTCTTCGCCCAGGCCAAAAGCGTGGAGGGGGTGCTGGCCTCCACCCGGCTGCAGGAGCACATGGAGACGTTTTTCGCCGCCGTGCGGGACGCCGCCCGGTTCGGGCCGGCGGGACGGGAGTTCCGCGTGCGGACGGGGGGGCTGGTGGAGAACATCCTGCACGGGCCGCTGCAGGAGGTGGTGGAATGTGTGCGGAAGGTGACGGATGACAAGGAGGCGGCGGACAGCGGGGTGGCGGAAATCACGGAGATGGGCCGCCGCGTCAGCGGTCTGCGGGCGGAACTGGAGGCCTTTCTGACCATGTCGCGGGAGGGGCACGTTTACTGGGTGGAGCGCAGTGGGATCGAAAACCGGAATATCAGCCTGCACGCCGCCCCGGTGGATGTCAGCGGGCTGCTGCGGCAGCTGTTTTTCAGCGGTCACAAAACCTGTGTCATGACCAGCGCCACCTTCGGCGCGGGCGAGCCCAATCTGCGCTACTTCCGCCGCCGCTGCGGGGCGGAGAAGGTCCGCGCCGTGGAGATTGGCAGCCCCTTTGACTGGGAAAATCAGATGCGCCTGCATCTCGTGCGGCACCTGCCGGACCCAAATTCCCCGGGCTACGAGGCCGCGCTGGAGCAGTGGATCCGGCATTTCCTGGAGCAGTCGCAGGGCCGGGCCTTTGTGCTTTTCACCAGCTACCGGCTGATGGAGTCCATGTCCGCGCGCCTGGAAAGCTGGTGCCAGGAGCGCCACTGGACGCTGCTGGTGCAGGGGAAGGGCCGCCCGCGCCACCAGCTGCTGCAGGACTTCAAGGACGACATCAGCAGCGTGCTTTTCGGCACCGAAAGTTTTTGGACCGGAGTGGATGTGCCCGGGGAATCCCTCTCGAATGTGATCATCACCCGCCTGCCGTTTGCAGTGCCGGACCACCCGCTGACGGCGGCCCGGCTGGAGTATATCGAGGACCGGGGCGGCAATCCTTTTTCGGAATACTCCGTGCCCGAGGCGGTCCTGAAGCTGCGCCAGGGCATTGGCCGCCTCATCCGTACCCGGCGGGACCACGGCATCGCCGTGATCCTCGACCCGAGGGTGCTGACCAAGAGCTACGGGAAGATTTTTCTGGATTCGCTCCCGCCCGCGCCGCGCGTGATTACGGATTGAAGTCTGAGGGCGGGCGGGGGAGTCTTCAGTCTTCAGTTTTCAGAGACTGGAAGTTGCGCCTTGGCTGAATCCTGAAGCGTTGGTTTCAAGCCGCTGAAAACTGAAAACTTTTTTCAACTCGCCGTATACCGCAGCACCGGAGGGCTGTCCGACACAATGATCCGCTTCACGCCATCACGGAGGTTATCGACGTTGAAGTTGACCAAGAGGCCGGTCTCCACGCCGGTCAGGCGGAGGATGTTCTTCATATGGATTTTCTCGTTGTCCCCGAGTTCCGGCAGACCCGTGGAGACAATGACGCTGTTCTCCACAAAAAAGTCCACATGCACGGCTCCGTCCACGCGGTGGCCCTTGTAGGCGATGGGGAGGGAGTGCTGGCGCTGGAAGATCATTTCCCGCATGCGGAACTCCAAAGCGAGGCAGTCGCGGTAGGCCTCCGCCATCAGACCGGGGCCGAGGTGCCGGTGGACCTCCATACAGGCCCCAATGATGAGGTGCGGCAGTTCCTGAGCGTCGAGTTTCACAAAAGTGGTGCAGGATAATAACCGGAAGCGGCATGAAGGAAAGAAGGAAAAGTGCCCGGGGCGGGGGATTCGGGGCCGGAGGGCGCGTTTCCACTCGGTGACAGAATTTTCAGACATCCGGACTGGCGTACAGTTCATCCGGCATCGCTCTTGAGTTTGGCGAACCGGCGGGAAACATACCCGCCCGGTCCGCGTTTTCCTCTCCTTGTCATGTCCCTCCCCGCTCCCAGCCCGGCGCTGGATCCCATTTTCGCCTTTTTGAGTATCCTGCTGGAGGGCATTCCCTTCATTCTTCTGGGCTCCATCATCTCCGGCATCATCGATGCCTGGCTGCCCTCGGGGGCCATGGACCGCCTGCTGCCGAAGCGCGCCCTGCCCGCCATTCTCGTCAGCGGCCTGCTGGGCATCATCTTTCCGGTCTGCGAATGCGCCATCGTCCCGGTGATCCGGCGGCTGGTGCAGAAGGGGCTGCCCCTGGGCTGCGCCATGACCTACATGCTGGCGGCCCCGATTGTGAATCCCATCGTAGCCCTCAGCACGTGGACGGCCTTCACGGGGCGGGACCCAATGCTGATGATGTCCGCCCGCGTGGGGCAGGGATATATCATTGCGGTGGTGGCGGGGCTGATCTTCTCCAGATTCGCCGCGTCCTCCATCCTGAAACCCGCCGTGCTGGCCGGCATCCGGCCCAAACCCGCTTTAGGGGAAACCAGCGGTGCAGGCGCTGGCACCGGCATCGCGCCGGCAGCCAAACGCCCTTTCAGCGAAAGTCTGGTCCAAGCCACGAAAACCGCGCAGCGGGATTTTCTTGATACGGCGGTGTATTTTGTGATCGGCGTGGCCATCGCGTCGATTCTGAAGACCCAGGTCTTCTACCGGCCCTCGCTGCAGGAGGGCATGGCCATGGTGGCGGGGAATCACTGGATCTCCGGCCCCGTGCTGATGCTGATGGCCTTTGTGCTGAGCCTGTGCAGCACCACCGACGCCTTTATCATCGCCGCCGACAACCTCTTCTCCGTGGCCGCCAAGCTGGCGTTTTTGGTTTTTGGACCGATGCTGGACTTGAAGCTGCTTTTCCTGTATTCCACTGTCCTGAAACCAAAAGCGTTGGCCTGGTTTTCCGTGGGTCTTTTCCTCACCGTATATCTTGCGGGGTTTGGCACGGAGGCCATCTGGCCATGGCTTAAACTCCACTTCGGCTGAAATCCCCTCCCCATTTGTCCCGCCCATGAGCACGGAATCCAACTCCATCCCTGGCGGCTCCGGCCACCATTCCCCGCCTCCCTCCAGCGGCGGCCACGCCCACGCTCAGGATCATGGCCACAGCCAAAGTCAAGGCGGACTGGAGGCGGTGATCCCGGTTTCAGCCTCCACCGCCGCTGCGGCCATAGCGCATCCTCATGACCAATCCCACAGCCATGATCACGATCATGGCCATACGCATGAACAGAAGGAACAGACCGAGTTCACGCGCCGCTTTTTCCTCTTTCTGGAAATGACAGTGCTGCTGCTCTGGTCCGTGGCCATGGTATGGTTCTACGCCAGCGGCCGCATCGACAAATATCTGGTGGGTGACGGCACTTTCCGCATCCAAGTGCTGATCGCCGGTCTGGCCCTCGCGGTGCTCGGCTGGTTCAACTGGTCCATGCGGGCCCTCAATGCGGGCTGCGGTCACGACCACAGCCATGATAACCATGATCATGATCATAGTCACGCCGGCGCGGAAGGCGGCGGCTGTGGCCATAACCACGACCACGGCCACGGCCATAAGCACGGGGACGGATGCGAGCATGCCCACGGGGCAAAAACAGTGGCGGCTGTGGGCAGTGCCTGCTGCGGGCACGGTGAAGGGCCTTCCGATAAGGATAACACAGGCTGTGGACATAACCATGACCACGACCACGACCACGGTCACGCGCATTCCCCCGGCATCCCGCACTCCCATGAAGGAACAGTCAGCGGCCGGGCCATGGGGCTGGTGCTGCTGGCGTTCTCCGTGACCGCCTCCGTGGCGCTGACACCGGATGACTTCAGCGACGCCTATAAGAAGAACATGCTCACCGCCTACGCCTCCCAGCCGGCGGGCTCCCAGGCCATGCCGGAGGCCATAAAGGTCAAGCGCGACACCACCGGCGGGGGCAAAGGCGGCGGCCTCACCTTGGAGCAGGTGGAGAAGGTGCAGCCGCGCAACAAGGACGGCAATTTCGAGATGGACGTCATGCAGCTGTACTACAGCGGCTCCGATCCCGAATATGCCAAGGTCATGAAAGGGCAGGGCGTGGAGGTCATCGGCCAGATCGTCCACGACAGCACCAATCCGGCCCCCAACCGCTGGCGGATTTTCGTCCTTCAGGTCACCTGCTGCGCCGCCGATGCCCGTCCCTACTCTGTTCCTGTTGAGTTCACCGATCCCGTGCCCGACGGTCTGAAGGAGATGGCTTGGTACAAACTCACAGGCAAAGTGGACTACACCGTCGAAAAGAACGGCGGAGCCTCCGTCCTCCGGGCCACCGGCGCCCAGCCCGCCCTCCGTCCGCGAGACCAGCGAACGCTGTTCTAGCGCTGGATGTTTCTTGGCTGGATTGCCGCTCCACCCAAGGGGCCGGCAGCGGGCGGAACGGAAAACAACGGCATCGCCGGTGCCTGTTCATAGCGTAATCCCAGCGGGCTGCCGGAAGCTCCGCTGTCCCATAAATTTCGGAGCAGGCTTCACGCAATATCGATATTTATAGCCCGTGGGAAGGTAATAGGGTATTTCCCTATGTTTTTCAGGGTAACCACTGTTGGGGTTTCTACGTATGCAGAGATTGCATGATCTCGTCTACTTGCCAAGTTTTAAATAAAAAATCGATTAATAAAATCCCTCCAGCGGCTTTCTCAGGCAGTCAAAAGCTTGCGGCCCGCGCCCCCGGTGGCGCTTGGAAGCTTGCCAGCCTGGCTCTCATCCTGTCCGGAGTTCTGACCTCCTGCTCCCGGCAAATTGACGAAGCGGTGGGGGATGCGCGCTCTCCGGAGGTATCCATTTCGGCCCCGCACCGCGATTTGGAAATCACGGGATGGGCTTGGAGGAAGACCGGGTATGGAGGCACCATGCAGGCCAATTTCACCATCCAGAACAACTCCAAATTCCCGGTCCGGGACATCGCCATCGCCTGTATCCAACAGGGGGAGGAAGGCAAGGTCGTCAAAACCGAGGAGGAGACCGTCCATGAGCTGTGGAAGCCCGGCGAAACCCGGACTGTGCGTGACTTCACTATCGGTTCCCGGCACCATCAGACCCTCTCCAGCGCCGGCAGTATCCTTTCCTGGACAGCGGTGACCCCGGAGGGTGAGGCCAGAGTCCAAGTGCCGCAGGGCAAAACAGGGCCGGATCAGTCTCTTCTGTCGAAAGGGTCGGAGATGTGAGATTCCGGGCACGGCACGTCATCTTGGCGGCATCATCCGGGGACCTGTTCCGGTTGAGAATGAGGATCTCCCCGGCCCCCCAGTTGACTGGGACCGGAACCGGATGAATTTTCAGGCGTGGTTGACTGTCAGGCTCAGGCTGGCGGCCGTCAGGGGCCGCTGAACATTCCGATCATGCAGGAGTGCATTCCCGATCCCTGTGATGCAGCCGGCCCACATTGCGGGGGTGCAGATCCGGAACCCGCACCACTCACTGTCCGGTTTAAAAATTCCGGGACTCCCTGTGAAATCACCATGAATGCCGTGAATGGTTTTTCGCGCCAACGGTCTGTCCTTTGCCGGAGAACTGCGTGCGGGAATTGCGTATGCTCCTTGAGCGGCACCTTCAAAAATGACGACGTGCAGTCCGTGCTGGCGCTCACTCCCGGAAGTGTGACCAGCCCCGCAGCGGGGCCCGTTTCAGGTATGGGTGAAGGCTTCATTGTCCGCGCCCTCCACACTGCCCCTGTCCTGGACAGTGGCCACATGCGCGGGTACGGCGGTGGCGGGATCGGACTTCACGCCGCTGGGGCCGGCCACTCTGACTTCCGGTCCCGGGGAAACCGTCAAATGGGCCATCGCCGGAGTGGGGGGAGACGGGGAGGGGTGAGGGAATGCGGGCTGATGAGGAGTTTTATCTGGACTTCACTCCGCAGTCAGGACCTCCGTCCATGCAAAGCGTCTGCACCATCCGGCAGCTGAGAGTGAGGGGACTCCTCAAGCGGTTGCGCCCGCGGCTTCGGGATCCTTGGCCACGCCATCCCCGGCGGCGGGCTCGGACTCATCCGGCTCCGGCAGCCAGAAGACGCAGATGATGGCCGGAATCCAGAGCAGGGAGGCCCAGGCGAGGGTGAAGCGCAGGCTGCCGGTCACGCCGGTGATGTGCTGGGCGAAGATGGTGCCGGCGGCCGCTGCGAGACGGCCGATGTTGTAGCAGAACCCCGCTCCCGTGGTGCGCAGCAGGGAGGGGAACAGCGGCGGCAGGAACATGGTGAACAGACCGTACACCCCGGAGCAGAACCCCACCAGCGGCAGCCAGAAAAAGGCCATGGAGAGCAGGCTGTGATCCGGCACGAACGCTGCGAGGACGGTGGCGATGAAGCCGGTGAACATGATAGCCATGGCCTTCCGGTAGCCCACGCGGGTGGCCAGCCACCCGGCCACAAAATTAGCGGGAATAGAGACCGCGATGATAGTGCCGAAGCTACGGGCCACAAGGCTGTTGACGTCTGACGAGGACAGGCCCTGGGCTCCGGCGGCCCCCCGCAGCCACTGCGACTGCCAGAACAGGAAGGCCCACCAGCCGGTCAGGGAGAAGGCGCAGACGATGATGGCCGGTATGGTGATCCGCTTCAGGTTTCCGTGAAACAGGGTCCACATCGAGGGCACCACGGTTTTGGCGGCGCGCTGCGCATGCCAGGACTCAGGCTCCGGCACATGCTTGCGGATCCAGAAGACGATCAGGGCCGGCAGCACGCCCACAAGGAAAATCCAGTTCGGGGGCAGACCCTTCATCAGGAATCCCGCCAGCACCGCCAGCATGATCCCGATATTCACCGCGGTTTGGAGCACCGCCGCGATCCATTTCCGCCAGCTCCGGGGCCAGGTCTCCGCCAGCAGGGTGGAGCCCACGGCCCACTCGCCGCCGATGCCCAGCGCCGCGAGGAAGCGGAAAATCATCAGATGCCACCACTCAGTGGCGAAGAAGGCTAGGCCGGTGAAGACCGCGTAGGTGAGAATGGTCAGGCTGAGCGCCCGGCTGCGCCCGATGATATCCCCCAGGCGGCCGAAAAAGGTGCCGCCCAGCGCCCAGCCCACGAGGAACGAGGCCTGAATGAGCCCGGCCTTGTAGTCGCGCTCCGCCGCCTGAAGCGCCGTCAGCGGGCCTTCGAAGTGCAGCAGCAGCGCCACGAACGAGGTGGCGACCAAGGTGTAAAGGTGAAGATCCAGCCCGTCGAACAGCCAGCCCAGCCAAGCCGCGATGCCGCTTTTCCACTGAGAGGGGGAGAGGTCGCGCAGGGTTCTGCGCGCCGGGGCGGCGGCTGGGGCATCAGGGGAATTTCCGGACATGGGCGCGACTTTATAGGAACAGGGCCAAGGGAAGGCAAGAAAAGTGAGGACCGCATGAACGTCCGGAAACGGAAGCGCCTATCCTCTGAACTTCCTGCCATCCACCAAGGCCCAAGCTTTTCCGCGCAGCCGGCAACGGGGGATGATCCTCGATGGACAGACCGGATTAAAAGCGGCAAACTCCGCCCTTTTCTTCGGGGGAATGCTGATGAATGGCCGGGGAAGCTATGTCATCCGCTTTGCTGTCCGTCTCCGCCGTCGCTGAATCCTTGGGGCTTTCGCCTGATCATGTCATCTATTATGGCCGGGACAAAGCCAAGGTGTCAGTGGAGGCGCTGGCTACGGCGCCCCGCGGCGGCAGGCTGGTGCTGGTGTCCGCCATCACCCCCACGCCGGCGGGGGAGGGGAAGACCACGGTCTCCATCGGCCTGGCCCAGGGGCTGAAGGCCACCGGCCGCCGTGTGGCCTTGGCACTGCGGCAGCCGTCCATGGGGCCAGTCTTCGGGCGCAAGGGCGGGGCCACGGGGGGCGGGCGAAGTTCACTGACGCCGGCGGAGTCCATCAATCTGCATTTTACGGGCGATTTCCACGCCATCACCGCCGCCCACAACTTGCTGGCATCGGCCATCGACAACCAGATTTACCAAGGGACCACGCGGCTGCCGGCGGATGGCGTGACTTGGAAGCGGGTGCTGGATATGAATGACCGGGCGCTGCGGCGCATCCGGGTGGGCGGCAAGGCGGCGGAGCGGAGCAGCGGATTTGACATCACCGCCGCCTCCGAGGTCATGGCCGTGTTCTGCCTGGCGGAGAGCCGGGCGGACCTGCGGGCCCGGCTGGAGCGCATGGTGGTGGGCTTCACGGCGGACGGCGATCCGGTGCGGGCCTCCGAGTTCCGCGTCACCGGGGCCATGATGGCCATTCTCCGCGACGCCATGGACCCGAATCTGGTGCAGTCCGTGGAGGGCGTGCCCGCCTTTGTGCATGGCGGTCCCTTCGCCAATATCGCCCACGGCTGCAATTCCGTGCTGGCCACCCGTATGGCCTTGGCGCACGCGGACTATGCGGTCACGGAGGCCGGGTTCGCCTTCGACCTCGGCGGGGAAAAGTTTTTCCACATCAAATGCCGCCAGGCCGGTCTGGACCCGGCGGTCATCGTGCTGGTGGCCACGGTGCGGGCTTTGAAGATGCACGGCGGGACCGCGCTGGCGGACCTGACAAAGCCGGATGTGGCGGCGGTGGAGCGCGGGCTGGAGAACCTCGCGGCCCACGCGCACAGCGCCTCCCAGTTCCAGCGTCCGGTGGTGGTGGCCATCAATCAGTTCACAGCGGACGCGCCGGAGGAGCTGGCGGCGGTCCACGGGTTCTGCCAAGCCAAAGGCATCCCCTGCGCCACGGCCAATGTCTTCGGGGAGGGCGGGGCCGGAGCCACGGTGCTGGCCGATCTAGTGGCCGAGGCGGCCGCCAAACCCTCCCCGGCGCTGGCGTTCCTGTATGATGAGAGCGATCCGGTGGAGACCAAGCTGCGGGCCATCGCCACCCGGATTTACGGGGCCGACGGCGTGGTGCTGACCCCCGAGGCCAAAGAGCGTCTCGCTCTGTTCGCCGCGCACGGCTTGGACAAACTGCCGCTCTGCATGGCCAAGACGCAGAATTCCCTCAGCGATCAGCCGGCCCTGCTGGGGCGGCCCACGGGGTTCACCATCACCGTCCGCGATTTCGAACTCGCCGCCGGGGCCGGATTCCTCGTGGCCCTGACCGGCACCATGATGCGCATGCCCGCCCTGCCCAAAATCCCCGCCGCCGAGCGCATCGATGTGCTGGAGGACGGCAGCATCATCGGGTTGATGTCGTAAGAGAGGTTCAAGGGTTCAGGGTTCAGGGAAGGACGGCAGTATTATCCGTCTGATGTTCTGAAATTCTGAGAGAGATTAAAGGGGTTCAGGTTGGACAGGCTTGGAGGACGATGTTTCAGGCCCCTGAACCCTGAACCCTGAACCCTTTGACCTTTCTTTGCGTTTTGCCGTTGCCCGCCGGGAGTGACCGGGCATTTTGGCGGGCTTTATGGCCACCATTATCGAAATGCCGAAGTTGAGCGACACCATGACCGAGGGAACCCTCGTGCGATGGCTGAAAAAGGAGGGGGACAAGGTCGCCACCGGCGACACGCTGGCGGAGATCGAGACCGACAAGGCCACCATGGAGATGACGTCGTTCGATGATGGCATTCTGGGGAAAATTTACATTAATGCCGGCAGCAAGGCCCTGCTGGGCGCTGCCCTGGGGGTGATTGTGGACGAGGGGGAGGCGGTGCCGGATGCTCCGACCGCCGCCGCCGCTCCCGCCGCGGATGCCAAAAGCGCGTCCTCCGGAGGAGCGGCCAAACCGGCCCCGGCCTCCCGCGCCTCCTCGAGATCCGCCGCCGGATCCGCCGCGGCCACCGGCGCGAATGGTAAAATCAAGGCCTCCCCGCTGGCCCGCCGCATCGCCACGGAGCGCGGGGTGGACCTGCGCGGACTCGCCGGCACCGGCCCCGGGGGCCGCATCGTCCGGGTGGATGTGGAGAGCGCCCCGGTGGGAGGAGCCTCCGCCGCCGGTGCCCCCGCCGCCAAAGCCGTGCAGGCCATCCGCCCGGTGGCGGGACCGGACGATACCCGCATTCCCCTCACCGGCATGCGGACCATCATCGCCGACCGTCTGCTGGCCTCCAAGACCCAGATTCCCCACTTCTACCTCAATATCGAGGTGGATGCCGGCCCCATTCTGGCCCTGCGTGCCCAAATCAACAGCGGCACCGAAAAGAGCGGAGGCAACAAATACACCGTCAATGACTTCATTCTCAAGGCGGTGGTGAACGCCGCCGCCCAGGTGCCCGCAGTGAACGCCTCCTTCGACGGCGACAGCATCGTGCAGTTCGCCAAAGTGAACCTCTCCGTGGCCATCGCGGTTGAGGAGGGGCTGGTCACTCCGGTCATCCGGGACGCCGCGAACAAATCCATCCTGGAGATCAGCTCGGCGGTGAAGGACCTGGCCGGCCGGGCCAAGAGCAAAAAGCTGTCCCCCGATGAGTTCGCGGGCGGTACTCTCACCGTCTCCAATCTCGGGGCCTACGGCATCGATAATTTCGATGCCATCATCAACCCCCCGCAGTCCATCATCGTGTCCGTGGGAGCCGCCAAAAAGGTGCCTGTGGTCAACGCCAAAGGAGAGATCGTGCCCGGGGACCGCATGTGGATCGGCCTGAGCTGCGACCACCGCGTGGTTGACGGAGCCGTGGGGGCCACCTACCTGGCGGCGCTCAAGAGGCTTCTGGAGACTCCGGCCCTGATGCTGATTTGACCGGAACCTGCGGGAAAAGGCTCGTCCCGGCAGGGCTGAGCATAATAGGCAATTAAGAAAAAATTAAGTAACTCATCATCCTGAGGCAAGGTAAATATTGGTTTTTGGCGATTTTTAATTTTTTAGATTGCACATTTTCTTCGGCTTTTTCGCTGGAGAAACCTCCGCCGGCCAGCCGTGGAAATGAGAATTTCAAAAAAACTCTCTTTTCCCGCTTTGGAACTCAGATCCGGCTGCCTGCCACTCCCCACAGGAGCGCCAGCAGCCGGAATCCGCATGCAGGTTTTAGGTAAAAGCGGACCGTAAATCTTACGAAGTTGTAACTTCATCAGATTGAAGGCGTTGCTCGGGATTTCCCGCCGAATGGATTCCGCCGGGGAAGCAGCGGCTGCCTTTCATGGGCTGGCAGTCCTATGCCAAGGGAACGGAAAAAGAGGCTCATCTCGTCTTTTCCGCCGGTTCCCACTGCTTTTACGGCAGAGAACCGTTGTTTTTTTGACCAGTCCGCTTCCCCAGGGGCTGAAGTCTGAAAAATAAAAAAACCATCGATGGCCTCCCGGAGAGCCTGAGCAGCCGATTCAGCCCACCAGATAGAGAAAATCTGGATTGAATCCGTCAGGTGGAGACAACAACGATGGTTTAAATGAGATAATCGCCAAAATCGTGCCGCCGTGACAAGAAAAATCGCTCTGTGTCTTAAAATGTCTGATTCCCATGTCAACAGGGTCAGTTCCGCTTAAAAAGGGGTGATCCGCAAATTAATGGATGATTATTTCCGCCGCACCCACTTGGAAATGGGTTTTTCCAAGGGAGGAAGCCCCAAAACCTCGCGGGCGGTTTTAAAATGCATCTTGCAGACCCGGGGCAGGAAATCCGCGCCCCGCGCCTTGATCAGCTGATGGGCGGCCGGTTTCACGGAGGTCGCTCCGCGGGGCAGGGAAATCCCCAGTTTTTTGGAGGCCACATCCATCCAGTCAATGAACCGCTCGCGGGCCAGGATGGAGGCGGCGGCGACGGCGACATCGCTTTCCCCTTTAGTGCGCTGGTCCAGCCGGATGGCCCGGCCCCCGGGGCCGAGGGCTTTTTTCAGCACGCTCTCGTGGGCGAACTGGTCACTGAGGGCCCGCGGGCAGTCGGGTCGCTTTTTTAAGAGGTTCTCGATCACCGTGCTGTGCCCCCAAGCCAGCAGCCGGTTCAGGTTGCCGGCCTCCCCGTAGAGGTGATTGTAACGCTCCGGTCCCATGCTGACAACATCCCACTCCACGCCGGACGTGGCCCGCACCGTGTCCGCCAGAGCCCGGATGCGGGCATCGGAGGTGATGGCCTTGCTGTCCTGCACCCCCGCCGCCACCAGCCGGCGGGCCACATCGGAATCGGTGTAAACCCCGGCGATGACCAGAGGGCCGAAAAAATCGCCTTTTCCGCTCTCATCAATCCCGAAGTGCGGGGTGTACATCTCCGGCTTGGTCACCTCCTCGTAGCCCAGCTCCGCCACGCCCAGAATCTCGGGCTCCAGGATAAATTCCACAAAATCCGCCAGGCCTTTGCCCTGCACGAGGATTTTCGGCCCCTTTTCATAGACCGCCACATTCACTTGGTCCCGTTTGGCGGCAAAGATCGTGTAGTCCTTTTTCTCAAAAGTGAATCCCCGCTCCTCCAGCAGGGCATGGAGTTTCCGCGCTTGGTCGGCGGTGATGAGTCTGGTGTAGGTGTTGGGTGTCGGGGAGGGCACCCGCCACGCTGGCACACCTTCCCCGCCTGGCGAGGGGAAAGCGGGGTGGAGCGGATTGAAAACTCCTGGATTGGCGTTTTTGCAGCATGGACCACGAAGGGAAAGGGCACCCGCTGACTGGCAGGAGCTTTAAAAGGATCCGCGGAAGACCTGGCAGCCATTTGTACGGGTGCCTGCATCCCGGCTGCCTTGCCCGGCAATAAGTTCCGACGGGCTTCCAACCGGTGAGGACACCGGCCGTTTGCCCGCGCTGGCCGCCGTCGTATTTGCCGCTGGGTGTGCCCGGTTTGCCATCTCCTCTGTCAGCGCCGGGGACGGAGCGGGAAAGAGAGTGCCGGCAGCCTTGGAAACCTGCCTGCGGCTGCCGCGGTGCAACCGAAGCTGGCGGGGCTGCATGCCCGCTGATCAGTGTCAGTGCTGTGATGGGCCCTCTGTTGAAACCTATTGACAATTGTTCGTAAATCAATCGGATGTTCTTTCACCTGGCTTGACAGCAGAGCCAATGCTTTTAATTTTTTTAAAATGGTTGGCCCCCGTTCCTCCGATGTGATTACGCAGACAAGTGGAACGGCGCATCCACCCCATCCACGGACTGTCGGCTGGTTTGGCACCACAGCGGTGGCCATGGGCGGCATCAATCAGAGTCTGTTCCTGATCGGTGCGCTGTTCATCGGCCAGGGGACGATCACCGGTCAGGGCAGCGCGGCGGTGCTGCTGCTGATTTTCGGGCTGCTTCTGAGCTGGGCGGCGACGCCCGGCTGGACGGAGCTGATTCTGATGTATCCAAATCGTGTGGGGGGAATCGCGGCGACCTGTGCAGAGGCGTTCCGGCCTTACAGCCCGGTGCTGGCAAACCTGACCGGTGTTTGTTATTGGTGGGGCTGGGTGCCGACCTGCGGTCTGACAGCTTTATTGTCGGCTTCGGCGATTCACCACTGGTATCTGCCGTGGTTTCCCGTTCCCCTGATGGCGGCATGCATAGTCGGATTATTCACGGTGGTGAATTTATGCGGTGTCAAATGGGTGATGCGCCTGGCAATGCCCTTCGCTACAGCTTCGGCGGTGCTGGCTTTTCTATCGGCGGTGATTCCCATTTTCAGTGGCAAAGTGGATTGGCGGCAGGCGTTCACTTATCACTTGGAGGTGCCTTTCCCGGGTGTTTTCGGCCAGATCACCAGTGTGATGGCCGGAATTTATCTGATCGGTTTCGCGGCTCCGGCGTTCGAGCAGGCATCGTGTCACGTGGGTGAGACGATCAATCCGAATAAAAATGTTCCGCGGGCGATGCTGGCCAGCGCGGTCCTCGCCTCTCTTTACTTTATCATCCTCCCTATCGTCTGGCTGGGCACGCTCGGACCTGAACCAATGGGGAGGGAGCTTGCTCTGGTGCTGGGGCCGACCTTCGCCCCCCTCCTCGGCGGCGCGGCCAAAGCGGCGGCGATCTGGTTCATGATTTTCAACATGTTCCATGGGACCATCGCTCCGCTGGCGGGCGCGGCGCGAACCCTGTCCCAGCTGGCGGAGGACGGACTGCTGCCCGAGTTCATGGCGAAGCGCTCGAAAACCGACGCTCCTTGGGTGACCACGATACTGACGGCGGCGATGGCGATCCTGTTTCTGCTTTTGGGTGATCCGGTATGGCTGATCGCGGCGGCGAACCTCACTTATTTGATCGGCATTGGGATGCCGAACATCGCGGTCTGGCTGCTGAGAAAGGACGAGCCGGACATGGAGCGTCCATACCGTGCGCCCCGGGGAACGATTATGCTGGGAGTGGTGGCGGCTGGAATCTGGGGACTCTCGACCATTCTCGGTTTCCAGCAGTTCGGCATGCGCACGGTGCTGGTCGGAATCGTTTTCGCCTATTCGGGTTCTGCACTCTATGCATGGCGGAAAATGGCTGACCGGATCAAGGCGGGATTGCCACCAGTCGGACGCACGCTGCATTTGAAACTCACGGGAGCGATGCTGATCGTCCTTGCGCTGGATGCGGTTGGATACCTCATCGCGATCGATAACGTGTCGCGGGCGGATGCTGCATTGATTGCGGCGCTGGAGGATATTTTCGTGGCCGTCGCGCTGCTGACCATCGCCATCGGTTTGATTCTTCCTGGAATGATCGCCCACTCAGCGGTGGAGGTCTCCAAAGCCGCCGATCGTTTGGTGAAAGGGACTCTGAAGGATTTCACGCGGGCTATGGAGGCGCTCGCGGCGGGTGACTTGGAGGCGGCCAAGGCGGATTTCAGCATGACTCCGGTCACCGTTCATTCCCGTGACGAGGTGGGGGACATGGCCATCAGTTTCAACCGTCTTCAGGAGGAGATCGGCCGTGCGGTGGTCGAATTGGAGGGTGCCCGCGAGGGACTTTCATCCGCTCGCGGGGAATTGACTGAAACCAACCACCAGTTCCAGAAAGCGAACAAGCGGCTGACACGGGAACTCAGAGAACGGAAGCTGGCTGAGAGCGCCCTGCAGGAATCGCAGCACCGGCTCAACGATGTCCAGCTTGCCCTGAATGAGCACGCGCTGGTTTCCATCACCGATCACGCGGGGAGGATCATTTACGTAAACGACAAGTTCAGCGCTGTTTTCCAATACCCCGAGAACGAACTGATCGGGCGGGATCACCGGATCGTCAACTCGGGCCTCCATCCGAAGGAATTTTTCGCGGAGCTATGGCGGACGATTTCCCAAGGCCTGGTCTGGAAAGGTGAAATCAGAAACCGCGCCAGAGACGGCTCGTTTTACTGGGTGGCCACCACCATCGTCCCCTGTTTCGACGATACAGGAAAACCTTATCAATACATTGCCATCCGCACGGACATCACCGAGCGGCACCGGTCGGAGGTCGAACTCGCCCGGGCCCGCGATGCGGCGCTGGAGGCGGACCGCAGCAAATCGCAGTTCCTTGCCAATATGAGCCACGAGATCCGCACGCCGATGAATGGCGTGATCGGGATGGCCGGTCTGCTGGCGGAGACCTCCTTGGACAGCGAGCAGGGGGATTACGTCAAAACCATCATTCAGAGTGGGGAGTCGCTGCTCACGATCATCAATGATATCCTCGATTTCTCGAAAATCGAGGCTGGCAAACTCGCGTTTGAAACCCACGATTTCAATCTCATCGAGGTCATTGACGACACGATGGAGTTGCTTTCGGAAACCGCCCAGACCAAGGGCCTTGAGTTCTTCACCTTGGTGCCGCCGGATATTTTTCCCCACCTTCGAGGCGATGCCGGACGGCTGCGGCAGATTCTCACCAACCTGCTTGGCAATGCCATCAAGTTCACGCAGAAGGGTGAGGTCGTGATGCGGGTTTTCCGGATTTCGGAAACGATGCTCCGCTTCGAAATCACGGACACCGGCATCGGCATCAGTGAGAAAGCGCGCGCGAATCTTTTTCAGCCTTTCAGCCAGGCCGATGATTCGAACACGCGGAAATATGGCGGCACCGGACTCGGTCTCGCCATCGTCCGCCAGCTGGTCCATCTCATGCATGGCGAGGTCGGCATGGAAAGCTCGCACGGAAATGGCTCCACTTTCTGGTTCACCGTGCGTCTGGAGAAACAGACGGGAATTTTGACGCGTCAGCTTGATGAAAACGCTCTGGCCGGCCTGCACGTGCTTATCGTCGATAACCATCCGCCTTATCACCGCGTTCTGGAGCAGCAGCTCGGCGGCTTTGGGATGCGGCCCGAGGCCGTGGAGGACGGGCGTGCGGCCTTGGATTTGGTTTCGGTGCGGGCCGGCGGCGGGGATCCGTTTGATATCGCGATTCTCGATATGCACATGTCTGGGATGGACGGACTGATGCTGGCGGCCGCCATCAGGGCGGACCAGAGGACCGCGTCCACGCGGATCGTGATGCTCAGCCCGCATGGCAGTCATTTCGTCTCCGGCGGCTCTGAAAATCCGGCAGTGGATGACTTTCTGGCAAAGCCGGTCAGGCTCTCCAAACTTTTCGACTGCCTTGCCGGTGTGATGCGCCGCCATCGCCCGGCGGATTTCCCGGATGATAATAAAAATCCGCCAGCACTGCCCGGTGCCTCCCATCACGCGGTCCGCATCCTCCTGGCGGAGGATAACAGGATCAATCAGAAGGTCGCCATCAGACAGCTTGCCCAGCTCGGTTACCATGCCGATTGCGTGGCCGATGGCTGCGAGGTGCTCGAAGCACTCCAACGGATACCCTACGACATCATCATCATGGATTGCCAGATGCCTGAAATGGACGGTTACGAGGCGACCCGCCGCGTGCGCGCCGCGTATTCAAGACGGATCCACATCATTGCCCTCACCGCGAATGCCATGAAGGGGGACCGGGAAAAATGTCTCAATGCCGGAATGGACGATTACCTCACCAAGCCGATGCGGCCGACCGAGCTTTTGGCTGCCCTCAACCGATGGGAGAAATCCCCGGGCCCGGATTGACGGCGGCTTCCGTGGGGCTGATTTGTCCCGCAATTCCGGAAAACAACCCCAGCCCCAATAACTAATAATTAATAACCCATCCCCCCCTTCGCCTCAGGCGAACCCCTGCATCCCCCGCAAAACCCCCAGCGCCCTCCCGGAATCCACTCCCTCCGCCGCCAGCCCCATGCCCTCCTCCCAGTTGGCGGCCAGTCCAGTCACTTGGAGGGCGGCGGCGGCGTTGGTGAGGATCATGTGGCGTTTCGGCCCTTGGTCGGTACCGTCCAGGATGGCCACCAGCAGGGCGGCGTTGTGGTCGGCCCCGGCTCCCTGCAGGTCGGTCAGGGTGTGCGGCGGGGCCGGCAGGGTGCGGGTCTCCTCCCTCAGCGTGCCGTTCTCGCTGATAACGATGTGGGTGGGCCCGAGGGTGGAGATCTCGTCCATTCCCCGCCCGTCGGCGGTACTGCCGTGGACAGTCCACGCGCAGGTGCGGCCCAAGGCCAGGAGGATGCGGCCGTAAACCGGCGGCAGCGAGGGATCGAACACCCCCGCCAGCTGATAGGCGGGGCGCAGAGGGTTCAGCAGGGGGCCGATGATATTAAAGATCGTGCGGATGCCCTCCTGGGCCAGTTGGCGGCGCACCGGGCCCACGGCGGCGAAGGCCGGGTGGTACTGGGGGGCCAGCATGAAGGCCGCGCCGTGCCGCTTCACGCATTCCGCGAACCGCGCCGGCGGCAGGTCGATGCGGATGCCCAGGGCTTCCAGCACATCCGCGCCGCCGCTGCGGGAGGTGATGCCCCGGTTGCCGTGCTTCACCACCGCCACCCCGCAGGCCGCCAGCACAAAGAGGGAGGCTGTGGAGATATTGAAAAGGTCCAGCTTGTCGCCGCCGGTGCCGCAGACATCGATGGCCGGGCGGTCCAGCGCCGCGGTGTCCAGCGGAGGCCGCACCGCGTGGTCCAGAAAGGCGAGGACAAAGCCGGCGATCTCCTCCGCCGTCTCCCCCTTGGCGCTGAGCGCGCGCAGCAGGTGCGCCTTCACCCCGGCGTCCGCTGTGGGGTTGAGCAGCAGGGCCGCCATGGACGCGGTGCCGCTTTCAGTCAGGGCCTGGCCGGCCTGCAGAGTGCTCAGGAGGGAATCGGTGGACATGGACATGCCCCGACTCAGCCTGCGGAAAACCTCCGATGCAAGGGAAGGCAAGGGGGTCCGGAGGTCCGTGGAGCGGCCGGGAAACAATTCCCGGCGCGGTAACAAGCCCGTAATCTTCGCACGCCATGGTGCGGGACTCATCATCTCCTCTCCTTTGTGAACCATGCCCCATGGCCATTATGAAAATTCCGTTCCTCAGCACCCTTGGACTTCTGTCGCTGTCGCTCGCCACCACCTCTGCCGGATCCGAACACCCGGATGCCGGCGGGCTCCTTGCCATAATGCGGGACCCTGCTTTGCCGCTTTAACCAAACTATCATAAATCGGCCATTTCCATCCTTAGGCCGTATATTCTTATGCTGGACTGATGGTGACGCTTTTGTGACTTGAAAACATTTGACCGGCCCCAGTGCCAAATCCGCAAACCCCTATCCAGCATTTCCCCCCATCCAATCATGAAATTTCCTCCGACAAAAAATCGGTTCCTTCGACAGTCCGTCCGGATCCCCGGCAGCGCCGCCGCCATTCTGATGGCGGCGCAAGGGGCTTTGGCCTCCACCTGCACTTCGTTCGCTCCCGGAGTGCCTCTGGGCTCCATTGACTTCACCACGCTCAAAGAGGCATCGGGGCTGGCGGTCAGCGGTCAGAATCCGGGCGTGGTCTGGACGCAGAACGATGGCTCGGGAAAGAGGATTTTTGCCGTGAATCTCAACGCTGAACTGCTGCTGCGCTGTGACTTCGGATCCGTGGCCGACGATGTGGAGGACATGGCGGTCGGCCCCGGCCCCGCCGCTGGCACAAATTACATCTACCTTTCGGACGCCGGCGGAGCCCAGGAGGAGACCAGCGTGAGAAACCAGATCCGGATCGTGCGCTTTCCGGAGCCCACGGTTTCCTCGGAAGTCCCGGCGTCCGCCCCCACGGTCAGCGCCACCGGAGTCGAGGTGTTCAATCTGACCTACCCGGACGGCAGTTATGACTCCGAAGCCCTGTTGGTCGATCCCGTGACAGCGGATGTTTTCATTGTGACCAAGGAGTCCTCGGCTTCCCGGATTTACAGCGTCAACCTCAACACCGCAGCGGCGGGCTCCACCACCGTCCTGACGTTTGCCGGCACGGTGGACTTCACCGACCCCTCCGGAGCCACGGTCTCCATGGATGGCAGCCAGATCATCATCAGAAACGAGGATCAGGCAAGGCTCTGGAACCGTCAGGCCGGGGAGTCCATCCCCACCGCCCTGACCCGCCCGCCGGTTGCCATCCCGGTCATCGGGACCCCGTCGGAGCCCAACGGCGAGGCTGTGGCGTTTCTGCGCGACGGCAGCGGCTACCTCACCATCAGCGAGGGGGAATTCCCGGTGCTTTATCACTTCGCCGCGCAGTGTCCGCGGGCTCCCACCGTGGCCGCGCCCCTGGCAGGCCAAACCGTGCTGGCCGGTTCCACCGTGGTGCTGGAGGCCCGGATCTCCGGCGAGCCGCCGCCGGCATTCTCGTGGAAACTCAATGGCCAGCCCATCCCCGGGCAGACGGCCTCCACTCTGACGGTGCCCAATTTCCAGATCGCCAACGCCGGGACGTATGAGCTTACGGCGGTCAACAGCCTGGGCAGCGTGACCAGCTCGGCGGAGATCACGCTCCGGACCATGCTCAACCTGCGCGTCACCGAGGTGTCCTCCCAGCAGGCTGCGGGCGGATCGGGGATCGCCGACTGGTGGGAGCTGACCAGTTTTGAACCGGCGCCGGTCAGTCTGGCCGGGTGGCGGTTCAACGACAGCGGCGGCGGTCTGGGCAGTGCTTTTGTCTTTCCCGCAGGTCTGACCATCCCCGCCGGCGGGTCCATCATTTTTGTCGAGGATCTAACCGCCGCGCAGTTCCGCTCCTGGTGGGGCACCTCCATGCCCGCCGCCGCCCAGGTGGTGACCTACAGTGGAAACGGCCTCGCTTTTTCCGCCTCCGATGATGGCGTCCGGCTGTGGAACGCGACCGCCACCGAGGATGCGGACACCGTGGCCTCCGTGGACTTCGCCCAGGCCACCGCCGGGGTGACCTTCAATTATGACCCTTCGACCGGGCTGTTTGGGGCTCTCAGCCAAGCCGGCGTGAACGGGGTGTTCAAGGCGGCCACCACGGCGGATATCGGCTCTCCGGGGCTGTACCGCGCGGCCGTGCCGGTCCCGGTTCTGACCATCACAAAATCAGCCACCGGAATCCGCCTCGATTTCACCACGGTGCCCGGCGGGACCTACCTGCTCGAGTTCTCCGGGGATCCGGCGGCCGGCACCTGGGAGCCCACCGGCGACACCTTCACCGCGACCAATGACGATGGCGGATTTTTTGAGGTCCCGCTCAACGGGGGGCGGAGCTTTTATCGGGTGAGGGCGCAGTAGGAGGAGAAGGGGGTTATTGGTTATTGGGGAGCGGGCTCAGGGTAAAGGCTGCTGGGATGGACTGAGTGCACTGGATGGACTGAGTGGACAGCCTGAATGCTGCGGCACCCAATAACTAATAACCAATAACTAATAACCCCCTCCCCCCTCAAAACTGAAAGTAAATGAAATCTGAAGTGGACGGACTCCGCATCAGGATCAGCCCTGTGTAAAGCAGTGCGCCCAGCGCCAACAGAGCCAGCGTCCAGCGCCAGCCGGGAAAGTGGGCGGCCACCGTCTCCGGACGGCGGGCCAGCCACCGGTCCACCAGCGGGTGCAGGTAGAGGGGGAAGGCGAAAAGCAGCGTCTGGGCCGTGAAGAACAGCCCCATGCGCCACTGCACGCCGTCGGCGGCGAAGGGATTGAGCGTGAGGTGCCGGAACAGGTGGACGGCGCTGGACTCCCGGAACATCAGCCAGCCGATATGCACCAGCACAAAGGTCAGGATGACCCTGACGAAGCGCGGCGCGCGCTCCGGGCGGACGGCGGCGGGGGCTTTGGCCCACAGCGTCCACAGCACCAGCAGCATGCCGTGCCAGGCCCCCCAGAGCACGAAGTTCCACGCCGCCCCGTGCCACAGGCCGCTGAGCAGGAAGGTCAGCAGCAGATTCCGGCACTGCATGGCCAGGGAGCACCGGCTGCCGCCGAGGGGGATATAGACATAGTCACGGAACCAGTTGCTGAGACTGATGTGCCAGCGCCGCCAGAAGTCCTGCGGCGAGTCCGCGGAGTAGGGGTGGTCGAAGTTCCGGCACAACTCGAATCCCAGCAGCCGTGAAATGCCGCGGGCGATATCCGTGTAGGCTGAGAAGTCGGCGTAGATCTGCACCCCGAAGGCGAACACCCCCGACCACAGCACCGGAAAGGTAGGGCTATCCAAGGAGAAGATCTTCGACACGATCAGCGCCGCGTTGTCCGCGATCACCAGCTTCTTGAAGAACCCCCACAGGATCAGCAGCACTGCGCCCCTAGCCACACGGGCGTCGAACACCCGCTCCCGCTCGATCTGCGACAGCAGGAAGTGCGCGCGCTGGATGGGGCCGGCCACCAGATGCGGGAAGAAGGAGACGAACAGAATATACTCCGGCAGCGACCGGCGGACCTCCATCCTTCGCCTGTAAACATCCACCACATAACTGGCGCTCTGGAAGGTGTAGAACGAGATGCCGGCGGGCAGGCCCACGTGCAGCACCCAGGGCTGGATTTCCCAGCCCATCCGATGGCCCAGATCGGCCACGGATCCGGCGAAGAAGTTGAAATACTTGTAAACCGCCAGGATGCTGAAGTTGGTCATCAGCGACACCGCCAGCCACCGTTTCCGCTGGTGCGGCCGGTCCGTCAGCAGGCGCGCGGCGGTGAAGTCCACCACGCAGGTCAGCAGGATCAGCAGCACCCACCACGGATGCACCCAGCCGTAGAAGCCCAGGCTGGCGATCAGCAGCAGCCAGTTCTGCGGGCGGCGACGCCGCAGCAGCCAATAGGCCGCCATGACCGCGAGGAAGAACTGGAGAAAAGCCAGGCTTTGAAATTCCATGAAGCGGGATAAGGGGAAGGGAAAAAGGAGCCGCAGGAGGAAGGGAATCAGCAGCAGCCCGGGTAGAACAGGCGTCCCGCCTGTCCCGCCGGGCGTCCCGCCCGGTGCCACTGCCTTGGCAATTGCATTAGCAATTTACCGGGCCACTCAACTAACGATTTAATTTTCCGCTTTTCACACACCACAATGCCGCCATCCAAAGCGCACAGCAGCATGCCGCCCCCCTTGTTTTCCAAGCTGAAAACCGCTCCACCCTTTTGGGCGCCGCTTTCGTTTTCCTGCCATCGCCGCCTGACCGGAATGCTGGAAAAACCGATTCTCCGGCACCGGGCAGGATGCCCGGCGGGACAGTCGGGACGCCTGCTCCACCCGGTTATGCAGCCGGCTTCCGCCGGGGTTGCTTTCAAAAAATTCACTGCAATATTATTGGTTAGTAATGGATTGTCCAGTCAGCTTGGCCGGCCGGTCAGCCGCTCAGCCACGCCGCCTCACGGCTGAGGAGCCGGAGCCGAGGCCGGGGCCGGCGGCACGGGCAGCAGGGAGCTGATGCGCTCCACGAACATGGGGGTGTATTCGCTCCGGGCCGCGCGGCTCAGGTGGTCGCCGTCGTGGTACATGGACAGCACCAGGCGCGGGTCCTCCGTCTCATCCACCAGCGCATGGCCCTGGCTTTCCGCCCATCGGCGGAATTCGCGGGTGTATTCCCGCAGCGTGGCGTCCTGGATGACGGTGTTGTCCGCGCCGGGCCGGCGTTTCACCCGGTAGAACACGAGGCGCATGCCGCGCTCCTTGGCGAAGGTGTTGAAGTGCTCCAGCAGGCTGTTGGCCGGATCGATGGAGAAGTTTTGGGTGTCCGGGGGCACGGCGTCGTTGGCGAGGGCACCGGCGTCGAGCACATTGGCCCGCAGGTTTTCAAAATCGAAAAGATCGTTCAGCTCCTCCTCCAGCTGGTTGTCGCCCTCGGATCCCCCGCCCATCGCCCCGGCGTCCACGGCCAGATTCCGCAGCCGCCGCCGCACGTCCCGCGACAGCTTGTTGGGCAGGTAGGAGTCCAGCAGGGGATTGGTCTCCGCGCCGGAGGTTTTCCGCAGGTGGGCCAGCAGGTCCTCATCCTCGGGTTTCATGAGCGTGCGGATGGTGTCCAGCCAAGCTCCCTCCAGATTCATGCCGGGGGAGGTGAAGTCGTAGTCGCGGTAGAAGATGAAGGCCACCTTCGGCGGCGGATTCAGCGGCCCCGCGAAGTTCTTCATGAACAGCCACCACGCCAGGCTGCGCGTGCCGCCCTCGGCTAGGTAGGCGGTTTGGTTCGGCTGCACCATGGCATCGAAAAGCGGGCGCTCGATCCGGGTGTTCAGCATGGAATTGCCAACCAGGATCACCTCCGGCTGCCGCTGGATGGTCTTCTCCAGACGCTTCTGGTCAAAAACCCCGCGCTTGCCGGTGCTGGGCGGGGGGTCGGCGGGCAGGAACAGCGGCACCGCCAGGATCACCGTCACCAGGAGGAGAAGCTGCCACAGTTCGGAGCGGGGGCGGGAGTGGAAAGTCATGGATGGCGGAAAGGGCGTGGCAAAGCAAAGCAGGAATACGGGAAAGGCGCGGGCCGGTTTGCCGGAGAGGGCGGTTTCCTTCCTATTCCTCTTTCCCTTTCCCATTCCCATTCCCGGCACAACGCATGATGCCGGGAAAAGAATGGGGAATGGTGAAACCGTGACGATACCGCTCCGGACCGGACGGCAGCTTATCCGCCATCCCGCCCGGCGGGGATGATGGGCGGGCCCTTTTTTTCCTCCAGCCACCAAGCGCGCCAAGCGGCGCGGGAAATCTTGCCGCGGGCGTCCGGCCGCAACGCGCCGTTTTCAAACCAGTGGCGCGGCTGCCAGCCCCCTGGCAGGGCCCGGGCGGCGGCGGCGCGCAGGGAGGGCAGGTCAACCCCCGCCTCCAGCCGCACTCCGGCCACGATCTCCTCCACCCGCGCGGCGTCCGCGCTGGGCACGCCGAACACCACGCAGTGCCGCACGCCCGACAGCGCCAGCAGCCGCTCCTCCACCAGCGCGGGGGCGATCTTGCGCCCGGCCACGAGGATGGATTCCCCCGTGCGCCCCAGCAGCAGGACAATGCCGTCCGCCGTGATATACGCCAGATCCGGGGTGGTGAACACGTGGTCCGCCAAGGCGGGATCGGGCACCGCGTAGCCCTCCGCCACGCTGTCGCCGCGCACCTCCAGCACGCCGCTGTCCGTGTTCACGCTCAGGCGCACGCCGTCCATGGCGGTGCCCGCCTCGCGGCTGTCCGCGCGGGGAACGATGGTGCGGTCGTAGGCGATGCCGCCGCACTCGCTGCTGCCGTAAAAGTTGTGGATTTTGACCCCGGCGGACTCAAAAACCGCGCGCTCCAGATCCAGCGTCAGCGGAGCCCCGGCGGAGATGGCCAGCTTCACCCTGCGGTTGAGCGCCCCCGCTGCGTGCCACGCCCGCCACAGCGCGGGCACCGCCGGCACGGTGACCGCCGGATGCCGCGCCAGCACCTGACGCAGGGCGTCCGGCAGGGGACTTTCCATTAGAATCAGGGGAATGCCGTAGAGCAGCAGCGGCAGTACCAGATTGGAGAATCCGTAGGAGTGGGCTAGGGAGATGGCGGCCACGTTAGGCCAGTCGGCGCGCAGGCCCATGGTGCGGAGGATGCTCCAGGCATCCGCCATCAGTTGGTCAGCCGTCATCAGCACCCGGCGGGGGGCACCGGTGGAGCCGGAGGTGGTCTTGACGTGCCCGATGGCGGCGGGCAGGGCGGCCAGCTCCTCAAATCCCGCCGCCTGCTGGTCCTGTGCGCTCTTTTCCTTTTCGTTCTCCTCCGCCTGCGTCCTCGTCCGCGCTTCCTCCTCCTCCACCGGCACCAGCACCGATCCGTCGCGCCACGCGCGCAGCACCTGTCCAATGAAGGCCAGGCCGCGCCCACCGGCCACGGTGACCTCCCCGGCGGGCGGCAGGGATTCCGCCCAGTCCGCCAATTCCCGGAACGTCCAGCGCCGGCCCGACCGCGTATCCTCCAAGGCAAAATCCTCCGCGCGGTGTCCGCGCGCCACGGACCGCCACTGACTGTAAAGGGATTGACAACGCCTCTGCTCCATCTCCTGATAACCCGCATAATGCCGCCCCGATCAATCCGCAATGGCCTACCGCTCCGGTGATACTTCCCCCGCTGTGCCCCACCGGGTCGTGGTCACGGGAGCCGGCATTGTCACCGCTCACGGGTGCGGCTGGCAGGCCAATGCCGATGCCGTGCGCGAAGGCCGGGTCTCCCTGAAGCCGGTCACGCTTTTTGATGTCACCCGCCAGCGGGTGGGCGCCGCCGGGCAGGTGGATCTCCCGGACACCATGCCGCCGCACCGCCTGCCCCCGCGCACCGTGGGCCGGCTGGACCGCGGCAGCCATCTGCTGCTGCACGCCCTGCATGAGACCCTGAAGTCCGCCGGCTGGACGGAGGGAGGAATGGACGAAAAGGACACCCTCCTGCCCGTGCCGCTCTGCCTGGGCACCTCCGCGGGGGCCATGACTCTGGGCGAGGAATTCCACCGCCGCACTCTGGCCCAACCGGACCGCCGCGGCGGGCAGACCACGCGCGCGCTTTTTTATCAAACCCACACCCAGTCTGTGATGGCCGCCCGCGCCTTCGGCATCACGGGGCCGGTGACGCTGCTGTCCAATGCCTGCGCCTCCGGGGCCAACGCCATCGGCCACGCCTTCCAGCTGCTGCGGCGGGGGCAGGCACCGCGCGCCCTAGCGGGCGGCTATGATGCTTTGTGCCACTTGGTATTTGCGGGCTTCGACTCCTTGAAGGCCCTCAGCACCACCCGCCCACGTCCCTTCGACAGCGCCCGCGACGGCCTGGCCTTGGGCGAGGGCGCGGCCCTGCTGGCCTTGGAAACCTTGGAGCACGCCACCGCCCGCGGGGCCCGCATCCTGGCGGAGGTCACCGGCTACGGGGCCTCCACGGATCTGCATCACCTCACCCAGCCGGACCCGGAGGGCGGTGCCGCCCTCGACAGCATGGCCCAGGCCTGCCGCATGGCCGGCACCAGCGCGGAGGGCATCGACTATCTGAACTCCCACGGCACCGGCACCCCGCTCAATGACTCCGCCGAGGGCCGCGCCATCCAGCGGTGGGCCGGAGAGCACGTGGGGCATATCGCCGTCAGCAGCACCAAGGGCGGCATGGGCCACCTCCTCGGCGGGGCTGGAGCCGTGGAGGCCGTGATCAGCCTGATGGCCCTCCACGAGGATTTTTTACCGCCCAATGTGGCCGTGGACGCTGCGGATGCGGTGTGCACCTTTGCGCTGGTCCAGCGCCCGGAGGCGCGTGCGCTGCGCGCGGTTTTGACGAATTCCTTCGGCTTTGGAGGTTCCAATGCCACGCTGGTTTTCCGGAAACCGCCGGGGTTTATGGCGTCCACTGCGTCCATCCCGTCCATGGCAGCGGCATTGATGGATTGAATGGACGCAGTCTTTGCCTGACAACATGCTGTGCCGGCCCGCTTTTCCCGCGCCCTGACCTTTTTCTTTTCCTTCCTCTCTCCTTCCCATTTTTCTCCCCCACCCATGACCCACCGCATCACCATCGCCGGCATTGGAGCTGTTTCCTCCGGCGGGTGGGGGGTGGAGGCGCTTTGGTGGGCGGTGACGCGCGGTTTGCCACCGACTCTTGCGGAAACCGGCACCCTGCCGCACCCCTCCGGCGATCCCGCCCTCGCGCGGGCGGTGCGCCGGGTTCCCAAGCCCGATCCCCGGCCCGCTTTTCTGGCGCATCCCCGGCTGCGGCGGGCCAGCCCCATTTCCCATTTCGCGGCGGCGGCCGCCCTTGAGGCCATCGGGCCGGAGCGGCTGGAGGCCATCTGGTCCGGCGGCCTGCGGACCGGCATCGTGTGCAGCCTGCTGAACGGATCCGTGAACTACAGCGCCCGGTTCCACGCCGAGGTCCTGAAGGACCCGGCCACGGCCAGTCCCCTGCTGTTTCCGGAAACCGTCTTCAACGCCCCCGCCAGCCACGTGGCCGCGGTGTTGGGCATCACCGCCCCCATCACCACCGTGCTCGGCGACACCGCCCAGTTTTTCCCGGCGGTGGAGACCGCCGTGCAGTGGCTCCTCGATGGCTTGGTGGACACCTGCCTGGTCATCGGCGCTGAGGAGGCCGACTGGCTGACCGCCGAGGCCCTGGCCCTGCTGGCCCCCCGTGCCGTGCTGTCCGAAGGCGCGGGCGCGCTGCTCCTGGAGAAAAACGGCCCCGGCCCCCTGCTGGCGGCCATTTACGGCCCCCATCCCATCCAGCAGTCCGGGCGCAAAGGAGCGGCGACGGCGCTTTTCGCGGATATCGCCGCCGCGTGGCCGGCGGCACAGGGGCAGGAACCGTTGCCGGAAGCCCCCGGCCCCCTGCTGGTCACCGACTGTTGCGGCGATCCCAAAACCGACGCTCCCACGAAGTCCGCCGCCACCGCCTCCTCCTGGCCCGGCCTGATCATGCACCCCCGCACCGTGCTGGGCGAGGCCCTTGGCGCCTCCGCTGCTCTGCAGTCCGTCCTCGCCGTGCGCTCCCTTGCCGATGGCGGCAGCTCCCATGCCGCCGCCGTGGCAGTGGCGGTGGGCGGCAACATGCAGGCCGCGGCGCTGGAGGTGCGGTCCGGAGCATGAGATAGCCTCTCTCCCATCAGTGGCATGCACCGGTGGGAATTGTTACCGGAGGATCCGCAGATTGTGAACTCACTGCGTGCACAATTGAAGCACTCGCCTTCCAAACCCGCATTAGCCCCAAAGGGGCGAACCAAAGCACGTCGTCACCTTGCCGGACGAAGCCCAAGGCTCTGCCACGGCACATGATCCAGTGCACTGAGGCTTTTCCTCTCTGCATCCGGATTGCCTCACCACCGATTAGACAATTGAGCTTCCAATGACGGTGGCGGGGACCAGCCGTTCCATTCATGATGGACAAACCCCATGACCCCTGAACCCCCTGAACTGCCTGCTTCCAACCTCATCCCCGCCTCTGGTTGCGCCTCTGGATTTCCTGAATCCCCATCGGAAAGTCCCGCCCTGAACCATTTCCCATCCGCTCCGGCACTGGCTTCATCACCGGCACCACCCCCCATCCTGCCAATCGTCCTGCTGTCCGCCGCGGGGTTCACGGTACTGACCACCGAGTTCGTCATCGTCGGCCTGCTGCCGGCCATGGCGCGGGATCTTCACGTCAGCGTGCCGCAGGCCGGCCTGCTGGTCACGGCCTTCGCCATGACGGTGGCGGTTGTCGGTCCCGGACTGACCGCGTGGATGATGCGGTTCGAGCGGAAAAAGCTGTTTCTGCTAACCCTGCTGCTGTTCGGCCTGTCCAACGCCGTCGCGGCCTGCGCGCCCAACATCGCCGTCATGACCGTGGCCCGGCTGGTCCCCGCGTTGATGCTTCCCGTCTTCTGGTCGCTGGCCAGCGAGACCGCAGTCCAAATCACCGGTCCCGAGCGGGCCGGCAAGGCCATTTCCATGGTCTCCTTCGGCGTGGTGGCGGCCACCATTTTCGGCATCCCCATCGGCACCCTCATCGCGGACCGGTTCGGCTGGCGGACCGCCTTCGCCACGTTGGCCGTCCTGTCCCTCGCCAAGCTGCTGCTGCTGTTCCGGTTTCTGCCGCGCCTGCCAGGCTCCGGCGAGAGGATCCCGGTCCTGAAGCAGCTGGGCATCCTGCGGCAGCCGCGCATCCTCGGCCACACCGCCCTGTCGGTGGCCGTGTTCGCCGGCATGTTCACCGCCTACACCTATCTGGCGGACATGCTGGAGAAGCTGGCGCACTTCAGCGGCTCCGCCGTGGGCTGGATCCTGATGGGCTTCGGCGGCATTGGCCTGATCGGCAACTGGACCGGCGGCCGCCTAGTGGACCGCAGCCCCCTCGGCGCGACCATCCTCTTCTGCCTCCCCCTCGCGGCAGGCCTGTTCCTGCTGTCACCGTCCTTGGGATTTGTGCCGACATGGACGGTCGCCCCGCTGACGGCGGTGCTCTTCATCTGGGGCCTCTGCCAGTCCGCCCTCTTCACGGTTTCCCACACCCGCGTCATAAAGTCCGCCGCCGGAACCCCCGCCCTCGCCGCCTCCCTCAACATCTCCGGAGCCAACCTCGGCATCGCCCTAGGCGCGTGGATCGGAGGCCGCGCCATCGAATGGTCCGGTCTCCGCACCGTCGGCGCCACCGCCGCCGTCATCGTCCTCGCGGCCACCGCCGCCGCCGCCTGGCTGGCCGGGGCGGAATCCCGCTGGGGCGTCAAAAGCGCCGCCGTCGCCCCATGCTCATGACCGCCGGGCCGCCGGCATAGGCGCGGCGCGGCGGGGCTGGCGCAGGACGCGGGCACCCGGCAGGGCAGGACAGAACAGGTCAGGGCAGCAGGTCAGAGGATAGCGGAGTGGAGCGGAGCAGGGCATTGGGGCTGAGGAAACCCCTCAGCGGTCATAAATCTCCTCACGCTTCAGCGGGACCATGGGTTCGGTGTTGTTGGCTCTCGTGGTTTCGAGAATTTGCTTCATCGCGCCACGGGCTTCCGCAGCCTGAAGCGCGCCCTCCTCCAGGATGTGGCGCAGCCGCCAAGCCTGAGCCACCGCCAGACGCAGAGCCTCAAGCTGTCCCGGAGCGGCAATCTCAAAGCCGCAGCTCCCACAGCGCATGGCGGAGGCCGGCACTTCGAAGGTTTCCCCACGGAATTCCTGAGTGACCTGCCGCTCCACCGGCTTGAAGGGATGGTCCACAGCGTCGCACACCGGGCAAAAGTCTGGCACCTGCGGTTTCAGTCTCTGCATGGCCTTGGGTTTGTTTGAATGGCAGTCGACATGGCAGTAGTGGAGCACGTCAGTAAGCCGAAAATGTCATCTTTGTTCCCATCCATGGTTTAGTCGATTGAAGAAATCCATTCGCCGACCACCACCATCTCCGTTCCCTCATGAGGCGCGATGGGGATGGGGTCGTAGTCAGGGTTGAGGGGGAGGAGTTCGATGCGATCGTGCTGCCAGGCGTCCTCGGATACGGTCCTGGTGGAGTGGTATTTTTTCACGGTGAAGCGCCCGCCATTTTCCGGGTCGCCCATGGAGCTGAACTGGACAAGGACGATGCGGCCGCCGCGGGAACCATGCGGGCAGGGGCGGAAAAGGTTCCAAGAGCCATCCCTGATTTTAGGCTCCATCGAATGACCGCGGACCCGGACAATGAACATGCCGGGTTTGATCGAAGTCCCGGCAGCCTCGGCCCAGCCGATTTCCTTGGGTATGGTTTCCGGCCCCCATAGGCCGGCGGCGGCTTCAAGGCTGTAAACGGGGACGAGACGGGTGAATTTGTCCTTGGCGGCGGGGTCATCGACGAAACCCGGAAGGTCGCGGTATTCGGATTCCTGGGTGTCGGGGCCCGCGTCCACGACCCGCAAAGGAGTTGAGACGGCGACAGGCGCGACGGCCCAGCCGTTTTCAGACTGCGTGAAGGCGACTTGGTAATTGGTGCCGGGAGCCCCGGCGTTCTCGCCGAACCAGCCGCGCAGGAGCGGGAGGATCCGGTTTTCCTCACTGCCGAGCGGAAAGGCGACATTGCAGGCGATCCTGACGAACTTGAAGACCCACTGGCTTCCATCGGGAAGGGTGGCGGTCGTCGGGCCGATGGGGCGGCCGGGCAGCTCCTCGACGCTGGGGAGCCGTAGGATGGGTTTGCCGCCGGAATGGCTGACCTTGGCGATGAATCGGCCCGCGCTGAGTTCGGCGACTTTCACCATGCGGGTCTTTGCATAGTGGGCGAGACGGTAGTCCACCAGCTCGGCGGTCATCGACTCGAAGTCGGGTCGGAGATTTTCCGGGCAGGGAAAGGCGGCGAGAAAACGGTCGCCCCCGCGCTTGAACCAACGCCTGCCTGCCTGCTCGTCCATCCAGCGGGACAGCGGCCATTCCAGCCACCAGGCGGCCCATGTTTGGATCGGTGCTTTGGCAGGATCGGGAAACTGCTGGGTGGGTGGCAGGTCGTGGCGGAGCGTCGGGTGGGAAAGCAGGAACTCGCGGCAGGCGGCGGCGAGTTTTTCGATTTCCATTCCGTCCCACAGCGCATCGCGATCGAGCAACACGCGCAGAACGACCATTTTGTAGGATTTGTAGAGGTTTGTGCCTTCCAGCATGGTGAACCATGGCTTCAAAGAGTCGAAAACCAGCCGTTCGCCGGCGGTGAGACCGTCCTCTTCGGAAATGAATCCAAACCATGAGCCGTAGCGGGCGGCCGGGGTGCGGGGCAGGTAACCATGGTGGAACAGCTCGCTGGGCGAGGGCCGGCGACCAAGCTCATCGCGCATGCTGCGGTAGGCTTCCACGACGGCCGAACCGGTGTTTGGCACGAGACGCAGCATCAGCTCCTTGGCCTCGACTTCGAGATCGAGCAGGCAGCCGTCCGGCAGATCGGGGGGCGCGCCTTTGAGGTATTTCTTTAGGTCAGTCCAAGTCGCGGAGCGGTTGCCAAGTGAAAGGAGGTGGGTGAGGCGGCTGGCGAAGACGCGGTGATTGCCGACGAAGTCGATGACTTTCAGCCGCAGCTTGTTCTCCGCGGCGCGGAGTCCCCGCCCGAGTTGTTGGAGGAAGATGACTTTGGATTCGGTGGGGCGCAGCATGACAACCCGGTCCACACCCGGAACGTCGAGTCCTTCGTTGAAGAGATCGACCACACAGAAGGCTTGGAGTTTGCCATCAATGAAATCGGATAGACTGCCGCTGCGCGGATCGCCGCCGGAGCCGGAAAACACGGCGGCAGTGCGGACCTTGCGGCGTCGGAGCCAGTCGCGGGTGTACAGCGCATGGCGGCGGGAGCAGCAGAAGACGACCGTGCGGGCATCGGGATCGACCTGCCATGCTGTCCACAGACGTTCCATGCGCTCGCTGTTCTCGAGTTTCTCCTCAAGCGCGGTGGGATCGAAGCGGCCGTTGCGCCACGGGATTTGCTCGAAGTCCACATCGTCCTTGAGTCCCAGATAGTGGAAGGGCACCAGCGAGCCTTCCACGATCCCGTCGCCGACAGTAGCCTGCCACGCGAGCACATCGTCAAAGAGCGATGCCACGTCCACTCCATCCGTGCGCTCCGGAGTTGCGGTGAGGCCAAGGGTGAAAGTGGCATTCAGTCGGGCCATGACACGCCGGTAGCTGGGTGCCTGGGCGTGATGAACCTCGTCGATGACGGCGTAGTCGAAGTGCTGGCGATTCAACTCGGCGAGGCCTTCGGGACGTGTGAGTTTCTGGACCGAGGCGACTACAAGGTCGCCGCTCATGTCGCTGTTCGCGCCGAGATACCAAGTGACGCGGGTTTTATCCCATTCCGACTGCATCGCGGTGCGGACGGTGGCTTCAGCCTGGACAAGGATTTCAGCGCGGTGGGCAATGATCAGAACGCGGGGTTGCCGCTGGAGTAATTTCCCGGCAGCCAGAATATCGAACGCAGCAAGCCAGGTTTTGCCAAGACCGGTGGCGACGGCCACGAGAGCGCGGCGGTAAGCACTCGCCCGAATTCGATTGAGCGATTCCAATGCGCCACGCTGCCAGGGACGCGGCAGGTGGAGGATCTTACGCAAATCGACGGACTCCGGAGGGATGAATCTCCGGTACGCCTCCTTGGAATCCAAGGCATACCGGGCGACAAGCGCCTCATCAAGCGGAGTAGCCTGTTTCCAGAGATCGGTGAAAGCGTGTGCCAGCGCCAGGTCGAGGGGTTCGGAGCCGGTGGTCCGGCCGATCAGGTTCCACTCGACTCCGGTTTCAAGAGCGGCTTTGGAAAGATTGCTGCTTCCTACAACAAGAAGCCCGCCTGAGGAATCCACGATGCGCCAAGCCTTTGGATGGAAGGAGTCGGGCTTGGAGGGGAGTTTCGAAATCTCCGCCAGCCGGACTTCGAGAGTGCCATTTTCGAGTATTTCATCGGCCAGCGCCATCCAGCCCATCAAACGCCGGAGGGCTTCCGCCGAGGTGATATGGAGGTAATCGCCGACAAGAATCCGGATTCTCGCCCCGCCCCGCAGTGCGGAGAAAATCGACAGCTGGATAACATCAAGGCCGGACGGCTGGATGAACGATGCCAGAACATCCGCCTCAACGGCGGAGGCCAACCGCTGGCCGATGCTTTTCCAGAGTGGCGAGTGGGGTTGCCCGGTGGCCAGTGTCAGGGAATGGCCGCTGTCGGATTTTGCCGGCCCGCCAGCCAGATAATTTCCCTTGGCGGGGATGACATGGCGCACTCCGCCGCGTGGATCCTCCATATCCCCCAGATAACGGGGGATCACATGAATGTGGACATGGGGCACGGTTTGACCGGCGGCACCGCCCGAATTGAATCCGACATTGTAACCGTCAGGTTTCGGGGAAAGTTGGATGTCGAGTAGACGCTTGGACTCTTTCACCAAAGCCATCAGTGCGGCTTGTTCGGCATCGACCGCGTCGAACCAAGTTTCGACAATGCGTCGGGTGGTGACCAGAACGTGTCCGGGGGAGACCGGAAAACCATCAAAGATCGCAAAAGCCAGTTCATTCGAGCAAAGCCAATCACCCTCCGGAACGGCGAGGAATGGTGACTTGAACTGGCTCATGGGGATAAATCAAAGTGTTGAGGATGGAGCCGGCAAGGAAGCGCGTGAAGGCCATTCACAAGGGCATTTCACACGTGAAATCCGATGATGACGTCCAGGGTTTCAAATTCTGGGCCGAACATGGATGATGACGGCCGACATTTTTCCTGCCAGTGTGAAGCCTGTGCCTGCCATCAAAATTCAGTTTCCCCACCCGGCGGACACCGCCGCCCGCAAAGCATTGGCGAAAGATCCTCCCGCGCCCTTGTGCAGAGTGCTTCAGCAGGCGAAGGCATCGGAGCAATGGCGGCGGCATGTCTTGGGGGCAAATCCAGTAAGAAAAGAGGCATGCAGCGCATAACGAAGTTGAATATGGAAGTTGCTTCCGAAAAGGGGCGTGCCACCCCACCCTCACAGCAACCGCTCCTGCAGCGCCTTGGCCACGGCTTTGGTGCCGGTGTGGACCTGGAGCTTTTCGTAGATGTGGCGCATGTGGGTGTTGACGGTGTGGACGCTGACGTCGAGGAGGGCGGCGATCTCCTTTTTGATGTGGCCGTCCACCATGAGCTGGAGGATGCCCTTTTCGCGGGCGGTGAGGCCGTAGTCCTTTTTGGCGGGGACCAGTTGGGAGAACATGGTGAGGACCCGGCGGGCGATGCGGCTGTTCATGGGGGAGCCGCCGGCGAGGACGTCGTGGATGGCGGCGGTGATCTCCTCGACGGGGGCGGTTTTCAGCAGATAGCCGGAGGCTCCGGCGCAGATGGCGCGGAGGATTTTGCCGTCGTCCTCGAAAACGGTGAGGATGAGAAGGGCGGTGCCGGGGGCGGCCTCGCGGAAGCGGCGCAGGCCCTCGATGCCGTCCATGCCGGGGAGGCCGACGTCCAGGAGGATGACGTCAGGCGGAGGGGAGGTGGTGCGGGAGGCGGCGGCGGGGTCTGCGGCGGCGGTGGCAGAGGCCGTGGGCCAGGCGGTGGGGGGAGAAGGGGTGGACGCGGCGCGTGGAGTGGCCAGGATGGGTGAGGCGGCCGGGATGGGTGAAATGGACTGTGGCGGTGCGGAGGAGGATGCGCGCGGGATGGGGGCGGGGGCGGGTATGGGCACGGGCAGGGCGGCGAGGGCCTCCTCGCAGGAGGGGAAGCTGCCGGTGCATTGGAGGCCGGCGGCTTCCAAGGCGGCGCCCACAGCGTTGCGGAAGGTGAGGTGGTCCTCGATTAACCAGAAAGTGCAGGGGCCGGGCGATGGCATGGGGGGAGGAAATAAGACGGATTTTCCAAAGGGGGGGAGGAGGTTAAAGGGTTCAGGGTTCAGGGTTCAGGGTTCAGGGGAAGAGGCTGCATGATGGACTTAGTGGACTGGATGGACGGAGTGGACAAACTGAAAGCTGCGGGGAATGGGGGGCCGGTCCCACGCTGCTGCCGACTGCCAATTTTCAAGAGCCAAGAGCCCGGAAGCCCAGCCCCCAATGACGAATAACCCATAACCCTCCCCCTTTCCTCCCCTGAACCCTGAACCCTTTAACCTCTTTCAAGCCATCAGCTTCTCGATCACATGCCCATGCACATCCGTCAGCCGGCGGTCGATGCCGTTGTGTCTGAACACCAGTCGGGTGTGGTCGATGCCGAGGAGGCGCAGGATGGTGGCGTGGATGTCGTAGACCTCCACGGATTCGGCGGCGGGCTTGTAGCCCCAGACGTCGCTTTCGCCGGTGGTGACGCCGCCTTGGATGCCGGCGCCGCAGAGCCAGTTGGTGAAGCAGAAGGGGTTGTGGTCGCGGCCCAGGCTGCCTTGGGCGCAGGGCATGCGGCCGAATTCCGTGGTCCAGAGAATGATGGTCTCGTCGAGCAGGCCGCGCTGTTTGAGATCCTGGATCAGGGCGGCCACGGGTTTGGCCATGCCGAGGGAGAGGGGGCCGTGGTCCCGCGCGATGTCCTCGTGGGAATCCCAGTTGCGGCGGGGGAAGCCGTTGTCGCAGCCGCTCCAGATCTGGACGAAGCGCACGCCGCGCTCCAGCAGGCGGCGGGCGGTGAGGCATTTGCGGCCCATGAGGTCGGCCTCCTCGGCGGCGTTGATGGCGGTGGGCCAGGTTTTGGTGGAGTTGTCGATGCCGTATTCCTCCAGCAGTTTGGCCGGCTCCTTGGAAAGGTCGAAGGCTTCGGGGGCGGCCAGCTGCATCTTGGCGGCCAACTCGTAGGAGCGGATGCGCGCCTCCAGGCGGGAATCGCCGGGGCGTTCCGCGGCGTGGGCTTGGTTGAGGCGGTTCATCATTGCGAGACCGGCGGTTTCGCCGCCGGTGGTGATGAACTCCCGCTGGGGCGGGAACAGATCGGCGATGGGGTTCTCCGCGCCCACCTGCACGATGGTGCCCTGATGCTGGCCGGGGAGGAAGCCGGAGTCCCAGTTCTTCTGCCCGTTCGAGGGAAAGCCGCGGCGGTCCGGCAGCACCACAAAGGCGGGCAGGCTCTCATTGAGCGATCCGAGCCCGTAGCTCACCCACGCGCCCATGCCGGGGAAGCCGGGGGTCACAAAGCCCGTGCTCTGCAGCAGGGTGGCCTGGCTGTGGACGCCGGATTTGCTGACCAGATTGTGCACAAAGGCCATGTCGTCGGCCAGCGGTCCCAACGGGGCCACGATCTCGCTCATCATCTTGCCGCTCTGACCATAAGGCTTGAATTTCCATGGGGAGGCGAAGGTGTTGCCCAGATCGCTCTGGAACAGCTCCACCTTTTCGCCCGGATCCCATTTCCGGCCGTGGCGTTTCTCCAGCTCGGGCTTGTGGTCCCACATATCGACGTGGCTGGCGGCTCCGGCCATGAAGAGCTGGATCACCCGTTTGGCCTTGGGCGGGAAGACCTGGCTGGAGGTGCCGGGGACGGCGGAGGCGAGGAGGTTCTCCCCGCCTAGCAAGCCGGCCAGCGCGATGCCGCCCAGGCCGCCGCCGGAGCGGAACAGAAATTCCCGGCGGGAGAGCGGGGGAGCGCCGGCCGAGGCGGCGGCCCGGCGGTGGAAGGGGGACAAGTTTCTCATACCATTTTTCAAAGATGAATTGATTGAATTTTAAATTTTGGTTTGATTCGGAGGTCCGGAGCCGGCATTCCGGAGAGTTGGAAAGACCGATTCTTCGGCACCGGGCAGGATGCCCGGCGGGACAGGCGAGACGCCTGTTCTACCCATTATGCAGCCGGCTTTCGCCGGTCAGTCGATGAAGGCGAATTCGTTCAGGTTGAAAATAATACGGCAGACATTCACGAGGCCCTGCTCATGGGCGAAGGCGGTGAGCGCCGCGGTCTCCTCCGGCTTGGGATCGCGGCTCAGCGCCAGGCGGAAGGCGGCATGTATCCGGCCCTCGACGGTGGGGGCCATGGCGGCGACGCGGTTCGCGAAGTGCACGGCCATGGCGAGGGTCAGCTTGTTGTTGCGCAGCGCCAAGGCCTGGAGGGCGTTGAGGGTTTCATTACGCCGGTCTACGGACATGGACGGGTCCGCGCAGTCCAGCACCGTCATCAGGGGTTCGGTCTGGGAGCGCACGATGAAGCGGTAGATGGAGCGGCGGTGGGTGGCGGGGTCCTCGGGGTCGTGCAGGGCGTATTGATAGTGCGGGGAATGCTCCGGCTTCTCGACCACGAAGTCCTTGTAGCCCGGACCGCCCATGGTCAGGTCCAGTTTGCCGGCGGCGTCAAGGATGGTGTCGCGCACGGCTTCGGCCTCCAGCTTGCGGCGGTTCATGCGCCAGAGCAGGGTATTGCCGGCGTCGGTTTTCTCGGCCTCGTCATTGCCGGTGGAGGCTTGGCGGTAGGTTTCGCTGGTGAGCAGCAGGCGGTGCAGGGCCTTCAGGGACTGGTCGCCGTCGCGGAACCCGGCGGCCAGCCAGTCGAGGAGCGCGGGGTGCGAGGGTTTCTGGCCCATGCGGCCGAAGTCGTTCGGCGAATCCGACAGCCCGCGCCCGAAGTGATATTGCCAGACGCGGTTCACGATCACACGCCATGTCAGCGGATTGCGCGGGTCCGTGATCCAAGCTGCCAAGGCGGCGCGGCGGGCGCTTTCGGGCGCATCCGGAGGCAGGTGGAACTCCGCCGGCAGCTCATGGCTGATGGGGACGGAGGCGGGAACGGAAGGAGCGCCCTCTTGGCGGACATCGCCGCGACGCAGCACAAAGACCGGGCGGGGTTTGCCGCCGCTGGCGCCGGTGCCCACGAAGTTGCCGGACCCCGTCAGCACGGTGCCGGCATAGACGGTCCGCACGGGGGGCAGGGCCGCGAGCCGCGCGTCCACGTCCGCCAGGTTTTTCCGCACCTCCGCCAGACGGGCGGCGGTGCTGTCGGGGGGCTCCGCTTTCAGCAGTCCGGCTTTTTCCTTTTCCAAGGCGGCCAGCTCCTCCGGCGTGGTCCGGGCCGCGCGGCCGTGATAATAACCGTCCGTCAGATTGGACCGCTCCCAGCGGGGGCGCACGTCGGTGGTGTCCAGCGCGGTCACGCGGCCTCCCAACGCCACATTGCGGCCCGCGGCGTCCAGCGCCTGCAGCTCGGCCAGCGCGAGGATATAATCATTCTGACGCTCCGCCAGTTTCGTGGCCGTCAGGCGGATATAGCGACCGCTTTTTCCAGAGGCGTCCACAGTGACGGGTTCACTGCGGGGGTTAGGAAAGTCCTCCCCCGTCCGGTCCGCGATCACCGTCACCTCCCGCTGGAAGGCGTCGTCGTCGGAGATCTCCAGCTTCCAGCGCAGGGGAAACCCGAAACCCGCGCCGATCCCGGCAAAGTCGTCATGGGCGGCGGCCATCACCACTTTGGTCAGGGGGACGGAGGAGGACGCGGCCCCAAGGTCCGCCTGCACCCATTTCACGGTATCCTGACGGTCCGCAATCTGGCTGTGATAGCCGTATTCCGGGCGCTCCGGGGCTTTGGCTCCCTGGCGCAGGTCGGTGATCAGCCTCTCCAGTTGGAACACCCGGCCTTTGCCGGTGCCCTCGGATTCCAGATCCTTCACCAGCGCGGCCAGCGGAGCCCGCTCCGCCTGCAGGGCGGCGCGGCGGTTGGCGGTTTCCGGATCGGTGTCGAACGTCCGGTCCGTGCGGTCCAGGGCGGCGAACACGGACTGGAGGTTGTAATAGTCCTCCTGCTTCACGGGGTCGAACTTGTGATTGTGGCAGCGGGCGCACTGGACCGTGAGGGCCGTGAAGGCGGTCATGGTGTTGGACAACATATCGTCGCGGTCCAGCAGCCGGGCGATTTTCCCGTCGGTCTTCGACTCCGGCAGCTCCACGTGCCCGATAAAATCCCACGGCCCGGCGGAGAGGAACCCCAAGGCCGTGATGCCGTCCGCCGAGCCCGGATACAGCGCGTCGCCGGCGATCTGCTCGCGCACGAACTGGTTATAAGGCTTGTCCGAGTTCAGGGCGTGGATCACATAATCCCGGTAGGGCCAGGCATTGGGGCGGGGCTGGTCCTTGTCGTAGCCGTGGGTATCGCCGTAGTGCGCCACATCCAGCCAGTGCCGCGCCCAGCGCTCGCCGTAACGGGGGGAGGCCAGCAGGCGGTCCACCACCTTCTCCCAAGCGTCCGGGCTGGTGTCCGCCACAAAGGCGTCCACCTCCTCCGGCGAAGGCGGCAGTCCGGTGAGGTCGAAGGTCACGCGGCGGATCAGGGTGCGGCGGTCCGCGGAGGGATTGGGCGCGATGCCTCGTTTGGCCAGCTCCGCCCGCACAAAGGCATCCACCGGATGCGCGGCTCCCGGCGGCACGGACGGTTTGACCAAAGGCTGCAGCGACCACCAGTCCAGTGGGTCCTGGACGGCGGCGGAGGCGCTGTCCGGCCACACCGCGCCTTGGTCGATCCACGCCCGTAGCAGCCCGATCTCCTCCGGCTTCAGGGGTGCGCCTTTGGCGGGCATCCTCATGTCCTCATCCAGCCCGGCGACAAAGTGAATGAGCGGGCTTTCCGCGCTGTTTCCGGGGCGGATGTTGGGCGCGTGGTGGTCGCCCGCGGTGAGGGCGGCGGTTTTCACATCCACGCGGTAGCCGCCCTTCTGTTTATCCGGCCCGTGGCAGTCCAGGCAACGGGCGGTTAGAATGGGCTGAATGTCCTTCACAAAATCGACGGCCCGGCCCGCTGCCTCCGGCAGCGGCGCGCCCGTCCCCTCCGCGGCGGCGGACGCGCGGACGCCGGTGCCGCCAATGCCGCAGCAGAGAGTGGTCAGGAGGACGGGAAGGAAAAACTTCATCCTCCCACCCTGGATCACTCCGGCATTAAGACAATTCACACAAACGTGCGAAGCCCGCCCGTCCGGCAGTGCAGTTCCAGCCGGGTGCCGCCGCTTGGGGAGGAGGTGATTTCCAGCGTTCCCCGCAGCGCTTCCGCCCTCCGTTTCATGCTGCCCAGACCGTATCCGGAGGACGGCTGGTCCGGGGAAAACCCCCGGCCATTGTCCTCAATGACCAGCCGCAGCCCATGGCCCGTCCGCTGCATATGGATGCCCACCACCGTGGCGGCGGCGTGCCGCTGAATGTTGTTCACCGCCTCCTTGAAGAACAGAAAGATCTGCCGTTGGGCGTCGAGCGGCAGCGGTCCGGAGGCCCCTTCGGCGGTCAGCCGGCACTCCGCCTCCGGCAGCAGGGCGCGGGCGGTTTCCCGCATGCGGGAAACCAGATCCTCCATCGGGTTTTTCCCCGGCTGGATCAGCCAGACGATGTCCCGCATGGACTCCGCCGTCTCGCTGGCCACCCGGTGGATCTCCTCCAGCTCCCCCGGCTCCGGTCCGCCGGGATGCCGCACGGCCAGGCGGCTGAGCAGCATGATGCTGCCCAGATTGCTGCCGATGTCGTCATGCAGATCCGACGCGATCCGCAGCCGCAGCCGCATGATCTCCGCCTGCCGCCGCCGGCGGTAGCGCAGAAACCCCAGGGTCAGCAGCAGGCCGGTCCCCAGCAGCATCCACAGCAGGGCCATCCCCGCCTCCCGCAGTCCTCCGCCCACCAGGACGGTCCGCCGGGCTTTCAGTACGGCCATCTCCTGTTTCACCTCCCGGCGGCGCGACAGGCCCCGCAGCCAGTCCGGCCAGTCCGCCAGCCGGTACTGACTGGTGAATCCGTCCGTCAGCAATTCAGGTTTCCACCGGTCGCTGGTCACGTTGTCCAAAGCCGTGACCGGGCGGCCGAGGGCCGCATTCTCCCCGCCGGAGAACACCTGGGCCTCCGCCAGGGCGAACACAAAGTCGTGCTCGTCGTAGCGCATCCACAGCCGGGTGGCGGTGATGCGCACCATGCGGGCGGTCACCCCGCCGGCACGGATGGTGACCGGGTTCTCCCCCGGATTCTGAAAATCCTCCCCCGTGAAGTCGGCCAGTATTAAAGGATCCGTGAAGGATCCGTCCATCGCCGCCTCCACCCTGAAGCGCACCGGAAACCCGAACCCCCGCCGCACCGGAAAGTCGCGGGGCCGGGCCGGGAACAGGCGCACCTCCTCCAAGGGCAGCGCCTCGCCAAGGTCGATCCGCACCCATTTCCCCGCATCCACCGTGTCCGCGATGGCGCTGTGGAATCCGTGGCCCGGCGAGGGCTCCGCCGTGGCCGGGGGACCCAGCACCGTCTGCCCGTCCGTCAGGTTGGAGGCGTTCCAGGCCGTGCTGTTGCGGTAGCTGCCGCTGGTGGACACCGCGCAGCCCACGGCGATGTCGCGCTTGCCCTTCAGCACCATGACCTCGCCCATGGCGCAGAGCTGAAATTCCCCCTGACGGAACGGTTTGACCGCCGTGATCCGCAGATGACGGCCCTGCGCGCCGGGAGTGCTGAGATACACCGGCAGCGCCTCCGGATTGGGGAAGTCCTCCCGGGTGAAGTCCGCCAGCACCGCCGGATTTTCAAAGCCGGCGTTCTTGTCCTTGTCCATGGAGATCGACACCGTGAACCGCGCGGGAAACCCATACCCCAGCCCCGCCTGGGCTCCGTCCCCCCCGCTGGCGGCCACCAGCACCACGGCATCAAAGGACTCCTCCGCGCCAAGATCGATCTCCATCCACTGGGGAACGTCCGGCAGTCCGGCCCCGCTCAGCGGGCTGTGCCACCCGATGCGCCCCCCGCCCGCATCCGCCGGCTCCTCAGGGAGCCGGGCCAGCTCCGCGTTCCGCTGCGCCAGCGTCCGGTCCAGTCCGCGCAGCTCCCGCGACCCCAGCCGCGCCAGCCGGTCCGCCAGCCCGGGGCGGTCCTCCGCGGCGGTGGATGCGCCCGTCAGTAAGCAGAGAAGGAGCAGGGCGGGTCCAGTGCTATTCATGGAAAAAGAAGGTCCCGGCCCATGTCCGGTGAATAACGCATGAACCCGCCAAGGCACCGCCGCAAGGCCGGTCCGTTTTTGTCCATTCCTGTCCATTTTAGTCCATTCCGTCCATCCTTTGTCCACTGACCGGCTTTGGATGGACTGGATGGACGGTATGGACTGGATGGACAGACATGCCGCAGGGGGCAGGCCGCAGGACTGGATGACACGAAGATGTGATTCCAAATCAGCATGCCGTCATTCATGCTTTTTCAATAAACTTCAGTTTTCCCAACCGTTCCCATTCAACCTTCCATCCCATGACTTTGCGCCGACTTCTTTTCTTTTTGCCCTGCACGGTTCTGCTTTCCGGCCATGGCCGGGCGGACAGTGTGCCTGTCGGGGAGTCCTCCCTCATCGGCACCTTGGATTTCAGCGACTCCTTCACCTTGGGCACCGGCAACCGAACCGGTCTGGCACCGGGCGCTTATCCGGTCGGCAGCTCGGTTCCGGAGGCGCTGAGGGTGGAGACTTCCTATCTGAACACGGAGCAGTTCTGGTCGGATGCCCGGTGGAGCATGAGTGACGACGCCAATGTCAACAACGGCACGCCCCCTTATCCCGGCGGCAGCGGGGGTGGGTCGGCCACCGGCATGACCCAGACGGGGAACGCCATCGATTACGGTCTGGAGTATGACCTGGAGAACGATTTTGTGGTGCAGTTCGACGCCGTGCAGCCTTTGGACCGCGCCAACCTGACCATTGGGAACACCCGGGACGGCATCGCCGGAGACCTCAATCCCGACGGCCTTTCCCTTTTCATCCGGGCTGACGGCCACGAATTGCCGGAGGTGGGTCTCTACAATGCCCTGCTGGGGGAGATCAACACCGGTCTCGACACCGGCCTGGCAGCGGTGAAAACCGGGCAGTGGCATAACTATGCCGCCCGCTTCAATCTGGCGGCGAAAACCATCACCGTCTATGTGGATGAGGTCAGTCTGGGCACCGTGAACCTGGCCACGCTGGGCTCGGAGACCATTCCCGCCGGATCCTTCGCTGGCCTGATCACAGATGCCAGCAATGACGCCGTCAGCGTGGGCGGAGCCGGGGGCACCCGCCTGTGGACCGACAATTTCCAAGTGGGTGCCTTCGGGGCGCCGGCGGTGGCAGGCATCCGGCTGGGAACGCCCGTGGCCGTCCGGGACACCAAAAACACCTTGGATCCCGCGGATGACACCTTCAGTGTCAGTGTCCGCGTCACCGGGCGCGGCCCGGTCAGCACGGACGGATGGGTCGTCACGCCCCCCGCCGGATCCGCAGGCACCCCCATCGGCGCCTACGGCGCGGTGGCTGTGTTCACCGGCATTCCGGTCTCGGTTCCCGAAGTGACCTTGAAATTCACGGATGAGGAGGAACCGGACCTGAGCGCGTCGGTGACCATCCCCACCCCTCCCGTGCCCCCGCCGGTGACCAGCGGAGTCGCGGTGGGATCCTCCCGCCTGATCAGCACCTTGGACTACAGCGACACCTTCACCATCGGCGACGGGGCGGCGGGCACCCGGCAGGGCACCGCCTACACCACTGGAGCCTATCCCATTCCCGCCGGCTCCCCGCTGCTGAATGTGGAGACCGCCCACGGCAATCCGGCGCAAAGCTGGACCACAGCCCTCTGGAGCCTGAACAACAACGCGGTGATCGCCGACGGCGTTCCGCCGTGGCCAGGCGACAGCGGCACGGGATCCGCCACCGGCATCACCCAGACGGGGGGCGGGGTGGACTACGGCATCGAATACGGCCTGCGGAAGGACTTTGTGGTGCAGTTCGACGCCGTGCAGACACCCGACCGCATCGACCTCACCATGGGCAATGCGCGGGACAGCATTGCCGGGCCCGCCAATCCCAATGGCATCTCCGTTTTCATCCGGGCCGATGGCCAGACCACATTGCCGGAGGTGGGGATTTACAATGCGTCCGTCGGGGAGGTGGATGCCGGGATGAACACCGGGCGGGCGGGCCTGACGGTGGGCACGTGGCACAACTACGCCGTGCGCTTCAACAACATCGACAAAACCCTGACGGTCTATGCGGATGAAATCAGCCTTGGCACCGTGGATCTGGCCACCTTCCATGGTGGGGCCTTTGCGGCTCTGCTTTCAGAGAACAGTTACAAAGCGGTGAGCGTGGGTGCCGCCGGCGGCAACCGCGTGTGGACCGACAACTTTCAGGTCGGCGCGCCCGTGGGCGTTCCCGTGGGCGGCTCCACTCTGATCGGCACTCTGGACTATAGCGACACTTTCACCATCGGGGTGGGGAACACGGACAATGCCCGGAACGGCGTGCCCTACGCCAACGGTGCCTATCCCCTGACGGACGAGGCCCAGCTGACGGTTGAGAACACTTACGGCAATCCTCCCCAGCTTTGGAGTTCCGGCGCATGGAGCCTGAACAACGACTCCTTCATCGCCGACGGGGAGCCCGTGTGGCCGGGCGGAGCCGGAGCCGGGTCCGTCACCGGCATCACCCAGACGGGCGGCGGGGTGGACTACGGCATTGAATACGACAAATGGGATGATTTCACGGTGCAGTTCGACGCCGTGCAGACGGCGGACCGCATCGACATCACGACCGGCAATGTCCGCGACGGTATCGCCGGAGCCTCCAATCCCAATGGCCTTTCCGTCTTCTTCCGCCTCGATGGTCACACCACGCTGCCGGAGGTCGGGGTTTACAACGCCGCGCTCGGCGAAGTGTCGGCGGGGCTGGACACCGGTCTGGCGCATGTCGGCCTGGGCGAATGGCACAACTACGCCGTGCGCTTCAACCTCCCCGCGCTGAAGCTGGAGATGTATGTGGATGGCATCCATCTGGGAACCGTCGATCTCACCACCTTCGGCGGCCCGACCGCCCAGAACGGCGGGAATGTGGAGCCCGGCGCCTTCGCGGCCCTGGTCTCGGAGCAGAGCAATGACGCCGTGAGCGTGGGAGGCTCCGGCGGCAACCGGATGTGGACCGACAACTTCCAGATCGGCGCTCCGGTGGGCGCGGTCACTCCCGCGGGGGACACGGACGGGGACGGCATGTCCGACGCCCAGGAGCTGATCGCCGGCACCAACCCCGCGGACGCCTCCAGCGTCCTGCGCATCACCGGCCTCGCCCCGGCGGCCGCCGGGGGAGGAGTCTGGGAGGCGCGCTTCCCCACCGTGGCCGGTCGCTTCTACCGGCTCTACTCCAGCACCGACCTGAAGGCCTGGACCCGTGTGGACGCCCTTGCCACCATCACGGGAACCGGCGCGGAGGCGGTGGCCACCATCACCCCCGCCGCCGGCGCCGCCCGGCGCTTCCTGCGCCTCCATGTGGCCACTGCGGACAATTTCCCCGCGGCCGTGCCATGAGCCGTCCCCGGGTCTGCGGGTCTGTTTTGGCAATTCCACAGCACAGTTCCACGGTCCAACTCCAGTCCATAGTCCATCAGCTCCAGCACGGCGGCGGTGGGGGCATTGCCATGTGTTTCCTTTTTGGCGCACATCAGCCATGCCCGCACATGCGCAGCCGACTGGATCAAACCTGAGCCGGAAAATGCGGACGCAGGTTCAGCCGCGCTCCCTGTTTATATCACTTCACCGCAGCATAAACGCGGTGCACATCACTGTGATCATCCAAGGCGGACAGAAAAGCCCCGACCTCGTCGTGCTGTTCCTCAGTCAGCTCCGGGAAGGACTTGGCCAGGTAGCGCAGCTCGCTGGCCTGCAGCTTCCAGCCCATGGCGGTGAGGGCTTTGGAGACGGCGGCCAGTTCCCTGGTGTCCGTCAGGAAGGTGGCTCCCGTGTGGCCTTCGGGCACCTCCTCAGCGTCCAGCTCCTCGACATTCTGGGCACCGGCCTCGATGGCGTCGGTCTCGGAATCGCGGCCCGGCTCCGGATGCACGGCCTCAATGACCCCCATGTGCTCGAAGAAAAAGCTCACGCTGCCCGGCGTGCCCAGGGAGCCGGCTTTGAAAAGGGTGCGGATTTCCGGACCGGTGCGGTTCCGGTTGTCGGTCAGGGCCTCCACCATGACCGGGATTTTGTGGGGGGTGAAGCCCTCGTAAACCACGGTCTCCAGCTGCGTTTTCTCCCCTCCCTGACCGGAGCCGGTCTTGATGGCGCGTTCAATGGTGTCGCGGGTCACGGAGTTCCTCCGGGCCTTCTCCAGCGCGGCATAGAGGCGGGCATTCATGTCCGGATCCGTTCCTCCCTGCTGCACCGCCACTTGGATTTCACGCACCAGCTTGCCCACCACCTGACCTTTTTTATTGGAGGTCAGTTCCCGCCATTTCTGTTTCCATTGTGCGCCCATGGTGTTTCGTGGTCTGCTGAGAGTTGAGGCTGTCTGATCCGGGTGAAAAAACGAAGGCCGCCATCCTATTCCGTCCCGCCGGCGCACGGCAACCGGAACTTGGCGGAAGCGCGGGAATGGCACCGCCCGATGCCATGCCTCCCATCCTTGCGGGCCCATGGAATGTCCGCTCCCGATGCCTGCCGGAACCCGGTGGATCCGCTCCGGTGTTTTTATTCCCCACACCCGGACCACGGGCCAAAAATAGAGAAAGCCCGGGGCCAAATCGACAGGCACGGGGCTCGATTCAGCTTTTGGGGTGAGCCATGGGCTGATTCTGCCAATACTACGCCGCTGCAAAGGCGGGAGGATGCGGAAAATAAAAGACCCGACGATTCCTGAGGGAATGCGCCGGGCTGGAAACAGTCGATCCACGCCAATGAAACAGACTACTTCCTGCTTATCTTACGCAGTTTTAAACTTGTGCGATACGCAAATTTAAATTTTTTTATCCTGCGGCCCTATTTTTCCATGGAGTGCCCAAAGCCGGGATAGGGGTGCGGGAAGACAATGCCTGAACGATCAAACAGTTTGCGGATCGGAAAAGCTGCTCAAATGATGCGGCTGTGAAGAAAAAGTCCCGGAAAACCCAATCCTCCTCCGCCTTCCAGTGGCCCAAACTGCCCGGCCTGTCCAATCTTCGAGGCAAAGGCAAGGTGGCGGTGATCCTCGCCGTACTGGCGGCAATTTTCGGGTTCTGGGAAAAAAACAAGGACCCCGGCCCCAAAACCAAACGCACCAACGGCAGCGCCCGGATCCAGTCCGCCTCCGGAAAAGTGGTGGGGGTCCATGACGGCGACACCATCACGGTTTACCCCGGCGGCAATGAGCCGCAGCTCAAGGTGCGTCTGGGCGGCATTGATGCCCCGGAGCTGAAACAACCCTTCGGCGGCGCGTCGAAGGCCACGCTCTCCGCCATGGTTTTCAATAAAAAGGTGAAACTGACGGTGACCGATGAGGACCGCTACGGCCGGCTGGTCGCCACGGTGACCGTGGACGGTGTCACCAACGTGAACCTGGCTATGATCCGCGCCGGCATGGCTTGGCACTATGCCGCCTACTCCAGCGACGCCGCCCTGGCCGAAGCCCAGCGGGATGCCCGCTCCTCCCGCCGCGGCCTCTGGTCCGACCGCTCCCCCACCGCTCCCTGGGATTTCCGGAAAAAGGAAGGGTGAGGGGACGGGAGAGGTTAAAGGGTTCAGGGTTCAGGGGGGTATTGGTTATTGGTGATTGGGCCAGGATTGTTTTCGAAAAGGGGAATCCTTGACCGGGGCATGGAGAGATTTTCCAGTCCATCCAGAACCCTGAACCCTTTAACCTCCTCCGGCGGTCAAGGGACCACCTTCAAATCACTCCAATAACTGAATTCCCATGACCACCCGTTGGCATGGTTCTCCAAGGAGAACTGCACCTCCTGGCCGGCCCAGGGCGTGAGGTCCACGGTCTGGTTTTTCCATTGGGGTTCCCCGCCGGCGATGACTTGGCGGCGAATTTCCTTTCCATTGGCGGTGATGGCCAGTTCCCAGTCCGCGCTTTCATGGGAGGCTACATCGAAGGACAGGACTGGGTTTCCGGTGGCGGGCACGGTCAGGCGGCGGGTGAGGGTGGCCGGGGTTTTGCGGTCGGGGAAGGGGTGCAGCATCAGCACATTTTTGCGGCCGGCGTGCTCCGGAAGCTTGCGGGGCGTGCCCTCGAAGCCTGGCGCGGTCACCTTCCAATCAGGATTCCAGAGGCTGACGGACTCGTGGTCGATGGGCGGCAAGGGTTTTTTGCTGCTGCTGCCGCCGCCGATGCCTGCGGCGGCGGTTTTGGCGTTGTCCGTTTGTTTGGAGAGGTCCCGGGCCTCCCCCTCCGCGCCTTTGATCAGCAGCTCCTTTTTCCGCGGGGTCAGCGGGCCCTCCTCCGGCGGGGACAGGAGGTACCAGACCAGGCTGCGGAACTGATCGTCGGGCAGAGCGCCGAAGCCCATGGGCATGAGGCTGAGGCCGGTGTCCTCCTTGGTGGCGATGTCCGCCACGGGCACCACCTCGCGGCTGCCGCCGATGCCCAGCAGGGTGACCTGCGTGGGGGTGTCCTCAATGATGCGTCCGGCGAGGGTGCGTCCATCCTTGGTGGTGATGATGAAGTTCTGGTAGCCGTTGCCGATGATCTGGTTGGGATCGATGATATTGGCCAGCAGCGCGTCCAGATTCGAGCGTCCGGAGCCGATGAGGTCCGGTCCGACCTGCTGTCCGCCACCGTGGAAGGTGTGGCAGGTGGAGCAGGTGGCGGTGAAGAGCACCTTGCCCAGGGCGAGGTCGGGCTCGCCGTCGATGCAGGCTTGGCGCTTGGCGGCGATGAGGGCTTTGACATCGTCGCCGGAGTCGTTCCAAGCCCCCAGCAGTTTGGCGGCGCGGTCCTTCAGGTCCTTGTTCAGAGCCAGACTGCGGCGCACACTGACGGGGATGCTGCCGGGGCTGATTTTGCCGGTGGCGATCCACTTGCCCTCCACGGCGTCGAGCAGACGGGTGGCCCAGTCGTTGCGGGTGGCGAAGACCTCCGCGGCGGTGACCTTCAGCGGGGCAGGGTAGCTTTCCCAGGCTTTGAGGATCTCATTGGCGAGATCCAGCCCGCCAAGCTCCCCGGCGGCGCGGATGGTCTCGAGCGTCAGAGAGTCCGGGGTTTTGGTGCCGAGCAGCTGGAGAATCCCCGCGCGGGCGGCATCGCTTTTCAGCCGGCGCACGGTTTTGATGGCCTCGATGCGCTGCGCGGTGTCTGTTTTCGGATCCAGCGCCGTCCCCATCAGGGCGGCCACGGCATTGGGATCCCCCCACAGAGTGGCCAGCCGTCCGGCCAGCTGGCGGACAGCGTCCGATTTGCTGTCCTTCCAGAGGGCGAACAGTGGCGCGGGATCGGTCGTCGCCGGCTTCAGCGCGCCGGCCTCCTGGGCTTTCAGCATGCCGTCCAAGGCATGGGAGGTGAGGTCGTCATCCCCTTTGATTTTGTCCAGAAAGGCCAGCAGCAGATCCATGTTGTCCGCGCTGCGGGTGTCGGTCACACGGCGCGCGGATTTATACGTGAGGGCCAGGGAGAGCGGCTTGGTCTCCAAAGCCAGTCCGGCGAGCCAAGGGAGGTAAGCCGCTGGGGCCACGGCCAGCTCCGGCTCCAGCCCCTCCCAGATCATGAAGGGCAGGGTTTTGTCCTCCGGGGCCGCGTTTTTCCGGATGAGAACCTCCAGAAGGCCCTGCAGCTCGTTGTCATAATGATCCGCTCCCGTGGTCAGGGTGGCGGCGGCCCATTGCCTCACGGCGATGGCCGCGGCCAGACGAACGCCGGGATCGGAATCCGCGGCCAGGTCGTGGAGCTGGGCCTTCATGGCTCCGCCCGCGATGGAGCGCGGCGGGTCACCCAATATAATCCGCCGACGGAGGCCGGGCGTGGAGCCGATGGCCATGGCCGCCCATTGCCTTACGGCAGGGTTTTTGGATTGAACAAAGGGGGCGGTGATCCCCGCGTCCAGGATGCGGTCCTGCAGGCCTCCGCCGGCGATCAGCGTCCACAAATGCTCGATGGAGTCCGGATGCGGCGCCACTGCGGCCCGGATTTCCTCCGGTGATGATTTTTGAGCGAGAACGCCGCGGGCGGTGCGGACCCGCCAGTTGTTGGGACTGCCCAGCTCCGCCAGCAGCTCCGCCGGGGTGAGCTTTTGGAAATCCATCTCCTTTGCGGGACGGGAGGGATAATCCACGCCGTTGCTCCCAGGAACACCGGGTCCGTGGACGACCCGCCAGATGCGCCCTTTTTCCCGGTCCACGCCTTCGGGATTCGCCTGGGCGTTCTGATAGCAGGGATATTTATCGCACCAGTCCATCACCCACAGGAAGCCGTCTGGGCCGGTCTGGATGCTGACCGGGCGGAACCAGCCGTTGTTGGCGCGCAGAAAATCGCGGATGGGGCGGGCTTTGAAGGCCGCGCCGGCAGGGTCCATGGCCTCCTCGTGAATGGCATTGTCATGGATATTGCCGAAAAAGGCATGGCCTTGGGTGTCGGCGGGATAAACGCCGCCTTGGTAGATCTGAATGCCGGCATAGGCGGCCCGGAAGTGGCGCGGGTGATCCTTGCCCACGATGCTGGGCAGCAGCTCATAAGCATAGGGATTCTCCGGAGCTCCCCCCTGCCGGGCGTAGATGCCGCCAGGAGCCATGTGGAAAAAGTGATCGATTACGCAGGCCTCCACAAAAGCATTGCCGCGGGCGTCGAAATCCACGCCCCAGGGATTGCTGGTGCCATCTGAATAAACCTCATGGCCGGCCACGTGCGGGGATGTCTCTCCCGCCGGAGGTTCCGTCCCAGGCCCTCCACTGCCACCGGCGAACCGCACCCGGTAAATCCCGGCCGTCAGCACATTACCCTGATTGCCGGGTTCACCAGGCCGGCGCACGCGGCTGTGGGTGAAGACACCGTGCGTGAAGTACATCGCGCCGTCCGGTCCCCACGTTAAGCTGTTCAGGAGTTCATGGCGGTCCTCCAGACCGAAGCCGGTGAGCACCGTCTTGTATTCGTCCGCCCTGTCGTCCCCGTCGGTATCCCGGAAGAAAAACAGATTCGGTGCCTGTCCGATAAAAACCCCGCCGTGGCCGCAGGTGATGGCGGTCGCCAGGTTCAGGCCTTCGAGGAAAACCGTGCGTTTGTCCGCCTTGCCATCGTTATCCGTATCCTCCAAGAGCACCACGCGGTCCCGGGGGGAGCCGGCATCGGTTTTCACCACCGGGCGGAACTTCTCATCACTGGCGGTTTTGGAGTAATCATTGGGGACTTTGGCCCCGCTGGGGTATTCATAAAGCTCCACCACCCACAGCCGGCCGCGGGTGTCCCAGGCCATGGCCACGGGGTTGATGACCATGGGCTCGCTGGCGAAGCAACGGACGGCGTAGCCCTCCGGAACGGTCATTTTGGCGATGGCCTCCTCCACTGAGGGGCAGGGGCCTTGGGCCGCGGAGTAGACCCCTTCCAGTTCCTCCGCAGGGGAAAGGGAGACGGACAGGGGTAGAAAGGGGATCAGCAGCAGGGGGGAAAAGAGAATGGGGCGGCTCATGGCTTGAGGAAACGCGGGATAAACAGGAGGCCTCGCGCCTGAATGTCTATGAAATCACGGTGCCGCTGCCAAGGTTTTCCGCTGCTTTTTCCAAAGGCACTGATGCGATTCCTGCTGGAGTGCATTGGAAAGTGTCCGGGACTTGATTTTTCCCAAGGGGTCGATTATCCGCGGCCCGGAAAGAAACCTGATGACCCTTGGGATTTTTTTCTAGCGCTGCCCCGCAAAACCCGGCAACGTGCGAAAAATAATCCCATTCCCTCACTTCGAACGTATGAAATTATCTTCTCGATTCCCTGTTGCCGCCGTGGTGCTGGCAGGCTGCTTCACCGCCTCCTCCGTTTTTGGCCAGAACACCGGCAAGGACAGGATGATTGAATTCAAGGATATCAAAATCGCTGTTCAGAAGACCCCGGATTTCACTCTCAAAGGCGGCACCACGGACAAGCGCTTCCGCGCCAAGGACTGGATTGAGATCGAGCCGGAGTTCAGAGCCATTGCTCCCAAAAACGCCGACAAGAATTTGAAGGTCATTTCGGACGTGGTATTTAAATACTACGTCTTCCTCAGTGGGCCGGGAAGCGCCGATAGAAAAATTCTCACCGGCGAGGTGACCCACACCAATATCTCGTTTGGGGAGGTCAGCCACAGCGTGGTCTATGTCACCCCCTCCACTATCCTGCGCGTGGCCGGCAAACCCGAAGGAAGCCCGCAGCTGGTGACGGGATGCGCGGTGGAGGCCACCGTCAACGGTGAAATCGTGGGCTTTTACAGCAAATTGGGAGGTGCTGCCACTGACAAAGTGAGCCCCGAATCCAAATGGTGGGAAAAGGGCACCGCGCCCAAGCAGGAGGCTGATCTCCTGAACAAAGCACAGTCCCCGTTCGCGCCGCTGTGGGCTGACTATTACGCGGACATCAAGGCCACCAAGTGAGTTTCAAATTTTTCATCCCCGCCCTCTCCGGAAAAATCCTTTTCCATTGACGGCCGGAAATTTCACCGCTCTACAAGACGACCAAATGGCCGAGAAGAAATCCGTAATCACATTGAATCTGGGCTCCCAGCGCGTCGGCATGGCGCGTTTCGGGATCAGCGGCAAAGGAGGCATCCTCCTTAAGGACTACGCCTTCAGCGAGTTGCCCGGGGATCCGACTGCGGACGGGACCCGCCGCAACGGCCTGACCGAGGCGGTGAGGCAACTTACCGCCCAGTTCAAGGTCGCGGAGGCCAGCGTGAATTATGCGGTGCCCGGCCAGTTTCTGATTGCCAAGTTTGTCAAACTCCCCCCCCTGGCGGAGGACCAGGTGGAGAAAATCGTGGGCTTTGAGGCCCAGCAGGCGGTTCCATTCCCGCTGAATGAGACCGTCTGGGACTACCAGCTGATGGGCAAAACCGGCGGCGAGGTGGAGGTCGGCATCGTGGCCATCCGCTCCGAGCATCTCACTGAACTGCACGGTGCGGTCGAGGGCGCGAATTTGGACACCCATCTGGTGGACGCCGCCCCGGTGGCCCTTTACAACGCCTACCGCTACAACTACCCGGAGCAGGACGCTTGCGTGCTGCTCATCGATCTGGGAGCCCGCACCACGAACCTGCTCTTCATCGAAGGGCACCGGGTCTTCATCAGCACCTTCCAGACGGGTGGCGCCTCCATTACCCAGAGCATCGCCCGCGAGATGGGCATGGACTACGACTCCGCCGAGGGCCGCAAGATGCAGGAGGGGTTTGTGAACCTGGGAGGCAACTATGCCGACCACGAGGATCCGGAGGTGGACGCCATGTCCAAGGTGATCCGCAACGCGCTGCTCAAAGTGCACGGTGAAATCACCCGCCGCACCAACGCCTACCGCAGCCAGCAGGGCGGCAGCGCCCCCACGGCCGTTTATCTGGCCGGTGCCGGTGCCTCCCTGCCTTATCTGAAAGAGGTGTTTGAGGAGAAGCTCCGCATCCCGGTCGAATACTTCAACCCGTTGATCAATGTGGCCGTGGGTCCCCGCGTGAACGTGGAGCAGGTGGGGGCGGAGGCCCACACCCTGGGGGAGTTGGTCGGTCTGGCACTGCGCGAGATGTCCTGCCCGATGGAGCTGGACCTCTCACCGGCTTCTGTGAAGGCCACGAAGGATGTGGGCTCCAAGAAGCCCCGCCTCCTCCTCGCCGCCGGATGTTTGCTGGCCGGTCTGGCCACGCTGTTCGCCTTTGAAAAGAGCGCCGCCAGCAGTTACGCCCGTGAAACCAGCCGCTACCAGAACGAGGTGGACAAGCTGATCGGCTTTGACAATCAGATCAAGGGCCAGGAACAGAAACAACTGGTTGAGGAGAAGCGTGCGGAATATCTGCACAACGCCATCCAAGGCCGCACCTACTGGGTGGACCTTATGAACAAGATCAATGCCCAGTTCGAGGATGAGAAGATCTGGCTGACCCAGATCTCCCCGGTGGACAGCAAGGGCGAGGCCGCCGTGCCTCCGCTTTACACCAACGCGCCGACCTTCTCCTTCAGCACCGGGGCCAACACCGTCGGAGGTCCGGCCAAACCCAACACCACCAAGGGCAAAACGATCACCGTCAACGCTCTTTACATCGCCGGCATCAACCGGAGCAACACCGGGGAAAACGTGCCGGCCTTGTTCTCCAAGCTTCGGGCCCTGAAGGACTACTTCGAGTTTGACCCCCTCAAAACCGATGATGATCTTCTCCGCGAGTTTGTTTACAACGACGTGAAAGCCGCCAGCAGCCGGGAGGGTTACGCCTTCCAGATGCTGCTGCCCCTGAAGCGGAAATTCGAGATCACCGTCCCGGACAAGCCGGTCATGAGCGGCTCCAAATAATCCGTGAAACCCTTCCGATCACTATCATTTTCATGAGCAAGGCAAAGCAGAACACTTTTTTAACCGGCTACTTCGCCGCCCTCGCGGTGGGAGCCATCGGGCTGGGCTATCTCGCCTGGTCCGCAGCCTCCGGCGCCACGGAGGCCGCTGAGAAATACGAGACAACCAAATCCCAGCTGGACAAGCTGCAGAAGGCCAAAGTTTTCCCCAAACCGGAAAATGTGGAAGCCAAGAAAAAGCAGGTCGCCGGCTTCACGGAGCAGGTCGCCGCACTGAACGACAATCTGCGCAAGTATCAGCCGGCGCTGGAGACCATGGATGCCAGTGCCTTCCAGGCGAAGCTCCAAAAGCTCCGCGACGGCCTGCAGAACGAGGCGAAAAACGCCAACGTGAAGCTGCCCGACAATTTCGATCTGGGCATGGGCACCTATCTTTCGGCCTTTCCGGAGACGGAGGCGGTGCCCCGGCTGAACGCCTGGCTGGAAGGGTTGAATTTTGTGGTCAGCACCCTGATCAGCAAAGGGGTGAAGGAGATCAACTTCCTGCAGCGCCAGGAACTGCCTTTTGAGAAAAAGGGGGCTTCCGCCGACGCGGAGAAGACCAAAGCCGCCGCCGCGGCCGCCGCCGCCAAAAAGACGCCCGCCGCCGCCAAAGGCAACGCCAAAAACGCCCCCAAAGCGGAGCCGGCAGTGCTGGCCGAAAGTGAGGTGCTGGAGCGCTACCCGATCCAAGTCACTTTCACAGGCTCCAACCGCGCCATCAACGACAGCCTCACCGCCCTCTCCAACACCACGCCCGGCACTTTCTTCTTCGACTACCGCGTGCTGCGGGTGGAGAACGAGCAGAAGGTCGGCGCGGACACGTCGACCCGAATCGAAACCCGCGAGGAGACGGACCCCGAAAGCAACAAACCGTTCCGCCACGACTCCATCTTCATCTTCGGCCGCGAGAATGTGACGGTTTATTTGAATCTGGATCTTATCCGCTTCACGGAGCCCAAGGCTCCGGAAGCCCCCAAAGCCCCTGCAGCGAAAAAATAAAGATTTCAGCGAAGGAATCCGCCTTATCATGGAAGCTATCAAGACTAAATACGACCGCGTGCTCCTCGGTCTGTTCGCCTTCGTGGCGATCGTTATCGGAGCCTACGTCCTGCTGAAGGCCCTGTCCTTCAAAAACCAGTTCCCGGCCCCCACCAAGGAAAGCAAACAATTGTCCGATCTCGGCGCGGTGAAGAGCGATATCGTGACCCAGGCCGAAACCGCCCTGAACACCAAAATCGAGCGCATCCCCTTCAAAGTCGGAGAGAATACAGTGGACCTGATGGTCTCCACGCCGGTCATCAAAAACGTGGACGGCAATACTATCGCCCTGCTGGACCCCTCCGCCCCCCAGCTGCGCCCGCCCATCGAAAATGCCTGGCTCTACAATAATGAGCTGCAGCTCACCCGCGAGGACGTCGCCACCATGGATGACGACAAGGACGGATACACCAACCTTGAGGAGTTCGAGGGCAAGAGCAATCCCCGCAACCGGGCTGATGTCCCTCCCTTCTACACCAAGCTGAAATATGTGGAGTGCATCAAAGAGCCGCTGTCCCTGAAATTCGGAGTTTACAACGGCGGTGAAATCCAGCTGACCCGCCTGCAGGGTGAAATCCGCAAAGGGGACTTCTTCAAAGTGGGTGAAGTATTCCCCGTGGACAAGCGTTTCACCGCTCTGAAGGTGGAGAACCGCCCTATTCAGGAGGGAGGAAGAACTGTTCCGACACCGGTGCTGATCCTCAAGGACAACGAGGCCAAGAACGGCAAAAATATCGAAATCATCCTCGGCAAAACCGTCGATCTGCCCAAGCTGTCCGCCAAAATCGTGGATGACCTGAGCAAAAAGGAGTTCGTTCTGCGTGAGGGTCAGGAATTCGAAGTGCCCAGCGCCGTCGGAGTCAAAGTCCAAGCCGCCAAAGTCACTGAGGAAAGTGTCACCCTCAGCTTCATCCCGCCCGGCAAGGCTGCCCGTGAGGAAGTCACTCTCAAGATCAAATAATTATTTTAGGGAACTGAACAGTTTTTGCTTCCCATTCCCGCTTCCAAACTTCTATTCCCCAATCTGCCATCCAAAAAAACTTCATGAGAAAGCCAGTGCTAAAGTTGCAAAGTCAGGCCTTGATCGTAGGCATCGCGTGCGCCGCCACCATTCCGATCCCGGTGCTGCGGGCCGGTACGGACAACGGCGGTTATGGCTACAGTTCCGGGATCGTGGAAATTGAGATCGCCAAACGCCAAAAGCGCATTTCCGACGCCTATCTTGCCGAGCAGGAAGGGGACCGTCTCGCCGCGGAACAGGATTACGAGGGCGCCATCGCCAAATACCGGGAAGCTTTGGATCTGCTGCCCTTGGGCACCCAAAACGCGGCGGACCGCAACCGGGTGACGGCCAAGTATGCCAAAGTGTGTGTGATTCATGCCCGTGAGCTGGGTCACCGTGGTGCTTTTGACAAGGCCCGTGCCCTGCTGAACAATGTTCTCTCGGAGAACGTCGATCCGAACAACAAGGATGCACGCGAACTGCTGAAGGATCTCGACGATCCGGACAAGTTCAACATCGCGATGACGGAGAAGCATTACCAGGATACGGAGGAGGTGCGCAGCCTGTTCCGCAAGGGCTTGGGCTACTACGATCTCGGCCAGTTCAACAGAGCCGAGGAGCAGTTCAACCGTGTGCTTGCCATCGACCCCACCAACATCGCCGCCCGCCGTCAGCTGGAGCGCAGCCAGCGGGAGGTGAGCAATTATCTCCGCGCAGCCCGCGACCACACCCGTCTGAAGATGCTCAATGACGTGGACAGACTGTGGGAGACCTCGGTGCCCGGCACCGCCCGCGTTCCCACCATGCTCACTGAGCGCGTGGAGCCCACCTCCGGCTCCCAGGCGATCACGTTCAAACTGAACAACATCACGCTGGACCGCATTCAATTCTCCGATGCCGGCATCGAGGAGGTGATCACCTATCTCAAGCGCAAGAGCATCGATGCGGACGTCCTGGAGACGGATCCCGCCCGCAAAGGGGTGGACTTCATCCTGAAGGGCACCACCGGCTCCAAGCCGGTGACACTGGATCTCCGTGCCACCAAGCTGCTCGACGCCATCAAAAGCGTCTGTGACGTGGCTGGCATGCGCTACCGTCTGGAGCCCAACGCTGTGATTATTATGCCTCTGGTCGGAGGCAATGGTGAGGGCGGCATGGTGACCAAGGTCTTCCGCGTTCCGCCCGATTTCCTGTCCAAGGGTGGCGGCGGTGGTGAAAGCGGCGAGGCTCCGGCGGCCGATCCCTTCGCCAGCAAGACTGAGGGTGGCGGCGGATCCTCGATTCCGAGCAAGCCCAGCGCCATCTCCATTCTGAAGAATTTCGGTGTGGACTTCCCCGAGGGAGCCACGGCGACCTTCAGCCCCGGCACCTCCCGTCTGGTGGTCCGCAACTCCCTTGAGCAGCTCGACAACGTCGAAACGGTCATCGACCAGATGTTCAAGCAGAGCGTGAAGCAGGTGTTCATCACCACGAAGTTCGTGGAGGTGACCCAGCGCAACACGGATGAACTGGGCTTTGACACCCTGATCGGTGCCTTCAACCTGGGCAGCAGCGGGGTGTTCGGCTCCGGCGGCACCACGGGCAACGCAGGGGCCAATTCGGATTTCCCCTTCATCGATCAGAACGGCACTACCACCGGGGCCAATCCCATCTCCCGTGGTCTGCGCTTCGGCTCCGAGGCTTTGAGCAACAATGCCATTGACGCCCTGATCGCCGGCGGCACCTCCACCGGTGCCACCGCAGTCAGCCCCGGTGCCTTTGCCTTGGCCGGTGTGTTCACGGACCCTCAGTTTCAGATCGTGATGCGTGCTCTCTCCCAGAAAAAGGGTGTGGACCTCATGACGGCTCCCAGCGTGATCGCCCGCAGCGGTCAGCGCTCCAAGGTGGAGGTCATCCGCGAGTTCCCGTACCCGACCGAATTCGACCCGCCCCAGATTCCTCAGACCTTCGGCGGCGGCGGCGGCTCCTTGTTCGGCGGTGACAGCGGCGGCGGCGGCGGCAGCTTCCCGGTCACGCCCACCACACCCCAGAGCTTCGAATTCAAGAACACCGGCGTGACCATGGAGGTCGAGGCCACGGTGGCGGACGATGGCTACACCATCGACCTGAATCTGGCTCCGGAAGTGATCGAGTTTGAAGGCTTCATTAACTACGGAAGCCCCATTCAGACCACGAGCCAGAATGCCCTTGGCCAGAACGAGACCCTTATCCTGACAGACAACAAGATCCTCCAACCCGTGTTCGCCACCCGCAAGTTGGCCACCCAGGTGATGATCTGGGACCGCCAGACGGTTGGAATCGGTGGTTTGATCCGCGAGGACGTGCAGTCCGTGGAGGACAAAGTGCCGCTCTTCGGCGACATTCCCTTCCTCGGCCGCCTGTTCCGCACCAAATCCGAGGAGCACTTCAAGAAGAACCTGATGATCTATGTGACCGGCACGCTGATCGACCCGCAGGGCCAGCCTCTGAACGAGTCCAAGACCGGGGATGATGAGGTCCGCACCGAAACCAGCACGGCTCCGCTCTTCCCGCCGGCCGACGTGGCCCCGCTGACCGACAAGTAATTCCCGCCACAGACAGGGAATCAATGATCCGGCAAAGATAAATAACATTCAGTGCAGGGCGGGAGGTGACTCCCGCCCTGTTTTGTTTTTTGTTTCGTAACATTGGCGGGGAGGGGCGGGGCAGGAGGAGTTTTCAGTTTTTCAATTTTCAGCAGCTTGGAACAGCACCTTCCCGCTGCGGGCACCTTCCCCTCAGTCCCCTCAGTCCATGCTGACCCCTGAGCCTGAGCTCTGAAAGCTGAAAACTGAAAACTGAAAACTCCCCCCGGCAAACAGACGGGGCAAGGTTCCGGATGCACCCTGCAACTTTCCGCATGAGAGTGGGGCCATGCCCCCCCCATCCCCCGTTTTCACCTTGGCCCTCACGGGCGGCATCGCGACGGGGAAGTCCAGCTTTGCGGAGGCTTTCCGGAAACTGGCTCCGGAGGAGACGGCCTTTTTTGACTGTGATGCCTGTGTCCATGAGCTATTGACAAAGCCTGAGGTTGCCCGGATGATTATGGTATCGCTGGGAGAGGATCTCGCCGATTCCGAGGGGCGGCTCGATAAAAGCCGGCTGCGGGAGCGGGTGTTCCACGATCAGGAGAGCAGGCGCACCCTTGAGGGGATTCTGCATCCACTGGTGCGCGGGGAGTGTCAGTTGGCCCGCCAACTGGCTCTGGCCGCCCCGGACATCCGGTTTTTCCTGATGGATGTGCCTTTGCTTTACGAGTCCGGCTTCCCCATGCCGCGTGATTTGGAAATCACGGTGGCCTGCGGACCCGCCACCCAGCGGCAGCGCCTGATGGCACGGAGTCACTTCGCGCCGGACCTCGCGGACCGCATCATCGCCTCGCAGCTTCCCCTTATGGAAAAAGCCGCCCGCGCCGGTGCGGTGATCTGGAACGGAGGCCCGCGAGGGGCTCTGCTCCGGCAAACCACTTCCTTTTTTACATGGCTGAAGAGCAAACTGAATCATTGAACGCTGGCACCCGGCAGCCTGCGGATCCCACCGCCGCTGCCGCCGGCAGTGGCACGGAGGCAGGGCTCAATCCCGGCGCGGGATCGGCCACGCCGCCGCCGTCTTCCGCCACCGCCGGAGCCGGAGCCGGAGCCGGAGCTGATATGGTGCCGGCAGCGGTCGCCGCGCCCGAGGCTCCACCTCCGCCGCCCATTCCGGAGCGCATCCGCCTGAATGACTATCTGGGTTTCACCCTGGCCCAGCTTTACACACTGGGGGAGTCCTTGGGGCTGCGGGTGGGCGGCACCCGGTCCAAGCACTTTCTGGTGTTTGAGATTGTCAGCTTCTACGGGCGGAGCGGGGCTGTCATCGAGGCCGACGGCATCCTCGAGATCATGCGCGAGGGCTTCGGCATCATCCGCGATCCCCGGTTCAATTTCGCCTCCTTTCCGGACGATGTTTTTGTCTCCCCCTCCACCCTGCGCCGCTACGGCCTGCAGGCCGGGGTGAAGGTCAGCGTCATCTGCCGCGCGCCCCGTGATCTGAAGGACAAATTCATCAGCGTGGATTCCGTGGTCACCATCGAGGGCATGCCGGTGGAGGAATACACCGCGCCGGTGCCCTTCGACCGGCTGACCTCCATCTTCCCCACGGAGCGCATCATTCTGGAGAACCGCCGCACGCGCGCCGTCTCCCCCCGGGTGGTGGATCTGATAGCTCCCTTGGGCAAAGGCCAGCGCGGGCTCATCTGCGCGCCCCCCCGCGGCGGGAAAACCATTCTGCTGAAGGAGATCGCCAGCTCCATCCGGGAGAACCATCCGGAGATCGAGCTGATCGTGCTGCTGCTGGACGAGCGGCCGGAGGAGGTGACGGACTTTCAGGAAACCATCGGCGGGCAGGTGTTCGCCTCCACCTTCGATGAGACTGCCAGCCGCCATATCCAGGTGGCGGAGCTGGTGATGGAGCGCGCCCGCCGTCTGGTGGAGCGGAAAAAGGACGTGGTCATCCTGCTGGACAGCCTGACCCGTCTGACCCGCGGCTACAACAACATGATCGCCAACAAGGGCGGCCTGACCTCCGGCGGCCTCAACCCCGTGGCCCTGCAGCGGGCGCGGAAGTTCTTCGGCTCCGCCCGGAAGGTGGAGGAGGGCGGCAGCCTGACTCTGCTGGCCACGGCACTGATCGAGACGGATTCAAAAATGGACGAGGTGATCTTCGAGGAATTCAAAGGCACAGGGAACATGGAGATCCACATCGACCGGGAAATGGCCGAACGCCGTATCTACCCGGCGATCCACCTGCCCAAAACCGCCACCCGCAAGGACGAGCTGCTATACCATCCCGATGAGTTCCGGCGCGTCAGCGCCATCCGCCGCCAGCTGGCGCAGCTGCCTGCGGGCGAGGCCATGGAGACGCTCATCAAGCATCTCAAAGCCTCCGCCGGCAACGCCGAGCTGCTTCTGACCGGGCTGCGCTGACACGGTTGAAAAGGGCTCCCGCCCGGTCTCCGTTTCGCTTCTCCCCGCCTCTTCTCTTCTCTTTTGGACTCCTTTTCCTACCGCTCCGCCCCGGTGCCTGACTCATCCCTCTCCGATTCCTACATTGACACTCCCGAGGCGCTGGCCGCGCTTCTGTCCCGGATCCCCGCCGGTCCGGGCGTCCGGTGCGCCATAGACACCGAGGCGGACAGCCTGCATTCCTACAAGGAGAAGCTCTGCCTGGTCCAGCTGGCCTGCGGGGAGGAGAAAGTCATCATTGATCCCCTCAGCATCCCGGACTTGTCCCCCTTGGTGGAATGGCTCCAACAGGTGGAAATCTGGATGCATGGGGCGGACTTCGACATGACGCTGATGAGGCGTACGTTCGACGTCATCCCGGAGCGCATTTTCGACACCCAGGCCGCCGCCCGGCTGTGCGGCGAGCGGCAGTTCGGGCTGGCCCACCTTGTGGAGTCCGTCTTCGGCGTCACTCTTTCCAAGCAGTCCCAGCGGGCGGACTGGGGTAAGCGGCCCCTTTCCCCGAAAATGATCGAGTACGCCCTTAACGATGTGCATTACATCCTGGAGCTGGCAGACCTTTTTGTGGGCAAACTGCGCACCCTGGGGCGCGAGCCATGGTTTCTGGAGACCTGTATCGACGCCCGTGAATCCGTCCTGAGCCGCCCGCCGGCGGACCCCGACGGGCAGTGGCGCATCACCGGCAGTGGCAAGCTGCGGCCCAAGGGACTGAACTTCCTGCGCGCCCTCTGGCTCTGGCGTGACGGCGAGGCCCAGCGGCTGGACCGCCCGGCCTTCAAGGTCAGCGGCAACGCCGACCTGCTCCTTTGGGCGGAGGCCCTCGAAAACGGCGGGGAGGCCCGCCTGAACGCCCGCTTCCCCCCGTCCTGCCACCGCCGGTTTCAAAAAGCCGTGCGCGACGCCGCGGAGACCCCGGAATCCGAGTGGCCCCGCCGGCCGCCCCGGCTCCGCTACGAGCGGAACCCCGAAGCCGAAAAGAAATTCGAGCAGCTTAAGGCCAAACGCGACCGCATCGGGAATGAACTGGACATCGACCCTTCCCTCCTCGGCTCCCGCTCCGCCTTGGAGGCCATCTGCTTCCAGCCCGACCGCGTGGACGAGTTGTTCCTCAACTGGCAGCGGGAATTGATGGGGATTTGAGGGGGATCCTCCTTGCTGAGACCGGGATTATCATGTCTGTTGGTCCCATCAAAACCGCCGCGCCTCTGCCTGCATGCGAAATCCGGCGGTGTTTCATTTTCAGGGCTCGGGGCTCGGCACATGGGTGAGGAGGAAAGCCTGAATGATTGCGCCAAGCCAACGCTCAGTAGCGGACAACAGGCGGATCAGCGGATATTACGCGGGCCGGCGGGGGATCGCAGTAAAATGATGGAGTGGTCCAAAGTTATTGACCATTACTGGCTCAGCGGATGTCTCTATCCGTTCCGGGGCGTGAGCCAGCCGGGAAATCAACAGACTCCTCCGCGCTTTCCATTGTATTGTCGGGACTGATTTACAGGGCGGCTTCCGCGCGTATTGGCACCACGCCTCTGCCGCCGATTCCGGTTTGAATCCCCGCGACCGGCCAGCTAGGGATGGGGTCATCCTATGACGCACCTGTATGACACGGACGAACCCGGATTTTTCCGCGCCTTCCTGATCACTCTGGGGCTGTTTTTCATCGCGATGCCCTGTCTGGTGGTCTGGCGGGATGGCGGCCAGGTGAACGCATGGTCCGGGTGGGAATGGGTTCTTTTTGCCGGATTGGCGGTGCTGGGCCTCATCTCCATCCTCATCGGGTGGCTGGCCCCGGCCCGCACTGTGGAGTGGTGGGCCGGCAATATGCCTTCGGATGAGGTGGTCCTCATAATCCTGATCGTCGCCGCGCCGCTGTATTTTCTCCGTAAGCCTTTGACGCGTGACCCTCCGTCAAGGTTTGACACGGGCTTGCCTGCGGTCATCAGGCGGCTTTTGAAGCCTCCATCCCGTCTCGGCCCGCGGTGAGCGCCGCGTAAGCGGCGGGAGTCAG
>JAQGPJ010000060.1 GCA_028293125.1 Verrucomicrobiales bacterium | reverse complement strand
GCAGTCTGTTGTTGAGCTGGGTTTCGATGACCTTTTTCGGGTCTTTCAGGAGAGCCTCGCGGTATTCAGGATGACGGGCGGCGTTGCCAATCACGATTTCCTCGATCTCGTTGCGTGTCAGTGTTTCAGCCATGGTTTTGGTGCCTTTGCGGGCGGTTGTTTGTTGGGTTGATCCGGGTGGAATTTGTTATCTCCTGACCGCCGTGGATGGCGGTTTGAGGATGGGAGGGAATAAAGCTCAGGCCGTGCCAAAGAATTTTACAATCTTGTAACACGCTGATTTTCAAAGACATAAAAATGTATATTTTTTGACGGCTCTTTTTGTCCATTGTTTTCCTTGCATTTCAGGACCTGTTATGGAGCCGGGACTCCATAAAATGGAGCGGTGAGTCCGCCAGCGGCAGCCGCAGCGGCGGTCCGGCACCGGGCTCCTGAAATTCAAAGGGCTCCTATGCTCCCCACCGCACCTCCGGCCACACCCTGAAGGCAGCCCTTCTGCGCGCGCTGTTCCGCGCCCTGCTGACTCTGGTGTGCGCAACCCGGCCGGGACAGCCTGACCTCTCCTTCGGATCCGGGGGAAGCCTAATTCCGCCCTTGCCGCCCAAAAATGGGGAATGGCGGGTGATCCCGGGGTCCAGCCCGACGGCGGAATTCTGATATGCGGCCTGCGCATGCCTCTGTCATGGGATGCCGCGCAGGTGCTGCTGAGGGATCCGCCGGGCGGAGCGGGCGGATTTCCGCTGCGGATATGGGAGCCGGCGGCACATTTCCAGCCTGCGTAGACAGGGTGGCCATCAGCGGCTTGACAGGTTAGACAGGTCTTCAGATGAACAGTATTCATGGGCCGGACCAAATCCATTCCGGCCGGCCCCTGCGACATCTGTTTTTCCCCTCCAAAACCGCATTTTTTCCCCGAAATCCCTTGCCTGAAGCGGGGCATGATGGTATTACGGAACATCGCGATTCACGACACTTAACGCCATTACTGAACTGTAAATTTATGCAGAATTTCCACCAAATTCCGCTCCTCTGTTTTCACCCGTTCCCCCCTGCCGGTAAAAGCATCCCGCCGGCCTTTCCCCGCCGCCATGGAGCCTGCGGCCCGAGCCGGTAAACTGTAGCCGGTATCCACCCCCCCCGCCCACGCTGGCAAACAGACGGCCCATTCTGTCCATCCGGCTCTGACCCGCGCTTGGAGCTTTGTGCCCTGATGGGGCGGCGGAGTTTTCAGTTTTCAGTTTTTAGTTTTCAGAATGCGGCAGCCGCAAGGGTTCGGCATGCCCATACGGTTCCAATGGCGGAAACCAACTTGGTCCCACCCACCGGGCGGGGGGGTTAATGGTTATTCGTTAATAGTCTGGCTCCCCTTATGAAAATCAATCAGCCGCCAACCGTCACCCCCAGTCCTTTTTTCTCCGAAAGCGGCCTCCCCCAATAACTCATAACCAATAACCCCACCTCCTTTCCCCCACCCTCCCCCCATGCCCCCTGAAGAGCAAGCCGCCGCCGATGAAGTCCTCCACGACATCAACGAGCTGGCCATCACCTTCTGGCTGATGCTGGTGCCAGCCGCAGCCGGCGCCGGCGTCCCTGCACCCCGCGGACCCATGCACGGCACCGCCGATCCCATGAAGACCCTCGCCTGGGATCTGGCCTGCGAGGCCGGGCGGCACCTGACGGAGCATGATCCCGCGCACCTGCTGGAGCAGGTGCTCGACCATTTGGATGCCCAGGCGGACTTCTGCGCCGCAGCCCGGGACTGGAACCTCGCTGCCTGACCCTTCCCATTGGAGAAAGACCCTGTGTCACCCGCCCGCCCCGCGTCCGGATGGAGCCCCCGCGGCCCGCAGCGCACCCCGCCGCTTCTTTTAGTTCTTTTCAAACCGCCTCATTTCAATCAAACCTTAATGGGACACATCATGAACCTCAAAATACACGCCCTGATCGAAATGTGGGACGGGAACGCGGTGGAACAGAGCCACGGCGGGTGGCGGGGCTGGGGGTGGATCTCCGGCCTGCGGCGGGATGATGCGTTGGCCGCACGGCTGGCGGGTGCGGCGGGTGGCGACCGCAGTGGCGGTGCCGGTGATGGCGTTGCCGGTGCCGGTGTCCGGAACAGGGCCCGCACGGCCCCGGCCATTCCGGCGCGGGGGTTTCCACCGGATGCCAGCCGTCTGGCGCGGAAGGTGTTCTGTCTGGAGGTCTGCCCGCGCCCGCCCGCCGCGGATGCGGTGCGCGCGGTGGCGCTGGATGAGGCCCGGGACCTGGTGCGGCGCGGGGCCTCCGCCTGGCATGGGCGGCACCAGGCGCAGGTGACGGATCCCCGGTGGAGCGCGCCCACCTGGCTGGACGCGGCGGAGTTGGCCCGCCTGTTGTTGAATCCGGGGAGCGTTCATCCCGGCTATGCGGCCCTGTTGGCCGCCATGCGGTGGCTGGAGGCCCGGGACCTGCCGGCGCGCGTCCTTGTGTGGCTGGGGCCGGAGTGACGTGACGCGGCGGGACGGACCGGAGGCGGGCTCCGGTGGCCGGAGGATTTGCAGGCTGCTTTGTTGTTAAGATTGCTAATATTGAAATAAATACGGGTACCAATACCAATACCATGAACCAGGAAAACGTGCTGTTTAACATATTCATCGAGCTCCTTGTCCTTTCCGAGCTCCATCAGGAGCTGGAGGAGGATGAGATCGGGAAAATCGTGGAGTCGGCGGCCTCGGAGTTTGAAGCCCAGCCGGGGCAGGTGCTCACACGCTTTGTGGACCATTGCCGGACGCTGCTGGTGCGGGAGCGGGAGCGGGGCGCCACGGACCGCGCCCAGGTCATTGAGTGCGTGATGGCGCATTATCAGGACTGCGGCCAGTCCGCGGCCGTTTCTCCAGCCTCATCTCCGGCCGATTCCGATTCCGTATCCCCGGTTCCGGCTCCGGCTCCGGTTCCCGCTCCGGGCCCAGGTCCGTCCTGACCGGTTTCTCAATGCCGCAGGCCGCCGCTGCCGGATCCGGTCCCGCGGGCGTCCCCGCCCGCCGCTGTCTGTTGTCCGTCCGTCCCCGCCCTGCGGCCCATTCCAATTCCCGTCCGTTCAAACGTTCCAACTCCACTCTTACTATAACCAAAGAAACCACTCCCATGGGCAATATCATACATGGATGCATCGAATACCGCGCGGCCACCACCGTCAGCGGAGACTATGGCAGGAACGGCGGCGGCGGCGTTGGTGGCGGTGGCGGTGGCGGCGACGGCCGGGAGTGGGCTTACTGGGGCAGGATCGGCCCTCTGGAGGAGTATCCGGGGATGAACATCTGGCGGGCCGGCATCCCCTGTGGAAATGGTCTTCTGCGGCCTCCGGTGATTCCCCCGAGAGGTCTGCCCCCGGACGCCGCCGCCGGCACTCTCCACGAGTTCTGCCTCGAGGTGCGCCCGGACCCGGGCCTGGATGACCGCGCCCTCACCCCGGAGCAGGTCTCGCAGTGGACGCGGCAGGGCGGGGTGGAATGGTATGACGAGAGCCGGCGGCTGCTGCTGGACGAACGCTGGCGCACCCCCACCTGGATGACCAGTGATGAATTCGCCGCCCGTCTGTCGAACACCGTCCCGGGCTCCTATGCGCTTGTGCTGACGGTCCTGCGGATTCTGGAAGAGCAGGGCTGCGCGGCGCGGGTGGTGCTTTGGAAGGAGGGGTAAGGGAGGAAGTTTTCAGCTTTCAGTTTTCAGTTTTCAGCTGTCTGGCGCGGTGCTTTGGGGCTCCGACCGGCTTTCAGGTTGTCCACTCAGTCCACTCAGCCTGGGCTGTGTGGACTTTTTGCGTGGGGGGCGGGGGTGGGCCGCAGGCGCGGGTGCTTTATGGCGGCACGGTGGTGGCTGCCTGGTGGACAGTGGGTGGCGCACTACCGGCTGGACGGGGGCCTTGGACGGTCAGCAGTCCCCGGCGGGGCCATGGCCGCCTGCTGGGGACAGTAAAGGATTCAGAGTTCGGAAGTGGACGGGGATGGACAGGAATGGACGTGGACGGAGAGACCGAAAACCGCCCTGCGCGGAAAAGCGCCGTCCCCCGTCCCCAGCTTCTGAAAACTGAAAACTGAAAGCTGAAAACTTCCTCCACCAACCCCCTTTTCCGGGAGAAAAAACACGTGATATTATCCACATTGGGCATTTTGTCATTGTCATCATGGAGATCGCATTTTAAAGTGTTTTCAATCCGCTTGGCCGCCGTAAAAAAGAGGCCGGCGCGGGTTGTGAAACCGCATGAACGACAACCCGAAATCCCCGCTTCCGCCCCCCTCCACGCAGCCTGCGGACACGGAGGTGAACCGGGCTGGAAAACAAGGCGGCAGACCGGTCGCGCTGCGGTTCTGTGATGGCGTCGCGCGGGTGCTGGAGGGGCTGCTCAGCCGGCTTTTTCCGGTCGCGGGGCAGGGGAGGGGAGCGGACCGGACGCTGCATTCCTCAGTTGGCCGGATGACCCTCAAATCCTTTCTGAAGGAACGTTGGAAGCCCGGTGTCCCCTTCTGGTGCGATCTGGTGCTGGTGTCGGAGCACGATGCCGCGCACATCGCCGCCTGGCTGTCGGATGTTTTCGCCCTGCGCTTCCATCCTTTGGATAACGATGACTATTGGGGATTCAAAGCCACGCTGGACGGCTACGAAATCCTCCTCATGCAGGAGCCTGATGACGTCGCCGAAGGTTTTTTTTCATTCAACATCCAGCCCGGCTGGCACCGCCTCGATGAGGGGCCGGTGCAGGATCTGCAGGAGGAGATGCGCCGCTGGCTGTCCGCCAGCGCCCCTGGCATGGGGGTGTCCATCGCGCCGGATTGATAAAATTGATAGCTGAAGATAAAAACAGTTCAATTTTATAGCATTTGACTCCGCCGTGCCGCCCGCCTCCGCGCCGGTCTAATTCCTTCAAAAAACCACCCCGCCCGCCTCATTCATCCATGATGACCGCCCACGAACTGAATACCATTCTCGACGACGCCCGGGACGACTTCCGCAGCGTCATGCACCGCCTGCACCGCGACATTCTGGAGGCCGCCGCCGCGGCTCTGGATGAGGCATGGGAGGAGGAGCAGCAGCGCCGGGACCGCCATAGGGCCCCGGCGGCCCCGCCGGAGGCCCAGCTCCCGCTTTTTGCCGAATCCTGCGTGCTCCATCCAAGTCCGCCGCCCTCCCTGTCCCTGGCGGCACTCCTTGCCAGTCCACCGCTGACCGGCGGCAAGGGGGACACCGGTGGCATTGGCATTGGCATCGGAAGCAGGATCGGCATGGATTCCATCCCTGCCTCCGCCAGCATGCCGGTGCCGGTGCCGCTGGCCGCCTTCGCACCGGCCACCTTGGCGGATTTCATGCCCGGAGCCCCGCCGCCCAAACCCGCCCGGACCTCCGCCCGCGCCTCCAAGGGACCCAAGGTGATGGTCACCGCCAAAATCACCCTGGATCTTTCCCAAAGTCCCCCCTCCTGGCAGATCGAAGCCTCCGTCGGCACCCGCCGCCGCGCCCAGGGGCAGGTGCGCCATTAGCATAAAAGGCGAAAGGGTTCAGGATTCAGGGTTCAGGCTAGGATCGGTTGTTGGTTATTGGGTGCCGGGTCCGGGGTTCATGGAACCCGGCAGTTTGAAGCAGCGCCTTCCCGTTCCAGGCAGCCTTTCGTTTTGTTCAGCATTCCATCCTGCAGCCTTTTCCCTGAACCCTGAACCCTGAACCCTTTCACCTTACAAAAGACCATGACCGCCACCGAAATCAGACAACTGGCCGGATTGGGCCTGAATGCGGAGCAGTTGGCCACCGTGGCTGATCTGCTGGACGTCCGCGCCGCCGCCCGGCCCACCAGCACCGCCCGCGTCCGCCGCTGGCGGGAGCGCAGGCAGGAACGGGACTGGGAACAGCCGCAGGCGCGGGCGCAGGGATTTCCCCCTGAGGAGGATACCTATGCCCGGACCCGCATCACAGCGTCCCCAGAGTCCATCCCGTCCACTGCGGCTCCTGTAACCCTGTCTCACCCCGGATCATGGTCCCCGGCACCCGGCCCGGCATTCGGCTTGGACGCCGTGACCCGCGCCGTTCCCGCCCGCACTTCTTCCTATACATTCACCGCCCCGGCTCCGGTGCTGGTGCCGGTGCCGGTCCTCGCTGCATCCGCTCCATCCACTTGCGGGTCTGCATCCGCCGCTGCGTCCCGGCCAATGGACAGCCTGCAACGCCATGACACGTTTCACCGCGTTTCCGAAACGTTTCACCGCGTTCCGGAAACGCCACCGTCGGTGGTGCCCTCTCCCCCTCCCTCCCTTTCCCCCGCACCCCCTATCCCTCCCGCCCCCGCTCCGGCACCCGCCCACGGGCTCCCGCCTGCGCCTGCCGGCGCTCATGCGTGTGCGCATGAGGGGGCCGGATGGATGGTTCGGATGGTCCCGGGGCATGAAGCCCGGAACCAGAATCAGAATCAGAATCAAATCCGGCCAGCCTGCGGCCATGCGCCAGGGACGCCCGCAGTGGGGGCGGAAAACGCCATCGCCGACGGCAGCACCAACGGCGGAGAGCGGGATTGGTCCGGGGATCAAAGTGCTCATCCTGACCAAACTCCGGACGCGGACCGGGCCAGGCACGCGGGTCCGGCTTCGCCTTGGCTTCCGCTTCCGGTCATGGTCAGGGTCGCCGGCTTCGACTTCGACTTCGACTTCGATTTCCACTCCAACGCCGATCCTGATCCCGCCTTTGACCCGGACAGCGCCCGCATTCCGCTCCGCCGTCCCGCCTCCAGCGCAGATCAGCACCAAGGTCAATTCCACAGTCAGAGCCAATTCCAGAGCCAGCGCCAAGGTCAAAGCCAGGGTCAAAATCCCAGCCAAAGCTCCAATCCCGACCCCGGCTCCGGTTTTGTCCCGCGCAGGGAACGCCGCAGCCGTCACCGCGCCCAGGCCGGTCCGCGCCAGGAGCGCCGCCGGCGGACACCGGTGCCGCGCCCCCTTCCACAAACCGTCCCCCCCGGCACCCCGCCCATAACTTTGGAAACGGCCACCGCCGCCGCCGGCAGCCACGGGGTCACCGCCATCATCGCCGAAAAATGGTGGCTGGACCTCGACGCCCGCGGCTGGACGGACTCCAAAGGCCGGCCCATCACCCGCCCTTGGTCCAGCCTGCGCAGCTACGCCATCGCCTGGCGCGCCCACGAGGCCCGGGACCTTGCCATGGCGGAGGCGCTGCTCTGCTCCATGGGCGGCGGCCACAGCGCCGGGACCTCCGGCGGCGGCAGCGGTGCCGCCGGAAGGATGGACGGGATGGACGGGATGCATAGCACCGGCGGCACCGGCAGCACTTCCCGCTTTGGCTCCGCGCGCCGGCAACCTTTTTCCGGCCCGCCATCCGCTTCCGGCCAAAGCCGGTCCCGCAGCCGCAGCAGCGCAGGCCCGGCGCTGCCTGCCTCTTCTGAAAAGCTGGAAATCAAATACCTATGACCACCACCACCACCGCCCCTTCTCCAGCAGCACCCGGCGTCCACTCGGTCCATCCCGTCCATCCCACCGGCCGTCCCTTGGAACCAGACCCCCTCTCCAACCTGCTGGCCGGCATCCTCTCCCGCACCCACGCCCTTCAGTCCCGCGCTGGTTCCTGCGGCCCCGGCCCCGCCTCCTCTTCCCCTGCCTCCCCCGCAGCCGCCGGCATTACCCCTTCCACCCGGACTCAGGCCCTAACCTCAAACCAGACTCAAACCTCAACTCAAACCCAAACCCCGGACCACACCGCGCGCCTCACCGCCAACGGCTGGCCGCCGCGCGCCGTCCACACCCTGCCGCGCATGACCGGCCCCGCCCTGGTCAAGGCGCGGGAAATTCTCCCGCTCATCCTTCACGACGGCATCCTCATCCTGCTGGGCTCCACCGGCCGGGGCAAGACCGTCATGGCCGCCTGGTGGGCATGGCAGCGGCTGCTGGCCGGGCGGTCCTGCGGGCGGTTCCTCACCGCCTATCAGCTCTTCGCCCGCATGAAGCAGTGTTGGACCCGTGGCGAGGACGCCGACGCCGCCCTGCGCGGCTGGAGGACCACCCCCTTCCTGGCCATCGACGAACTCCAGACGCGCGCCGGCTCCGACTGGGAGAACTCCGTGCTCGACGAGCTCATCAACGCCCGCTACGCCGCCCGCCTGCCCACCGTCCTCCTCGGCAACCTCGAGCCCGGCAGCGAGCACGAGGCTCTCGGCCCCCGCATCCTCGACCGCGCCCGCGAGTGCGGCGGCGTCATCCACTGCGGCTGGGGGTCCTACCGGGGGTGAGCGGAAAAAAGAGCGGGGCGGGCGCGGACCGGTCCTTGCAAATCCAATTATAAAAAGCATCGGGCACCGCCCGCCTGATGTTTTCTTTCACACTCCCATCCTGTGCCGCCTGGCAGGCCTCATGATTCTGATTGCCTCAAAATCCAGCCGGTATAACTTGGGCCCGACGCCATGGCCACCGAGCCCTTCATCCGGTCGGAATCCACCGGCCCCGGTCCTGAAGAAATTCTTCCGTCCTGTGCCCTCACATCGGCGGTCGATAAACTGATCGGCATGCAGGACGGCTGGCTGGAGGGCGGCGGGACAGCCCCAGCGCGGAAAACCTGTCCACCCTGTCCAAAAACCTGGTGGAGTTTTTCCCTTCTGAAATGCCTTACCCCGGGCGTGGTGCCCACGGAGGAGGGGAATGTGAGTCTGGAATGGATCCGGCCAGCCGCCGGAATCGGGCTGGAGGTGAACTTTGTAGACCGTCCGCTGGAGCTGTATCCCACCGATCCGAGCACTGACACATTTGCGGAGGAACACTTCGGCTGGGAGGAGTGGCCGCAGGCTTTCGAAAAAATCAGCGCATTGCTTTAAGGGAATGACCAGTCACTCATGGGAGCCGGACAACCTCTTTTACCGTCAGGTGAACCCCGGTCACGGCATCGACGGCGTCCCCGGCAGGCCAGGCCTTCAACCCCACGCCAAAGGACGCGGGACTGCTGTCGGTGGACGACGCGCTGCTGGTGACCGCGCACCAGTCGTGGCGGCATTTCACCGTCAGTCTGGGATTTCAATCCGACGGGACGAAACCTCCCTGAAGATCTCCTGCCGTCCGATGGCCGTATCCCGGAAATGGTCATGCAGTAGATACCGCAGTTCGATTACTTGAATTTACAATTCATTGTAAATAAACAGTTTACATAATATTCACGCTCCAATGGGAACCAACGTAAGAACATGTCCGGAGCCGTCCACTCCCAGCGGCCCACGTCCGGCGCACAGGGTCCTGAGTCGATTTGGCAGGATCAGCCCGCCTCTCTTGATTGAGATTTCCACCCTCCCTGCCCTGCCGTCCGAACGGAATTGGCAGCTGCCAAAACCTGTGCCGCCGCCCCATGTCCGTCCGGCTCGGTGGCCCGCAGCTTGTCGAACACCCGCTGGATTGTCTGGCAAGTTCCCTTCTACGGAATTCGTCCGCCCCCTGCGTCATGGTGTTCCGGTAGGAAAGCAGCGCCTCAAGATTGGCGGACTTCGTGCGCCGGACCGCCCCACAGTTTGAGGAGATGCTCGCTTTGATCCAGGCCGGGGTCTTTGATTGGGGGGATCTTGCGCATCCAGCATTCACCTGCTGCCGGTGCGCCGGGAAGCAGCGGGCAGCAGCCTCAGGCCTGGGTGAATATCAGCATTCAATTTCACCACGACATAAGCATTTTCCTTATACCCCAATAAATCAAATGCTTACCCAATCAAAGTATTTTGATTAAACCAAATTACGAAAATAAGAAATGGAGTAGATTTTCCGGTATTGCAGGTTTCCGAACCATGGAAATCCGAAACCCGTCCCCATCTCCGCAGCCCACCGTTCTTCCTGCATCTCTGCTGGAGTCCACCAGCCGCACCGCACGGCTCGGGTATGGGGAACTTCCTCTGGACGGAGCGGGCACCACCGTCACTTCCGCCCAGGCTCTGAATTTCCACCATCCTGAGGATCGTCCGGTTCTCGCCCGCCTGGCCGGAGACTCGGTCCAGGAGCGTGATCCGGGACCGGAGCATCCTGATACCCTCACCTCCCTCAACAATCTTGCGGGGCTGCTTGAGTCCAAAGAGGACCATGCGGCGGGGGAGCCGTTTTACCGCCGGGCTCTCGAGGCGCTGGAGCGTGGGCTCGGGCCGGAGCATCCCTACACTCTCATTTCCCTCAACAATCTCGCGGCGCTGCTTCACGCCAAGGGGAACCATGCGGGGGCGGAGCCACTTCTGCGCCGGGTTCTGG
>JAQGPJ010000016.1 GCA_028293125.1 Verrucomicrobiales bacterium | reverse complement strand
TGCTCCGTCAGGAACCAGACCGCCGCCGCCGCCGCCGCCATGATCAGCAGGCTCAGCGGCACCCCGCGGAACTCATTGCACACCAGCACCACCGTCATGACCGCCAGCACCCCGGCGGCGGTCCGTCCCGTCAGGGCTCCCGCACTGCCGGCGGGCAGCTGGAAGCGGAGCCGCTCGCTCCGCCCGCGCCATTGCAGGAAAGCGATGGCCGCCGACACCGCCAGACCGAGAGCGAGCCCGGTGGACTTCGGCAGATACCAGGTGGTGAGCAGTGAGTAGAGATTGTCCCTGCCGCCCTGGGAGACGGGAATGGTGGCGTTGTCGATCACCAGCCAGAACAGCCCCTTGAAGATCAGCAGCCCGCCCAGGGTGATGATGAAGGAGGGCATTTTCTGCCGCACCACCAGCGTGCCGATAATGAACCACAGCGCCAGCGCGCACAGCAGCGCCGTGCCCAGCGCCGCCGGGGCGGGCCATCCCTTCTGGGAGACCAGCACTGCGGCGATGCCTCCGGTCAGCCCCACGCCGCTGCCCACGGAGAGGTCGATGTGGCTGCTCAGGATAACCATGAACATGCCCAGCGAGAGAGTGGCGATGATGGAGTACTCAATCAGCAGCTGGCTCAGATTCCGCGCCCCGGTGAAAAGGAGCCGCGCATTTTCTTTGCCGGTCAGCGCGTCGCCGTCCAGTTTGAAAATAAAGAACACCCAGACCAGCAGCAGGGCGCAGGGTATGGCCAGTTTTTTCAGAAGCATCCGGGAGGACGGGGGGGCGGAGGCGGTGGCGGGGGCGGACATGGATCGGTTGTCGGAAAAACGGTGCCGGTTCGGATCAGTGACGACCGGTGGCGGCTGGCGAGGGTGACGGTGACGGTGATGCGTGGCCCAGCGCGGCGGCCAGCAGGGCCTCCTGGCTGAATGCCCCACGCCGGAACTCCCCGCCGATGCGGCCTTCGTGCATCATCAGAATGCGGTCGCTCATGCCCATCAGCTCCGGCAATTCGCTGGAGACCAGGATAACCCCTTTGCCCTCCGCGGTCAGCCGGTTGATGAGCTCGTAAATCTCCAGCTTGGCCCCCACATCGATGCCGCGTGTGGGCTCGTCCAGCATCAGCACCGACGGTCCGGTCATCAGCGCCTTGGCCAGCACCACCTTCTGCTGGTTGCCGCCGGACAATCCACCGACCACGGTGTGCTGCCCCGGGGCCTTGATGCGCAGCTGGTCGAAAAACTCCTGATTCCGCACTGTCTCCTCCGCTCTGTGGATACGGCCTCCATGGGTGAACTGCCCCAGGCTGGAGAGGGAAAGATTGAAGCCGATGGGCATGCCCATCACCAGCCCGTGGCGCCTGCGGTCCTCGCTGGCCATCACCAGCCCGCTACGAATACAGTGGCCGGGATCCGGCGACGGCATGGGTTTTCCCTTCAACGTGACCTCGCCGGCCAGGCGAGTGCCCCAGACTCCGAAAAGATGCCCCAGCAGCTCCGTGCGGCCGGCCCCCATCAGCCCGCCGATGCCCAACACCTCCCCTGCTGCCAGATCGAAGGAGATATCCCGGTGAAAGGCCGGTCCCCGGGCCTGACGCGCCACGCTCAGGCCGCGCACGGACAGCAGGGTCTCCCCGCGGTGTGCCGACTGCGTCCGGGGAAACAGGTCCCCCAGCTCCCGACCCACCATGTGGCGGATCACGTCGGGGATGGAGGTCCGCAGGGTTTCCAGGGTGGCGATGCTGGAGCCGTCCCGCAGCACAGTGATGCGGTCGCTGATGGCGAAGACCTCGTCCAGTTTGTGGGAGATATAGACACAGGCCGTGCCCTGGCCGCGCAGTCGCCGCAGATGGTCCAGCAGCACTTCCACCTCCTTTTCCGTCAGGGCGGCGGTGGGCTCGTCCAGAATCAGCAGCCGGGATTTTTTATCCATGGCCCGCGCGATCTCGATCAGCTGCTTCTGTCCGATGCCCAGCGTCCCCACCGGAGCCGTGGGATCCAGATGCAGGCCGAACTCATCCATCAGTTCCCGCGCCCGCTGCCTCATGGCCAGCCAGTCAATGCGGGCATGCCGGGTGAGCGGCCGTCCCAGAAAAATATTCTCCGCCACGCTCAGCCCATCAATCAGCGCGAACTCCTGCGTGATCACCGCGATGCCCGCCGCCTCCGCGTCCCGGATGCCGCGGAACTCTGCGGGTGAGCCTTCCATGAGGATTTCCCCCTCATAACTCCCGCGCGGGTGGATACCCGACAGCAACTTGATCAGCGTGGACTTGCCCGCGCCGTTCTCACCGCAGATGGCATGGATCTCCCCCGGCCGCAGCGAGAAATCCACCCCCCGCAAAGCGGTGACACCGGGAAATTTTTTGACCAGCCCCCGCACCTCCATCAGCCGCGGGGAGGAAACTCCGGCGGGATCTGACACAGTGGGGAAAGACATGGATTCCATGGGCATGGGCGGAACAGTGGGGTGGCACGCGGAGCCACGCCGGTCAGGGAAAACGGCACATGGCGCGGACCACGGGACCGGAGACAGCGCCGCGGTCCAGGCCCCTTCAAAGACGTGATCCGGCCCGGATTCTATCGGGCTGCCTAGCGCTGCGGGAAGGAAAAAATCCGCGCAGGGCAAAATCCTGGTCCCCCGGTATTCAACTTCCGGGTGCGCTGGAATAACACTGCCTGCCTGCAAAAAAGCGGGTGACGGGCATGGAGTCGTCACCCGCCAGGATGATTTGTAAAATGTCAGGCCCCGCCTGTCAGGCAGGAGCCATACCGGGCTCAGGCATTCCGGCGGCCGCGGCCGGCGGCACTCATGATGGCCATGCCGCCAAGGGCCAGAAGGCCGGTGGAGACTTCGGGCACAGGGAGCACGGCCGGGGACGCGTGGAGGGCCATGGCGTCGATGGAGACGTGGGTTCCCGGCTCGCTGAAGGCCACCCTGACTTTTGATCCCTGATTGTGGTTCGGCCTGAAAGGGCAGACAGGAGCAAGCGCTCTTGAGTCCCTTGCTTCCCGCCCTCTCATGCAGGCATGGAGTCCGGGACTGTCCATCCGTGCGGTTCAGTCCTGGGGAAAGCTGGATTTTCGGGCTGTGGGCATCCGGCTCCGGGGAACCTGCCGTTCAGAAATGGACTGGCCACTTGTCATTCCATCCGCCCTGCGCCACGGAAACCTCCCGGGGATTCCACTTCCCACCGCACCGCCGCAACCGTTCAACCATTGACCCCCATCCCAACGCCATGCGCATCCAAGCTTTCCGAGGCCTTCTCCCCCGTCCTGAACTCGCCTCCCAAGTGGCCGCCGTGCCCTACGATGTGGTGGACACGGAGGAGGCCCGCGCCCTGGCCGCCAACCGGCCCTACGACCTGCTGCACGTGGACCGGGCGGAGATCGATCTGCCGCCGGACACCGATCCGTATTCCCCGGAGGTGTATGCCAAAGCGGCGGAGAATTTCCAGAAGCTGATCGCCGACGGCATCCTCGTCCGTGATGAGGAGCCCGGCCTCTATCTCTACCAGCAGGTCATGGACGGACGGGAGCAGACGGGGCTCATCGCCGCCTGCCACGTGGATGACTACGGCCATGACGTGATCAAAAAGCACGAGAAGACCCGGCAGGTCAAAGAGGACGACCGCACCAACCTCGTCCGCGCCCTCAGTGCCCACACCGGCCCCATTTTCCTCACCTACCGTGATGAGGCCGTGATCAATGACAAGGTGAACGACATCCTGGCGTCCGAGCCTCCGCTTTTCGATTTCACGGCTCCCGACGGCATCATCCACCGCGTCTGGCGCGTGACCGGCGCAGACTCCTTCATCCAGGCGTTCGCGGAGGTGCAGTTCGCCTATGTGGCGGACGGCCACCACCGCAGCGCCAGCGCTTGGCGGGTGGGCACGGAGCGCAAGAAGCTCAACAGCGCCCACACCGGCGGCGAGGATTACAACTGGTTCCTGGGCGTGCTTTTCCCCGCCAGCGAGCTGCGCATTCTGCCCTACAACCGCGTGGTGCTGGACCTCAATGGCCTGCAGCCTGAGGAGCTTTTAACCGGGATCACCGATGCCGGCTTCACGGTTTCCCCCACCACCCTGAAGTCCCCCAAAACCTTCGGCTCCATCTGTATGTATCTGAAGGGGGAATGGCATCTGCTGACCTGGGACACGTCCCTGAATGGCGGGGGCACCGATCCGGTGAAATCCCTGGATGTCAGCGTGCTGCAGGATCTCATTCTGGCGCCGCTGCTGGGCATTGACGATCCCCGCACCAACAACCGCATCGAGTTCATCGGCGGCATCCGCGGCACCGCCGAGCTGGAGCGGAAGGTGAACTCCGGCCACGCCGCCGTGGCTTTCTCCATGTATCCCACCACGGTGGACCAGCTGATGGCCATTGCGGACGCCGGGGAGATCATGCCGCCGAAGAGCACCTGGTTCGAGCCGAAACTGCGGTCCGGGCTGGTGGTGCAGACCTTCTGACCGGCCTGCCTCCAGGCCGGCGGCACCGGCGTTTTTGTAGAGGCAGGCACCCTTTGCCCTTTTGTTCCAGCTCTTTTCCCTATCCGCAAACAACCATGGATGTCCCCCCCGCCGAAGCCGCCAGCAAGCTGGACGTGCGCTGCTATTTTGTGAGGAAGCGCAATGCCCTCGCGGTGCGCGCAAATTTCAGCGGCATGTTCATGGACTACTATCTGCACCTACTGCAGATCGGGGAGAAGCACGCGCCGGACATCGACGCCATGCTCAAGGACGCGCTGGTGGCCATCACCCTGCACTGCGCCTCGCGCCCCTGGAATGAGCGCCACGCGTGGACGGTCAATTTCCAGGAGCCGCTGGCCAATTTCTTTGTCACCGCCGACAACAACAGCTCCTGCGTGATCGGCCGGGTCTTCACTGAGGGCGTCCGTCAGGCGGAGCGCAATGTCTTCTACGCCCAGGCGCAGAAGGGGAAGGGGGAGCCGGGCATGAGCGCCATCGAGATTGACGGCACCAACTTCCTGCGGGCCACGGAGCAGTTCTACCAGCGCAGCGAGCAGCGCGTGGCCCGCTTTTTCGAACACAGTGAGGAGGACTATATCTTCATCACCGCCCAGCCGCAGTGCGATGTGGAGTGGCTGGAAGGGCTGACACGGGAATCCATTCTCCAGCTGGACAAGGAGGAGGAGCTGAGCCTGCTGGAGGAGCGCACCTACCACTGGGAGTGCGGCTGCACCATCGAGCGCATCTATCAGGTGCTGTCCCCTCATGTGCGTCAGAGCATGGAGGAGCTTTTCGAGGGCGATGAGTTCCTCAAAGTCACCTGTCCCCGCTGCGGCATGGTGCACCGCGTGCACCGCGAGCAGTTTGAGGCGTGGCTGGAGGACAGTAAAAATCCAGCCACAGGTGGGGGAGGTTAGGGCAACGCAGTGTGGGGTCAGCGGGAGTATTCATTCCTCCTGAGCTGTGGTGCCACACCATGATTTCCGGACCCAGGCGGTTCAGGAACTGTATTGCAGCCCGCCACTGTATATGATGCTGCAATGGCACCCGCCGGTCAGAGGCCGGCGGGATGTGCTGAGAGCCAGGAGCGCCACTGATCCTTGTGCAGTTCCACTTTGGAGGGATTTTGCAGGATCAGATCCGCACCGCCGTCGTAGGGGGAATAAACCTGATCGGTGCTCAAGGACATGAAGACCATCGAACCCTTCTTTTCCATGGCGACATCGCTGATCAGGCTGTCGAACCGGCCATGGTCCCACATGATTCGGGTGCCGAATACGGAAACCGTGTCCTCAGGATCATGCGGGAGGGGGCCGCTCAGTTCCGGGAGGCAGTGCAGAACAAGGCCGTTCCTCCTGTCCCTTATGAGGGCTTTGGCATCCCCTGATTCATACTGATAGCGGAAAAGGAAAAGCAGACAAGCACTGCCTTCACCCATAATTTCGGAAGCCACCGTGTTATGCCGCTCCAAAAGCGCGCCAAACTCGCCCTTGGATCCTGGATAGCGCTTGCTGCCGGGCAGGCTGTGAATGCGCAGCCACCGTTCCGGCAGCATGTGGCGCAGGCTGTGGCCAACAGGCATGTTCTGTCCGAAGCGGGCCCGCCACTCATCAGCTATTGTGGGCTGCGACTGCATATGGGAATCAGCAGTTCCGAGCTGGGTGATGGATCAATGCACCGCATCTGGAGACGGGGTCGGATTCTCCGTTGTCCGGGTACTGGCAAGACTTGCGGGACGGGTTTCGTCGAATTTGAGCAGCCGCCGGGCTTCCTCCAGCAGGAATTCAGGCTTCATGAAGGGCTCGTAGCCGGAGTGCTGCCAGCGGACGCGGCCGGTGCCGTCCACGAACAGGGTGGCGTGGAGCGGTTTGTTCTCGAAGTCATCCCAGGCGTCCGCCGCTTTGAAGGCGATGCCGTCCGCGCTGCTGTAAACGGGGAAGGGCGGCTTGCCGCCGGATTCCGCCAGCTCGTCCACGGTGTCGCTGGTGACGGCCAGCAGCGGCAGCCCGGCGGCGGCGAAATCGGCGCTCTTTTCAGTGAAGGCTTTGATCTGGGTATTGCAGTGCAGGCAGGCATTGCCCAGAAAGAACACCACCACATAGGGGTGTCCGGCCAGGGATCCAGTGCTGAACGGCTGGCCGTCCGCCGCGGAGGCGGTCCACGATTGCGCCTGCCACCCGTGCCACTGCTGAGGCCCCAGGGACTCCATGGGCGGGCGCACCCCCACATCCGTGGCGGCGGGGGCAGGCTGCCGCCAGTCGCCTTGACAGCCTGCGGCCGCCGCCACGGGTGCCAGGCAGGAGAGCAGGGGGGTGTCGGAATCGGCTGAACCCGCCAGCGGACGCAGGGCGGCAAAGGCTTTGAAGGCCTCCTCCTTTTTCCCCGCACGCCACAGCACGCCGGTCAGCAGCGCCTGCGGCTGCGTCTGATCGTCGCTGCGGCTTGCAAAATTGGTGGCCAGCTCCACGGCTTTGTCCGTGTTGCCCAGCGCCTCGTGAATGGCGATGAGCCGCTGTTCGTGGACTCCTTTCAGGCGGTCCAGATTTTTCCGGGCCTCATCCTTCCGGCCATGGGCCAGATCTGCCAGCACCTGCATTTCGCCAATCACCGGCTCCAGTGCGTTGAGCTTGCCGGTGGCGTCCTTCAGTGCCTCCGCCATGGCCTCCTGGATACCCTTGTCATCCTTTTTCTCCTCACGCGCCTTCCGCTCCGCCGCATCCACGGCGGCGGCACGCTCCGTGCGCAGAATCGCTGTTTTGGCTTGGAGGTCCGCCAGGATTTTCTCCCCTCCGGCTGTGTCCCCACTGCGGAAAGAAGCCACCCCCAGCAGCTGGGCGCGCTGCCACTGCCAGGCGGCGTCCCCCTCCTCCGAAAGCCATGGCGTGCCGCCCAGCTGCAGCGCCGTATCCCACAGTTCCCACGCCAGCAGGGTGTCCCGGAGGCGGCTGCGCCCCTGATCCCAGGCGGTGCGGCTGTTGCCCAGCTGCTGGTCCGGCTGGTCCGCGACTTTGGCCGAGCGGGGAATGCGCGGCATTTCGATCATGTTGGTGGAAATTGTCAGGGCGTCGCGCACCCGGCCCAGATTGTTCAGGTTCCGCACCAGCCATTCGCTGTTGTGGGCGAAGTTGTGGATCTGGTCCGGCATGGTGTGCGACCGGATCATCTGCGCGTGGTCCACCCGCGCCGCCGCCTCCTGCTGCCAGGCGGCATCGGCCCAGCGGTTGAGATCCGAATAGATGTGGCCGGACATGTGCCACATATGGGCAATGCCGGGGGCGGACTGGCCGCACATGGCCGCCGCCGGCAGGGCCCGGGCGGCGTTGTCGCCGTCCCACAGATGGATCAGATAATGGTGCAGCGGATGGTCCGGATTTCTGGCCAGCACCGTCTGGCCGATGGCGTCCAGCGCGAAGCGGCTGCCTGGCTCGATGCCCCGGCGCGACATGTTCCACCAGTGGAAGCACAGGGTGAAGGCCCGGGCCTCCTGATCATTGGGGTCCATGGCCGCGATATCCTCCAGATCCTTCGTGAACTCTTTGGATGCTTTTTTCCTTTCCCCATCATCCTTCTGAGGTTCGTAAAACTTCCTCACCGCCTTGATCCAGCGGCGCTCCCGCTCCGTCAGCCGCTCCAGATCCGCGTCCGTGACTTTGGTCAGAAACTCCCGGCCCCGCTCCTGGTTTTCGATATTGGCCATCGCCAGTCCCCAGTAGGCCATGGTGCAGGCGGGATCCAGTGCCAGCACCGTGCGGAAGGAGCGTTCCGCCTCCCAGTACCAGAAGCCATGAAGCTGGCCCACCCCCTGATTGAACCATGTCTGCGCCTCCTGGCTGGCGGTGGTCACGGGAAAGCTGACATTCCCCATGCCCTTCAGCAGCGGTCCCCGGCGGCGGGGCCCCTCGCTGAATCCTTCCCCGTGTGCGGAATGGCCCGGCACCAGGGGATTGGTGGGCGGAGGCGCGGCGGCGGTGTCCTGGGCCCGGACGGTGGTGAGGGGCAGAAGCGCCGGCAGACAGAGGACAGCGAGGCGGAGAAGGGTGGGACACATGGTGGTGGTGCGGTTCATACGCCGGCAGCAGGGAATTCTTCCCAGTGGCGCTGTTTCAATCGGTTTGCATCAGGATGGATATCGGTGTAATCGGTGCCGGATTCCGGTTCCATTCCGGCTTTTCAGACCGTTACGGTGTTATGTGCAACACTTATACCCTGAAAAAACCCCACGGGGGCATGATGGGCATCCCGAAGCCCCTGAAGCCCTTGCTGGAGAAGCTGGACCACACCCTCATCCGTCCCACAGTGCCGGCCCCCGTGCTGCTGGAGGATGAGGCCCGGATGATGCGCTGGGGATTCCAGCGGCCCTGGGCCAAAACCATCAACAACACCCGCACCGACAAGCTGGACTCGCCGGTCTGGAAAAAGGCTTTTGAAACCCGCCGCTGCCTGATCCCCATGGCCGGCTTTTATGAATTCAGCGGCCCCGCCGGCAAAAAGCAGGCCCACCTGTTTCAAGCCATGGAGGGCGCCGGGGACGAGTGGCTGTGGGCCGCCGGCATCTGGGAGCCGAATGAGGAGCTGGGCGAGTGCTTCTCCATGCTGATGAGGGACTCGGCGGGGACTGTAAAGTCCATCCATGACCGCATGCCGGTGCTGGTGCCGGAACGCTGGCACGCCCGCTGGCTGGCAGGGGAGGACAAGGCGGAGTTCCCCGGCGTGGCCCTGAAAGCTGAAAACGCGGACAACCCCCTGAAGCACTCAAAAAGGAAGGACGGGGACAAGCATCCGGAGCCCGTCCAGCCTGAGCTGTTCGGCGGCGGGGGCTGATCATCGGCTCCGCCGGTGCCGGCATGGGTTATGGAGTCATGGGATCACGATTGCAGAAGATGCCGGAATCTGTATCCATCCAAGCTGACCAATATTGAAATGGGAGTAATCCGCCAGCCGTATGAAGAAACAGAAACGGCATCACCCCGCAGGCGGGCACCGGTGCAGGGGCAAGTGCCGCCGGATTATTACAGCGTTGAAAGCGTCAGGAAAATCTTCAGGGGCAGAAAGCTGGCGGAGCCACCGGTGAGTGCCACAGCCTTCGGGGAGCTGGCATGCACCATCGTCCGTTATGAGGAGGAATATCAGCTGAATATTCTCCCGGTGGTCATGTCCGCCGTCATGCGGCATCCCGAACTGCGGAATGCTGTTTTCGGGGATATGGTCATCTACGCCCTGCATGACGGCGTTGGGAAGGGATCCCAAGGGAATGCTGTCCTCCCAGAGTTAAAACAGGATGCCGTTTTGAAGTTGAAAGCACTGATGAAACCTGCGGAGCTGGAGTTCTTCCGGAACTGGATCCGCGCCATTGAGGGCATGCCTTTTACCGAACTGTGCGCAAGAGAATATGCGCGGGTGCGTGAAATTTGGCTGGACTGGCATGGAGATGGCTCTGTGTGAGGGCTGGGAAATCCGCATGACTGCGGCTCCGGCATGGTCCGTGGAGCCCGGTTCCCGCGGTTGCTCCACCGCTGTCCCGTCCCCGCCATGTCCGGCGGCGGAAGGGCTGCGCGCCCCGCATCCTCAGCATTTCCAAAAATGAAGATAAAGGAGTTGTTTGACCACATCGAAACGGCGGAGAGAAAAGGGCACCGTGTGCAGGTGCGTGAGCTGTATGCGGAGCTGCTGAAAAGAGGGCAGCATGGTGCCGGCACCTGGATCTCCTTCGCCGAATCGCTCATGGGGGTGCTGTCCCATGGGGAGGCGGAGGAGGCTCTCAACCGGGCGGCGGCCTGCCTGGACGCGGACATGCTGCCCTTCTGGTTCAGCAGCCGAGGCAGACTGCTGGAGGGAATGGGCCGGTATGAGGAGGCTTTGGAGGCTTGGCTGGAAGCCCACCGGTGGAGGCCGGATCACGCCTCCTTCCTGAAATACGCCGGTCTGATCAGCCTCCAACTGGGGCGGACGGACACGGCGGAGGAGCTTTTGAGGCAGGCTGTCCGGTGTGGCGGGGGGGCCATTGACGAGGCGTATTACAGCCTGGGCCTGGTGCTGATCACCAAACGCAACTACCGTCAGGCCGCCGAATGCTTCACGATCGCGCTGGATATGGATCCCAATTACCGGGCCGCCCGCAAGCGGCTGCAGGACCTGCAGGGTATTCTGGACGGCACCGCGGTTCCGTCCCGTATGGCGGAATTGGGAAAAAAGCAGTTCGATGAGCTGGTGGACCTCGCGGAGGAAAAGGGTCATAAAGTGCGGTTCCGGGAACTCCACACCGCACTGCCCGGCAGCCGCATGGACGCCTATCCCGGACAGCACCTGACCTACGCCAGTGTCCTCATGGATGTCATGGCTTACGGGGAGGCGGAGGCGGCGCTGGACCGGGCGGAGGCGCTGATGCGGCGGAATGACCGGCATTATGTGCTCAATCTCCGTGGCCGGCTGCTGGAGAGCACGGGCCGGTTCGGAGGGGCAGTGGAGGCTTGGCTGGAGGCGCACCGCCTCCGCCCGGATTATACGGGCTATCTTCTGTACGCCGGCATCGCCTGCCACAAAATGGGCCGTATGGATCAGGCGGAGGATCTGCTGCGGCAGGCCACCCGGTGCCCGGACGGATATCCGGACGAGGCCTTTTACAATCTGGGAGTGCTCCTACTCTCGAAACGGTGCTACCACGACGCCGCCGGCTGCTTCCGCCGGGCGCTGGAGATCGATCCGGATTACACCAGCGCCCGGAAAAGGCTGGCTGACCTCATCAGCGTGATGGGGCATATGGAGGATTGATCACGGGATGCCGCACTCGGCATACAGGCCGGTGCGCCGCAGCCGGGCCGCCACGGTCCTCACCTCATCCATGATGGGCAGCAGTATGATCTCCGCATCGCACACGCCGTCCTGGGGCACCTGATCCAGCAGGGAGCGCAGCGTGTTCAGCAGTTCCATGGTCTCCGCGCCGTAATACCGCTGCAAATCCCCGCGGCTGCCGGAACCCTTCTTTTCCGTAGCTTCAAAAACAGCTTCCCGGGCATCCGCGAAAGTGCAGATCCCGCCGTCCTTTCTTTCGAGCCACCAGTTCTCCTGCTCCCTGCGGTCCGCCAGCACCCGGAGGTGGCTGCAGAGAATCCCGCCGCGCAGCGTCCGCCTGTGCCCGGCGCACAGCGGACTTTCCAGCAGCTGGCGGGCAATGGCCCGCACCTCATCCATGATGGGCAGCGGTATGATCTCCGCATCGGACACGCCGTCCTGAGGCACCCGCATCATCAGGGAGTCCAGCAAGCTGGTCAGGCGTGCGGTTTCCGTTCCATACCACAGGGCGAAGGCCGGTGTGTCGTAATAAATACCCAGCCCGGAATCACCAAACAGCATGCATTGATCCTCCACAAAGAGGCCTATCATGCCGGGAACCCGCCCGCTCCAGAGCAGCTCCTGTTCCCGGCGGCCCGCCAGCGATTCGAGACAGCCGGCAATCGTGTTCCTGTTCATGAACATCCCCAGGCCGCCTCCGCCGGGGAAAAGGAGTGCCAGCAGTCGCCGGGCGGTGGACATCACCTCCCGCATGACAGGCATGGCCATGATCTCCGGAGCCGTCAAATCCGGCGGCACCCGCTCCAAAAGCGCATGCAGCCGGCCCAGCAGGGCGGCGATCTCCTGACCGTGAACCAGACTGAACTTTTCCTTCTGAAGTTCCTTCCCCAGTTCCGAATCCTCCAACAGGGCGCACCGCACCTCTGTAAAGCTGCCTCTCCCATAAAGGTCCTGTTCTGTCCAATGCCGTTCCTGCGTCCTCCGATCCGCCAGGATCCGAAGGCAGCAATGCCCAAGATTGCAATCAAAGTTCATGACCGTGGTCTCCGTGCAGCAAGGTTCAGCAGGCCCGGAGGAAACAGCAGCGCCGCCGGCTCCGGCTCCGGCTCGGGCTCGGGCTCGGGCACAGTGGTGAAGGTGAACTGGCTTCCGGTCATTGGCGAACTGTTTCAAAAGGAATGCCAGGCTTACTTCCGCGTTCGCTTGGCAGGGCCGGGATGCAAACCGCAGCCATTCGTGGACGCCCTTTTGCTTTTGGGGAGGGGTTCACCCTATGTTCGGCATAGGGTGCCGATCCAGCCCTTTCGGCGCTGGTGTATGCAGTGCATACACCCTTGGCCTGTCCCGGCTGGACGCATTTCAGTTTTCCAGTTTTTGGCCGCCATTGTTCCGTTCCCGCCCTCCCATGCTCCACAGCGGCCTCCTGAAAGGTTCTGGACTGCCGCTCAAGAAGGCGGGCCCTGCTGAGGAAAGTCTCCGCCTGCACAAAATCCCCGGCCTCCCTCAGACTGCTTCCCATGCTGTCCAGGAGCATCATCCCCTCCTCAAGGCGGTGGACCACTTGCCAGATCATTTCCCCGGCGCACTCCATGACCGCCGCGAGCAGGGGACTGGCGGTGCAGGCGTGCCCGGTGTGGCACCGGAAGCGCACAGAAAACGGACCTTCCGCATCTCCCGTGCCCTGAATAAACGGAAGATTTCATCAAGGTTGAGTTATACTTCAGGCAGCCCGGGAGGTCAGGGAATGACGTTTCGGCAGTCAACGGCTTCCCCCAGGATGCCAAGCCCCTTCCAAGGCATGGCAGGCGGGTTTGTTTTACAGCCGTTAAAAAAAGGACCGGTCAGGGAAATCCCTCACCGGTCCATGAACCGCATCAGAGGCGGGACTGTATTCCCGGAATCAGGCTGTCATCAATTTGCGGCGGACACCGTAAAGTCCCAAAAGCGAAACACCAAGGAGAGCCACCGTGGCTCCGCCGTCTGGAACCGATGCCACCGATGTGGTATTGGACGAGAAGCTGAAAATTCTAGGGGTCCTAGGATTCCTGTCAGGGTCAGTTCCCACACCGACTGAGGAGAAAAACCAAGTGCCTGTCGTCGGTTCGAACGAATTGTCGAGAGCTGTCACCTCACCGGTGCCCGTTATGACAAGAGCGCCTGCGACCCGGGTGAGGATTGACGAACTCAGCAAACTGAAGCTGAAATTTCCCACAGTCCAAAATGGAGTGTAGGGGGTGGATGGATCAAAAATCCATGGGGTGGCATTCATAGTGACGAAGCTTCCGGCAGCCACTGACGAATAATCCCCATCCCTTGAGTCCACTTGGACTGTACCCCATGATTTCACCCCGACAGCATTGGATTGAGTATTGGTCGCAGTTCCAGCAAGATTCTTTTGAAAAGTGACGCCCGAACCTGCGGCCGATGAAAAATTGATACTGCCTGAGATTTGAGCGGCGCTGGCCCCCGAAACAAGAGCCAGAGCGGCCGCGACGGATGCTCCAAGAGTTGATATCGTTTTTAGTTTCATTCCTTTATTTTGGTTGGTTGGCTTAGTTTTTTGCAAGATGGGATGTTCAAACTTTTGGACCCCATCAGTCGCAGAGCCAATTGCGAAGCAATTAGCATGCGAATAAAAAATTAATTCAAGTTAACCACTTCATTATCAACGGATTATAAATAAAAAAATTTAGCCCGTCACTCAAGTTCTAATTTAGCGGGAAGCAAAGCGTAAAGAATTCCGACACTTTTGGCTCAGCCGGAGTCTGTTTTTCCGTTCAACGGGCCTCTTCCGCAGGAGCCGCGCAGTCCGCGGTGCCGGAACCGATGCCGCAGAACACTGAGGGGAGTTTTGATTCTCCATTTGACAGCATCAGTCTGCAAACAGTCAGCAGGACGCTTAAAAAACGAACTTAAACCCTGGCGGATAGAACAGCGGTGCCTGCCGCCGGAGCGCAGCGCGGCTTTCGTCCGCCCCATGCTCCGGCGGCAGTGCCCGGGCCGGCGCATGGCCGATCAGGCAGTGATGGAACATGAATTGATGCGATGGGCGGCTGACCCCAATCGGGCAAAAGCCACTACTGACTGACAGTTTATCACCGCCGACCCCAGGACAAAACTCAAGCGCCTCTAGCCGTCAACTTTCAAGGGATGTGCCAAATAGGCAATGCCGACAAGCCTTCGGAACGTCCTAAAACGTCGGAAAAGTTTACACTTAGAAGCAATCCAAAAATGTGCTGTTTTCATAATCTGCTTATGATCAAGTGTTTATAAAAACGGCATCGAATGTGCTTACATTAATTTTGCCCCCCTCTAAACCATAACAAACAAATGAAATTCACTACCACACTCATTGCAGGCTTCGCTCTCGCGATTTCCGCCTTTTCCGCCAACGCCATTCAGATTACAACCGGAGGGGGTGACCACCAAGGAGCAGACAACGTCCTTTTCAACGAGCCAGGATTGGATGGTTCCGGCTTCACCGTCGAGGGATCAGTCAATGGTGCCGTGATCGATTTCACATCCACCACCTCCCTCGTCACCCCAGCCAACGGGGCGGCAAGAATCGAAGCCGGAACAGGCACTTTCACAAACCTTCTCATTGATCCCGAGGGCCCGGCAACCTTCACCATCCTTCAATTCAACGTCAACTCCACAGCCACTAACCGTAACCCTTCGACCATTTTTTTCAGCATCGATGGGGTTCCAGTGGCCCAATCTTATTCCCTGGGTAATGGGCAAAATCGTTTCACCTTTGAAGCTGAAGGCCTTGAAACCATGTCCACCGTCTCCTTCACCACCACTGGCCCACCTGTGCAGGATGTCAGGCAAGTGCGTATCGGCCTGACAACAGCGGTTCCGGATGGAGGATTCACCCTGGGACTGCTTGGTTGTGCCTTGATGGGTATTGGGGTTATCCGCAAAAAGCTGGCCTAATCCTGGGCTCTTTGCTTTTTAACACAGAAGCCGCATGAAGGAATTCATGCGGCTTCCGCTGTTTAGGACTTGTCGCCATTGTACGGCGGTTCAAGATGCTGTTGGAGGAGTTCCTAAGATAGCTGGATATGCAAGGATTCCGTGGACAGGAAAAAGCCAAACTCCGATCCATACCAGCCATGACCAAACACACTGAATCCAAACCCGCCACCTCCACCGCATCAGCCCCACAGGGCAGGCGCTTTGACGAAACCTTCAAGCCGGACGCCGTCCAGCTGCGTGAACAGACCGGACGGCTCCGCCCAGGTGGCACGGGACCTTGGGTGTCAGCCACGTCCAGCGCCACCATGGAGAGCTTTTGGGCCTCCCTCAAAGCCGAAGCCCTCCACCGCGTCCCCGCCACCCGCTCCGAAGCCGGACTCATGATCCACGACTGCATCGACGCCTTCCATAACACTCGCCGTCTCCATTCCTTATCCGCCTTCCACTCACCCATCGCCTTCGAACAATCCTTCATTCAGCATCTCAACCAAGTTTATACGATTTTGTCCACGTTTGATCGTGGTCACGGCTGGCAAGGCAAAGACATCAAGCTGCCGCATGGTGACCATCGAGCCCTGCCTGGCCGCACTGCTGGAGGGCTGGAGGCCGGTAAACGCCGAGGAGCCGGTCTGCGGCTGAATGGTCAAAGGAGGTGGGACCGCACCATCAAATCCGCCGGGTGGCGGGGGCAGCTGCACTGGAACCCCAAGCCGGCCCCGAATACTCGAGCTCCGCCTTGGCCGGCAAACGCCATGCGGCACAGCTTCGTGAGCTACCACGTGGCCGCCTTCGGAGATCAGGCCCGGACGGCCATGGAGTTCGGCCACTCCGTGGAGGTGCGCCAACCCGCCGGATGTCATAAAGCCTGGTTCCGCTGATGTTCCGGACCTGCGGGCCTGCGCGCTTACTTCCCTGTCTGCGCGTCCGGCCCCCCGGACACCCTTGGCAGACGGACTGAAAAGGCGGTTTCCGTGCCCCCGGACTGCACTTCAACCTCTCCGCCGTGGGCCCGGGTGATTTCCCGCACAATATACAATCCCAGTCCCAACCCGTTGCCGTTGGCCCGCTTTTCCGGCGGGACGGCACGCCTGAGGGGTTCAAAAAGGTCCTGGACGGCGGCCGGTTCAATGGGGGTTCCGGTGTTGCGGACCTCAAGGCGGACTCCGTTTTCATCCCCGCATACCACCACGCGCACCGGCTCACCCGGGTCTCCATAAGCGCTGGCGTTTGAAAGCAGGTTCCGGAGGACCTGCCGGAGGCGCAGCGCGTCCCAGTGCCCATGGAGATTCCCTTCCAGTGTCAGTTCGGTCCTGCTGCCAGGATGCGCCGCACGGTGCTGCCTCAGCTCATTGGCGCAGAGTTCCCCCAGATCCATGGCCGCCGGTTCGATCACGATTCCCAGACCCAGCTTCCTGCGGCTGAAATCCACCAGATCGTCCAACAGTCCTTTCATGGCAGCCCCACTGTTTATCAGACACAGCGCAGCCTCCGAAACCTCCTCCCCGGCGTTGAGCTCCGCCAGATGCTCCGCGGTCAGAACAATGGCATTGAGCGGGCTGCGCATATCATGCCCGAGCATCCCGAGCAGGAGATTGCGCGAGCGGGTGGTCTGGTCACTGAAGAAACTGATCGATTCACAAAGCGCCTGATCAATGGCCTCATTGAAGCGGATGACATCCTCCATGCTGCCCCCGTCCAACGGGTGGTCCCTCTCCAGAGACGCAGCACGCCGGCCCGGAGGGCACGGTATTCCGCAGCCAGCTGATTGATGTCCATTCCGCTCTGTGCCCGCAGCACCGCATGCGTCTGGGCTGCGGTCTCCGGAGCGTTTGGCGGCGGGGACAGGAGGCCCTTGGATTTCCGCGACTGGCTTTCCGCCGTCTGCTCCGTGCCCAGGTCCGCCGCCACGGCCTCGAGAATCTGCCGGGCATGATCCCGCAGCCCAGCGGATGTCATACCGGCTTTTGCGGGATACAGGGACTTTGCAAAGGCCTCCCATTCGACCAGGATTTCCTCCATTGCGGCAAGGATGAATTCGGCGAGGCGCATAAGGGGCATCCTGGGGAGGCCAAGTCTCCGGTCAAGGGATTGAGATTACATTATTTTACAGGGCGCACGGGAACCCCCCCGCCTTCATGCCGCCCGGTTCCTCCAATGAAAACTGCATCCGCGCCCGCTGGATTTTATCCTCCGAAAACCTTCCGCGGAGAGATGCCATGACGGCCACCTCAAAAGCCCTGATTAGTCCCGCTGGAATCTCACCGGAAAATTGTTCCGTAAAGCTGTTGACGGTTCGTATACAGCGATGATCCCGGTGGAGAGGGCGGCACCCCGCTGGTCCCATGGGCCTGCGACCGTGTGGAGCCATTCAGAATCCGCGTGTGGCCTGCTTCTATCTGGGACGGCTCCGGCAACGAGGTCCGGCCATTGGTAGCTGGGGTCCCGGCGGTGGCGAAGCAGCACTATGATGCGGACGTGGAGGAGGATGCCGGGCTGGATCCGGACGGGAATCCCGGCTTGGAGAAATACTGGACAGACACCGCCCTGTCAGCACTGGCCGCCGGCTCGTGGACTTCGGAAATGCAGCTGACCGAGGGCTCTTTGACCGAGCCGAAGGGGCCGAACCAAGGCGGCGTCGACAACAGGGATTTCTGGCTGCACACCTTTGAGCGGTCCGGATTGCTGTCCCTGACCATCGGCTGACCGGGGCCTGCTGCCGATTCAATAATGTATTTTATTGTGTCCGGAAATCCGTTGCACCTCAAGGATGCCGCGTCCCGCCGCGGCCTTTGACAGACTCCGGACCCGCCGTCCCGCCGCACGAAGCACATTCCCCGCTGAAAACCGCGCCGCCGGACGCCGCCGCCAGCCCTTCACCCCTAGGCGGATTACACCCCCGGGCTCCGGCCTGTGTCGGAATCCTTTACATCCGCCCGGAGGCCCCGGCACCGCTCCGGGCGGAGAGGGATTTTTCTCTGTAAGTTATTGATAATGAAAATATCATTATTTTTCAAGCCGGGCTGCTGGAAACGGCGCATAGGGTGTTTCCGGGCGCGGGGTAGGAATCCGCTCCATGCGGAACCAAGGTAATTTTTTAAGGAAGGGTGTGGTTTTCTGAAAATCTTTACAGTTCGTGTGGATGCAGCCCCTCCGTGCCTTCTCAAAAAGCAAAGCCATGAAAACTGTATTTCATTGACTTCAAGTATGTTACACCGCCATAAAGTAGAGATGGCACAGAAAATGCTTCAGCCTTCCCGTCTCCGGCAGGATGAACAGCCGCAGCGCTTCCGGCGCTCCGCCGGAGATATACAACATTAAACTTAATCTCGTTTCAACCCATGAAAATCCCTCTCAAAAACTTCCTCCTCTGCGCCGTGGCCGCTGTGGGTCTCTCCGCTGCGGGCAGCGCCTCCGCTGTAAGCATTTTGAATTTCAACGGCAACGCGGTGATCAACAACTCCGCCCTCAACCCGGCCACTTCGCTGGACCTGTTCTTTTCCGCTGACGACA
>JAQGPJ010000098.1 GCA_028293125.1 Verrucomicrobiales bacterium | reverse complement strand
TCTTATCCGACCGCTGATCGCATTGTTTCGTGCGACCCCTCCTTATAACCCGGATCCTGAATGACGCAAATCGTTTTTCGCTCTTTTTTGCTTTTTCCTCGGATTCCCCCGTCCGGATCCCGGTTTTCCCCGCCCACGGCCCGCAAAATCCCGGTCGGACCCGCCTTTTGGCCGTCCGAATCCCGCCGTTTCCCGCCTCAGACGCGGCATTGCGCCCCTCTTTCTTGCCTTGGCTGGCTCCAAAACCGGTTCGAAAACGCACTTCCCCCACCCACTTTAAGCCCCAATCCACTCTCCAATCACGATTCCGCCTCTCAAAACCCCGGCCAAACCCGGTTCTCCGCCCCAAATTCCTTACTTAGGGCAGCTTCAAACCCTTCCCTGCCCTCCTTAAAGTCCCAAAACACCCCCCTCAAAACCGGAAATCAGGCCCCAAGCGCCTGAAGATTGGCCTCATAAGTGGTGCGGGAGGTGATTTCCCGGCCCACGGGCAGAGGCCGGGCCACGATAAGCCCGGCATGGCTGGCGAAAGCGTTGAGGTATTTGGAAATGGTTTGGTCAAGGACCACCCGGTGGAAGTTTTTGGAGGCGTGCATGAACCGGGCCTCGCCATTCTGGCGGGTGATCAGGCCTACGTGCGAGCACACCCCGCCCTGATCCCGGGTCACGATGCCGGCGATATCGCCATCGGCCAGTTTGGATTCGATGGCCGCGACTTTGCTTTTGGGAATGTACCAAACCGGCAGGGCGTTCACCTTCTGCTCGATGACCGCCATTTTCGGGCGCAGATCGGGATTGTTTCTCAAGTAGCGGTAGCCTTTCCAGAGGACGGTCATTTCACGGCTCTGCCGCCCGTAAAGCCGGATGGCTCCGCCGAGCGCACGCGTGATATCCTTCACATTTCCGCGGGCCTCGTTGTCGATGAACCACTCATTCAGATAATGGATGCGCTCCAGATACTGCCCCGTGCAGATCCCGCCCCGGTAGCGGGTCCACTGAATCTCCTTCAGCAGATCCTGAGGCGTGTAAGCAGGGCGCGGGCGCTCCAGCAGACGGGCCATGCCCATCACCACCTCAAAAAAGGTCCAGCAGTCCAGTCCTTGGAAATTGGCGGACGGGCATTCGATGCGGTCATCGATCTCCAGCGTGTAGCCGACATAGGGAATGCCGATGCACTCGCGGCCCAGTTTGGCCATGCGCGCGCCGATGGGCAGTTTATTCCATCCCTGTGACAGCGCCCTGGCCATAATCCGCTGGTAGGTGGCCACTCCTTTAAAAGAGGTGGCGAGCGGCAGATGGTCGACCCCGGCATGGGCCTTGAACCCCAGCGAGGAAAGAGCGCAGGCTGCGGTCCAGAGAAAACGGCGGCGGGAGGTTTCCATAACGGTGCCGAGCCTACATCAAAAGCCGGCGGTCCGCCAAGCAGGATCGTGACGGCCCTTTTCCCGTCGGGGGAGTGTCAGTAATGCACGGCGCTGACCGCATCCAGATCAAAACCGGAACTGCCGGAACCTGTCAGCGGGCCGAAATTGGGATCGTTGTTGTGCCGGATGGCATCGCCGCCCACGTCATCACTCATGGCCTGGTCACCGGTGCTCTGGATGCGGATGTAGCGGATCCATGACAGCTCCGCCGCTCCGATGGCGGTGTTCAGATCAAAACTGTCCCCCCCGCTGCGGCCGGGATCCGTGGGATCCTCGCCGGTGGACGCGTTCCGCCCGGCGATGCCCCGTGAGTAATAAAATGGATTGTAAACATCCACCGCCTGGCCATCCGCGGGCGGAATGACATCCGTGGGAAGCCGGTGCCACTCGCCGGGAAAAAGCGCCACGCTGATCACCCCCGGCTCCATGAAGCGGCGGTTGGCGTCGCCGCCGACGAACATCACGTTTTCAAAAACCGTCAGATCCTCCCCGGCGGTCAACTCCACAATATTGTCCGTGAACTCCAGCTCAATGCTTCCGCCACCGCCCACGCGGGCATGCAGCGAAACCACCTCCGATGCCCGGTAGGCGGGCGTATAGGTACTGCCTCCATCCGGGGGACCCGTGACATTGCGGGGCACCTGACCCGCCCCGTACCCGCCCGGGGACAGCGGCTGGAAGGCGGTGACGGCATCCGCATAAGGATCGCCACGCTGTCCGGGAATGCCGCGCCCCAGGGACATGGGCAGAAGGGTCACGGACTTCACTCCCAGCTGCTGCTCCGATCCATCGGGCATCACAGCGCTCAGCCTGTATTCCGGAGAGGAGCCCACCGGCACTCCGCGATCGACAAAATTGGTGCCGGTTCCCCGGTACACCGTCTCCCCGTCCCGGGTCACGATAAAGCCGGAGGGGCTGCCGCTGCCCGCCAGCAGGCCAGCCACGGCGGTGGGGGACCAGGCGAGCCCCACTTTTTCGCGGCTGGGCACAGCGATCAGCATATTGCTGACCGGAAGGCGGAAGGTTTTTTCAAAGGTTTCGTCCTCCGCATCGGTTACGGTCAGGGTGAAGGAAACGATCGTCTCCGCCGCCGGAGCCTGCCCCTCCAGCACGCCATCGGCGCTCAGAATCCAGGAGGAATCGGGGAAAGCGCCTCCGGTCAGCTCCCAGTAGTAAGGAGGGGTGCCGCCCTCCGCCTCAAATTCCTCGGAAAACTCCTGACCGGGCGCAACCGCAGGAAGGGAGGATGGGGTGGTGATCTCCAAACCGGAGTCAGCCCGCAGCGTCAGGGCGCTTTCCGCCGTGAAATCCTGGGCGTCGGTCACCGTGAGGATCAGCGGATACTCCCCTCCGGCCTCCGTCATGCCGGAAATCCGGCCCGACGACGCATCCAAAGTCAGTCCGGACGGCAGGGCTCCTGACACTTTCCAGCGGTAAGGCGGCACCCCGCCCTCCGCGGTCAGGAGAATATCAATGGCCTCCCTCAACCCGGCACGGGGCAGATGATCCATGACCACCGTCAGATCCTTCTCCGGACGGATGACCAGGGACATGGCGGCGGACTGGCGGGTGCCGGCGGCATCGGTGACTATCAGGCTGAAGGCGGATTTCAGCGGCACCGCACTGGCCCCCACGAGAATGCCTGCTGCCGCATCCAGTGTAAAACTTGACGCCTCCGGCCCCAACGACGCGCTCCAAGTATAGGGTGCCATGCCGCCGATGGCCTCCGCCTGATATCGGAATGCCTGCCCCACCCGGCCCGGCAGCGGAGTTGGAGACGCAATGGTCAGGGGAATCTCCGTCAGGGGCGGCGCGCCGGGGCCCGACCGTGGGCCCGGCGAATAAACCGGATACCAGACCCCATTTTTTTTAACAGCGCGGTCAAAGCCGCTGCCGCCCTCGCCATCAATATCCGTAAGTCCCCTGGGGAGGGCGGAGGGATCCGCCAGACTGGGATTCAAAGTGCCCTCACCCGCTTTCCCCAAGCCTTTCCCCGTTCCGTCTTTCCCGCCCGCCGTTCCGCCGGATGCATGGGCACCATCCGCCCCGCCTGATCCGTCACCGCCATCCACGCCACCCTTTCCCGTCACTGCCTCCAGCAGCCCGGCCACGGCCCGGCCCAGGGCGCTTTGCGGAGCCAGCGACACCACTCCCCAGCCGCCCAGCAGCAGGATCATGAGCAGCAGGGCCAGCACGGCGGACGGTCGGGAGCAGCGCAGCGGACGGTTCATGGAAGAAGGCTGGCCCGCAGCCTCAGGAAGCGGCGGGGCTGACTGGCGGAGGACACAATATCACGGACGGTCACCCTTTGCAGGGAGTTCTCCACGGCCTCGCTGATCAGAGGCGAAGCCGGGCTGACCGCCGCGAACACGCCGCCCGTCTCACTTATGGCCAGCGGAGTCCAAACCGCCTGGTCCAGTGCATCCGCCGCCTCCACGGTCAGGCGCAGGTCCGCGCGGAGAGGATCGCGCGGAAAGGTCAGCGTCAGTCTTCCATTGCTACGCGCCGGCACCGTCACGGGGATTCCGGATGTCAGCGGATCGGTGTGCAGGGCATACTCCAGCAAATTGGACTGGCCATCACCATCCGGATCGGCGTCCGCTCCCCAAAGGGCGGCCTGATTGGCGGGAATCAGGTTTTCCTGGCCAAAGTGGAAAGCTTGCCAGGTGGCTAAGGTTTCAGTCACCGCCACTGCGCTCAACGGGGCAATCCCGTAAAAAACCGCCGTGTCGGGCGTGCCCAGCTCATCGTGGGCCAGAAAAGCGGCATAGGACTCCCCGTCACGGGTGAAGGTCCGCACCTGATAATCAAGACTGCCGGTGCCTGCGGGAGGGACCGCGTGATCCGGAATCAGCCGGCGCGAGGCACCGGTGGCCGGATCATAAATCTGAAGTCCCCCCGCCTTGAAACCGCCCGCCCACAGTCTGCCCGCCGCATCCACCGCCAAGGAGGAAGCGCTGTCGAACCGGAACACCTTGGTGCCTCCGCTTTTCGGCAAAGGCGCGGGAGTTCCCGCCAGCACCGCATTCACCGCCGCCTCCACACCGGCGGCGGGGAATTTCAGCACCCACTCCGAATCCGCCTCCGCCGGCGTCCCGGGCAATTCATATAAAGCGGCAAAAAGATTGCCCTGCGCATCCGCAGCCAGTCCGGAGCTGTAGGTGCAGAGCTCCCCGGTCAGCGGCCCTGATTTAGTGCCGTCGTTGGAGACAAAAGTGACGGAGTGCCGACCGGTGGCCCCGTTGGCGCCGCCGATCAGCCAGCCTTCCGCGCCCGATGATGGGGACCGCCAGTGGAGGCCATTGTAATTCTGCACTTGGGCCAGCGGCGGCTCCTTCAGGGCCAAAGCCGGCTGCGAAGGATCGAAGGCATGCAGACCGCTGATCCCGCCAAATCCCCCGCCCGCTCCGAGCAAAGCGGAATCCGCGCTCCGCACGGCGATAAACGAGGGATCGAACTCCACCCCGCCGGCGGAGATGGACGTCAGAGCCGGTGCCCCCCAGACGGACTGCACCCCCAGCGTTCCCTGCCGGCCCAGCAGCAGCCGGCCGTCCGGCAAATGCGCCATGGCCAGGGCGTTCACCTGATCCGGCCCCAACCGGGCCACTTCCAAGGTCTGCCATTGCTTCAAATGCAGCACGGCCACGGCGTCGAGATCAAATCCGGCGGACCCATCATTCGGAAAGGGGTCGTAAATGGCATGGCCAGCGGAATCCCTGGCACTGCCGTCGCCGATCAAATCCACCAGCCGCACATGGGACACCTGATCCAGTCCCACGTCCGCCAAGTCGAACCCCACACCAAACGGCTGCCGGTATTTTCCCGCCAGTCCATCCACATCAGTGGGATCCACCGAGCCAAAGGAGACCACCGGCGCCGCCGTCAGGGAATGATTGGGAAAGCGCACGAAATTCACGCCATCGCGCGAAACCTCCACCCAGGCGAACTCCAGAAAGGTGTCGCTGAAGGCATTCTCAAACACGGCAAAATCCGCTCCCGGACCATCGGCGATGAAGCCGGGGAACGCGAGCGTGATGGTGCCGCCATCCCCAAGGCAGGTGATGTGGGTGGGATCGTCTCCGGCCGGGCCAAGGGCTCTGGAGGTGTCCTGCCACTGCGGCAGGCAGTTTGCCCCCACCTGCCAGGCGGCCACCCGGTTGGCCCAGGCGGTGATGCGTGGATCCGTGCGCGCGATAGCGGTGGAGCCCGCTTGGCCGGCGGCGGGGGCGTAGGGTCCCGCCAGCAGCGGAACCGCCGGGGCCAAAAAAAACGTCAGGAAAAAGGTGCGCATGATTTTCAAAGGAACCGGATGATCTGTCCGCCGGATCCGGCCAGCCCATCCGCCGCCGGTTCCAAGTGGATGAGCGGGAACACGGCGGAGGGGCACAGCACAATGCCGGCTGTGGAATCCACGTGAAGGGGGAGGATCCGCCCCAGTGCCGGATTCCTCCTTTTCAAAGACTTGCTGAGTCTGGGGAAGCCACGGAACAGCAATGAGGCACCCGTTCCCACGCCGGAGTGGAAAACCGGATTTCATCCTGGATCCGCTGTATCAATCAGCCACGGACGATGGCCCGGCGGCGGAACACCAGACCGCCTGCTCCCAGAAGCAGCACCAAGGCCGAAGCGCCCGGCTCTGGAATCGGAGCTGGCGCATTTACAGCTGTCCCCGGACCCGATGAGCTGAAATCGGCATACACCCATCCATCCCAGGAGCCATCCGCCAGCGGGCGGCCATTGGCTCCGGTGTTGGAGGAATACCATGCGCCCGGCCCGGCCTCATCGTAGGGGCTCCCCAACGGCGGCAGAATATGCGCGCCGGCGGGGGCGGCGCCGTTGTTGTAGTTGCCGTCCTGCTGCGGGTTGTTCACAAAGTAATTCAGATATTCACCGCTGTCCGGATTGAAGGCGGGAAAGGAGAGATCCGCGGAGCCGTTCAGATCGTCATCCCAAGCGAGATTGCTGACGAAGCCAGTGCCGGAGATGGCGGCCTTGAAGCGCGGCTCAACACCCATCAGAGTGGTGAGCAGGTCACTGCCGGTTTTGGTTTCGGTGGACTCCCAGCGGATTCCCCAGGCCCAGGCGGTCTGGCCCGGCCACTGAACCACCAGCACCGCCTGGCTGACACCTGATCCGGCATCGGGGCCGATCCAGTTGGTCACATCCTGAGCAAGGAAGGTGGCGGCTCCGGCGTGGGAGATGAGAAGCTTCGCAGAGCAGAAAAGCGCGCCCGCTGCGGTCAGGCGCATGGTTTTAAGTGATGTCATGGGTTTCTCTGCCGGTTTTGGAAACGCACCGGCGCGGATAGGTTGATTCATCCTGACCGCTGCCGTGTGACAGCCGCCGTCAGGCGGTCCGCGCTTCAAGTATTCTGACTCCCGGCCTCAGACCTCCGCCCCGCCTTCACCCCTCGCCGACGGACTCCGCCGGTTTCAGGATTGGCTTTCCGGGGCATTGTAACCGGATACAGCAGCGCCAACTGTCCCGGATTCCCACCGGGTTCCAAGCTGCGCGGACGGCCCCCGCATAAGAGCGCTTCCGCCCGCTGTCAACCAACTGGACCATCCGAGGCACCGTTCGTGAGTGCAAATTTCTTGGAAATACCGGATTTTGCAGCGTAGGACACCGTCCCCCGACCGTAATCCCTCCCTCATCGATCGCCCAACGCATCCGCGTTGCCTCAATCTCCTGGCTGCTCTTTTACCTCAATGAACCGTCGGCAACTTCTGCTCTCCGCCCTTCCCCTTGCCGCCGGTCTGATGCCTGGCTGCTCCTCCGCGCCTAAAAAATCCGCCCTGCCGGGCCCGCCGCTCCCCCCTGACCCGCGCCGCCCGCTGTCTCCATCCTTCGCCAGTGGCCCGGTTCCCACCTCCCTGCCCCAGGGAATCCGTTTCAGCTACTCGTCCTGCCATGTGCCCGGCCCGTTCACGGCCATGACCTACGACGACGGTCCACACCCCAGTCTGACGCCGCGCCTGCTCGACATGCTGGCGCAGTGGAATCTGAAGGCCACCTTCTTCCTCATCGGCAAAAACGCCGCCGCCTATCCACGCATCGTCCAGCGTATCGTGGCCGAGGGCCACGAGGTCGCCAATCACAGCTGGGACCACCCCGCTCTGTCGAAACTTTCGGACGCCGCCGTGCGCTCCCAGCTCCGCCGCACCCACGATACCATTTTCCAAGCCTGCGGCGTGGCTTCTCTTTGCTACCGCCCGCCCTACGGTGCCATCACCGCCGCCCAGAAAGCGTGGATCGCCCGGGAGTTCGGCTACCCCACCATCATGTGGAGCGTGGATCCCAACGATTGGCGGGACCGCAATGCCGGGATCGTGTCCAGCCGCATCCGGGCCGGCGCGCGTGCGGGCGCCATCATTCTGGCCCACGATATCCACGCCACCACGGTGGCCGCCATGCCCTCCACCCTGCCCCCTCTGCAGCAGCGCGGCCTGAGGTTTGTCTCCGTAGCCAGCCTGATCACCATGGAGGCCTCCGGCCCCAATGCCGGCTTGGCCATGGCCACGCCCTCCCAGCCCATAACATCCTACGCTCCGGGCACCTACTGATACGGGCACTCGGAACCACCCGTTCATTTTCAAAGAGTTCCATATTCCCTCAGAACTTCACAAACCCTGACCTGGTAGTCCGCATACCAGACCCGCCTCCCCTTTTCCTGCGCGGCGAGGTGCTCCTCCTGCTGTTTCCAATGGCGGATGGACTCCAAGCTGGCCCAATAGGAGACCGTGATGCCAAAATCATCGGTGCCCCGCACCGATTCCACGCCTAGAAAACCCGGCTGCCGGGAGGCCAGTTCCACCATGCGGGCCGTCATTCCGCCATAACCCTGATCCCCGTCCGTGCGGCGGGAAGTGAAGATCACCGCGAAATAAGGAGGACTCGGCGTGGCGGCAAAAGGGCTCGGGCTCGGATTCATGGGACCTCCACCTTCCCGCCGCGGCGGACACGGCGCAAGCCACCCCGCCCAAACCGCCGCAAGCTTTTGCTTTCCAAGCGGGTGGGGCCTCTCCAACTTCCTGAATGCCCCTTTTGATCCGAAACGGACGTGTTGTCACCGCCGACAGTGAATTCACCGGCGACATTTACTGCGAGGATGAAACCATCACCCGCCTTGGCCTCGGACTGGAGGCTCCTCCCGGCACGGAAATCATCGACGCCATGGGCAAGCTGGTTTTCCCCGGCTTCATCGATCCGCACACCCACATCTATCTGCCCTTCATGGGCACTCACGCCAAGGACGACTACCTTACCGGCACCAAGGCCGCGCTGATGGGCGGCACCACCACTATTTTTGAAATGATCTGCCCTCCCCGCGGCATGAGCGCCTTGGAAGGCTACGAAACGTGGCGGGCGCAGGCGGAGGGCGGGGCCTGCTGCGATTACGCCTATCACATGGGTGTGACACGCTTTCAGGACGGCACGGCGGAGGAGCTGCGGGAAATTGTCAGAAACGGCAATGCCAGCTTCAAGGTTTTTCTGGCTTACAAAGGCGCGTTCGGGATTCACGACACGGAGCTGTACCACACCCTCAAACTCGCCCGTGAGCTCGGTGTGATCACCGCCGCCCACTGCGAGAATGAAACCCTGGTCGCCGAGCGCAGCCAGGAGCTGCTGGCCGCCGGCGTCACCGGACCGGAGGGCCACTACCTGAGCCGGCCGCCCCGCGTGGAGGCGGAGGGCGTGCACCACCTCTGCACCTTCGCCGAACTGACCGGAGCCGCGGTTTACTGTGTACACACCAGCTGCGCGGAGGCGCTGCAGGAGGCCGCCGCCGCCCGCCTGCGCGGGGTGAATGTCTCGGTGGAGACACTGATCCAGTATCTGCTCATCGATAAAACCTGGGCCGAGCGCCCGGCTTTCGAGGGCATGAAATATGTCATGTCCCCTCCTCTGCGAGAGGCTTCCAACCAGCCTGTGCTCTGGCAGGCCGTGCGGTCCGGGCTGGTCAGCACCGTGGCCACGGACCACGCGCCCTTTGATTTCCACAGGCAGAAAATCGCTCTCGGAAAGAATGACTTCACCAAAATCCCCAACGGCATTCCGGCGATCGAGGACCGCGTGAATCTGCTTTACACCCACGGCGTGAAGCGCGGGCGGCTGGACCTTCAAACTTTTGTGGCCGCCGCCAGCACCAACGCCGCCAAACTTTTCGGGCTTTTCCCCCGCAAGGGCACTATCGCGCCCGGCGCCGACGCGGATCTGGTCATTTATGATCCGGATCACCGGGGCACCATCACCGCCGCCGCCCAGACCCAGAACCTGGATTACAATGCCTTCGAGGGCTGGGAAATTGAAGGCCGGCCCAGAGTGGTGACCGTGCGCGGCCGGATCGTGGTGCGGGATGGAGCCTTCATCGGAGAGCTTGGCCGGGGCCGGCGCCTTAAACGGGAACCGTCACACGGGTAAAGCCACCAGGATACCGGTTCCTCATCCAGCCCCGGCCCGGCACCCGCATTCCCGATCCATTTCATTCGGAGGCTCCGCCGAGGGTCCAGGCCATGGCCTCATCCACGGCGCTTTGAAAGCGTTCGCCGGCATTGCCCATGTCGTGGAGCAGGCCGGGAAGCGGAAACTGCCGGTGGGGAGTGGTCCTCAGCTTGTCCAGCCAAGTCACATCATCCATGGGATCCAGGCCGGCCACAAACTGCGCCACAGGCAGGCCGGCCATTTGAGGCGCGAAATCCGCCAAGGCAAAGGTCCCCGGCCCCGTGGGGGTGACTCCCAGAAGATCTCCGGAAGTGAGACCGAACCGCCCGCGCTCGCCGGGAGCGGCCAAAAGCAGCCCGACAAGGTTTTTGGGACGGTCGGGAGAAGCAGCGGCGGCCACCGACTGTTCAGCCCCGGTGGACCAACCACCGTACCAGACCGGCACATCATCCACATCCGCCCGGTCCCGCACCGCCTCCACCCCGGCTTTGAAGCCGGCGCACAGCTCCGCGTGGTCATAGGTGCGCGTGTCGGCGAATTTCCGGCAGTCCCAGCCGCCCACGGCATAGCCCTGTTTGGCCAGGTGCTGCGCGGTGTTCTCCTCCCAGTAGGACCAGCCACCGTCACCGGTGCCCAGAATCACGATGCCCTTCGGCTTCTCCCGCGTGTTGTAATACAGCACCTGAAAAGTCCCGTGAGGCAGCGTGATGGCCAGCGGCTCGCCGCTGCCTTTGAAGTTCCGGGGCAGCACCAAGTGCAGGATGAACCTGACCAGCAGCCCCAGCAGAATCAGCAGCACGGTCCACAGAATCCGCCGCCGCCAGGGGCGTTTTTGGCGGACAGACGGCACTGGAGCCGGAGTTCCGGTCTCCCCGGCGGGGGGGCCATCAATAAGAGGCTCACCGGCGGCGGCCGGAAGGGAGTCGGAGGGCATCATAAGGCAGGAGAGGCTGCGGATGGTGACGGTGGCAGTGGCCGTGGCCGTGTTTCCCCAGCGGGCGGGGCGGGCACGGGCACAGGATCCGGAGCTGTCACAGCTTCCTGGGCCGGAGTGGACGACGCCGATTTTTTCTGCCGCCCCAGCACCCCGCGCCATCCGCCGCCGATCAGGGTGGTGATATCCACCAGCACCGCCGGCAGATGCCAGGCGCCGGGCACCGCCAGATAGCGCGGAGACCACTCGGGATTGAACTTGTTCTTAAAGTCCCTGAGCCCGTGGAAATTGTAAAAGGCTCCACCGCGCTCGTAAACAAAAGCTCCCAGCCGCTGCCACAAGGGAGCCAGCGGATGCGCCCGCAGGCCGGAGAGCGGGGCCATGCCGAGGTTGAACCACCGGTACCCCTGGGCCCTGCCCCACAGAAACATCTCCGCAAACAGGAAATCCATCACCCCAGCGGGGGCATCGGGGCCGTAGCGCATCAGATCCACGGAGAGCTCCTCCCGGCCGTCCCCGGTCCAGAGATTGGCAAAAGCGCAGACTTTCCCATCACGGATCACCACTGCGACCGGACAGCGCTGAAGATAGGACTCCTCAAAACGCCCAAGGGAGAAACTCTTCTCGCTGGCGGAATGTTTGCCCAGCCAGGCGTCGGACACCGCCCGCAGCTCAGCCATGCCGGCCGCCACTTCAGCAGGAGTGGTCCACATCCCGAAGGAACCGCCCTCCCGCGCCATGCGGTTGCGGGCATGGCGCAGCTTTCGGGTTTCCGGAATATCCAGCGTGAAGCCCGGCAGGCTCACCCGCGCCTCCTCGCCCAGCTTGTAGAGCCTCATGCCCATGTCCACAAACCGGGGCATGACTCCGGCGGAGATCTGGTAAAAACAGGGGCGGCAGCCCGCGTCCTCCGCCTCTTCGGAAAACCGCCACAGCAGGTCGTCCCATGCCTCCTCATTGCCCACGGGATCCCCCATGACCACCCGTGACCGGCCCTGCTGGCCATACATAAGGAAAGCGTCCTTTTCAGGACTGAAAATGAAGCGCTTGTCTCCCAGCAGCGCCAGACTGGCTGAACTCTGAGGCTCCTTTCTGATCAAGGAAAAAACGGTCGCCCACTCCCCCTCTGTCAGAGCTCCGCCGTTGGTTTCGCGCCGGGACAGGCCAGGCCGCAGGCACTGCATGAGGATGACCGCGCCAAAGACTACGGCCATGCCCACCATGCCGCGCAGAAAGCGGGGGGCGTCACTGTCAAAGGAGAACTGCCACCACAGAGCCTGACTGTACTCCACGTGGCGGCTGGCGAAGAGCCCCAGCCAGACCGCCACCCATGTGAGCCCGCCCAGCAGGAGCCACCACTCGAGGGTGAAGCGGCGCGACCACACCCGCGCGTGGCGGTGAAAGTGCCCGCGGAATGGCAGCAGGCACGCCAGCAGGAAGCCCAATACCGCGGCCTCCTCGTAATCCACTCCCTTCAGCAGGGAAAACACCACCCCGCTGATGGAGAGCATCACCGCCGCCCACCATGCCGCATTCACCCGGCGCTGGAGTCCCCGCGCCACGATCAGCAGGGCCACCCCCGCCACACTGGACAGAAAGTGCGACACCTCCACCAGAGTCAGCGGCAGAAAAGCCTCCAGCCACTGTCGTCTCGCCACCTCCATCGGAGTATTGGCGGACAGCATCAGGAGAAATCCCCCTGTCAAAGCCATCAGCGCCGCCAGCCGCGGCCCCAGCCGCCGCCAGAACCCGGCCACGAACACCAGACCGCGCTGCACCACCACGCGCCGGCCCCAGGCCTCGCGCAGTCCCATCCAGCCCGCGGCCACCGCAAAAGGTCCAAGATAAAAGATCACGCGATAGGCCAGCAGAGCCGCCGCCAAGGCGGAGCCCGGCATGCTTTTGCCCACCAACTGCGTCACCGAAAGCTCCAGCACCCCCATGCCGCCCGGCACATGGCTCACCGCGCTCAGCAGCTGGGCGATCACCACCACTCCCAGAAAGCCCGCTGTCCCCAGCGATCCGGTGTCCGCCGGAAGCAGTGCCCGGATGGCCAGCCCCGCCAGAAGCCAATCCAGGGCTGAGGAGATCCATGCGCCCGCCGCCAGTTTGACCGGCGGGCATTTTTCAATCCAGCGGGCCGGCCACCGCCCCTTTCTGACCGGCAGCGCCCGGGCAAAGGCCAGCGCCAAGGCCCCCGCCGCCATCACCGCCCCCAGCCCGCGGGCCGCCGGCGCCGGCAGCATGGGCAGCGCCTGCGGAGCCATCATCAGCAGCGTGCCCGCCACCAAGGCATGTCCCGCCCAGCCCGCAATCACGGCAAAACCCGCCATCCGCGCCACCTCTCCAGGCGTCAGCCCCAGACCGGTGTAGAGTCTCATCCGAACTCCGCCGCCGCCCAGCAGTGTGCCGCCGGCGTTCAGGCTGAAGGCGGTGGAGATGAAGGAGCAGCCCAGCGCCCGCCCGGTGGGCAGCTTCCGACCGATCCACTTCAGGGAAAACAGATCGATGGCCGCATTGAAAAAATAACTCAGGCCGGTGCACACGACCGCCAGCAGGATATGGGGCCACCCCAGCTGGGAGAGGGCGTGATCGAGGTCCCGCAGCCGGAAATGCGACCACTCCTTCCGGAGCGCCAGCAGCGCTAGCCCCAGCACCACCAGCCAGGCGGCAATACCCAGCCGCCACAGCCACAGACGCCACCCGCGGGAGGCGGAGTTTTCCCTGATTTCATCGCTCTGACTCATTCAAAAAACTTGGTTTGCTGCCTGCCAACTCCTCATGCTCTCACAGCCAATGGAACATTAACGCGGTTTTATGATGATATTTTCATGAAAATCCGTTCCTGATTTTTTCATCTTATTGGCTGTCTTTTAATGGGGCGGCATTCCAAGGGCATATTTCTTTAATTCAAGATGAATTTTACGTAATCCCGGAACGACCGAATTTCCATCGGTGCAGAGGCCTGATCATAAAAATAGCCCGCACCCCAACCCGTAGCCGGACCGGAAATGCACCGGGCGCACCCCTGCCCGCGGCGAACGCCCCCGGGACGCTGTTCCGGCCCCCTTGGATCCATCGTGAATTTTGCTGCTTTTCTCTTTATCTGACCGCACCAGAATGGGGAGCCACTGATTTCGTGAAATATTCCGCCGCCGCGAGCGCTCTTTGAAGAGTAACCACTTATGAAAACCCGGACTTTCCTAGTCTCCCTTGTCTTGACCGCCGGCTCATGGCTGTCCGCGCGTGCTGCCGAGCCCGCAAAGCCCACCGCCGCTCCCGCTCCGGCCCCTGCCGCCACTCCCTCCACCGCAACCCCTCCCAAAATGGAAACCGTCACCATCGCCACCGGATGCTTCTGGTGCACCGAAGTCATCATGCGCCGCGTGAAGGGCGTGTCCAAAGCCACCAGCGGCTACACCAACGGAAATACCAAAAACCCCACCTATGAGGAGGTCTGCACCGGCCTCACCGGTCATGCGGAGGCTGTGGAGGTGGTTTACGACCCCGCTGTGCTCCCCTTCGAAACCCTCGCGCACCTGTTTTTCGACATGCATGACCCCACGACCCTGAACCGGCAGGGCAACGACAAGGGAACCCAGTACCGGTCCGGCATTTTCTACCATACAGATGAACAAAAAGCGGTGGCCCTCAAGGTGAAGGAGGAGGTGGGCAAAAGCGGCAAGTATAAGGACCCCATCATCACGGAAATCACCAAAGCCGCCACTTTTTATCCAGCGGAAAATTACCATCAGGATTATTTCAATAAAAACGTCCCCAACAAAACAGGCAACTACCGCTATTGCCAGTTTTCCACGATTCCCAAGCTTAAAAAACTGGGATTGCTGAAACCCGGCGACGAGTGAGCAGAGCAGCATTTTCCCTGTCATGGCGGGCGGTTTTCCGTGTCCCGCCATGATGGAAATGCCTTGGAAAGATTGAAAACACGGTGTAGCGGAAAATGCCACCTCCTCCTGATTTTATAACATGAAGCGTGCTGTTTTTCTGATTTTCTCCTTGCTGATGGCGGGAGTGCCGTTGTCCGCCCGTGCCCAAGCCCGGGCCGGGGATGCCCAGACCACGGGCAAAGGCGCCATGCGCATTGTAGCCCGCGACCGGAGACCTGAATATTTGTCACAGATGATTCATCTCACCGGCGAGCGCGGGGTGGATCAGCCGCCGGTCTGGCGGGTCATCGCGCGGGATGACCGCGGTGCGGTGCGGGAGTTTTATGTGAGCAGGGGGGTGGTGCTGTCCGACGGCATTCTGCCCCCCAAATACGCCAACGGACTCAGTTCCACGCCGCTGCCCATGCACCGGCTGAACATCGACTCCAATGCGGCCTTTCTGAAGGCTGAGGCCGCCGCCCAGGCTGCCAGGATCGGATTTGACAGCGTGAACTACCAGCTGCGCTGCCTGGAACTCTCCAACAACGCCGCGTGGTTCCTCACCCTGCTGAACGCCAAGGGCGAGCGGGTGGGCGAGGTATCCATCGGAGCCAGCACCGGCAACATTATTGCTCAGAACTGGTTCCGCACCCCGGTCCCGCAGGCTCCCAAAAACTGGGATAAAACCAGAGCCTCGGTGCTACGGAGCACGGAAAACCTCAAAAACGGCATGAACAACACCGTGGGCTGGATCCGTAGAAAAGTGGCGCCCGCCCCGGCGCCATCCCCTTATTACATTCCTCCCTCCCGCTGAACGGGTTGTCCGCACCATTCCCACCGCCGTCCGCAATCGCGGGGATATATTCCGGAACATCCCATGCTCCAGTGGGCTTCCCCCAATCCCATGCTTACCGGTGCCCCTGATCTCCGCCGTCTTCTTTCAACTCTGACCGGGGAATCGGTGCCGGATTTTGTGGCTGATTTCTCCCACGCGCCTGGCACCAGGGTGGTGTTTGGCAGCGGGGAGGTGGAGCGCGCCGGGGTTTTTGCCCGCACACTGGGATCCCAGCGCGCCTTGGTGGTCACAGACCGCGGCATTGCCGATGCCGGCCATCTGGACCGTGTGCTGCAAAGCCTGAGCGCCGCAGGCGTGGAATGGAGCGCCTTCATGGGCGTGGTGGAGAACCCGACCACCGACACCGTGGACGCCTGCGTGGCCACGGCGCGGGAAAATCAGGCAGACCTTCTGATCGGCCTTGGAGGAGGGAGCAGTATGGACACGGCCAAGGGCTGTAATTTCCTCCTCACCAATGGCGGGAAAATGAGTGACTATCATGGCACAGGCCGCGCCACGCGCCCAATGCTGCCGCTGATCGCCATTCCAACCACCGCGGGGACGGGCAGCGAGTGCCAGTCCTACGCCCTGATCTCCGACGCCAAAACCCATGCCAAAATGGCCTGCGGCGACAAGAAGGCCGCCGCCCGCATCGCGATTCTCGATCCCGACCTCACCGCCACGGTGCCCACCGGCGTGGCCCGGGTCACCGGCATCGATGCCATCGCCCATGCCGTGGAGAGCGCTGTCAGCACGCGGAGCACGCCGGTCTCCACCGCCTACAGCCGGACCGCTTTTTCCCTGCTGGCCAGCGTCTATCTACGGGTGCTGAATGACCCGCAGGACTTGGAGGCCCGCTCCGCCATGCTGCTGGGGGCGGCGCTGGCCGGTGTGGCCATTGAAAACTCCATGCTGGGCGCGGCGCACTCCTCCGCCAATCCGCTCACGGCCCACTTCGGCATCGTGCACGGCGAGGCCGTGGGCATGATGCTGCCCCACGTCGTCCGGCTCAACACCACCCAGCCCGAAGCCCGCGCCGAATACGCCCGTCTTGGAGCGCCTCTGGGCATCGGCGGCGATGTCTTTGCCGATTTCCTCACCGGAATTCTGACCAAAGCCGCTCTGCCTCTTGCCACTCCCGCGGGCACCCTCGCAGCGGAGAAAATCCCACAACTCGCCGCTGAGGCCGCGGCCCAATGGACCGCCCAGTTCAATCCGGCTCGCGTGGACGCCGCCGCTTTCACGGAACTGTACGGAAAGGTCCTGCCGCACTGAAACCGGCTCCTGAGGGAATTTTTTCCCAGCCTGTTTTCATCACACCAACACCACCGGACAGCCTGAATCCCGGAAATCAGGCAAAGTGACAACTGCCGGAGCAACCCGCCGGCAGCGGATGCACAGCCTCGATTGAAGCCAGCCACAGGGTTCTCCAGTACCACCATTGAATCGCCAAAGCGGAATTCAGAAAGTGCTCGGGGGGGGACTCGAACCCCCACAGGTTACCCCATACGCCCCTCAAACGTACGCGTCTACCATTCCGCCACCCGAGCAAAGGGAGGCCCCTGCTGGCACAGGGTGTTTAATGCGCCGGAGCGGTGCTGATTGAGGAGGCAGCCGCAGGCGAGCCGCTGATTAAGCAGCACCCGCCGCTCCGCGCAAGAGGATTATACGTTTTTTTGACACCCCTTTTTTTCCCACCCGCCCTCCATTGCAAATCCCCCCCACCTCCAATAACGAATAACCAATACCCCCT
>JAQGPJ010000075.1 GCA_028293125.1 Verrucomicrobiales bacterium | reverse complement strand
TGCATCAGGAGTTCGGACATCCCGATGACCGCATTGAGCGGGGTGCGGATTTCGTGGCTCATGTTCGCGAGAAACTCCGCCTTGGCCCGCGCATGGGCCTCCGCCCTGGCGGTGGCAATGGCCAGCTCCTCATTCGCGGCGATCAGACGCTCCGTCAGTTTAAGCACCAGAGCGTTGAGCGCCATCCTGAGCTCCGCGCCGCCGCTGCGCTCCGCTTCCGTCCACGGCAGGGACTGGCCGCGCACCGTTTCAACCCAGGCGTCAAAGGAATGGCGCGGGCTCAGCATCCGGCCGGGAATGACCGGCTTGTCGGGATTGCCTGCCCAGGTGATCTCGGTGATGACCTCCGGACGGAAAAAGAGCACACACTCAAACTCCACGGGCGACAGCCGCACCGCCAGCAGGCCGCTTCCGCAGTCCTGATAACCAACCGCCGGAGGAAAAACCCGGCTGAGCGCGTCGGTGCTGAAAACCGGCGTCATTTCCTGGGTGCGGAGCCAGTCCAGCAGATCCGGCAGGTGCTTTTCGTCCGGTGCCGCGCCCAGCAGCGTAGTGCGGCCATTGAGGTGCAGCACCGCGCCGCCCGCATTCATGAATTCCAGCAGCCTGGGCATGTATTTCACCAGCGCTTCGGCAAAATCCGGCTCCCCGGCAATGACATCGAAGAAACCGGTCTGGATGCGCGTGGCGGCGGCTGACTCCCCCAGACGCTGTTTTTCCTCGCGGAAGGAAAGCTCCAGAGAGGCCACCTGACCCAAAATTTCACAGGATGACCGGACGTGAAACGGCAGGTGCCGGGCGGAGGGGTGGTGGCAGGCGATCAGCCCCCACAGCCGCCCTTCGGTGATCACGGAAACGGACATGGAGGCCCCCACCCCCATGTTTTTCAGATATTTCAGATGGATGGGGGAGACGCTCCGCAGCACGGAGAAGCTCAGGTCCAGAGGCCGCCCCGTCACCGGATTGCCCGGAGGAAGAAGAGGCACGGGCGTGTAGTGGACCTCCGGAATGATCCGGAGCCAGCTTTTGGTGTAGAGCGCACGGGCCTGCTCCGGGATGTCCGAAGCGGGGAAATGATGGCCGCGGTAGGATTCCATGCCGGGGCTGGAGATGTATTCCCCCACCACCTCCCCGTGCCAGTCGCGGTCGAAGCGGTAAACCATCACCCGGCCATAACCGGTCAGAAGGCCCACGGAGCGGGACATGGAGTCATAAAGGTCCGGAAGCGTGGCCGCCGCTCTCAGATCCGCCAAGGCCTGCTGCAGTTTCAGATTCAGAGAAATGGCCAGCGGCCCCGCTGAGGGCTCCAGTTCCGCGATGACGACGCCGTCGCGTCGGTGCAGCACGGTGTCGAAATCCCGTGCCGGCAGGCTCAGGGACAGCAATTGCTCGGCCTCCTGTCCGCCGCAGGACCGGCGCACCTGGTCCGCCGCGGCTGCGCCCAGCAGTTCCTCGGGAGGTTTGCCGGTGATGGAGGATGCGGCAATCGGGATGCCCGTCAGCTCCGTCCAGTTGGCGCTGACCTGAAGGCAGTCCAATGATCCCTCCTCCAGCACCAGCAGGGCGCCGTGGGGCTGAATGGATCCTGGAATGTGAATCGGCTCCCGGCTGCAAAGCTCCAGGGCAGTGGGGTCATGGCTGCCGGGAAGGGTCACGCTGGATCCAGAGGCTGAAAAATTGAAAACTTTCACGGGCGGACCGCACAGCCTGGTCAACTTCCTCAACGCTGGCAAATTCCCCAAAGACTGCAAGAATCTCCAGAAATTCACGCCACTTGGTCCCGGTCTCCTGCCCGTAACTCCGGAAAAACCGGAAAGCCCCCTCCGGGACTGCGGAGCCTTTGGCGATGAGGGCGGAGATGTGCCGCCCTCCCAGGGTGGAGCCCTCCATCACATACGCGCACCCCAGGGCGGAGGCGGTGTCCTTCAGAGGAGGCAGATCCTCCGGCTGGCATGCGGGAAGGCTGTCCAGGCGCTGCGCACTCCATCCAAGGGCGTGCAGATCCTTCGCCAGCCATGGGGATTTCCGCCTTTCCCGGGGATTGTATTTCCCCTGCGGCCAGCTGCCAACAGCCTCCAGCGCCTGCTCGATTCCCCGGTGGAATCCGTAAAATTTCCCCAGCATTTCCACATACGCCTCCCGGTGGAGGATCACGGAGGGCACATCGAGCGAGTCCTCCAGTGACTGGTGGGCGGCGGCGGTCTCCTGACGGAGACGGGAAAGCAGAGGGAAGGAGGGGGACATTGCTTCTTTGGACCAATAATTTAGTTTAGGGAAAGATGCCGGGCTTCGAATTCCGCCGGGCTGAGGTATCGAAGCGGGGAGTGTCTGCGGTATTGTAGTAGGTTTCGATGTAGGCGAAGAGTTCGATCCACCTGACCATGAGCACGGTAAAGCGTGCGCTTTGCCGTTTGGAAACCGCTTTGAAAAAACAAGGTTTTGATGTTTGACAGGACAGTCAGGTCCGGGAGGACATTTTGCCGTGATCAGGCGGTCCGGTAATGGTGATCCGCAATAAGGCAGTGAATATAAGGAAAAGACAGGGTGATATTGATAAAAAATGATTTATATTTCCAGTCGGTCGTTTCGCCGTTTCAGCCTTGGGCGCAACTGCCTTCAAGCAGGGGGAAAAACACTCGAGCACCGCAAAATCGCCGAAACCAATGCCACATGATCATTCCATTTATTTCGGATGTTTTAAGATTTAGACTCAAAACCTGCCTGGAGGACGCGCGCTCCTTGAATACTGAGCGCGGTTTTTCAATAAAATTCGCCGCATCCTTTTTCCGTCAATTTTCCATTCCCATTCTGGGCACCATGGCCGCCGTGGCCGTGGTTCATTTTGCAGGTCAGAGACAGTTTCCCATTCCGGGAGCGATTTTAAGTCTGGTGGTCATATTCTGGTCCCGGGCAGAGGGAACAGCCGGAGGTTTGGTGAGCACCATTCTCTGCATTTCCTATCTTGTCTGGTCCCAGGCCTTGGGGCCGGCAAGCTTCGACACCGGTGACCGGTCCGCCAAGCATCTCCTCCTGTGGGCCATCTGCCTTCCGTTGGCGGCTCTGCTGGTGGGCACCGTCAGTAACCGCCCTTGGCGGCTCTCCGCAGCGGAAATCAAAAACAGGCTCCTTGAGGCCAAGGAACTGGAAAGCCAACGGGTGGTGGCGGAACTGACAGCCACCCAGCGGGAACTGGCCGAACGGGTGGGGCTTTACCATTTTTTGGCTGATGCCATTCCGCAACTGGTCTGGATGACCAGTTCTGATGCCACAACCGGCTACCTCAACCGGCGCTGGGCGGACTTTACGGGAAGACCACTGGAGGAGCTTGCCACCGGTGCATGGATGGATACGTTTCATCCAAACGATCTGCCGGGCTGCCTGAAACTTTGGGAAAACGCTTTGGTTTCAGGAAACATGTATGAGGGGGAATGCCGTCTCAGGAGCGATGGCGGCGAATGGCGCTGGTGCCTGGCACGGGCTGAACCCTTCCGGGATTCAACTGGAAAGGTTACACAGTGGGTGGGAACCTGCACCGATATCCATGAGCAGCGCACCGCGCGGGACCGGCTCGCTCAGATAGTCGAAAATCAGAATTGGGAACTCGAAAAAGCCAAGGAAAACCTTAATGAGGTGATTTCCGGGCGGAGCAGCGCCCTGCGGGCGATCGAAAAAATTCTCGCCTTCTCACTGGATATCATCTGCACGCTGGACCGGGATAACCGTATCGTGGAGATCAGCGATGCCTGTGAAAAAGTGCTGGGCTACCTGCCGGAGGAGCTTGCGGGCCGCTCCATTCTAGACCTCATGCCGGAGGAGGACCAGCGGAAATTGGCCGAGACCAGCGTCAGAATTCTAAGTGGTGATGCCCAGGCCGGCTTCATCCGGCGGTGGATCAGGAAGGATGGCACGGTGATTCCCATGATCTGGTCGGCCAACTGGTCGGAGGAGGACCAATTGAAATTCTGTGTGGGGCGCGATATTTCCGAAATCACCCTCGCCAATGAGAAACTGCAGTCCGCGCGCCAGACCGCGGAGCAGGCAAACAGTGCCAAGAGTCAGTTTCTGGCCAACATGAGCCATGAGATCCGGACTCCCATGAACGGGGTGCTGGGGATGACGGGACTCCTTTTGGATACGGATTTGAATCCGGAGCAGCGGGATTTCGTGGAGACCATCCGCAGAAGCGGGGAGCTGCTGCTGACCATCATCAATGAAATTCTGGATTTTTCCAAAGTGGAGGCCGGAAAACTGACTTTTGAGAATTCGGATTTTGACCTGCGGGGCACTCTCCAAAGCTGCCTCGAACTCTCAGCCGGAGCCGTCCCCCGGGGCGGGGTTGATTTGTCAGTGGAGGTTCACCCGGCGGTTCCGCATTGTCTGGTGGGGGATGCAGGGCGCCTTCATCAGGTGATCACCAATCTGCTGGGCAATGCCATCCGCTTCACAGAGCCGGGCGGCAGCGTGCGCATCAGGGTCCATCCCCGGGAAAAGGGAGAGGACAGGATGCTTCTTCTCTTTGAGATTGAGGACACCGGTATTGGAATCGACGTTGAAACCCAGGGACGGCTCTTTGAGCCTTTCATCCAGGCGGACGCCTCAACCACCCGGAAGTATGGCGGCACCGGACTGGGGCTGGCCATCTCCCGGAAACTGGTGGAGATGATGGGCGGGAAGATCGGCGTTGAAAGTGAGCCTGGCAAAGGCTCGGTCTTCCATTTCACCGCCGGTTTTGGATACAGATCGGAAGCGGAGCCGGCTCCGGCTGAGCAGTCTGTATCCATTGCCATCAGGACGCCATCCTCCTCCAACGGCGGGGAAAGGAGCCCAATCCCCCCATCACCGGCGTCCCGGAACGGCGGGCGGCAGAATGGTTTGCAGGGAAATCCCGTCCCGCAGCCCAAGCTGCTGCTGGCCGAGGACAATCCCGTGAATCAGAAAGTGGCCCTTCTTCAGCTTCGGAAGCTTGGTCATGCGGCGGATGCGGCGGCCAATGGCGCGGAGGTGCTCACGGCTGTGGAGCAGGTGCCCTATGATATCATCCTCATGGATTGTCAGATGCCGGAACTGGACGGTTACGAGGCTTCGCGGCGCCTGCGGCTGAAGTATCCAGGTTCAGGACTCTATATCATCGCGCTCACCGCCAATGCCATGGTCGGCGACCGTGAGCATTGTCTTGCCGCCGGCATGGATGATTACATCACCAAACCTCTCAGAGCCGCGGATTTGGAGGATGCTCTGGAGCGGTGGCGGAGAATCTGCGCAGGCCCGGGTTGAAGCGGGCCAGCCCCATGGCCAGGGGTTCGGGGAGCATTGGAAGCGTTAGTGCGCTTTGCGCTCCCGCGACGACTGTGGCCGGAGGATTCGGAAGTTCCAAAATCCGGTGATGAAAGACGACGCGGACTTCCCGTGTCTGCGGGGCTGGATGCCGGGGGCAGGCCGGGGGATGTGGCTTGGCTGCATGGAGTTTCCGTCTCCACGGCCGGAAAGTGGCTCAAGGCGGCTAAAAAGGCCGATTTTTCAAGCCAGTAACCGCAGACAGGCCGACTGTTTGACACACCCGGGCAATCCCAGGCCGGTGGAATTTACATTTCCCGGTCATCCGGTGGAAATGAGCCATCCCTTGGAAGTTCAATAAGATCTATTATTGGGTTGGCGGCTTTGCCCGCTGGGACACCTTGGATCCTGCAGGCGTGGCGGTGGATGGAGGCGGGAACCCGTTTGTGACGGACGGCGTCTGCATCATAAGGGAACTCCCGTTCCGGCGCTTTTCGCTCTGGAGGCATGGCGGCTCCTCCATTCCGGCGCCGGCGCGGGGTGCACTGGCGATGCGACGGACGGCGTTGATTTTGACGGCGACGGGCTCGTGAATCTGATGGAGTACGCCTTCGGGATTGACCCCAAAGCGGCCTCCTCCGCAGGGCTGCCGCAGTGGCAAGTATCCGTGGGAGGCTTCAGTGGCAGTTTTCCCCCTCCCGCCGGAGCCGGCGGGATCACGTATGGCGCGGAGTGGAGCACCGGTCTCTCCACGGGGGGCCGGACACCGCTCCCCGACATGGGCAGCCCTCCGCACGCATCCCTTCAGGGTGCCTGCGGAGAGCCGCCCGCGGCTCTTTGTGCGCCTGAGGGGTGAGTGCGCCATAAGAGAAAGAGGATCAGCAAGCGTCCTGTTATTGAGGAGCATTGGCTTTGAGGCGCGCAGGAGGCGCGCGCGCCCGCGGTTTCCGTGGCCTGCCCTGCCGGTGCTGCGCGTTCTCTGCACGCGTCTCTCCCGGCGTCCCGCGCCCGGGCGGATTCAATCCGTCTGATGGGAATAATTATCATTAAATATGGCGGATGCGGAAGGGGGGCAGGGAAGACGGCCGGCAAAGGGTTCTCTCCGGGAAAGAGCACTCCGCTCTTCAAGGCGGGGCGGAGCCCCCCTGAAGCTCCGGTTTTTTCCCTTTCATGCCCCGCGCTGCAGCCTCTGTCCTCCCCTCCGGGGGTGATTTCCCCGTTTGCCCGCCGCGCCTGTCCTTTTTACTCTGGACATTGAGCAGCCCGCTCCTTAATGAAGGCTTTACCCACAAACACCGGATCGCATTGTCCGGGGCCGGTCCTGCTGCAGCACCACCATGAAAACCTCCGGCTTTCTTCTTTTCACCCTGCTCGGGCTTTTTGCAGCGGGCGCCGCGGGCGCAGCGGAGTATGCGTGGGTTAATCTGGCCGGACGGCAGGGGGGAGAAGGCAGCCGGGACGGCCTGGGCGCGGAGGCGCGCTTTGCCCTCTCTTACGGCGTGGCCACGGACGGGGCGGGCACCGTGTATGTGGCTGACACCTCCAATAACTGCATCCGCAAAATCACGCCCGCGGGATTGGTAAGCACCCTCGCGGGCCGCGCGGATACCTTCGGCACCGCGGACGGCACAGGCGGGGAGGCGCGCTTCAGCTTTCCCTATGGTGTGGCGGTGGACGGGGGCGGGAACGTGTATGTCGGGGACACCTATAACCACACCATCCGCAAAATCACCCCCGCGGGGGTGGTGAGCACCCTGGCCGGTCTTGCGGAGGTCGGCGGCAGTGAGGACGGCACGGGGGCCGCCGCCCGTTTCGGCGGTCCCGAAGGCATGGCATTTGACGGGAATGGCACCCTGTATGTGGCCGACTCCTTCAACCACACCATCCGCAAAGTCAGCCCCGCGGGAGTGGTGACCACACTCGCGGGCAAGGCGGGAACCCCCGGCAGTGCGGATGGCACGGGCTCCGCCGCGCGCTTTAACTTTCCCCTGGGAGTGGCGGTGGACGGGGGCGGCAATGTGTATGTGTCGGAGCCGGAGAGCCACACCCTCCGCAAAATCACTCCCGGCGGCGTGGTGACGACCTTGGCGGGAAAGGCGGGAGTTTCCGGCAGCACGGACGGCACGGGAGCCGCCGCGCGCTTCAGCCGTCCCTTTAATGTGGCGGCGGACGGGAGCGGCACCCTCTATGTGGCGGACATCCGGAACCACACCATCCGCAAAGTCAGCCCCGCAGGAGTGGTGAGCACCCTGGCCGGTCTTGCGGAGGTCGCCGGCAGTGAGGACGGCACGGGGGCCGGGGCGCGCTTCAACCATCCCGCGGGCGTTGCGGCGGACGGGGGCGGCACAGTGTATGTAACCGATACGGACAGCCACACCATCCGCAAAATCATGCCCTCCGGGACGGTCACCACCCTGGCCGGCAGCCCGGCAAATCTCAGCATCGCGGACGGTGCCGGAGCCGCCGCGCGTTTCATGTATCCCTTTGGCGCGGCGGTGGACGGGGACGGCACGGTGTATGTGGCGGACGGTGAGAGCCACACCATCCGCAAAATCACACCGGCGGGAGTGGTGACCACCCTGGCCGGCAGCCCGGACAACAGCGGCAGCGTGGACGGCACGGGCTCCGCCGCACGTTTTGCCCTTCCCGTGGGAGTGGCCCTGGACGGGGCCGGCACCCTGTATGTGGCGGACCCTCTGAGCTCCACCATCCGCAAAGTCACGCCCGGCGGCGTGGTGACCACCCTTGCGGGCCTTGCGGGAAGTCAGGGCAGTGCGGACGGCACGGGGGCCGCCGCGCGCTTTAACTTTCCCTTGGGAGTGGCGGCGGACCGGAGCGGCAATGTATATGTGGCGGACTCCGATAATCACACCATCCGCAGGGTCACCGCTGCGGGAGTGGTGACCACTCTGGCCGGTCTTGCGGGGGAACGCGGCAGTGCGGACGGTGCGGGGGCCGCCGCGCGCTTCAGCCGTCCGGACGGCCTGGCGGCGGACGCGGAGGGCAATGTCTATGTGGCCGACGCCGTCAACTGCACAATCCGCAGGGTCACCGCTGCGGGAGTGGTGACCACTCTGGCCGGTCTTGCGGGAGAGCCTGGCAGCGCGGACGGCGCGGGGGCCGCCGCGCGCTTCTTCTCCCCCGTGGCCGTGGCGGTGGACGGGAGCGGCACTTTGTATGTGTCGGATTTTGGCAGCAGCACCGTCCGCAGAATCACGCCCGGCGGAGAGGTGACCACCATTGGAGGCACGGCGGGGCTTCGCGGCAGCGCGGACGGCACGGGCGCCGCGGCGCACTTTGCCTTTCCTGAAGGCATTGCGGTGGACGCGGACGGCAACCTGTATGTGGCGGACGGGGAGGGCGCCGTCCGCAGGGGGGTTCCCGTTCCCGCGCTGCCGCCGGCCCTCGGGAGCTGGAGGCTGCTCCATTTCGGCACCACAGAGAACAGCGGCGCTGCCGCAGACGGTTTCGATTTTGAAGGCGACGGGCTGGTCAATCTTCTGGAATATGGCCTCGGCCTTGATCCCAAAGCGGCGGACTCCCCCGCCCCTTTGAGAATTGCCGCAGGCGAAGTGGGAGGGCTAGATCTGCACTACACCCGCAGCGCCGCGGCTTTGAGTGCCGGAGCGGTCTTCACCGTGGAGTGGAGCGATAACACCACCGGCCCGTGGAGTGCGGAGGGGATGACGGAAACGATCCTTTCTGAAGATGCCCTCGTGCAGCGGGTGCGGGCCTCTGTGCCCGCCGGGCCAAGCGGAAGGCGCTTTGCGCACCTGAGGGTGACGGCGCCGTGAGGCGGAGGGGATCAAAGCTCCATTCAGGCTGAACCGATGGAAACCATCTGATAATGGGGCATGATATGGCTGATATGGCTCCCGTTTTGGCAAGTGAAAATAGTGGTCCTGTGGTCATCTGTTCGTGACTTGCGGACGCACCTGCGGCTTTCATCAGGAACCGCCGGACGGATCCAGGCGGCCTGGAAACGGCTCAGTGAAGCGCTGTCAGGAGGGGGAAATCCAAGTGGCTTGCCAGCCAAACCCTTGGGGAGCATGAATTTTTGGCACAATAAAATACATTATTCTGTCGATCAGTTCCCTGTCCAAAGCGTCCCGGACGGGCGCTTCCGGTCCGGCTCTTCCGGAATGTCTCCGCGCCCTCTGTGCCCGCAGCTCCGGTCCGCGCCTTTGATGACCGGGCTGTGGCGCGCCCCGGTCAGGGAACGCGGAAATGCTTCCTCGTGTAGGGACACTTCACCCGCGTGCCCGACGGAATATCCGCGACATTCACCAGCGAATCCCTGGCATGGGGGCTGTAAACCAAGCCCGCCCGCCCCAGCACCGGCTGCCCGAAGGGAAGGTCCTCCCGCGTCCCCCGTTTCTCAGGGGACAAAACCGCACGGGCGGACACAGGCGGCGGCGCGGCCTCCACTGTGCTTTCCTCTGATTCCGTCAGGCGCGACGGCTCCGGCGGGGAGGCGGTTTTCACCAGCGCAGGCTGCGGACGCGGCTGCGCGCTGGCAGCAGCCCCTGGACTCGGCGGAGCCGGCCGCGTCCCCCGGCGCTCCTGCTCCCGGCGTCCGGCAATCTCCGGCGTCCCCCGCCGCTCCTCCCGGCGGAATTCCTTCTCCCGCCCGCTGTCGCTGTCCTCATGCTCCGGCACGCCGCGGCTGCGGCCGTCCGGCTGCCGATCCTGCATGAAATCCCCATCGCTCCTCTCCTCACCCTCCGCATGGCGGCGCGGCGGCGGTTGCGGTTCACGCTCCCGCACCGGGAGACGGGAACCCCCCTCCGGAGGGTGGGGCCGTTGCCTCAGGGATTCCCCGTCCTCCGCGCCGTCATCCCCGCGGGAGGCGCCCACATCGCCGGGGCGGCGCACCGGACGGGGCTGGCCGGGGTTGATCCATTCCACCGTGGAGGCGGCGCCGTGCCGCAGCACCGCCACCGCCCGCCGCGGCTGCACGATGCGCTTCACCCTGTTGACCTCCCCCTTCACCTTTGATTTCAGAGAGCGGAGCGGGTTCCCGGCCACCGCCGCCTCCGGCAGCGCCACAGCGCAGACCGCCACCGCGGCCGCGCAGCGCAGAGCGGCGGAAAGAAAAAAGGGGGAGGAGGAAATTTTCATGCCGGAACCGTGGTGCGGGCTGAGAGAAACCCCACGGCGGCGGGGTTGCATCCAATATGACGAAAGCGCCGTCATTTTCGCCGCCATTTTCATTGCAAAACATTACAAAAGTTTCCAGACAGCCAAGACCGGGCGGCTCCGGCATCCTCCACCGGCTGCAGGCGGAAACTCCGTCGCAGGCTCATGATGGACAGGTTTCCGGAAGGTCCGAAAGCCGGCAAAGAGGCATTCGCGGGGGGGAACGCCCAGGCCGGAACAACGATCCGTGAGCTTCCGGCTGCAATGCTGCGGAATCAGGAGGGCGATCCGCTCAAAGACCGCCGTTTGGCGGCAATGGGCTGTGAAAAGGGAGTCGCCCGTTCCGGCCAAGGGAGCCGCGGTCAGGTTTGTCCACCGCCTCAGGTCTCCGGAGTGCTGTGGATGATGGAGGCAGGCAGGGTCTGAAGACCAGGACAGCACGGCACCGGTCCGCGTCAGCTCCAGGCTGAGGACCGCGTGGTCACCCGCCACGGTATTGCGGTCGGAACCGGCCTGCGGCCCAACTTCAGCGCTGGCGCGGCCCAGGGGGGAACCAGGATTTTTCAGGTTTTTTTCCCGCCCCCCCACTCTTCCGGAAAGCCAGTCGCTGGCTGGCAGGAATGCAA
>JAQGPJ010000099.1 GCA_028293125.1 Verrucomicrobiales bacterium | reverse complement strand
ACGCGCATGCGTGGTGAATCGACCCCCGACCCCTCCCTGATGTCATTGGGTCACAGGCACGGAGCGCCTGTTCTGTCCCTGCCAAAAGTTGGGAAGAAATAAAACCAGAGCACGCGTATTTATTTTATCGCGGTTCCGCCCCGCATTCACCCACGCTTCCGCCTCATGAAATGCCGTCTGTTTCCCACCCCGCTGGTTCCGGTTATGATCCTGGCTTCCCTGGCCAAACCGCAGCCGCTGCGGGCGGTGGAGGCGGAGGGAGTGACGGAGGATCATGCGGTGGCGCATGAGTTGAAGGGACCCGAGCGGGTGGCGGACACGGCGCCGGTGGACACGGCGGATGCAGCGCGGCGGTCGTTTTCGCGGGCGCGGATTCTGGAAGGATTCACGGCGGGGCTGTGGGCCACGGAGCCGCTGCTGGCGAATCCGGTGGCGTTCTCCTTCGATGGCCGGGGACGGATGTATGTCGCGGAGACCCACCGCTACCGCACCAGCGTGCTGGATATCCGGCACTATATGTTCATGCTGGAGGACGACATGGCCAGCCGGAATCAGGATGATTGGGTCAAAAGCATCAAAAAGAATTTCCCCGGCGACTGGCAGAAGCTGGGCATCGAAAGCGAGGTGGTGAGGCTGGTGGAGGACACGGACGGCGATGGCTGGGCGGACAAATCCGGGGTTTATGCGGATGGCTTCAACTCCATCCTGGACGGCATCGCCTCCGGTGTAATGGCCCGGCCGGACGGAGTGTGGCTGACCAACATTCCCGGATTATACAAGCTGTCGGGCACCGGAGCCGATGGCAGGGCGGTGAAAAAGGAGGAGGTGTTCCGCGGGTTTGGAGTCCGGTTCAACTACACCGGCCACGATCTGCACGGGCTGATCAAGGGGCCGGACGGCAGAATCTATTTTTCGATAGGGGACCGGGGCGCCTCCGTGAAAACGAAGGAGGGCACCACGTTGGAGGTGCCGGACGAGGGGGCTATTTTCCGCTGCGAGGAGGACGGCAGCCGGCTGGAGGTGGTGATGCGCGGCCTGCGGAATCCACAGGAGATGGCCTTTGATGACCATGGCAACCTTTTCACCTGCGACAATGACAGTGACCAGGGCGACCGCGAGCGCCTGGTTTACGTGGTGGAGGGAGGGGACGCCGGGTGGCGCGTCGGTTATCAGCACCATCCGCAGCCGGCGGAGCGGAATCCTTGGCTGGCGGAGCATATGTGGGAGCCGAGGGCGGAGGGCAAACACCAACCGGCCCGCATCCTGAGCCCGCTGGCGAATCTGCCGGACGGTCCCGGCGGCTTGGTGCACTATCCTGGCACGGGATTGCCGGAGAAATACCGCGGCTGCTTTTTCCTGGCCTGCTACAAGGGCAGCAGCGCCACCAGCCAGGTGGCGGTGTTCCGTCCGAAGCCGGATGGTGCCAGCTTCCAGCTGGAGTTTCTGGAGAGCTTCATTCCGGGCTGCCAAGCCACGGATGTGGATTTCGGTCCGGACAGCCGGCTGTATGTCAGCTTCTGGGACGAGGGCTGGGAGCGCACGGCTCAGGGCCGCATTCTGAAAGTGGAGCACGCGGAGGCCCGCGCGGCCCAGGCGACTCAAATCGCGGAGGTGCAGTCCCTGCTTGCGGAGGGCATGAGAGGCAGTCCGGTGGAGGTCCTGATCAGACTGCTCGGCCATGCGGACCAGCGGGTGAGGCTGGAGTCGCAGTGGGAGCTGACGGACCGCCTGCTGCGCGGGGAATCCGCTCCGGCTATCCGGGAGGAACTGCGGTCCGTGCTGGTGGATTCGAAAGAGCGCCTGCCGCGGCTGCACGCGGTGTGGGCGCTGGGAAATTTCGTGAGGGTCTCCTTCCACCGGGAACTGGAGCGGAATCCCGCCATGGCGCTGCCCGTGCCTGATGATTCCGGCTTGGCCGCTCTCTTTGAGGATGCCGACGAGGAGATCCGCACCGCCTGTCTGAATGCCTGCGGCGGGCAACCGGTGCCATTCAGTGGGGAGCTGAGCGCACTCATCCGGGAAAAGCTGAAGGACTCGTCCCCCCGCGTGCGTCTGGCGGCGGCGCAGGCGCTGGGGAAACACGGGGATCCGGCCTCAACCGGGCCGCTGCTGGAGCTTGCCCGGCGTGAGACGGGAAAATCACAGGAACTTCGGCACGTGGTTTCCTTGGCGCTGATCCGTCTGGCGGAGCGGAACGCCGGAGCGCTGCGAACGCTGGAGGGAGTCATCCACGACCGTGGTCAGGATGCCAATGTGCGCCTGACGGTGATGCTGGCTTTTGGCCAGGGTGGAGTGAAATGGGCCAACCATGTGGCGGACTTTCTGATTTATGATGAGCCGGACTTTTTCCGTGAGACAGCAGGCCTGATTTCCGACCGTGGCTGGGAGACCGCCATAAGCGGCACCGGAGCCACCGTGGATCAGGAGACCGGCAAACCGCCTGTGGTGCGGCAGCAGGCGATGAGTCTGTTGGGCGTTTATGCGGATGAGTCGGATGATCCCATGGTCACCCTGCGCGGGCTGAATGCCTTTTTCAGAACTGGAGGGCTGGGAAATTCAGATCATTTGGTGACGAGGATCACGGATCCGGATCACCCGATGCCGTCCTCCTTGGCGGTGGAGGCTTTGAAAATGATGGCTGAATGGGAAAATCCGCCGCCGCGCGACAAGGTGACCGGCCTTTACCGTCCGTTGCCGCAGGGGCGCAGCCGGGAGGATGCCCTGCGCTCCATCCAATTGATGACAAGCAATGTCATCGATTCAAATCCCGCCGTGACCGTGCAGTATTTGAAAACCCTGCGCGCTTTGGGCCATCCTTCATGGATCAGCAGCTGCGTCCATTACGCCCTCGGCCGGGACAATCCGGTGCAGGTGCGCGTCAGCGCGCTCCGCCTGCTGCCGGAAAACCTAGATCCGGAACGCTCCACCGGTCTGAAGCCGTTGCTGGATGACTCCGAAAGCATGGTGCGCATCACCGCCGCGGGTCTGCTGGGAAAATCCGAGCCGGCTCTGGCCGTGCGGTCCCTGAAAACGGCGCTGGGGAAGGGGAGCGCTGAAGATGACAGGGCGGTTTTCACGGCACTCGGAACTCTGCATTCGTCGGAGGCCGACGAATTGCTGACAGATCATCTGACGCGCCTGGCATCCGCTCAGGTGCCGCCAGGTGCCCGGCTGGAACTGCTGGAGGCAGCGGGAAAGCGTGAGTCCGCAGTGGTGAGGGAGGCCTTGGCCAAATATGAGGCGGCCCTGCCAAAGAACGATCCGCTGGCGGCTTTCGCTGTGTCCTTGGAGGGTGGAAACGCGGTGGAGGGCAAGCGGGTGTTCCGGGAGCATGCCGTGGCCGCCTGCATGAGATGCCATCGGGTGGAGAATTCCGGCGGTGAGGCCGGACCCGCGCTGGATGGTGTGGGGGACCGCCTGGACCGCCGGGCCATTCTGGAATCCATCGTGGAGCCCAACGCGGTAATCGCCGAGGGTTTCCAGATGGCGGTTTTCACGCTGAAGGACGGCACCGCTGTGGCGGGAGCGGTGAAATCGGAAACCAGCAGCGCCTTCACCATTCAGGTCCCGGGATCCGATGCGGTCACGGTGGAGAAAGCGCGCATCGACCGCCGCGACCCTGTGCCCAGCGGCATGATGCCCGGTCTGGGCGTGCTCCTCTCCAAGCGGGAGCTGCGGGATCTGGTGGAATACTGCGCGGGTCTGAAAGCCGGGCGCTAGCCGCCGAACGCTTGCGGATTTCCCGCGCTGACCGGTTTTCGGGCGGACAGCGGCTCCGCTCCGGCCGTGGCGGCGGCCGTGGCCGGACGGGCGGTATTGACGGCCCGGGCAAAGGCGCCCAGGGAATAATGAATGCACAGGAGCAGCGCGAAGAGCGCCAGCGTGAACGGCCAGCTGAGCGGGAATTGCCCGGGGTTCATAAACTGCTGAGCGGTCTCCGTCAGGATCTCATGCGGCTTCAGCACCGCATGCCAGCTGTGGAACCGCAGAAAGCGACCGATGAAAATACCAAAGGAACTGAGCAGCAGCACCAAAGCCACAAAACCATGGCTGGCCAACGGCGAAAAAGCCGCAGCCACGCGGTTCTGCATCAGTCTGAGAGTGATCATGCCGCCGATGAGCGCTGACCATGCCGCCGACAGCAGGACCAGCAGATCCAGCCAGGCGGCGGTGTCGCCCAAGGCGCGTTTGAGGTGTATCAGGTCCGTCAGCACATAGGGCGCATTCGGGAAAAACAGCAGCCACAGCACTCCTCCCGTCAGCACCTGCCAGCGCTTGTTGGCGTATTCGGAAATCAGGAAAAACAGCACTGGCATGAAGGCCAGCAGCAGATTGAAGGGAAGGAATTCCAGCCGCAGATAACCGGTGATCAACCTCCGGACCAGCAGCAGCACCACGCACAGCAGGGCCGGGGCCGCGCAGGACACCAACACTGGAAACACGGGATGCCGCCGGACTTGAAGAAGCGGTCTGAGGAAGGCGGAGGAACCGGAAGACAGGGGCATGTGGCGATATGCCTCACACTACTGCTTTGTCACGCAAAGCAAATGCGGCTTTTTGACTTTTTCGCCCCGCTGATTCACCGTTTATGATAACCAAAGGCCGTGGGCGGCATCAGGTGGCGGGTTCCGGCAGGCGGTCAAGCGGGCATCGCAGGGCGGCGATGGCCTCCATAATGGCGTCGGAGATCCGCTGATAGCCTTCACGGCCGGAGGGAAATTCCGCTTCGCTGAAGCGCAGAGGCTTGCCGATGACGGCAGTGACCGTGACAAACCGGGGCCGACCCGAGCCAATGGGCAGGGCCTCATAGGCTCCGAACAGACGGATGGGAATCACCGGGGCGCGGGATTTGGCGGTAATGAGTCCGGCTCCCCCGGCGGCGGGCTGGAGTTTGCCGTCCGGCGAGCGGCTTCCTTCTGGAAAAATCAGCACCCGGTGTCCCCCATTCAGCACGCGCACCATGGTTTTCAGGCCGCTCATGCCGGCGCGGTCCTGGTCGATGGGGGTGACATTCAGGCGCGGAAAGAGCCAGCGGGCCACGGGATTGCTGTAAAGCGTGTGCCGCGCCAGAAAATGGATCTCCTTTTCAAAGCAGATGCTGATCAGGGGGGGATCGAAAAAGCTGACATGATTGGCGCAGATCAGGGCCGGCCCGTCCTCAATCAGGTTCTCCGGATGGATCACGCGGAAATTCAGAGCGGCGCGGGCGACGCCCCAGGTGAGGGAATGGCAAATTCGGTAAACGGGATTCATGTCATGGGGAGGACCATAAGCGGGACCATGGGACGGCGGACCGCAATGCCCATACCAAAATTTGTCCCGGAGGAAACAACGAATGCGTGCCCGGCGGCGCTTTCCCGGACCGACTCAGTTCAATTCAATTCAGGCCGCAGACCGGAGGAAATCCTTGAAACCCAAAAAAGGAGGCACCGCACGGAAGGAACGGTGCGGCGGCGGCGGGTTTGGCGGGAACAGTGGATTGGGCGGCGGCGATTGCGGAACAGTCCGTGTCGGAGACGTTGTGGAACAGCAGAGTGACCTGCCAGCAGGTTCCCCGCACGGAGGGGCTCCGGTCACGGTGGCACTCCACCACCGTGCCGCGCAAATCAAGGAAACGCGGGGCTCCGGCCCATGGGCAGTCGCAGAGCTGCACCCCCAGTGCCAGGGAGGTTCCGGGTTCAAAGCGCCGTTTGACGCGGAAAATAGCTCCCAGGGGACTGATGTTCACCAATTCCAGACCAGGCATGACCGGAAAGTTTTCCGGTCCGCTGTGCGGGGAGGAGGAATCGGAGTGTTTCGACATAACCTGAACAGTGGTGACCAAAAACCCGGACGGGCGAAAAAATCTAAAGCAGCCGCGCGGGGTGTCAATATTGGGCGCAAAAACGGTCAAAAATTTCTGAGACAGGATTTTAGATAAATTTTGATCATTCCGGCCAAGTTTCCAATGGGCAAAATAGTCGTTTTTGTGCTATGTGAATAGCTGGTGGTTCTATCGTAAAAGGACCGGTTCAGGCAGAATTGCCTTCATGAATTCCGAACCCGCCGCTGTTCTTGTCACCGGTGCCAGCCGTGGTCTGGGCAAAGGAGTGGCGCTGGAGCTGGCCCGCGCCGGTATGAGTGTGGGCATTCATTTCGCCTCCAATGCCGCCGCCGCTGCGGACACCGCCGGGGCCTGCCGCCAAGTGGCGCTCAGCGGGGCGCAGCGGTTTCCCCTGCTGAGGGCGGACTTGGCGGACCGGGCGGAGAGGGCGGGACTGATCCCCATGACGCTGGGCGTTCTGGGCCGGTTGGACAGTCTGGTGAACAATGCCGGCATCACCTCCCCGGGCCGGCTGGATGTGCTGGACAACACGGAGGAGGCCTGGGATGCGGTGATGGATCTGAATTTGAAAGCGCCTTGGTTTCTCTCCCAGCAGGCCGCCCGCTGGTGGGTGGAGCATCCGGGTGGGGCGCGTCTGCCAGAGGGCTATAAGCTGGTGTTCGTCTCCAGCGTGTCGGCGGAGATGGCTTCCACCAACCGCGGGGATTACTGCGTCTCCAAGGCGGGCATCGGCATGATGACCAAGGTGTTCGCCCTGCGGCTGGCGGAGCATGGCGTGCAGGTGGTGGAGTTCCGCCCCGGCATCATGGCCACGGATATGACGGCGGCGGTGAGAGGGAAATACGATCCCGTCATCACCGGAGGCAAAGTGCCCATGCGGCGCTGGGGGCAGCCGGAGGACACCGGCCGGGCAGTGCGGTCCTTTCTGACCGGCGGGCTGCCCTTCTGCACGGGGGACTCCATCCGGCTGGACGGGGGGTTGTCGGTGCCGGTGCTGTGAGACGGCATTTTTTGAAATTCACCAAGGGTATCCCCATTCAATTTTTCCTGACATGACCGAGGATGATTCATCCCTGACCGCTGCTGCCCTGCTGCCGGCCTGCCGCCATGTGTTTGAGGTGTCGGCGGAGAAAATCCGCCGTCTGCACCGCCGCTGGGAGACCTTCGAAGGAGCGCCGGTTTTCACGGTGGAAGGGCAGTACACTGCACGCGGCTGGACGGAGTGGACGCAGGGATTTCAATTCGGCTCCGCCCTGCTGCAGTTCGATGCCACGAATGACGGGGAGTTCCTGACCATGGGCCGGGAGGCCACACGTCTGCGCATGGCCTCGCATGTCAGCCACACCGGCGTGCATGACCATGGCTTCAACAACATCAGCACCTATGGCGCCCTGCTGCGGCTGATGAACGAAGGCCGCATCCCGGAGAATGCCTGGGAGCGGGATTTTTACGAGCTGGCGCTGAAGCTGTCAGGCGCGGTGCAGGCGGGGCGGTGGACGGCGCTGGATGCGGCGGGTGCGGGCTTTGTGCATTCCTTCAACGGCCCGCATTCGCTGTTTGCGGACACCATCCGCTCCATGCGTTCCTTGGTGGTGGGCTGGCAGCTGGGACACCGGATGATGGGCGAGGGCGACCGGGAGATTTCCCTCCTGGGACGGGCGCTGGAGCATGCGGAGTCCACGGCCCGCTGGAATGTCTGGTTCGGCACCGGCAGGGATGCCTACGACATCCGGGGACGGGTGGCCCACGAGTCCATCTTCAATCTGACGGACCGCGCCTGGCGGTGCCCGTCCAGCCAGCAGGGCTACAGTCCCTTCAGCACTTGGACACGCGGGCTGGCTTGGATTCTGTGCGGATTCGCGGAGCAGCTGGAGTTTCTGCTGACCTTGGAGGAGAACGTGCTGGAGCCCTTTGGCGGCCGGGAAAAGTGGGTCCGCCGGTTCCGGGAAACCGCGGAGGCGGTGGCGGATTTTTATCTGGAGCACACCCCGGCGGACGGCATTCCCTACTGGGACACCGGCGCGCCGGGACTGTTCATGATGGGGGACTGGCGGGCGCGCCCGGCGGAGATCCACAACGACTGCGAGCCCGTGGACAGCAGTGCCGCGGTGATTGCCGCGCAGGGGCTGCTGCGGCTGGCGCAGGCCACGCCGGGGGCGGCCGGAGTGCGCTGGAGGCAGGCCGGGCTGGCCATTGCCCGCACCGTGCTCTCGCCTCCTTACCTTTCGGAGAATCCGCAGCACGAGGGGCTGATCCTGCACTCCATCTATCACCGTCCCAACGGCTGGGACCACATCCCGCCCGGCAGCCGCATTCCTCTGGGGGAATCCAGCCAGTGGGGGGACTATCACGCCCGCGAACTGGCGCTGCTGATCCTGCGTCAGGCGCAGGGCGGACCGTATCTGAAGTTTTATCTCTGAGGGAACCGAAGCCGTCATGTCATCCCTGTCCCGGTTTTCCATCCACACCATCACCAACCGGCCTTGGCCGGTGGAGCGGTGCCTGAAGGCCTATGCGGCGGCGGGGATTGGCGGCGTGACGCTGTGGCGGTATAATTTCGAAGGGCGGAATCCGGCGGAGGTCGGGCGTTGGATCAAAGACAGCGGGCTGGTCTGCACCGGGCTGGCGAGGGGAGGGTTTTTTCCGGCGCCGGATGCCGCCGGAAGGCAGGTGGCCGTGGATGAAACCTGGCGGGCCATTGATGAAGCGGCGGCCTGCGGAGCCCCGGTGCTGGTGCTGGTTTGCGGCGCACTGCCGGGGCAGGATCTGCCGGAGTCGCGGCTGCAGACCGTGGATGGCATCGCCGCCTGTGTGGACCATGCCCGGGCGGCGGGCGTCAGGCTGGCGGTGGAGCCGCTGCATCCCATCTATGCCGGCGACCGCTCGGCGGTGGTCACCCTGGGGCAGGCCAATGACCTCTGCGACGCCTTGGGCAGCCCGCCGGAGGTCGGCATCGCCGTGGATGCCTATCACACCTGGTGGGATGCCGCGCTGGAGACCGAGATCACCAGGGCGGGGCGGGGCGGCAGATTGTTCTCCTGGCATGTCTGTGACTGGCGCGTTCCCACGGAGGACCTGCTGAACGACCGGGGACTGATGGGGGAGGGCTGCATCCCTTTGAGACGGATAGCCGGCTGGATGGGGGCCGCGGGTTTTTCAGGATTCAGCGAGGTGGAGATTTTCTCCAGCCGCCGCTGGGCCATGGATCAGGACGAATACTTGGCGGCCATCACCGCCGCCTGCCGGCGGCACTGCCTGCCCTTGTGATCAATATGATACAGAAAATCGGCATCATCATGAACGGCGTCACCGGACGCATGGGGACCAATCAGCACCTGATCCGCTCCATCGCGGCCATCATTCGGGAGGGCGGCATTCGTGTTTCGGATGATCTCATCATTCTGCCGGATCCCATCCTCACCGGGCGCAATGAGGCCAAACTGAGGGAGACCGCCGCCAAATCCGGCTTGGACCTGCCGGTGAGCACGGACTTGGACGCGGTGCTGGCGGATCCCGCCTGGCAGGTTTTTTTCGATGCCTCCCTGACGCAGCTGCGTGGCGGGTTCGTGGAGCGGGCGGTGGCGGCGGGCAAGGCCATCTACTGTGAGAAACCCACAGCCTCCGGCCTGCCGGAGGCCCTGCGCCTGGCCCGCCTGGCGGAGGCGGCAGGGGTGAAAAACGGGGCCGTGCAGGACAAGTTGTGGCTGCCGGGCATTCTTAAATTCCTGACCCTGCGGGATTCCGGATTTTTCGGCCGCATTCTCAGTGCGCGCGGGGAGTTCGGCTACTGGGTCTTCACCGGGGAGGATCCTGCGCAGCCGCCACAGCGGCCCTCGTGGAATTACCGTCAGGAGGATGGTGGCGGCATCATGACCGACATGTTCTGTCACTGGCGTTATCTGCTGGACAATCTGTTCGGAGCCGTGAGGCGGGTGAGCGCCGTTGGAGCCACGCACCTGCCCCAGCGGGTGGATGAGAACGGAAATGCCTACGCCGCCACGGCGGACGATGCGGCCTACGGCACCTTCGAGCTGGAGGGCGGCGTGCTGTGCCAGCTCAACAGCTCGTGGTGTGTCCGCGTGCGGCGGGACGACCTCGTTACCTTCCAGGTGGACGGCACGGAAGGCAGTGCGGTGTTCGGCCTCAGGAAGTGTTATTTCCAGAGCCGCACGGAGACTCCACGTCCGGTGTGGAATCCCGACATTGAGCAGCCCATCGATTACTTGGCAGGCTGGCGGGAGGTGCCCGACGCCGCGGGCGGTTATGAAAACGCCTTCAGGGCGCAGTGGGAGCTGTTTCTGCGCCACGTGGCCTGCGGCAGCCCATTCCGCTGGAATCTCCGGGAGGCGGCCAAGGGCGTGCAGCTGGCGGAGCTGGGGCTTCAGTCCTGGCGGGAGGGGCGCTGGCTGGAGGTTGGCGGGATTTGATAGCAAATTCCCAGTGAATGACAGTGTGCGTGGGGGCAGGATGCAGCATGATGACAGAGCAGGGGCACCGGCAATTTCCGCAGGACGGGAAGGAGGCCTGAATAATCATTCAAGCCGTGGGCCGCAGGCTGGTCCGATGAGGGACGGAGAGGCTGCGGCAGGCTGTAAAATCCTAACAATTGACCGGCTTTGAAACGTGGTTCCGTAGGCAATCACCGGGAGTGATGGCATGGAAATATTTTCCCCTGAAAATGCCTGTTTTCATTGAACTCCCCACGGGGTGCGCCGGTCCAAGTCAGCCCGGGCGTGTAAGCCGTCCGGGCTTTTGACTCCACCATGAAACTGACCTTCAAAATCTCATGGGCCGCCCTCGCCGTGGCGGCCTCCCTTTCTCCCCTCATGGCTCAGGAGGGGCCCGGTCCCCGCGGCGGCCCGGGCGGTCCCGGAGGTCCTGGCGGCGGCCCGCGCGGCGGCGGGAACCCTGTCATCGCCGCGCTGGATCTGGACAAGGATGGCGTGATCTCCGCCGAGGAGCTGGCCAAAGCCTCCGCCTCCCTGGCGGCTCTGGACAAAAACAAGGACGGCCAGCTGACCCCGGATGAGTTCCGTCCCGCCCCCGGTGGCGGCGGCCCCGGCTTTGGCCGCGTGGGCAATCCTGAGGAATTTGTGGCCCGCATTCTGGAGAACGACAAGAACAAGGACGGCAAGCTGACTACGGATGAAATCCCGGATGGTATGCAGGGCCTGCTGGGACGCGCCGACGCCGACAAGGACGGCTCCGTGACCAAGGAGGAGCTTGAGGAGCTCGCCAAAAACTTCAGCGCGGGCCGTGGAGGTCCCGGCGGTGCGGGTGGACGCGGAGGCCGTGGCGAGCGCAATGGTCCGGCCCGCCCGGCGGTGCCCCCCACCGCGCCGCCCGCTGCCCCCACCACTCCGCCTCCGGCGACGGAGCCCAAATAACGCAAGCCGGGCCGCCTGCGGTCCTGCCTGTTTTGGTGCTTTCCTTCCCGGCTTTCCCTCATCAAAAGGGAAGCCGGGGAGGTTTTTATTTTTCTATTCATAAGCCATGGAGAAGGGCGGTGGAGCTGATAAATTCCCTGCATTCCGGGGAAATAGCGCTTTAAATCCAGCGCCATACGGTGTTTTTGGGCCATGCCCGACATGGAACCCCCGACTGAGCCATCCGACCCGCCTGCCAAGCCGCCATTGGATCCGAAGCCGCGGGAGATTGCGGAGGACATCCTGCCTCCGGCGGAACCAAGCCTGGCACGTATCCCGCCTGTGCATCCGGTTCCGGAGAGGGACGCCCCGGTGGAAACCGTGGCCACGGAGATTCTGACGGAGGATTCCACGCCGGTGGAGCCTGTCCTGACAGAAACAACCGTCGCAGATTCCATACCTCAGCAGTCTGTGGCCTGGGAGGAAACGCCGGTGGAAGGCGGTGCTTTGGAGGTTCAGCCACCGGCATCTGCTGAAGAGTCCATAGTTGTGAAAACGCCTGGGGTGGATTCGATCCCGGAACAGGCTGTGACTCAGGAGCCGGTCCCCGTGAAGGAGCCTGCGGTTGAGGAACCGCCTCCGCCCCCCGAATCCGCAGCAAAGGAAGTCCCCGTTGCGGATTTCACGCCTGGGCAGGAGGTGGCTCCTGCTGAGCGCGTCCCGCCGGAAGCCCCTGCTGCCGGGTTTTTTCCTGGGGCTCCCGTCGTAACGGAAACCTCCAGGCCGGAACCGGCTCCTGAGCGGGAAGCCGTGCAGGAAAGCATTCCGGCTCAGTATATTCCTGAAACTGATATTCCTCCGGCGGTCTCCTTGGTGAAGCCCGTCCTGCTGGAGACTTTGGATGAACAGCCTGTTCCGGAGAAAGCTGTGGCTCAGGAGCCGGTTCCGGCTGAGGAAATTCTGCCTGCGGCCTCCTTGGTGGAGCCTGCCGCGCTGGAAACTTTACCCGAACCGCCAACCCCGGAAAGGATCACGTCCCCGGAAACCGTTTCCGCCGAGGAGGCTCCAGAGGCAGTCACCCCGGCGGCCGCCGCCGCGGCGGAGCCTGTTGAGCCTGCAATGCTGGAAACCCCAGCCGTTGAGCCTGTATGGGAAAAAGCGGAGCCTGTGATTGCGCCCGCTGTGGCACCGGTCCCGGTGGAGACCGCTGCCGCTGCCACAACCACGGTCACCACCGCCGCAGTTGCCGTAGGGGCACTGCCGGTGGCGGTTCCAGGAACTGCAGCGCCCGGCGTGCTCCAGCGGCTGACCTCGGTGGATGCCTACCGGGGTTTTGTGATGCTGCTGATGATGGGGGAGGTTCTGGGCTTCTCCCGGGTGGCCCAAGCCCTGCCGGACAATGAAACCTGGCGCACTCTGGCCTTTCACTGGGAACATGTGGACTGGACCGGCTGCACCCTGCACGATCTGATCCAGCCCTCGTTCACTTTTTTGGTGGGCGTGGCGCTCCCTTTCTCGCTGGCCCGCCGTGCGGCCGATGGACAGCCGGAGTGGAAACGGACGGTGCATGCCTTCTGGCGGGCGCTGCTGCTGGTGCTGCTGGGCGTGTTTCTGCGCTCCACCCATTCCAGTCAAACCAACTGGACCTTTGAGGACACCCTCTCGCAGATCGGTCTAGGCTACGGATTTCTCTACATCCTGGCGCTGAAGCGCCCCAAGATGCAGTGGATCACTCTGGCCTCCCTGCTGGGAGTCTACTGGCTGGCGTTCGCCATTTACCGGGTGCCGTCGGACTCGGAGCCGCTGACCGGCTTTGCCTCGCACTGGAATCTCAACGCCAATCCGGCCTGGGCCTTCGACCGCTGGTTTCTGAATCTTTTCCCAAGAGAGCAGCCCTTCGTCGAGAATGGCGGCGGCTACTCCACCCTCAGCTTCATCCCGACGCTGGGCACCATGATCCTGGGACTGCTGGCCGGCAATGTCCTGCTGCGCGGCGGATCCTGGACGCACTGGAAAAAGCTGGGCTGGCTCATCGCCGCCGGCCTCATCGGCCTGGGGGCTGGATGGGGGCTGGATGCTCTGGGGGTATGCCCGGTGGTGAAGCGCATCTGGACGCCCTCCTGGGTGCTGTTCAGCGGGGGCTGGGCTTTCCTGTTCCTGGCGGCTTTTTATTTGGTCATGGAAATCGCGAAGCTCCGCCGCTGGGCTTTTGTGCTGACGGTGGTGGGCATGAATTCCATCGCAGCATATCTGATCGCCCATCTGTTCCAGAACTTCATTTCCAAAGCCCTGCCGCGTCATTTCGGAACTGGCGTTTTTGAGCTCGCGGGGACCGCCTATGCCCCGTTTGTGCACGGTCTGACCGTGCTGGTGCTGGAATGGCTGATGCTCTGGTGGATGTTCCGTCGGAAGGTTTTTCTGAAGATTTGAACGCGGGCGGTAGCTCCGGGGCGCTCCAAATCCGGTTCAGGCAGAGGCCCGCAGGCTGCGTGGCTTCGACAGTCTGTGAAGAGGCAGCGGCGGGCCGGCATGGAATCGGGACTTGCCGCTGGCGGGATTTCCGCCTAGTCAGGAACCGCGATGTCCGAAGCCGTTCCAGCCCCCTCCCCTCCTCCGACTTCACCCACCAAGGCGCAGGTGTTCGCCAAACGCCTGATCAGCACTCTGGCACTGTGGGTTCTGGTGGTGGCGGCCATTGTGGTGGGAAAGGCCCCGCTGTTTTTCATCCTGCTGGGAATGCTGGGACTGGTGGGGGTGTGGGAACTGACTAAAATGGATCCCTCGCTGCCCAGCCCGTGGCGCTGCGGGCTGCTGGGGCTCAGCATAGCGTGGTTCGCGGTCATTTTTTCCCTCTCCCTCCGCAATGAGTGGGGCTGGCCCCCCCTGGTGGACCTGGGGTTCATCGCGGCGGCGGTGCTGGGCGCGTTTCTGCCCACGCTTTTCCGGCCGCTGGATGGACGGAACACCCTGTGGGCCATCCTGTATTTCATCGTTGGCTTTCTGTATGTTCCGTGGCTGTGCAGCTTCATGGTGCGGGTGCTTTTCCTGCCGGGGGTGGCCGAAAACGGCTGGCTGCGCGGGCTGCCCTATCTGGTTTTTCTGATCGGGGCGACCAAGTTCACGGACTGCGGGGCCTACATTGTGGGCTCCCTGATTGGGAGGCATAAGATGATCCCGCACGTCAGCCCCGGCAAAACGTGGGAGGGCATGATCGGCGCGGCTTTGGGTGCGGTCGGCGCAGGGCTGGCCGTTTATTTCGGCTGGCGGGCGGACATGCCGCTGCTGAATCCGGTGAGCGCCACGGTGATGTGCCTGGTGCTGGCGGCGGTCTGCGTGGTGGGGGATCTGGCGGAGAGCGTGGTCAAGCGCTGCCTGGGGGTGAAGGATTCCGGTAAACTGCTGCCGGGGATCGGCGGCGCTCTCGACCTGATCGACAGCCTGCTTTTCACCGCCCCCGTTTTCTATTTTTATCTTTGGTATGTCAGTGGCAAATGACCCCGTGAAGCGCCGCCGGCGCATCATTATTCTCGGATCCACCGGAAGCATCGGCACCAGCGCGCTGAAAGTCGCGCGGGATATTCCGGACCGCATGGAGGTAGTGGGCCTGGCGGCCTGCCGCAGCGTGGCTGCTCTGGCAGAGCAGGCGCGGGAGTTCGGGGTCAGACACGTGGCGGTCAGCGGGGGAGCGGCGGCGGTGGAGGAGCTGCGCGGGCTGCTGCCGGCGGACAGCACGGTGTTCGGGGGGGAGGAGGGGCTGGTGAAGCTGGTCCGGGAAACGGAGGCGGACATGGTGCTCATCGCCATCGTCGGCACCGCCGGACTGCGTCCTGCCCTGGCGGCCATTGAGGCCGGCTGCGATCTGGCCATCGCCAGCAAGGAGATTTTGGTCATGGCCGGGGAGGCCGTCATGGAGGCGGCGCGCCGGAAGGGTGTGGCTGTGCTGCCGGTGGACAGTGAGCACAATGCCATTTTCCAATGTCTGGAGGGCCGCGCTCCGTCGGAGGTTTCGCGGCTGATCCTCACCGCCAGCGGCGGCCCGTTCCGCACGTGGAGCAATGACCGCATCGCCGCCGCCACCCTGGCCCAGGCGCTGAAGCATCCCACTTGGGAGATGGGCCGGAAGATTACCATCGACAGCGCCACGCTTTTCAACAAGGGGCTTGAAATGATCGAGGCCCGCTGGCTCTTCGATGTGCCCATGGAGCGCGTGGAGGTGGTGGTGCATCCTCAGAGCATTGTGCACAGCATGGTGGAGTTCATCGATGGCAGCGTGCTGGCTCAGATGAGCCACAGCGATATGTGCTTTCCTATCCAGTATGCCGTGACCTGGCCACAGCGCGTGAGGAACACCCTGCGGCCGCTCGACTTCGCGGCCTTGGGCCGGCTGGAGTTCGAGGCCCCGCGGCGGGCCGATTTCCCGGCCTTGGATCTGGCGGTCGAGGCCGGCACCACCGGCGGGACCCTCCCGGCGGTTTACAATGCGGCGAATGAAACCGCCGTGGCGGCCTTTATCGACGGAAGGACCCGCTTCCCCGGCATCTGGCGCGCCGTGGCCCGGACCATGGAGGCCCACCGCTCCATTGCGCATGCGGGACTCGATGAAATCCTGGCTGCCGACGCCTGGGCGCGGAGGGAGGCGGAGCGATGGTTGGAGAAGCCGCTGGCGGCGGTTTGATGGAAACGTGCCCCCGGCAGCCCGTCAACCTTGGGCAGTGCGGGCTCACTTCCGCCGGGTGGGAGGGGACTGCGCGTTGCTCCCGGAGGCAGGGGAAGCGCCGGGAGACGGGGATTTGATGGACTTCAGTTCCGCAAAGATCAGGCGGCCGGCGCTCGTCTGAAGAGAGGAGCTGACGGTGGCCACCACGGTGGCCCCCACTTTACTGCGGGCGTGGTTGACCACGATCATGGTGCCGTCCGGCAGGTAGCCGACCGCCTGGTGGTCATCCTTGCCCTCCTTCACCAGCATCATCTCCACCTCGTCGCCGACATTGAGCGGCGGGCGCATGGCGTGGGCCAGCTGATTGAGGTTCAGCACCGGCAGCCCCTGCAGGCCGGCCACGCGGCCCAGGTTGGCGTCGTTGGTCAGCAGGCGGGCGTCCAGGGTTTTGCCCAGCTGGATGAGCTTGGTGTCCACCAGCTTCTCCTGGCTCTGGTAGTCGTCGTGGATGGTGACGCTGAGCGTGGGGGTGCGCTTCAGCTGCTCCAGGCACTCCAGTCCGCGACGGCCGCGGTCGCGCTTCACGGGATCGGCGGAGTCCGCCAGGATATGGAGCTCATCCAGCACAAAACGCGGCACGATCAGCGTGCCTCCCAGGAAGCCGGTGGCGCAGATGCCGGGAATGCGCCCGTCGATGATGATATTGGTGTCCACCAGCAGGGGCTGCTGGATGACCCCCTCATTCCGGAAGCGCACATAGGGAATGATGAGGGAGAACTCCTGGCGGTTGCTGCGCAGGGCCAGAATAATGCCCAGATAACCGAGCGTCAGGTAAATGATCAGATTCAGAATGCGGTCAAAGGTTTCCGCATTCTCCCATTGGGAGGGCAGGAGGCTCTGAGCCCAAGGCACGCGGGTGAGCAGCCAGGCGCAGAGCACGCCGGTCATCAGGCCGAAGGTGCCGGAGCCGAAGCTGCGGAAGCTGAGGTTTTTCAGCAGGATATCCGTCCCCACGATCAGCCCCCCGAACAGCGCGCCCAGCACTCCGCCCGTGATCCGGTGCATGGTCCCTGAGCTGGCGATGCTCAGCACGATCCCCAGCAGCACGCAGCAGACCACGAAGAGGACACGGACGATCGGAATGGCGGAGCGGACAGGCATGCGGGCTGGGTCGGCGGAAACTGAATTGGTTATTGGAGGAATGGTGCGGCGCAGTGGCGGTGGATTCAAGTTCCGACTGCGGCGGATGGCGGTTTGTAAGAGCCGTCCGTCCGGAGGAGGAGGAGGCCACCGGCTGAAAGGACCGCCGGCCGGGAGATGGCAATATGCCCCTCAGCGTTTTCCATAGGGTCTTGGAGGAACGGGCGGGGTTTTCCGCGGGGTGCTTTCTTTTTCCACAGCCTCCTTGTCCTTGTAGAACAGAATGCCGCGCCGGCGCAGATTGGTCACCAGCGCCAGCACATCATCCCGCAGGGCTGCATCATTCAGCATGGCGCTCAGCAGGCCTTTGCCGGAGCGGGCATCGCCGAGCAGCCCTTTGAGGGCGGTGGCGGCCTCCTTCAGGCTGACCGTCGCGTCCCCCGCCCCCTTCATGGCGGGGGAGAAGCCGTCCATGCCCTTGTCGAACTTGGTCAGGGCGCTGTTGGCCTTGGTGACCGCGTTGTCCACGTTCTCCATGGCGGTGCGGAATTTGGTGATGGATTCCTTCAGCGCCTGGGTGTTGGCGTCGCTGAGCACCTCGTTGTCCACCTTGTCGATGGATTGCTTCAACGACCGCAGGCTGCCGGCCACATTGTTCAGATTCTCATCGCTGAGCAGTCCCTCGTTCAGACGGATCACCGTTTTGTTCAGATCCGCAAGGCCGGTGCGCAGATCGCGCATCACCACCATGATCTCATCCGTGATGCGGTTGGCCGTGGCGGTGAGATCGGGACTTCCGGACCCGGTGACCGTGTCGCCCTCATGGATGAAATCTCCGGTCAGGGCGTCAGCGGGGGCTTGGCCCACATCGATCACGCTGTCACCCATCAGACCCACGGAGTTGATGCGCAGCGGGCTGGCGGTGGGAATGCGGAATTCCGGGTAAATCTCCAAGGTGACCTGCACCCCTTTCAGCCCGTCCACCAGCTTGGGGGAGGTGACCACTTGGCCGATGGTGGCACCGGCACGCTTTACAGGAGCTCCCTGGATCAGATTTTGGGCGTCCATAAAGTTCACGTAGATCCTGTAGGGATCCCGCATGCGGTGTCTGAGGGAGCCAAACTGAAAGATCAGGCCGCCCAGCAAGCACATGCCGCAGAACACAAAAATACCCGCGATCAGCGTGGTGTGACGGGATTGATCCTTCATGAGGTTCGAAAGGGGATAAAGGGGGCGGCTCCTGCGGCGTGGGGAAAATGAAGCAGGAAACGGGGAAATGGAGAGTGGGAGGGAGAGGGGAACCGGTTGCAGAAAACGAAAATCAACTGGTCTCCCCGGAATTGCCCTCCACAAACTGCCGGATGGCGGGATCCCGGCTGGACATGAGCTCATCAGGGGTGCCGGAGAAATAAACCACACCCTCCCGCAGATAAACGACTTGGTCCGCGATGACGGGCACGCTTTTCATATCGTGGGTGACCACGATGGAGGTGATGCCGTGCTGGCGCTGTGTGCGGCGGATGAGGTGGTCGATGCTGTCGGCCACCACCGGGTCCAAGCCGCTGGTGGGCTCATCGTAAAGCACACACTGTGGCTCGGTGATGATGGCACGGGCGAGGGCGGCGCGTTTCCTCATACCGCCGCTGAGGTCGCTGGGCAGCTTGTGCAGATGCTCGCCGAGATCCACGGACTCCAGAGTTTCCCGTACTTTGTCCCGGAGTTTGCTCCGGTCCTTCCAGCCGGCGACCACAAGGGGGAATCCCACATTCTCCTCAACGTCCAGACTGTCGAAAAGGGCACCGTCCTGAAACAGCAGGCCGATCTTTCTCCGGTGAGGAGCCAGTTGCCGCTCGCTCAGGGTGGTGATCTCCGTGCCGTCCACCTCGATGGAGCCGCTGGTGGCGGGGATCAGGCCCATGACCAGCTTCAGAAAAACGCTCTTCCCCGTGCCGCTGCCGCCGATGATGGCCACCCCGCTGCCGCGCTGGATGTCCAGCGTGACCCCGCGGAGGATATGCTGTTGGCCGATGCGTTTGTGCAGATCCCGCACACGGATGAAGCAGGGGTCGGAGGGCTCGGCGGGGGATGGCATGGGTGGGGAATGATCAGATCCGGGCCACCGGCCAGATGAAGTTGAGAACGATGGTGAGGAAGAAATTCACAATCAGAATCGCCAGCGAAGTGTAAACCACCGCAGAGGTGGTGCCCTTGCCCACGCCGACGGCTCCCCGCGAGGCGTTAAGCCCCTGATGGCAGGCAATCAGGACGATGAGAATGCCAAAAACCAGCCCCTTGCTCATGCCGAACCAGAGGTCGGTCAGGTCCGTGTTCTTGTCCAACTGGTCATCGTAAAACGCTCCTGGCACACTGTAGAGCCCCACGACGATCAGCCGGGAGGCGGCCATGCCGAACATGAGGGACTCCGCGATCAGGATGGGCACCGAGAAAAACATGGCCAGCATCCTCGGGCTTACCAGAAAGTCCACCGGATGCACCCCCAGGGAGCGCAGCGCGTCCACCTGCTCGGTCACCTTCATAGTGCCGATCTCCGCCGCCATGGCCGCTCCAACCCGGCTGGTAAGCATCAGTCCGGTGAGCACCGGGCCCAGTTCCCGGCACATCGCCAAAGCCACAATGCCGCCGACCACGGATTCGAAGCCGAGCTGGTTGAACTTGTAATACACCTGGGCGGCAAAAACCGCTCCGGTGAAGGCCCCGGTGACGATCACCTGTAATTGGGAGCCGAACCCGATATTGACCATCTGCCGCCACATCAGGCTCCACCAGATTTTATGGCGGAAAATGGACTGGAAAACCTCGCCCACCAACAGCGTCAGTTCACCCAGGTAGCGGATAAACTCCACCACCGGCCGTCCCAGCCGTTGAAAAAATCCCGTCATGCGGCCCCCACAGTGCCCACAACCTCCGCCACGGCAAGGGGCGGGGTAGGTAAAAAGAACAGTTTCCCGGAAAGCGGGCGGCGGCGGAATTGCCTGCCAGGCGCTGTGGAAATACTCCGCTTTGGAGACCGCTTATCGCCAGTCCCGCCGGTCCGGATGGGAGCGGCGGGGAATAAACATGAAACCGGATAATGGAAAAGCGAAGCCGGATCAGGAGGGCTCCCCGCTGGAGATTTGGAGGGAGGCGGCGACGTGGTCCAGCTTTTTGACCACTCTGTCCACATGCATGACGTGGTCGATGACAATCGGCTCGGACTCGTTCGGAAAACGCAGAACGAGGCGCCCAGACCGCACGAAGGGGAGGTAGTATTCGAAGACGTCGATCACATCCTTGGTGTACTGCATCCGCATGGTGGAGTAGCGCCGGCGCTTGTCGAGCACCCCGCCGACCACGATGACCTCGTTGGACTCAATCTTGACATAGTGGAAGCGGGCGTAGATCACCGCCGCGATCATGAGAACGAGCCAAATGCCGAAGATGCAGAAATAGAAGTGGGAATTGGCGTATGGCGCAAAACCGCTGATGAAATGGAACAATCCCTCCAGAATGTGCCAATAAATATTGGCAATAAAAAGCCCCATGCCCGCAATGGTGACCAGTGCCACTCCGAGAAGCGCCCAGGTGAGGACGATGTCGGTGCAGACCACCACGAGACTGTAGGTGAAGACAGCCAGAAAAACGAGCGCGATCACCTGCTCATTGCGCAGCTTTTCCTTGTTTTTCTTGATTTCGTCGGGGAGGACAATCACACCGGTGACTGTCTGTGTGGAGCCGGCGCTGCTGGCCATGACCGTCGGAGGGCCGGAAATTCTCTTCAGTTCACTGTCGATTCCGAACATGAAACTCAGAATGCCGCAGACCAGCGCCGCGATGGCCATGGGATATAGAATGGGAATATTCGGCCAGATCCGGATGACCAGAACGTTGGGCTTTCTTCCCTGCTCATCCAATGTGGGCTCGCGGGGGACAACGGTAACCGGAACGGGGTCTGTATAGGCTGGATCTGGCATGGCGGAATTTTTTCTGGTTGACGCGCCGCATCACTGACACAGGGCTGAGTCTGCCGCCAGGGAAGTTTTAAAAATGGCGCGTGCGGGAGTGGAACGGTGCCGGAGTCCTCGTGGGAGGCGACAAATCTGGAGGAATGAGAGGCTGATGTGGAATGAAGCGGAAAATAGAAGAGGGCGGGAAATGTCAGGGAACGTCCGGTCCGGTCCAGCTGGTTCAGTTCAGGATTTCGCTCAGCACCCGGCCATGGACATCGGTCAGACGGAAATCGCGGCCCCCGTAGCGGTAGGTCAGGCGCTCATGGTCAATGCCCAGCAGGTGCAGCATGGTGGCGTAGAGGTCGTAGATTTCGCAGGGCTGATCGACGGCATTGTAGCCCAGTTCATCGGTTGCGCCCAGCACCGTGCCCCCACGGATGCCGCCGCCGGCCATCCAAAGACTGAAGCCCGAGGGATTGTGGTCCCGTCCGTCGCCGCCCTGGCTGAATGGCGTCCGCCCGAACTCGCCGGAGAAAAGGATCAGCGTCTCGTCGAACAGCCCGCGGGCCTTGAGGTCGGTGATCAGTCCCGCCAACGGCTGGTCCACCTGATGGGCCATGGCTCCATGGCCTTCTTTGATCTGGCCGTGCTGGTCCCACGGATTGGGGGCGTTGCCTGCCCCAATGTTCTTGTTCAGACAGCTAAGCTCCACAAAACGCACGCCGCGCTCGATCAGCCGCCGGGCCACCAGGCACTGGCGCCCGTAGGAGGCGGTTTCGGCATCGGGGGAGTCCATGCTGTAGAGCTTTTTGGTGGCCTCGGTCTCGCCGTCGATGCGGCACAGGTCCGGCACTGCGGTTTGCATGCGGTAGGCGGTCTCGCCGTTGCGGATGGCGGCCTCCACCGTGGGGTCGCCGGCGGCGGCGGAGAAGGGCTCGTCCAGCTTGCGCACAAAGGCCAGCCGGCGGCGCTGCAGGGCATCGATCTCCCGCGGTCGTATGTTGGGCACGGCTTCGGAATCGCGGTCCGCTTGGAAAATGGAGGCCTGATGCTGGGCGGGCAGGTAGCCGCTGCTGAAAAGCCCGGTGCCGCCGTGGGGAGCCACGGCCCCGCCGCTTTGAAGGACCACAAAGCCCGGCAGGTTCTGATTCTCCGATCCCAGACCGTAGCTGATCCAGGCCCCGGCACTGGGATGGCCCATGAAGGGATAACCGGTGTGGAAAAAATAATTGCCCTGGGCGTGCTCATTCACCTTGGAGGTCATGGATCGTATAATGGCCATGTCGTCCACCATCCCCGCCAAGCGGGGGAAAAGGTCGGTGACCACCACGCCACTTTGCCCGCGCTGCCTGGCCTCCCACGGGCTGGCCATGATGTTGCCGTTGTTGTTGAACATCGTGGGCCTCACCGGCACCGGCATGGGCTGGCCGTGGCGGCGGCGGAGCTCCGGCTTGGGATCCCACGAGTCCACATGCGAGACACCGCCGCTCATGTAGGCGAAGATGACATGCTTCACTTTGGGCGGCGCGTGGGGCACGGGAAACGTGCCGGCCCAGGAGGGCGCGAGCCCGCGGAGGGCGAAGGCGCCGAAGCCCATCGACAGCCGGCGGAGCATGTCGCGGCGGGAGGAGGGAAAGTTCATAGCAGATAGAGGAATTCCTTGGTGTTGAAAAGGGACTGAACCAGATCCGCCCAAGCGGCTGGGCCGGGCGGGGTGTTGCTGCCGGCGGTGAGAAAAGCGAGGCATTCCTCCATCTCCGTGGGAAGGGGATCGCGGCTGAGCACGAGGGCGAACAACCGCCGCACCCGGCCCTCCGGCAGCGCGTCCGGATACCGCCTCAGCTCTGCATCTGCCGCCGTTTTGGCGCAGTGGATGACGAAGGGATCGTTCATCAGGGCCAGCGACTGCGCGGGCACGGTGGTCACCATGCGCCGGCCGGTGGTGCTGAAGGGCACCGGCTGGTCGAACACTTGGAGAAACGCCGGCAGATTCGTGCGGCGGATGGTCAGGTAAACGCTGGCCCGGATCTGCGCCTCCGGCGGGGCGGTGGCATCCTGCCCGGGACCGCCCATCGCGGTATCCAGCTGTCCGGAGATGGCCAGCAGGCTGTCGCGGATGGGCTCGGCCTCCAGCCGGCGCACATGGGCCCGGCTCAGCAGGATATTGTCCGGATCCTGCACCATGGCCGGCTCGGAGGCGGCGGAGGATTCCCGGAAGGCCCGGCTGGTGACCAGCAGGGCCAGCATTTTTTTTGTGGACCAGCCCTGCGCCTGCACTTCCGTGGCCAGCCAGTCCAGCAGCTCCGGATGCGAGGGCGGCGAGCCCATTTTGCCGAAATCATCCGGCGTGGCCACCAGTCCCCGGCCGAACACCGTCAGCCACAGGCGGTTGGCCATCACCCGGGAGGTCAGCGGATTGCCGGGACCCGCGATGGCTTCGGCGAGCTCCAGCCTTCCACTGCCGGGAGAGGTCACCTTCATGCCACCCAGCACCTCAAGATAGCCGCGCGGCACCTCCGCCGCTGGCTTGTGGTGGTCCCCGCGGATGAACAGCGGAGCGTTCACGCCCTCGGTCTCAAGCATGCCGGGCGCGCGTCTCGGTTCGGGCAGTGATTCCTCCAACTGCCGGTAACGGGCCACGGCGGCATGGCCGGGCAGGGTGACCGGCAGCAGACCGCGGCGGACGAAGAAATCCAGAAACCGTCCGGCGGAGGGCTTCAGGGTGCCGGCCTCCCACGCGGTCACTGCTTGGCGCAGGGTCCGGCTGCAGGCAGCGGCTAGTGAGGCCCCGCTGTTTTCGGTCAGTGCGGGAGTGAGGGGGATTTCCCCGGCGGCGTCCAGAGGCTCGGGCGGGGTGGCTTTGCCTGCGGCGGCGAGCACCCGCTCCACGCCGAACCATGAACGGCTGCTGCCCGTGTTGCCGCTCTGCACCATGGCGTCGCCGTCGGTGGTGAATTCCAGATAAGCCCATGATCCTTTGCGGTAGGCGGTGTCAAAGCGCACCCACTTCGGTGCGGCGTCCTTCAGGCCGGCCTGCGGATAGGTGTCGTTGCCGCCCAGCGGATATTGGTCCACGATCACCCGGACGCGCGCATTGCCGCCGCCCCAGGCGCGGATCCATAAACTGTCGTCCAGCTTGAAGCGCGGGGAGACCAGCACGCCGTTCCGCCGCGCGGAGATGGTGCCGGTGGTGTGTCCGGCGGGGTCCAGTCCGCTGATGACGGCATCGCCCGCCGGCAGGATATGGAAGCCGCCTGCGGGCTCCGCCGTGACATGGGGACCGAAGCCGTGCCATTTGGTCTCCGCCGTGTCCCTGATCTCCCGACCGCCGTTTTGCGCCAGGAATTCCTTCAGCTGATCATCCCAGGAGAGAGGCGGAGCCGCCGTCGGGGGCCGCGTGTCACCGTTGTTTCCAATCGAGGAGGCGGCAGGCAGCGCTGCCCAGCCATGCAGCGGGCTGGCGGGATCGCCGGCGGCCTCCGCCATGGCCTTGTCCCAAGCCAGGGTGATGGCGTCGGCGTCGGCCAGCTGCCGCAGTTCCCGTTCCACCGCCGCTTTTTGAGTCCGCAGATCGGTCAGACGCTGGCGGCTCTCCGGAGTCATGGCCGTCAGCCATTCCGATTCCGGCATGTGCTCCACGCCCGCCTTGAACGAGAGGGCAATCTCCTCCGCCGTCAGCGCCCGATTGTAAAGTCGGGCCTCCTCCACCGCCCCCGCCAGAAAAGCCTGCCCGCCGCCGGTGTGACGCTGGCCGATGAGCACATGGGAGGTGCCGGCGGGGAAGCTGACCGGTCCCTTCGAGGCGTAGGCGTTACCGCAGGGCTGGCCATTGCGGTAAAGCCGGATGCCGCCCCCCTCATCATAAACACAGGCCATATGCACCAGCGCGGGAGGCTCCGAGGTCTCCAGCGCGCCCGGCACGGACTCGGAGCGCCGGCCAAACTCGCTGCCGGCCATCCACTGATGCCGGTCGCGCTCGGCGTAAACGAGGGCGTCGAACACCGCGCCGCCGTCCTTTTGAAGAGAAATCACGCCGCCGCCCCCTTGGTCCAGCGTGCCCAGCGCCACCCAGGCCTCGAAGGTCTTGGCGGTCATGGCCTCAGGCAGGGGCGGGGTGGTCAGCACGGCGGAGACGCCGTCCAGCACCAGCCGGCCGTCCTTCACCACCGCTCCTCCGGACAGGGTGCCTGTGAGTTTTCCGGTGGAGTCCTTGGTGTCGCCGTTGAATTCCCATCGCGCCCATGGCAGAGGCAGAGATGAGGTTTCCGGAGCGTGAGAGGTAGTGCCAGCGGTGGCGGCCGCTGCGGGCTCCGCTGCCCGACGGTGCCTCAGAGCCTCCATGCGGGCGGCGGTCTCCAGCACGCCGGCTTCGGTATTGATCCGGTCCCGCTCGCTTCGTGCGTCCGCCAGAGCCTGGCGACGGGCGGCTTGGCCGGGCAGCAACTGCGGCAGGTTGTCGGCGGCGGCCAGCCAGGCTTTGGCCAGAGCTTGGCGGATTTCCCCCCGCAGGGCGGTCAGTTCTGCATCGTGCTCCGTCAGGCGCTCCGGGGCGTCCAGTGTCACCTGGCCAGGCCGGGAGCTGGAGAGGACGCCGTAGAGGGCGTAATAATCCCGCTGGCTGACGGCGTCGAATTTATGGTCATGGCAGCGGGCGCAGGAAACAGTCAGGCCCTGAAACGCTTTGGAAAGCACATCGATCTGGCTGTCCACTGTGCGCACTTGCTCGTCGAGGGAGTCAACGGGCTGGAAGCCGTGCTCCACCAGCCGGAAGTGCGCGGTGCCGGTCAGGGACTCGTTGAGCCCCTCCGCTTTGTTCCACCGCGGCGAGGGCAGCAGGTCGCCGGCGATATGCTCGCGGATGAGCTGATCGAGGGGGACGTCGCTGTTGAAGGCGCGGATGAGATAGTCACGGTAGCGCCAGGCGGAGGGAATGGCCGCATCGCCCTCGCTGCCGTGGGTTTCGGCAAAGCGCATCAGATCCATCCAGTGCCGGGCCTGAACAGCCCCGAACCGGGGCGAGGCCATGAGCCAGGCGGCGCGGGCGGCCACGGCCTTGGCAGGACCGGCGGCATATTCGATATCGAAGGCGGCGGCGTCCTCCGGCGAAGGGGGCAGCCCGGTCAGCAGATTGTGCAGGCGGCGGCAGACCACGCGGGCCGGGGCATCGGCGGCGGGCCTCAGCTTCCGGTCCTCCATTTTCGCCAGGAGAAACCGGTCCACCGGATGATCCGACCACGCTGTATCCTGGACCGGGGGCGGCGTCTGGGGTTTCACCGGCTGCAGGCTCCACCACTGCCGCCGCTGCGCCAGGGTTTCCGGCCAGGAAGAGGGTGCCGCCTGGGTGATGCCCGTGGCCAGAGCCAGCAGGCCGGCCGCCTTGAGCAGGATTGTCGGAGCGGGAAAAGCGTTGGACCTGGCCATCCCGTGTTACACGCGTCCACGGTGGCGGGTATTTCAGCGCGTCAGGGAGGATGGGAGGGAGCGGCACCGGGAGGACAGAGTGGGCTTGCAGGTGTCCGGGCCGCGCGGTAGTCACGCGGCGTGCCTGTCGTCGCGTGTTATTGCCAGGATTTTCTGAAAGCGGACATGCAGCATGTCCACCGGCAGATCGTGTCCCTGTCCCGCTGGAAACCGGTGGTCATCACCCAGAAGCGGGAGAACGCCGACCGCTTTCCCTTTCCCCAGGAGCACCGGCGGGTGGCGGTGCTGCCGCCGCCACGCTGGAAAAACCTGCGGCGGTTCTGGTTCCGGCAGGTGCGCCGCGTGCCGGTGGTCATTCCCCACTCCCGCGTGCGGCGGCTGCTCCATGAGGTCATGCGGCTGGAGGGGGAGGTGGTGCATGTCTTCTTCGGCCACATCGCTGTGCAGCTGCTGCCGTTTCTCCAAGCCTGCCCGCGTCCAGTGGTGGTGTCCTTCCACGGGGCGGATGTGGGAGTGGATGCGGGCCACGGCCCTTGGCGGGAGGCGCTGCGGGAGGTGTTCCGCTGCTCAACCTTGGTGCTGGCGCGATCGGAGTCCCTGCTGGAGGGCCTGAGAGAGCTGGGCTGCCCGCCGGAGAAGCTAAGGCTTCAGCGCACCGGCATTCCCTTGGATGCGTGGCCGTTTGCGCCGCGCACGCCTCCCGCCGACGGCGCGTGGCATTTTGTGCAGGCCTGCCGGCTGGTGCCGAAAAAAGGGCTCTGGACCACATTGAGGGCTTTTGGGGAAATCGCGAAGTCATGGCCCCGCGCCCGGCTTACCCTGGCCGGTGGAGGGCCGCTGCTGGCGGAGCTTCAGGCCTCCGCCACGGCGGCGGGGCTGGCGGACCGAGTAGCGTTTCCTGGCTTTCTGGACCAGTCCGGCCTGCGGGATCTGATCCACAGCGGCCACTTTTTTTTCCACCCCAGCGAAACCCCCGCCGACGGCAACCGCGAGGGGGTGCCCAACGCCCTGCTTGAAGCCATGGCCTCCGGCATGCCCGCCCTGGCCACCCGGCACGGCGGCATTCCCGAAGCCGTGACCCACGGGGTGAGCGGGTTTCTGGTGGAGGAGGGGGACGCCGCGGCGCTGGCACAGGCCGCATTGAAGGTGCTGCCGGATCCGGCGCGCTACTCAGCGCTCGCCCGCGCGGCGCGGGAGGAGGTGGAGGCGAAATTCGAACGCGCCCGCCAGACGGAGATTCTGGAGGGATTTTACGACGAGGCGCTGGAGCTGGCCCGTGCCCGTTTATTCCTGTGATGTGCATGCCGGACAGGCGAGGCTGTGTTGCATTTTTTCAAATCGCGGACTTTGCAGAACGCTGGGACTGAGTATGGCAGGAAGGAAGTGGCTGCCGCGTCCTGACAGGGCGGCGGCGGTTTCCTCTGTCAACCTGCCATCCATTTTTCTCAACATGTCCGACCGATTCCTTCCTTTTGCTGAAAAGATGCGCGCCGATGGCCTGAGCGAGGCGGCGGTGCGGGCGTTTGAGGGAAATTTCCGGGCGCTGGAGCGGAACGAGACCGGGCTGATTCCGGAATCGGATCTGGTGCCGGTGACCCAGTTGCCCGTGGCGGAGACGCTGCCGGTGCCGGCGGAGGCGGACCTGCTGCCGCTGCTGCAGCGCACGGTGGTGATCAAACTGAACGGCGGCCTGGGCACAGGCATGGGGCTGGAAAAAGCGAAAAGCCTGCTGACGGTCCGCGAGGGACTGAGCTTTCTGGACCTGATCGCCAAACAGATTCTGCATCTGCGGGCGGGGGCGGGCGGCAGCGGAGTGCCGGTTTTTCTGCTGATGAACAGCTTTTCGACCTCGGAGGACACCCGGCAGGCACTGTCAGTCTATCCTGCTCTGGGAGCACCGGAGGACTTGGAGTTCATCCAGAACCGGGTGCCGAAAGTCAACACCGGCGATCTGACCCCGCTGGCTTGGCCCGCCAATCCGGAGATGGAATGGTGTCCGCCCGGTCACGGCGATCTGTATGCCAGTCTGGCCGGCAGCGGCTGGCTGGACCGGCTGCTGGAGAAGGGGATTCTATACGCTTTTGTGTCGAACTCCGACAACCTGGGGGCCACGTTGGACCCGGCACTGCTGGCGTATTTCGCGGAAAGCGGTGCGCCGTTCCTCATGGAGGTCACCCGGCGCACGGCGGCGGACCGCAAGGGCGGCCATTTAGCGATGCGGCCCCGCGATGGCCGGCTGATTCTGCGGGAGAGCGCCCAGTGTCCGGACGAGGATCAGGAATCTTTTCAGGACATCACGCGGCACCGGTATTTCAACACCAACAATCTGTGGATCCGGCTGGATCATCTGAAGCGGACGCTGGACGCCAATGCCGGCCTGATCCCCCTGCCGATGATCCGGAATTCCAAAACCGCCGACCCGCGCGACAAAAAGAGCCCGCCGGTCTTTCAATTGGAGACCGCCATGGGGGCAGCCATCGAGTCCTTCCCCGGTGCCGGCGCCATTGAGGTCAGCCGCCGGCGCTTTGCCCCGGTGAAGACGACTTCGGATCTTCTCGTCATCCGCTCCGACGCCTGCCGCCTGACGCCGGATTTCCGTCTGGAGCTCGACCCCGCCCGCGATGGCGTGCCGCCGGAGGTGGATCTGGACAGCGCGCACTACAAGCTGGTGGACGGCGTGGAGGCCCTGCTGGCCGGGGGCGTGCCCGGTCTTTTGGCGTGCAAAAAGCTGACGGTGAAAGGCCCGCTGCGCTTTACGGCGGATGTGGTGATCGAGGGCGACGCCGTGCTTTCCCACGACGGACCGGAGCCGGCGGAGGTGCCTGCGGGGGTTTATGGTTCCGGGACGCACCAGCTTTGATCCGGCGGGTTTCCCTGGACCTCCATGACTTTTGTCAGGTGCCAGTTTTTACTCTGACCGGGCGTCCGGTATATCCGGCATGTTCAGATTCAGGGCAGGGGTGGTCATGGGCTGCCGTCGAGGTTATTCCAACAGAGCTTCGGCGTGGGCGGTGACGCGGCTGACATCGCCCGCGCGCAGGAAATCCAGAGGGCGCTTTCCCTGAAGACTGGCCAAGGGTCTCAGGAAAAAGCCGATTTTTGCCCAGTCATCCATCCAAGCCGCCTCCTGAAAGGTGCGGAGCACACGGTCCAGACCAGGCAGCACCCGGTCCTCCTGAAACTGCCAGACAGGAAAGCGCATGGCATTCTGTTTCCCCTGCCGCCAACCCAGGAGTTGACCCTTCTGATAGTGTTTGAGCACTGCGGCCCTGGTCATTCCCAACAGGGCTGCGGTGTCCCCAGTGGAAAGGCTGCCACCCTCCGCGGGCTTGAGTTCCTCCCGTGCGGTCAGCCCACGGGCCAGCGCCAGGACGGTGGCCGTGCCGGGCTTCGGGCGGGTGGTGGCGAAAGCCTCTCCCACAGCGGCGGTCATGATCCGGAGCACCTCCAAGGGGGTATACTCCGCCGCCGCCCGCGCCAGCGCTGGCTGAAAAAACGAGGCGATCCGCTGATGCTCCCGGGACAGCTGGGACACCCGGCAGGGAGCAGCCTGGGCATAATCAAAAATGGCCATGGACCACTCTGGAGGCTGCTTCCAGTTTTGTAAACTTTTGCAAAGCCCGTCGATAAAAACGGTCAATTGTCCAGGGTTTGATTTGAATTTAATTAAAATACCCAACTTATAAGACGGGGAATTCTATTGTGAAGAATGGCGGAATGAGGCAAATCCATCAGTCATCCTTCAGCCGTGCTCAAATGAAATACGCCGTCACATTCGCAGCCGTGAGCCTCGCCATGCTTGCGGGGAGCATGGTTTATCCGGGTCTGCCCCGGCTGCTGGTCTGGCCGGCTCTGAGTTTTGGAGGCGTGGCTCTGGGGTATGCGGGGCTTGGCCCGCGGGTGTTTGGAAAGACCGGCAGCGGGGAAATCCGGCCATGGTTCAGGATGCTCCATCTGCCGTATTTCGTCTTTACCTGGGGCGTCTGGCATATTTGCAGGCTTTTAAGTCGTGAGGCGGCGCTCAACCGGATCGACGAAGGGCTGGTCATCGGAAGAAGGCTGCTGCCCGGGGAGGCTCCGGAGGGGTTTGATCATTATGTTGATCTCACGGCGGAGTTTGAGGAGCCCCATCCAATCCGCACGCGTCCGGGATACCGCTGTCTGCCGATCCTGGACGCGGGTGTTCCGACGCTGGATGAGCTGCGGCGGGCGGTCGAACTCTGCTCGGACGGGCGGGTGTTCGTGCATTGCGCCCAAGGCCATGGGCGGACGGGTCTGTTCGCCTTGGCGCTGCTTTTGCGCCGGGGAAATGTCCGGACCGTGGGGGAGGGGATCAGTCTCCTTCAAAGCCTTCGTCCCGCTGTTAGTCTGAACGGCGGTCAGACGGCTTTTGCCCACCGGTATCTTCAGGCCACAGCGGGGTGAAGGGTGGCGGACCGCGTTCCGGTGGTGCCGGCAGGGCTCAGGCCTTTCATTCGGATCCATTGCCGCATTGGAACTTGAAGATGCCGCGTAGTACCTTTCACTTTGAAAGGCATGGAGATGCGTCGTCCGCTACCGGACTGGCGGCGCTGCTCAGTCCGGGATTTTCCATAACCTCTCCTTTCCACTTCCCCCAACTGCTCTTACCTTCCGCCCCCACCTATGAAAACCACACCCCTTCTCACACTGCTGGCTGCTTTGGGACTCTGCGCCTGTGACAAAGCCGAACAGGAATCCGCCAAGGCCAAAGCCAAAGAAATCACTGCCGAAACCAAGGCCCAGGCGGAGGGAGCCATTGAAAAGGTGAAGGCCGCCGGCGGGGAGGCCGCCGCGAAAGCGAAGGAGGCAATGCCGGGGGTGATCGATAAAACCAAGGAACTGGCGAACCGGACGGCTGTGAAAACCCGTGAGATCGCGGACGCGGCCACGGATTTCACCAAGGAGAAGCTGGGGATTCCGGAAACGGATGGCCTGCTGGAGGGTCTTGGCGAACTGTTCAACGAGGCCTCGCGGTCCGTGAAGTCGGGCACCATCAACGAGAAAGCCGGCGAACTGAAAGCCAGATGGAATGTGGCCTACGCCAAGGCGCAGGCCAATGCGGAGACTCTGGCCCCGGAGGCAAAGGCCAAAACCAAGGCTTTCCTCGAAAAAATGCAGGAGAAGTGGGACGCGCTGATTTCCACCCATCAGCAGTGACACTCCCAACCAATCGCGCTGTGACTGCAGTTCTGGTTCTGTCCGCCAAGGCTTTGCGGGGCTGCTTCGCACCTCCGGCCTCCATGAGGGGCAGGACGCTGAGAGCGGACAGATTGAACCCGCGGACCTGCGGATGCAGTTCACCTTGACAGGATAGGCAGGGACCCGGTGTTTTGGCCGCGGCAACTATCCTTGACACCAGACTGATTTTCCGACCAACCCCCTCCACCCCATGCCGGATTTTTCCTATCGCCCCGATGACAGCGCAGGCCCATCCCAGTGGGGACGCAACCGGCGTCGCCGGTCGTCCGGACTGCTGTGGGGAATTTTGGCGCTGATGGCGGGCGCGATGGCCGTGCTGCTTCTGACTCCCTGGGGTCAGCGGGCGGGACGGGGGGCGGCGCGCCGGCTTTTTCCGGAGGAGCGGACATCCGCCGCCACACAGCCAAAAGAGCGGGTGGTGGTGCAGGAGAGGATTGTGGAAAAGCGGGTGGAGGTGCCGGTGTCCACGCCGCCGCCTTCCATGCCCTCCGGCCCGCCGCCGGGGCCCCGCGGGGATTTCACGGCCATGTTCAGCGGGATCGGACTCAAAACCAAACTGATCACGGTGGACGGAGCCACCGCCACGGAGGAGCGCGCCCTGCCGGAGGCCTACACGGCGGAGATCACCGTGCGTATCCATTTGCCCAAACCGGCCTCCACCATGGAGCAGATGCGCTCGCTGAACCCGCAGATCGGCAATCTGCTGCCGGATCTGGAGCCCATGATCCAGAAGGGAAAGGTCTCCGGTCTTTACCAGCACCTCTACAAGGTGAAGAAGGAGTCGCTGGAGAACAATCTGGAGCGGCTGGACCGTGCTCTGACGCGGCACAATTTCTTCGACTTGGACACCGTGCTGGAGCTGACGCATCCCGTCAGCAAACGCAAGGTGCTGCTGATGCAGGCGGACATGGATGTAGTGTCCGACGGCAGCGACGGCGACCGCATGCCGGTGTTTGACGAGGCCATCCTCAAATCCGCTTTCTTCCAACCCTCCACCAGCTACGGCTGGGCCAAAACCACCACCAAAGTCAATCCGGTGATCCCCCGACTGGAGGCGGAAATGGCGGAGGCGAAAGAGCGGCTGAAATCCGCCAGACTGTCAAAGGCGGAGAAGGACACCCTGACGTCCCGTGTGGCGCAGCTGCCTGGAGTCATCGCGGACCTTCAGCGCCGCAGCTACCTGATCGGCCAGGAGGATCCCTTTGTGGTCATCCCCATGTCCTTCCGCAACTATTGGGGGAGCAAGGACTGGCTGCCGCAGATCGGGGATTTTGTGGTGGTGATTTACAAGGATAAACTGTTGCCCGCTGTGGTGGGCGATTACGGTCCCACTATCAAGGTGGGGGAGGCCAGCCTGCGGATTGCGCGGGAAATCGATCCCACGGCCAGCCCCTACAAGCGCCCGGTCAGCGACCTTCAGGTGTCCTATTTGTTTTTTCCCAATACCGCCGACGCCGCGCGCAAGGCTCCTGATTATGCCGCGTGGCGGGCGCGCTGCGAGTCCTTGATGAAGGATATCGGAGTGGCCAACGCCTCCGATGAGCTGCACACCTGGGAGGACCGCCTGACTCCGCCGCCGGCGGTGACCACCACCGTCACCAACCCGTCCGGCACCCCGGATGGCGGGGCGGGGGAATCGGATTCCCCGCAGCCCGCCGGGGCCTCCTCCTCCGCGACAGGCACGGGCACAGAAACAGGTGCCGGCACCGGGGCGGGAGCGTTACCGAAATAATCCAATCCGCCAGCGGAAGGCCACATGCCGGTTCCCGAGAGAACTTTGCCCCCGGGGCTGCGTCTGCGTTACCGCTTTGAGTGGATGCTGCTGCGCACGGCGGAGGCCGTGGTGCCCCGCCTGCCTCTGGGACTGGTGCGGTTTGGTGCCAGGGTGTTGGGCACCCTGGTCTGGATGGGTGATGTGAAGGGGCGCCATGTCATCCGGGAGAACCTGCGTCTGGCCTTGGGGGACACTCATGACAGGGCGGAACTGAGGAGGCTGGAGCGGGAAAACTACCGTCTCTTTGCCCGGACTTTCCTGGAGCTGTTCTGGGGCTCCCGGCTGAAGGCGGAGGACTGGGACCGGTATTTCACCGTGACCTTTGACTCCCCCCGCGCGGAGGCGGCGGCCACTTCCGGCAAGTGCATCTTCGCCACGGCGCATTTCGGGAATTTCGAATGGCTTTCGCTGGGCCGCGCCTTGCGCTTCGGAGCCAGCATGATCATCGCGCAGGATTTCAAAAATCCGCCGCTGACCACCCTCTTCCACCGGCTGCGGTCGCGGGGCGGACAGATTATCATCTCCCAGGAGGGGGCCATGCTGAAGCTGTTCCGCCATTTGAAGAGAGGCGGCACTGTAGCTGCTCTGGTGGACCTGAACACGCCGCCCGACCAGAGCGCCACCGTCATCCGCCGGTTCGGCATGTGGTCCAGCATCAGCGTGCTCCATGTGGCCCTGGCGGCCCGCACCGGAGCGCCGGTGGTGCCCGCCCTGGCCTTGGCGCGGGACGATGGGCGCTGGGAGCTGCGGTTTCTGGATCCGGTGCCGGTATCGGCGGACACCCCCTTGCAGGAGGCGGCCCAGCAGTGCTGGGATGCCATTGAGCCCATCCTGCGCCGTCATCCCGGGCAATGGATGTGGCTTTACAAGCATTGGCGGTTTCTGCCTCCGGGATGTGATCCCTCGGATTATCCCAGCTACGCCAATCCCTCGGCCAGGTTCAGGCGGCTGTTTGCCACAGAGGCTCCAAATATTAAAACCCCACCTCCGCCGCCGGAGGTCGGGTAAAATGTAAAATCCGATGCGGGTGGCGGGCGGCGATGCCATAAGTGAAAGCCAATCCCCGCTCTCTGCCAAATGCTTTTCCGTGCCCTGCGGTCCGCCACCGTGTTTTTTATTTTCGTTCCCGGTGCCGCACCCCTGTGCCGGGCGGACTATCTGGACGACACCGGTTACCGGGTGCTGGCAGCGGAGCTCGGCACGGGGCTGCCCACCGGCCAGGGAGTTACGGTGACCCAAGTGGAAGCGCCTGAATCGGAGGCCGGAGCTTATGCCGCTGAGGCAGGCTCTGGCACGTTCACAGCGGTGCATCCTTTTCTGAGCGGTGTGAGCCTGACGGCAAAAAGCGGGGCTTCCGCCTTCTCCGGCCACGCTTTTGCGGTGGCGGCGCATTTCTTCGGCCGCAACCGGGACACCACCTTCGGACGTGCAGGATTCTGTCCCGGCATCACCGTGGCGGATGCCTACCGTGTGGGTGATGAGGATGAAAGCGATGCCGGCTCGTGGCTTGGAGATGCTTTCCTGGCTCCGGGATCCGCGCCGCCCTTGACGGAAATCCGGGCCGTGCAGAACCATTCCTGGATTTCCGGAGATCCAACCTCTGCCCGGGCTGACGCCCACAAGGCGCTGCTGAGGCGGTTTGATTTCGCCATCCGGCGGGACGGCTTTCTGGCGGTCACCGGGGTCAACAACGGATCCAACACCATCGTTCCCTCGCTGATGGTCAGCGGCTACAATCAACTGTCCGTAGGGGTGAGCAGCGGGAATCACAGCCGGGGCGGGGTTTCAGCGCTGATGGATGGCGGAGGACGGCAAAAGCCGGAGATCGTGGCCCCCTTGGACTACACCAGCTTCTCCACCGCCTTGGTAAGTTCCGCTGGGGCCTTTCTGCGCCAGACCGCGGAGACGCAGGGCCCGGACGCCCGTTTGCCTCAGACCCTCAAAGCTGTTCTGCTGGCGGGAGCCACCAAGGAGGAATTCCCTGGTTGGACGCGGACTCCGGAGAAGCCGCTGGATCCGGTTTATGGAGCGGGCGAACTGCATCTGGGGCACAGCTGGCACATCCTGACAGGCGGGGAGCAGCCGGCGAATGCCGCCACGCCGGTGCCGGACCAAGCTTGGTCGGTGGTGGTCCCGGCGGCTGGGCAGACTCAGGACTTTACACTGACTGTGCCACCGGGGGAGACGGGTTTGGTTTTTTCCGCCATGGCGGTCTGGAACCGCATCGTGGCCGACAGCAATCCCGGCAGCGGCTTCACGGCCTCCGTGACCCAGCTGGCGGACTGCACCCTGCTGCTGGAGCGCCTGTCCCCGGATGGCAAAGCGTCGGCGGTGGTGGACCGCAGCATCAGCTCCATCGAGAACCTGGAGCATGTTCACCAGCGGAATCTGCCCTCCGGCCATTACCGACTGCGGCTCAGTTTGGTCACTGGCACCGGTGTGCCGGTGGCTCTGGCTTGGCGGCTGCACCGGGGAGCACACCGACCGCAGGTTTCCCTGGGGCGGGCGGCAGGGCAGGACATCCTGGTGTTTGCCGGCCTCGTTATGGGCCAACGGTATCTGATCCAGCGCTCGGAAACGCTGGCGGACTGGGGAACGGTCCACGATTTCACGGCAGGGGATGCCGGTTTCACCTGGCCGGTGGCAATTGCTGAAGGCCGGACATTTTACCGTTTGGCCGCCGCTGACGCGGATGTCGTGGCCGCGGTGCCGGAGTAGGCACCGAAGTCGTTGAAGAAATACTTTTTCGAAAGCCGGTACATCCAGTGCTTTTCCGGCACTTCCTCCCCTGGAAGGTGCTGGCTGGTGCGCGGCACCATGCTGTCCAGCTCCGCCACCGCCGTGCCCCGGACGGTGGTGTCCACCGCCCCATGGCGGGCGGCAAGCTCCTTCACCAGATCCGGGCGCTCCAGCACAATGCAGCCGCGGGTATGGCGGGCGGACACTTCGCGGAAATCGCGGAGGAAGGCCGACTGCGTCAGCACCTCGTAGATGCCGCGCTCATCCTTCACGTTCTCCTTGGCGAACTGAATGATGGGGCAGGGCTCGACATGGCCGCGCGGGCTGACGTGGTGGCTGATGCCGGTGACCATAGGGCACAGGGCCTGTCCCCGGTCGTCGTAGTAGGCGTCCACGATGGCAATGGGTTGGCGGGCGCGCTGCGAGGTCACAAACTCCCGCACCCGCACCAGCTGATCCGGCCGCAGCGCCAGTTCCGGGGAAATCTTGGGCCCGACAGGGCGGTAAGTGTGGTACCAGGTGTAATGCACGCCCCAGTCAATCAGGCGGCGCAGCCAGCGTTCCGTCAGCAGATCGTCGATGTTGGTCTGGCACAGGCTCGTGGCCACGCCGGTCAGGATCTTTTCATCCAGGCAGTGGCGCAGCCCGCGCAGGGTGCGGTTCAGCACATCTCGGCTGCCGCGGCGCAGGTCGCTGATTTCGTTGGTGCCCTCAATGCTGACCAGCGGTGTGCAGTTGCCCAGCTGCCGCAGCTTTTTGGCCGTTTTCTCCGTGATCATCTGGCCGTTGGTGAAGATCTGGAAATAGCAGTCCGGATGCTGCGCCAGGAAATCAAACAGGCCCGGATGGAGAAAGGGCTCGCCGCCGAGCACGCCAAAGAAGCTGTTGCCGTGGGCACGGGCGTCGTTCACCAGACGGTTCAGCTCGTCCAGCGGGATCATATTGCGCGGGGAGTCCACATCCACCCAGCATCCCTGGCAGCGCAGATTGCAGCTGTTGATGATGCTGAGATACAGGAACGGCGGGAAGACGATGCCCTTTTTGCGACGCTGCTTGAAAAGCAGGATGGACCGCGCGCCCTTAAATCCGAAATTCCACGCCAGTTTTGCCAGCAGCCGGGGATCGACCGTGCCCGCGATGCGGGAGGACAGCTCAAAAATCATGGGACGGAATTCGGGGGCTGAGGTTGGGGAAGACAGCCACGGTTGGATTTGGCTCCAATCCGGCGGTCGGAGGCTGTGTCCGGAGCCAACGGCTGCCGGACGGTCCGACCCTACGATGGACGCTCCCGGATGCGAGGCGATTTTTACGGGTCCTGCCTTCCGCGTTTATTAGTGGCGGCTTTCAGGCCAAGCCCCGCGCCGCTCTGCGCTCTGCTGTCCGCGGGAGCCGGAGCCGGAGGCGGTGGAGGACCGTTTGACGCTTGGCGCTTCCTTGGTCCATTTCACGCAACATCCATGGATCCCCTGATTGTTTTCTGCAATTTCCCCGATGCCGCCTCCGCCAGCGCCGCCGCGGAGGTTGTCGTGACCGCACAGCTGGCGGCCTGTGTCAACATCCTGCCGGAATCGACTTCCATTTACCGCTGGGAGGGCCAAGTGGTGCTGGAGCGCGAGGTCCCTGTTCTGATCAAAACAACCTCGGACCGCTACACCGCCTTGGAGGCCCGGCTGCGGGAGCTTCACCCCGCCCAAGTGCCGGAAATCATTGCGGTGCCTGTCTGGAGCGGACTGCCTGCCTATCTCCAATGGCTGGCGGGGAGCACCCGGACTGGAGAAAAACCGTCAGGCGAAGGGGACACGTCCTCTCATCCCCCGGCTTATTCCTCCTCGTCCGGGTAGTAAAAGAAGTGCTGGATGGCTCCGACCATCCCGAGCGTGGACTCCTCCGGGGCCAGATAACCGCCGAGTGACTCCACATGGCGTGTGACGTCGGGGACGGCGTTGGCGGGGCAGGCGATGCCGTGGGCGACCTCGTGGCGCAGCATGGAGAGGTCGTTGTAGTTATCCCCGGCGGCGAAGGTGAACTCCGGACCGATGCCCAGCAAGCGGCGGATCTCCTGGAGGGCGCTGCCCTTGTGGTAGCTCTGATGGGTGAAGCGCAGCCAGATGCTGTTGCGCTGGTAGCCGAGCATGGGCCAGTCCTCCAGCTGGGTGTCGATCCAGGCGCAGACCCGGGCCATGATCGCCTCGTCATTGGCCACCAGCCCGGCGGGCTCCGTGGTGTCGGAAATGAAGCGCGCGCCGGGGATTTCAGCGTTCATGTGCTTCTGCAGCCGTTTGAAGAAGCTGCTGTGGGCCTTGTAAAACTTGCGGTGGTCGTTGGCGCAGCGCTTGTTCCAGTCTCCCAGATCCACCCAGCGGTGGTATTCATTGAGGTGGTAGATCTCGCACTCCCGGGCCACGATGAAATCCGGGGTGATGCGGAAACCGTGCTGCTTCAGGCCGTCCAGCGTGTGGTAGAGGGTGCGCCCGGTGTTGATGCCCCAGATGGCGCCGCGGCGGCCCATGTGGGTGAGGAACTGCTCCAGCTGGGCAATTTCATACGGATCGCTGGGATTGTCCACGAGCGTGCCGTCGAAATCAAAGCAGAGAATGGCGGTGGGAGCGGTGTCCGGCATGAAAACGTCCGCCTGATATGGTCCTGGCGGCGGCGGGTGGGTAAAGGAAAAATCCCCGTGTGACAAACGAAAATGAATTATACTCCGGTCATGGCTGCGGGATCCGCGGATGGGTGGGACCTCCGGATCCTCCATTCCCGGCGGAAGGGCAGGAGCAGCAGGGCGAAAAACAGAATGCCGACTCCCTGAAGCGGGATGAGGTACCATGGCTCAGGCCCCATATAGTCCAGAATGGAGGTCACCTCCGGCTTGTGGCGGAGAAAGCCGTAATTGGTGCCCAAGGGAAAATTCAGCAGTCCCACCACTCCCATATACACCCAGCCCCACAGCACCCCGCGCCTGAAGGCTCCAGGCTGCGGACGCAGGCCCATGCCAAAGACCAGACCGATGGCCGCCACAGGCGCGCCGCCATGCTCGATGAAAAACGTAAAGTATTCCGCCGATGGCCAGTCGTATTGCAGGGTTGGGGTCAGCAGTCCCTGCACGGCTCCCGCCAAGCCCCACAGGTAGCCAACCTCCACCCAGCACCGCCGCCGTGTCAGCAGGGCCACGGCCAGGATCACGGCGGCGGCATCGCACAGGTAAAGAGGCAGGGCAGTTTCCCGGATCAGACGGAGCGCTATTTCCGGCTCGGAGCGGTGGCGCAGCCAAGTCAGCAGCGGATCCACCGCCACTGACAGGAGCAGCATGCCGGCGAGGACGGCGTTGACTTGGTTTCTGAAAGGGACGGACGCCCCCGCCGACCGGTGCAGCCGGACCATCACGGCGGCGGCGGCCACTGTGGCTCCCAGTGCGGCCCAGTGGGAAAGTCCGAAAAGTTGAAAAGAGGGCGCATGCATACCGCTGCGGATGTTGCCGGAAACCAGCCACGGTTGGCAAAGGTGATTTCATCCTCTTTGAATTAATTCCGCTTCCGGCGTGCAGGAGCCGTCTCCCGCCATCCGTGCAAGGCACGGGCGGTCAGGCGGTTCGTTTTTGTGTTCAACATATAAAACAGTCCATTCAGAGGGGGATTTTCTATTAAAAGCTTGAAACGACGCCTCCGATTAGGGAAATTCGGTTGCCAGCAGTGACCATTCCGCCTACCCACCTGCGTGATGCCCGGCCCTCCTGTCCCGCCGGCGGCTTCCGTCCGTTCTTCCTCTCAGCAAGTCAATTGATGCCCCCCCAATCCGTTCTGCGCCCCGCTGTCGATCCGCTGTCCATGATGGACCGCAATCGGACGCTGCTGGCTGACACCACCTGCTACAGCTACAAGCATGTGGATGGACAGGACCTGGAGGCTTATGTATTTCCTGCCTCCGGGGAGGTTCCGGAGGGAGGGCGTCCCGCTATTTTATTCTTTTACAGCAGCACCTGGGACACGGGGCTGGTCAGCCAGTTCGCGCCGCACTGTTTGTATTTCGCAAACCGCGGAGTGCTGCCCATTCTGCTGGACTACCGGGTCACCTCCCGCTTTCCGGCGGCGACCCCGTTCGACGCCATGAGGGATGCGCGCAGCGCCATCCGCTGGGCCCGGCAGAATGCTCCGGAGCTGGGCATCCGCCCGGATCGGCTCATCGTCTGTGGAGGAGCCGCCGGTGCCCATGCCGCGCTGGCCGCCGCCCTGCTGCCGGAGGGAGATGACCCGAAGGACGACACCAGCGTCTCCTGCGCGCCCGATGCCCTTATTCTCTTCAGTCCCATTGTGGAACTCTCAGCCAAGGGCGTCAGCGGCGTGCGGTTTCCGGATAAAAAAGCGGCGCGTCAGGGGGATCTGATGCGCCATGTGCGCCGGGACCTGCCGCCGATGGTGATTTTCCACGGCACCGGGGACCGGGTGGTGCCGTTTCAGAACAGTGTGCGCTTCCGCCGCAGAATGTGGTGGCGTCGGAATCTGTGCCGCCTGCGGGAATTCGAGACCGAAGGGCACGGCTTTTTTAATTTCAACGTCAACCCGCGCCTTTACGAGCTGACCATCAACGAGAGCGACGCCTTTCTGGTGGAGCTCGGGTTTCTGCCTCCCGCCGCCGATGATGACGGCACGCCGCGCCTGGCCGGGGACGGTCGGCCCAACCGCGCCCTGTGAGGCCGGGGATGGCGGCTACAGATACCTCCTTGGCGGATCGTCCCGGACGATGACGCTGAGCTCCACGTACGGGCGGATGGGTGAGTAGCTGATCTTCTGCATCAGCACCTCCTCCACCTGATAAATGCCCGAGTAGTCATCCATGCGCACGCTGATGTGAACGGGCCGCTCCTCGCCTTTGCCGATGACGACCTCCTTGATGGCGTCCGCCGAGTGCCGGTGCATGTCCCCCAAGGTGGGTTTCTGGGACAGCAGTTTGGCGATGCGCGCCCGGCCCTTGGTCATGTCCGTGCCGTCGGCCACCAGCAGCACGCCGGCCTCCACGGAGTGGATTTTGTCATGGCCCATGTGCCCCACGATGGCCTCGCGCACCATGCAGGCGATGGACACCTGCTTCTCATCCTCGTCCGGGTAAAGCTCCCGCAGCCAGCCCTCCACCGACGGCATGCACAGGTGCAGGCTGTGCCACTCATGCTTGTCGCGGGTCACCCCCATGCCCACATCGTGCAGCATGGCCGCCAGAATGACGGTCACCTGCGCGTCCTCCCACGTGCCCAGCTCCTCAAACTCCATGGTCGGCCGCACGCCGCCCTCCTTCAGCAGAGCCAGAATCTTCAGGGCATGCAGCGTCACGATGCGCATGTGGACCGGGCCGTGGTCGTTGAATCCCAGCCGTACGATGGACACGTGGTTGGCCTGATTCTGCCAAAGTGCCACGCGGCGGTCGTGGCATATTTTCTCCAGAATCTCCCGGGGTCTGCCTTTGGTCAACGCCAGCAAGGCGCGGTCCAGTTCCTCTTTTTTCAGGGTGCCTGCTTTCATTTTCCGTAATGTCGGGACGGGTCCGGGCCGTCATGCTATACCGACGGCGGCGGTTTGTCTTTGGGGATTCCTGGCAGGGATTGTCTAGGAGTCATCCCGGAAAACACAGTCTGTCGGGACCGAAAACCGCAATCCGGGCCAGCGTCCGGTTGCGGAGGCACGGAATCTGCGTGGTTTTCCGGTGGTTTTTTAAGTAAATGGCAACCTTCCTGACCCAATCCCCCGCTCCCGGCGCCGCCATGATCCTGCATGCAGGGGATTCCGTAACTTTCCGCCTGGAATTGTCCGGGGAAATGCCCGGCACCGCCTTTCTGCGGACCAATCTCCGGCAGGCCGCCCGCCAGCGCGCGGAAACCATCGCCGCCGTGGAGGAGGACGCCCCGCCGCCCGGCTTGGACTGGGAGGATCTGCCCATGCTCCCCGATGGTCCCCGCCGCTGGACCCTGACCCTCCCGCTGACGGATGTGGGTGTGTTCGAGGGCAAGGCCTTCCTGCATGTTTCAGAGGACCAAGCCCCCGTGTGGCCTGATGGCGGGGGCAACACCCGCGTCAAGGTGGAGCCCGCCTGGACCGTGGCCGGCAACAGCATCTACGCCGCCTTTCCCCGGCTGTTCCGAGACAACTCCTCTGATCTCCCGGATGCGGATCTGAGGCCGCTGGACAATTTGGGCTACACCGTGATCCCGCCCTCCGGCACCTTTCGGGACGTGACCCGGCGGCTGGACCACATTCTCGGCGCCTTGGGCTTCCGCATCGTGCTGGTCCTGCCCCCCTTTCTGGTGCCCACTACCCATGCCCGCATGGGCCGCTACGGCAGCCCCTTCGCTGCTCTGGACTTCAAGAACGTGGATCCCGCGCTGGCGGAGTTCGACCACCGCACCACACCGCTTCAGCAGTTCCGCGAAATGGCGGACGGCATCCATGCCCGCGGCGCCCGGCTGTTCATCGATATCCCCATCAACCACACCGGCTGGGCCTCGCAGCTCATGGCGCACCATCCGGAGTGGTTTGTCCGGAATGAGAACGGTACTTTCCACTCGCCCGGCGCCTGGGGCGTGGTCTGGGCGGATCTGGTGAAGCTGGACTACGCGCACAAGGCCCTGTGGCGGGAGATGGCGGAGGTGTTTCTCTACTGGTGCCGCCAAGGGGTGGACGGGTTCCGCTGCGATGCCGGGTATTTTGTGCCGGCCCCGGTGTGGCGCTACATCTCGGCCAAAGTGCGCACGGAGTTCCCCGACACGGTGTTTTTCCTGGAGGGGCTGGGAGGTCCCATCCCCGTGATGCTGGACCTGCTGGCCGGCAATGGGCTGAACTGGGCCTACAGCGAGCTGTTCCAGAACGAGAGCCGGGGCGCCATGGACTGGTATCTGCCGCAGGCCATCGCCCAGTCCCGGATGGAGGGATATCAGATCAACATCGCGGAGACACACGACAATTCCCGGCTGGCGGCGGTTTCCCCCGCCTGGGCCAAGCTGCGCCAAGCGGTGGCCGCCCTGTGCAGCCCGGCGGGCGGCTGGGGCCTGACCTGTGGCGGGGAATGGCTGGCCACGGAGCAGATCCGTGTGCATGGGGCCACCTCCCTGAACGAGGGTGCGGAGCCGAATCTCATTTCCCATATCGCCGCCCTGCAGGAGTTGCTGAAGCAGCCGGCTTTTGAGGCCGGGGCGGAGCTGCAGCTCATCACCCGCAGCAGCGGGTCCGGCATCGCTCTGCGGCGCATCTCCCGTGACCGGTCGCAGACGCTGCTGGTGCTCATCAATCTGGACACCGCCGCGGAGGCGCAGGCGGCCTGGCTGCGGGAGGATTTTTCCTTCGGCGTTCACGGCGTCTGCTTTCTGACCGGAGAGCCGGTGACGGTCGAATGGACTGACAAGGAGGGCACCGTGCATTTGGCACCCGGACGCGTGGTAGTGCTGTGCGCGGCAAAGCTGGTGCCGGTCGGTGAGCCACCGTCCGTGCGCCAGGAGACCGCGGCGCTGGCCCGGCGGCTGGCGCTCTGGCTGGGAAAACCGGACGCGGTGCTTCCCTCCGCTCCGCTGACGGCCGATCCCGCCGCCTGGTGCCGGGAGCTGTCAGGGCTGCCTTTCGCTCCGCTGACCACGGCGTCCTGGCCGCAGGACCAGCGCCGGGAGGTGGTCTGGCTGCCGGGGGACCTGCTGATGCTCACAGCCCCCGGCCCTTTCCGTTATTCCGTCAATGCCGGCACGCTGCATCTGGCCGAAGGCCTGAGTCTGCCGGGGAGCGCATTCCACTTCGCCATCGTGCCCCGCCCGCAGGGATATACCGGTCCGGCGGCGGCTTTTCTGCGCGTGCCCGGCAGCGGCACTCTGACCCGCGGGACGCTGCCCCTGCTGCTGCCGCCTCCGCTGGCTGATCCTGTCTGTGAAGCCACGGGTGCCGAGGTTCGTGCCCAGCCGGATCTGCATCTGGTGCTGACCAATGGCACCGGGGCCATGGTCCACACCCGAGCCGCCTGGGGCACGGTGCGGTCACAGTATGATTCCCTGCTGGCGGCCAACCCGCACCCGGATTTCCCCGTGGACCGCCGCATGATGCTCAACCGCTGCCGGCTGTGGCTGATGCGGCGGGGCTTTTCCACGGAGGTCTGCGCCAAGTGGATGGAAGGCGTGAAACTCCTGGCGGCGGACACGGCAGAGTGGTGTTTCTGTCTGCCCTGCGGCGACGGACAGTGGGTGCGCCTGACCGCCACCGTGCATCTGACCCATGGACGCGATGCCGTGTGTCTGCGCTTCGTGCGGGAACCGGGTGATAATGCCGGTCCGGTCACACTGATCGCCCGACCGGATGTGGAGGACCGGGCATTCCATGACAAGTGGACCCTCCCGGACCACGAAATGCCGCATCTGGACGGGGCGCTGTCAGCCTCCTCCGACGGCTTCGCCATGCCTTGCCATGCGGGCACCCTCACGGTGCGCACCGACGGGGGCGCGCATTTTGTCCGTCAGGCCGAGCGCATGACGGTGGACCACGCTATTGACGCCTCGCGGGGGCTGGGCGCGCACTCCGATCTTTTCAGCCCCGGCTATTTTCAGGCGCCTCTGGTTTCCGGGGAACGGGTGCACCTTACGGCGGTGCTGACGCGCCACGGGCAGGAGACTCTTCCCGCAGCCCCTCCTCCGGAGGCTCCCGCCGGCTTCACACTTCAGGCGGCGGTGCGGCAGTTCATTGTGAAGCGCGATGACTCCCTGACGGTTATCGCCGGCTACCCGTGGTTTCTGGACTGGGGCCGGGACACCCTCATCTGTCTGCGCGGCATCGCGGCGGCGGGGGAGCGGGAGGCGGTGCGGGACATTCTCAGAACCTTCGCACGCTATGAGCATCAGGGCACGCTGCCCAACATGATCCGCGGCGGGGATGACTCCAACCGCGACACCTCGGACGCCCCGCTGTGGTTCTTCACAGGCGTGGAGGATCTGCTCGAACGGGAGGGCAGCGGCGCTTTTCTGGATGAGAAAGCCGGCGGACGGACCATCCGGGAGGTGCTGATCTCGCTGGGGCAGGGCTATGCGGCCGGCACCCCCAACGGCATTCGTATGGATCCGGAGACCGGGCTGATTTACAGCCCCCCGCACTTCACCTGGATGGACACCAACTTCCCCGCCGGCACTCCGCGTGAGGGATATCCCATCGAGATTCAGGCGCTGTGGTTTGCGGCCCTGCGGCTGCTGGCGCGCATCGACTCCGACCCTGTGTGGGCACGGTTGGCCGGCCAGGTGCGCAATTCCCTGCTGACCCGCTTCACACGCCCCGGCCAAGCGTATCTGAGCGACTGCCTGCACGCCGCCTCCGGCCAGAGCGCCGCCTCAGCGGTGGCCGATGACCATCTGCGGCCCAATCAGCTGCTGGCCATCACGCTGGGAGCCGTCACAGACCCCACTTTCCAAAGCGGTATCCTGACCAGCTGCCTGGAGCTGCTGATCCCCGGAGCCCTGCGCACCCTGGCGGACCGCCCGGTAGTGTTCCCGCTGCCGGTGGAGCGGCACGGACAGCTGCTCAACGACCCGCACGCCCCTTTCCAAGGACATTATGAAGGCGACGAGGATACGCGCCGCAAGCCCGCCTACCACAACGGCACCGGCTGGCCCTGGCTGATGCCCATGCTGGCGGAGGCAATGATGATGGTGTGGGGGGAGGCCGCCCGGCCCCGCGCCGCAGGCATTCTGGCCTCGTCCGCCCCGCTGTTCCGCCGGTTCTCGCTGGGATCGCTGGAGGAGGTCGTGGATGGCGCCTGGCCGCACGCCCCGCGCGGCTGCGGCTCCCAGGCGTGGTCGGTCACGGAATGGGCCCGGGTGCGGGAACTGCTGGAGAAGCGGTGAAATCCTGAAATCCCCCCCCTTCAAGCTCAGGCGGATTCCTGCCGGCCCGGCGTTCACCCCACCGTACCGCTCAGCGTGATTCGTGCATCCAGCAGGCGTCTCCCGCCGGTCTCCACCATACCCTGCACCTGCACCAGCGGTCCCAGCCGTCCGGTGACCTTCGCCTGAATGGTCAGGATCTCACCCGGAACGGCGCTGCCCGTGATCTTTGCCGTCTGCACCGCCGCCAGCCGCACCTCCCGCAGCGGGGCTGTTTTCGGATCGGATTGCGCCACTACCCCGCCGAGCTGCGCCAAGGCCTCAATGAGGATCACGCCGGGCATTAGAGGATTTCCCGGAAAATGCGCGCTTAGAAACGCCTCGTCCCCACGCACCGTATAGCGGCCGGTCCCGGATTGTCCCGGCTCCAACTCCAAAACCTCATCAACAAAACGGAATCCCGGCCCGTGGGGCAGGGAGGCAAGCGCGTTGGAATCAATCATGCGCCACCCTTGCGCGTCCGTTGGGGATTTCCGCCGGTTTTTTGGGAGGGATCAGCCGGGCATTGCGGGATGCCGCCGTTTTCCCGGCCTTGGATTTTTCCTTTCGGCTTCACATCCGATGAGAAATCCATTAGCAGGGGTGGAATGCCCTCTCTGTCACTGCGCCGTTTCCTGTGCACCGCCGCGCGCCTCGCCGGCTTGGTGCCAGGACTGCTTTCCCTTCCCGCTTTGGCCCAGCAGGTGGTGATCAATGAAATCCACTACGACGAGGACGATCCGACCGTGCATTCGGAATTCATCGAGCTCCACAATCCCTCAATCAGTGCTCCCGCTGATCTGTCAGGATGCTATTTCAGCGACGGCGTCTCTGTGAAATTCCCTGCGGGGACCGTGGTGCCGCCGGGCGGTTTTGTGGTGGTGTGCGGGGATCCGGCCGTGATCCAGAGCAAATTCGGACTCAGTGGGCCTGCCGTATTCAACTGGAATGCCGGAGTGGCGCCGCCGGTTTTTGGACAGCTGAAAAGCAGCGGTGAGATCATCACTCTGCGCTCGGCCTCGGGGGAGAAGCTGGATGAGGTGGAATACGCCCAGGGTTTCCCATGGCCCACCGTAGGCGATCCGCCGAATTATTCCATTGAGCTCATCAATCCCGCGCTGGACAACAATCTCGGCGGGCATTGGCGGCGGTCGGATGGGACCGGCGGCGCGGAAGGCAAAGGACCCACACCCGGCCGGGCGAACTCTGTGCTGTCCTCCAATTCGTCTCCTGCCATCCGCCAAGTGGAGCACATTCCGATGATGGAGGGGCCACCGCCGGAATGGGTGCCCTCCGCCAAACCAGTCCGCGTCACCGCCAAAATCACGGATCCCAACGGTATTGGTGCGGTCTCGCTGGCCTGGCAGATGGTGGAGCCGGGGGACTACATCAAACTCACGGATCCCCGCTACGCGGCCCCGGCCTCCTGGGTCACCCTGCCCATGACCGACAATGGCACCGGCGGCGATGCGGTGGCGGGCGATGCCGTTTACACAGCGGTCATTCCCGCTGAGACACAGACCCACCGCCGGCTGATCCGCTACCGCATCACCGCCTCCGACGATTCCGGAAATGAGGTCCGGGCACCATATGGGGACGACCCGCAGCCGAACTTCGCTTATTATGTTTACGACGCTCTGCCCGACTGGACTGGCAAGGCCAAAGCCGCCGCTCCGGCGGTGACATACCCGTCCTCCCTGCTGGCCACGGTGCCGGCCTATCATTTTATCACCCGCGTGGAGGATCACGCCAATGCGCAGTCTGTCCCGGTGTTCAAAGCCGACGGTGCCAAACAAAATCCCACTGCGGGCAAATACACCCACAGTCTCTACAACTGGCAGGGCGCGCTCTGTTACGACGGCCATGTTTACGACCACATCCGGTTCCGCGCCCGCGGCGGGGTCTGGCGGTTCGCCATGGGCAAGAATATGTGGAAGTTCGATTTCAACAAGGGCCATGACTTCCAGGCGCGGGACAATTACGGTTGGAAGTATGCCCAAAAGTGGAAAAAGCTGAACTTCTCTGCCTGCATTCAGCAGGGAAGCTCCGGCATGCGCGGCGAGCAGGGACTGTTTGAAAGTGTCGGCTTCCGCCTCTTCCAACTCACGGGCCTGCCGGCGGAGAACACCCAGTTTGTCCACTTCCGTATCGTGGAGCATCCGTCCGAGACCAACGACTCCGCCAGCCAGTACGACGATGACTTTCAGGGGCTGTATCTGGGCATCGAGCAGATGGATGGCCAGTTTCTGGATGAGCACGGACTGCCGGACGGCAATCTCTACAAGATGGAGAACGGCACCGGGGAACTGAACCACACCGGTCCCGCGGGACCGAAAAACAAAAGCGACCTCACGGCGTTTCTCCGCTACACCAGCACGGAGGCCTGGTGGCGGGCGAACTGCGATCTGCCCAACTACTACAACTACCGCAGCATCATCGACTGCATCCACCACTACGACATCGGGGATGGCAAAAACTACTTCTATTACCGGAATCCCCTGACCACCCGATGGACGGCACTGCCGTGGGATCTGGATCTGACTTGGCAGGACAACGCCTACCGGGCGGACACCGGCATTGCCGGTCTGTCGCCCTCCTCCAATTCCACGGAACCGTTCTTCTCCCGTGTGTTCGGTCCCTCCCAAGCCGGCACGGGACCTATTCCGGCTCTGCGGATGGAGATGCGGAACCGGGTGCGGGAGGTCCAAGACCTTCTTTTCACCAAAGAGCAGACGGGCATGCTGATCGACGAGATGGCATCCGTCATTTACCAGCCCGGTCAGCCGTCCTTTGTGGATGCCGACCGCGCCATGTGGGACAACAACCCCATCATGACCTCGTCCTTTGTGGATGCTGGCCAAGCGGGCTGGAACCATTATTATCTGTCCGCCGTGAACGATCCGGTCACACCGGAAAATGAGTCGGGAAAATTTGCGGGGATGATCGTGCGGATGAAGAATTACATTACCACCCGGCGGAATGTGATTGCCGCCCGGGTGCTGACCAGCGCGGAGGAGGCGCTGATACCGGCGACGCCCGTGCTCACCCTCGCCGACGGCGGCGCTGGCCCGGTGCCGGTGAATGCTCTGTCCTTCACCAGCAGCGCCTTCGCCGGTCAAAACGGTGCCGCCTTCGCCGGTCTCATGTGGCGCATCGCCGAGGCCACGGATCCGTCCGTCCTCGGCTACAATCCGTACGACCGCACACAGCCCCGGGCGTATGAAATCGAGAACGCCTGGCAGTCGGAGGTGCTGACCACCATGCCGGATCTTCTGACCGCGCCGGCCTCCGCCGCCCGTCCGGGGCGGAACCACCGGGCGCGGGTGCGGCATCTGGACTCTACAGGCCGCTGGAGCCACTGGAGCGTGCCGGTCAGCTTCACAGCGGGGGAGCCGGACATCACGGACTATCTGAAGTCGCTGGTCATTTCCCGGATTTATTATCATCCTTCCTTCCCCACCACGCAGGAAAGCCTGACCGCCTCCGACCCGGAGGCCTACGAATGGCTGGAGCTGATGAATGTGGGCTCCGTTCCTCTGGACCTCACGCCGGTCCGGTTCACCAAGGGCATCGATTTTGATTTCGCCGGCAGTGCCGTGACCACTCTTGACCCCGGCCGGCGGGTGCTGGTCGTGCGCAGTCTGGCGGCTTTCGCCGCCCGCTACGGCCCGCTCCCGCTGCCCAATGGCGCGCTGGTGGCCGGGGAATGGCAGGCCGGCGACGCCCTTGGCAATGCCGGTGAGCAGCTGAAGCTGAGCTACGGCGCAGGCATTCCCATCCGTGATTTTGAGTATGACGACAAAGCTCCTTGGCCGGAGGAGGCCGACGGCGGCGGGCATGCGCTGGTGCTGAAAAATCCCGCCTCCCTGCCGGATCCAAATCTGGCGGCCAGCTGGCGGGCCAGCGCTCTGCCCGGAGGATCGCCCGGAGCCGCCGAAGGCACAGGCGGCATGACCTACACAACCTGGGCCGCGGCCTACGGCAATCCGCCACCGGCGGACGACACCGACGGCGATGGCGTGTCCAATTTTGCGGAGTATGCGCTGGGCTCCTCGCCGCTCTCCGCCGCCTCCGTCCCGCAAATCCTTCCTGGTGTGTCCGCAGCGGACGGCACTTCCCGGGTCACGGTCAGCGCCGTGGTCCGTCCGGACGCCGATGCGGTCATTACCCCCCAGGCCAGCACCGATCTTCAAACTTGGTCCGATGCCGCGTTGCTGTTTCAGAAGGTCAGCTCTGTTCCCCGGCCGGATGGCACAGTGCTGGAGACATGGCGCAGTCTTGCCCCGCTGGGTGGCAATGTCAAACTCTGGTTCCGCTTCAAAGTCTCTGGAACCCCCTCCCTTTGAGCCCGGACAAGAGCACTCCGCCAGCCGGACAGCGGCGCAGGTCTGATTGGGGGAATTGTCCCAAACCCGCCTTCGCTGTTGCGTCAGGCCACCGGGGAAGGTCCGCTGGGCGGGATGGCGCAGAGAATTCACAGACTTTTGGCGGAGGCATGCGTGACGGCCCTTCAGGCAGTGTTCACGGATGGCATGGTGGCGGACCGTGCCGTGGGCCGGGCATTGGGGGCAAATCCCAAATGGGGGTCGCGGGACCGCTCGTTTGTGGCCGCCACCGTTTATGAGGCGGTGCGCTGGCGGCGGCGGCTGGAAGTGCTGGCCGATGTCATCCCAGGCCCGGACTCTGGCGGTGAAAACGACGGCGCGCCGGCACCTGAGGAGACAGGCAGGGAAACTCCGAACCACTGGTGGCGGCTGTGCGGCATTCTGTGGCAGTCACAGGGCTATGAACGACCGGACTGGGCTCCCTGGCCGGAAGTTCCCTCCGAAGTCTTGGCGGTGAGGGAGTCCACGCTGTCGGCGGCTCCGCTGGCGGTCCGGGCATCCTTGGCGGACGGGTTTGATTCCTTGGGCAGTTCCGCTTTGGGGGATCGTTGGGAGCCTGAACTGACCGCCCTGAATCAGCCCGCGCCTGTTTTTCTGCGGGTCAACACCCTGCGCACCAAAGTGCCGGCGGTCCAGAGGGAACTGCGGGAACACGCACTGGAGACGGCTCCGGTGCCCGGTGCGCCTGCGGCCCTGCGGGTGCTGGACGGCAAAGCGGTTCCAGCCAGGCTGAGGGATGGCGGGCATTTTGAAATCCAGGACGCCGGCTCGCAGCAGGTGGCCCCGTTTCTCCTGCCGGAGCCTGGCCAGCGCGTGGTGGACGCCTGCGCGGGAGCCGGCGGCAAAACCCTGCACCTGGCCGCCCTGATGGCGGGAAAAGGCGAACTCCGCGCCATGGATGTGGAGCCCGCCAAACTCGCCACCCTGCGCCAGCGCGCCGCCCGTGCCGGAGCCAAAGTGTGGACCTCCACCGTCTCGGATGAAGTCCTGCGCGGCATGGCCGGCTGGGCCGACCGGGTGCTGGTGGATGCCCCCTGCTCCGGCAGTGGCACCCTGCGCCGCCAGGCGGATTTGAAATACCGCATCACCTCCGCCTCCGTGGCCGGCATGCAGGAGGGGCAGCGCACTGTCCTCACCCACTGCTTCCCCCTCGTGCGCCCCGGCGGCCGGCTTGTTTACGCCACCTGCTCTGTCCTCCCCGCCGAGAACCAAGCTCAGGCCGCGTGGTTTTCCCATACCTTCCCCGAATTCGAATTCGAGGAGGACCGCGTCATCTCCCCGGCGGAAACAGGATGGGATGGATTCTACATGGCACGCTGGAGGCGGAAGTGACCGGACAGAGTGAAGCGGTTCTTTCCATTGCCAAAACAGCCGGAACGAACGGAGAAGGAAAGGAAGCCACAGTAATTATGACTGATGAGTTCAGCCCGCTGAAAACTGAAAACTGAAAACTTTTATGCGCATCAAATCCTCCACCTTCATAACCAGCGCGACGGATGTTGGCTCCTGTCCGGAGCCCACAGTGCCCGAGTTGGCGTTTATCGGACGCTCCAATGTCGGAAAGTCCTCCCTGCTGAATCTGCTCACGGGCCGCGAGTCCCTGGCCAAGGTGTCGTCCACGCCGGGGCGCACCCAGCTGATCAACTTCTTCAATATCAATGACACCTTCCGGCTGGTGGACCTGCCGGGGTACGGTTATGCCAAGCCGCTGAAGCACGACCGCTTCCGGTTTCAGGATATGATCGTGAACTACATCACGGGCCGCGTCAGCCTGCAGCGTGTGCTGGTGCTGATCGACTCCCGGCACTCCCCGCATACCATTGATGTGGAGTTCGTGCAGTGGCTCCAAGGCACCCAGGTGCCGCTGGCGCTGGTGTTCACCAAAACGGACAAGCTGAAACCTGCGCCCGTGGAGAAGAACATCGCGGATTTTCTGGAGGCCACAGGTGGCTGGAAGGACGAGGGACCACCCATCTTCCGGACTTCCATCAAAACCAGGGAAGGCCGCGGGGAACTGCTGTCGTTCATGGGTCAGGTGCTGCCTTGAGGAGGCCAGGGTCCAGCCCGTCCTCCTGTCATCACTGTGGAAATCCGGACTTCCCCGCGCCTGCGGGTCACCGCTCCGGTTGAAATGGCTGCATGGCCGGGACACTGGATCTGAAGCGGGCGGCGGCGCGTTTGTGCTTTCCCGCATCGGCATTATGCTGGGCCGGATGACACTTGACGAACTGGGATGGAATGAGGCTTTTGAGGCGGAGTTTGCGCCTTACCGTGCCGCCGGCTGGCTGCCGGCCCGGCTGATCCGGGACAACAAGATCACCTACGGAGCCCTGACCGGCGACGGGGATGAGTACGAGGTCATCCTCAGCGGACGGGTTTACCATGAGGCGGAAACCGATGCTGAGCTGCCCGCCGTGGGCGACTGGGTGGCGCTGGAGGTGGGCCGGGACGAGGGCGAGCACATCATCCGGGCGCGGCTGGCGCGCCGGACCTGCCTTTCCCGCAAGGCCCCGGGCCGCAGCACCGAGGAGCAGGTCATCGCCGCCAATGTGGACGTGGTGGTGGTGGTGACGGATTCCGGGCCGGACTTCAGCCTGCGGCGCATGGAGCGCTATTTCGCCCTCATCGGCAAAAGCGGGGCCCGGCCCGTGGTGCTGGTGAACAAGTCCGATCTCTTTCCCGATGGCCAGAACCGGGATGCCGCCGACGCCATCCGCGCCCTGAATCCCCAAGCCAGAGTCCACATCACCAGCACGGAGAAAAAGGGCGGTCTGCATGGGTTCAAGCAGTATCTGACGCCCGGCGTCTCCGTGACTCTGGTGGGGTCCAGCGGTGTGGGGAAATCCTCCCTCATCAACATCCTGCTCGGGGATGAATACCAATGGACCGGGGAGGTCAACGAGCTGACCGGCAAGGGCCGCCACACCACCACCGCCCGCGAGCTAATGGTGCTGCCACAGGGTGGCATCCTCATCGACAACCCCGGCATTCGCGAGGTCCACATGTGGACGGATGAGAACACCCTCCGTGAGCGGTTTGCGGATATCGCCGCCTTGGCGGCCGAATGCCGGTTCAGCGACTGCAAACACGGCACCGACGCCGGCTGCGCCGTGCGTGCCGCCCGGGAAAGCGGCAAACTCGGTCAGGCGCGGTTTGAGGGATTCCTGAAACTGGAGGACGAAATCGCGGAACTCCGCCAAAACCGTAAAAAGCGCCAGATGACCATCGAGCGCCGCAACCGTCGCGACCTGCATCAGAAGGCCAAAAAATACACCGAGCGCCGCTACAGTGACCCCGAGCCGGATCCCGAGATTCAATATCGGCCGCACCGCCGGTAGGCAAAAGCGGGCGGGGCGGGAGTGGGCAGACCAGCCTAGCGGACCACGCGCACTGGTGTTCCCAGCGGCGCGATGTTGAAAAGGGTTTGCGCCATTTCCTTCGGCAGGCGGATGCAGCCGTGCGAGGCCGGGTCGCCGGGGTTGGGAATATGGCCGGCATGCATGCCGATGGCACCCTTGATGCGCATCCAGTAAGGCATTGGCGCTCCCACGAAGCGTCCGCCGGGCGGCACCGGAGTGCGGCCGTTTTTGGCATCGGACTCCACGACGTTGCCGTCGGCATCCATCATCACCCCCCAACTGGTGCTGTGCTTGTCCTCCACTTTTTCAATGATGCGGAAGGAGCCCGGCGGTGTGGGATGGCCCGGAGTGCCCGCCGCCACATAGGTCCAGCCTGCGTCCTCACCGCCGCGGGTGATGTAGGCTTTCTGCTCGCTGAGCACAATTTTCACATTCACCGGTCCGGTCAGATGATCCCCATACCACTTGAACAGCAGCGGAGCCTCTTGCACGTTCAGTGCCTCGGGAGGTTTTGCGTGCTGGCAGGAGCAGAGCCCCATGGCGGCCACAGCCAGACATAAACCAGCCAGACGCGGAGCAAAGGAAGGAAGGAGGGCAGCCATAACCTGATGGGGTTTTGCAGGGCAGGGAAAAGAAAAAAGAGGGAGGAGGAAAGGAAAAACGTCGCGTACTTGTCAGGCTTGCAGCGGGTTTCCGTCCTAATATACAGTGGGGCACCTGTTAAACGCTGTTCCCGGCGCGCGGGACGGCGGAATCTTGCGGAATTGCCTGCCGCGCTGAGAATGGTCAGGGGGTGGCGGCACCCGGACGGCTGCTGGATCGTGCTGCTGCGCCACGGAATTCCATCAAGCTGATCCACGTGAAAACAGCCCCCAATCACTGTGGAAAGGAGACCAATCCAACCATGACCAACCACCAATATCCGGTAAGGATCCATTGGAGCAGGGAGGATGAAGCATTCCTTGCCGAGGTTCCCGCCCTGCCTGGCTGTGTCAGCCCATGGAGGCACCCTTGCCGAGGGTGCCGCCAAGGTGCTGGAAGCTATGAAACTGTAGCTGGAAAGCGCCAGGCGGCACGGGGATGAAATCCCTGAGCCGGATGTGTTGAACGGGCGACTGAACGGGATCGGCCCTCTCCTGAATGTCTCCGGCGGAACTGAACCCTAACCAGCAATGAATTCCACTTTCCCTCACTGCGGCGGGGAAGACGCGTCCAGCATCCGGCCCCGGTCCTGAAATCTGGCCCCGGCGCAGGAGAAGGAGCGCACCAGCAGAACGGCGAAGACCACCGCGGCCACCGTCACCACGCTGCCCATCAGCCAATGCGGCAGGGCCAGGCAGCGCAGCCGCCAGCTGACCCATATCAGTGCGAAAAGCGCCGCCAGCACGCCCACCGCGTCCCACGAGGCCCGCTGCCAGTAGCCTCCCCCCAGATGCAGCCCCATGCCGAACTCGTCATAGGTCAGCCCCATGCCGATGCCGTACAGTGTGGCCGCCCAGCGTCTCCAGCGCAGGCTGGGCGGTCCGAAAAGCAGGCCCGCGCCCACGGCGGAAAGCATGAAGATCCCATAGTTCAGGTGATGCACATGGGTCTGCCCGGAATACAGATAAAGGTCCGGAATATCGCGGGCCATGATCATGTAAACGGTGACCCGTGCCGCGATGAACGTCAGTAGAAACGCCAGCAGCACCTGCCGGGCGAGGATGGGCAGCAGCAGGGGGGCGGGGGAGGTCTCAGGCATTCCCCAACCAACCTCCACTCAGGCTGCCTGCAACATGGGACCCGGCTGGGAGGATCAATCCTTCCTCTCCTTCACCTTCCGACAGTATGCTGAAACCGAACTATCCCAATGACACTTCAAACAGTGTCCTTCCATGAAGGTATGCTGGCAGGGTTCGTAGCCGTAAAGAAGGTGTGCGCATTCAGGGCATAAACCAGACATCCGCGAAGCCTGCAAAAGGAAAAGGCTGCCGCATTCATCGCAGACCTTTTTTTGACCATGCATGGCCCCTTGCTCTCAGGAAAGGATCCTACTTTCCGGACTCCACATGCCGCAGCCGTTTCTTGGGCATGCCCCCGTCCACTGTCAGCGGTTTTGGAGCGGTGTTGTTCCACCGGCCCAGCAGTCCTTTGGTCCACGCTCCGGCCACGAGGCGCGCTTTGCGGAGATTGGACAGGCGGTAACGATTGTCGAAAACGTGGTAATCGTCAGCCTCCAGAAGATCCAGGGTCTCACTGTAAATGCGGCGCATGGCCTCGGCGGCCAGCAGCGGGCGGCGGTCGCGTTTGGTGAGATTGGCCATGGCCAGATGGTAGTAGTCCCGTGCCCGTGTCACCTGCTGGCGCATGAGGATTTCAAAAGCCTCGTTGTGCCGGAAATGGGCCAGATCATCCACCGTGTAGCCGGCGTCCCTCATGTCCTCCAAGGGCAGATAGATGCGCTGGCCGTTTTCCCAGTCCGCCCGCACATCGCGCAGGATGTTGGTGATCTGCAGGGCGTAGCCAAGATTCAGGGCGTATTCGCGGCTTTTGGCATCGCGGCAGCCGAAGATGCGGATGCTGACCAAGCCCACGCAGCTGGCCACCCGGTAACAGTACTGCTTCAAATCCAGCCATGATTCATAACGCCGGGGCTCGATGTCCATGGCCACGCCGTCAATGATGTCCAGCATCTCCTCCGCTGGAATATGGTAGCGCTGGCGCAGCTCCAGCAGGTCATTCTCAAAGGGCTCGCGGTCCGGAGCATCGCCGCGCACCACCGACCGCCAGCGGTCCAGCGCCTCCTGCCGCTGGGGCAGAGTCCAGCCCCCGTCATCGGCAATGTCGTCCACCACCCGGCAGAAAGCGTAAAACACGTACATGTCCTGGCGGCGGCGTTTGGGCAGGCAGGCCAGGGCAAAGGCGAGATTGGACCGGCTGCGGCGGACAATGTCGTCAGCGGTTTTTCCGGATGGGGTGGAGGTCATGAGGCGGGGGAGGCCCGGCGCACAGCCGGACGCGGAGGCGTTTTCGTGGGGGGATCCTTGAGCCGCAGCGCCATCCAGGCACCCAGCACAGCCACGGTGAGCCATGTATGGGCCAAGCCGTGCAGGCTGGCAAGAGTGATCCGCACCGCCTGCGATTCCGCGCCCGGCCCCCCGGCCAGCCACCCCGCCGCCAGCCGCCAAGGGAAAAACAGCAGCGCCGCCGGCATGGCCCACGCCGGTGCCTGCCAGCCTTTGAGCCTCCAAATCCTGAGGGACGCCCGCCATCCGGTCCTGGCCTCGGCTGCGTGCCTCACGTGCAGAAACAGCGGAGCCGCGAACATCAGCACCATTCCTGGGAGCAACAGCAGCCCGCAGCCGGCCATTTTCCAGCCGTCCGGCAGCCAGCGGACCCCCAGCCCCGTCAGCGCGTGGGCCATAGCCCAAGGCCAGAGCCTGACCGAATGCCCGGCGGCGGTCTCCATCCAGTGGACGCGCGGCATTTTCTCCGGAGCCCGGAACACGGTCTCCGCTCCCAGCAGCAGGCCGGCCAGCACCAGCGCCGAGGCCCAGCCCGCCAAGGGGGCTGCCAGCACGGAAAGGCCCGCGTGCCACCAGACGGACAGTCCCATCCGGCTGAGTGAGAAATCACTGATCACCGCCGCCAGCCCGGCAAAAAGGAGCACCGGAACTTCCGGCATGGCGCGTCCGAGGACCGACTCCAATCCCTTGCGCAGGCCGGTCCGCAGCCCGCCGGCATTCAGCGCCAAGGCCACTCCGGCCACCAAAGCCGCTCCATCCCCCAGCGCCAAGCCATGCACGGTGCCCAGCAGGGACTCCGCCACGCCCTGTCCCGCCGGCACCGGATTCCAGTCCGGCAGCTGTCCTTTTCTCCAAGCTGCCGCCAGCGCATCCGCCGTCAGCAGGCCCGCCGGGATCAGCCATGTGCCCGGATACCGGCGAGTCAAGCTGAAGCCGGCGAAAAACTCCCGCCGCCACGGCTGCGTCAGCAGATACAGCGCGATGCATCCGGCCGCCGCCGCCGACCAGCACCATGGCAACCAGCGAGGGTCCATAAGCAGGATCGCCGCGCAACGGACAGCAATCAGCGGATAAATCCGAAATGCGGCAGGAACGGCCAGTAAACGACCAAGGCCGGGCCCACGAGGTTTTTCTCCGGCACCGGCCCCCAATAACGGCTGTCGGAGCTGGAGGGACTGTTGTCGCCCATGGCCATGTACTGCTGTCGCTCCATAGTCGCCACCTCATTTCCCCGAATGAAGGTCCCAACGGTGTGCATGGTGGTATAGCCTTTGTAATTGTTCCGCCGCGCCATCACCCGTTCCATGCCAAACTCGGTGGCTTTGGCTCCATTGATCTTCAGGGTGGCCACATCGTTAATCCTTCCTTCGCCGTCGGTGGTGGTCTCGCCGCTGTTGGGCTCCAGCTGGACAGTCTCACCGGGCAGGGCCACCAGACGCTTGATGTAATGCTGGGAGGTGACGCCCGCGGGATTCGTGATGCCCGTGATGCCGGCGGTGTTGAAAACAAACACCTCTCCGCGGTCCGGACGGCGGAAATGATAGGCCATCTTGTTCACCAGCACCTGGTCGCCGGTGTCCACATGCCCGCGGACCAGCAGCGCGCCCGCAGCCACCGGCACGCCGATCGTGGCGGATCCATCCCCCCGGCGTCCGAGCACCCGCACCTCGAAATTCTGCTCCGCCCCGAGCACCCGGTTGGGATCGTCCACATCAGGCCGCGCTCCGATCCACAGATCGCGCCATAGCTTGCCCGCCGGCACATAACCGGTCAGCACCCGCTGCTTGCCGGACGCATCCTGGAAAACCAGATCTGTGACCGTGAAGAAGTGTGCCTTGGACCGCTGACGGATGCCCGTCAGCACCACATTGCCCCAGTCCTGAGGCACCCGCATCTCCACATAGTTGCGCCCGCGGGCCACATATTCAAAAGCCCGAGCCACGGGATTGGGGAACAGCTCATTCTCCGGCATCGACTGGGCCGTGATGCCGTTTAGGGTGGGCTGCATGGAGGCTGTGGGAATCTTGAACGGTTGGAGGAAATAGGCGCGAATGCCCAGTGCGATGACAATGGCTACGATGATGACCTCGACATTCTCCTTCAGCGCCGAGGACTTGTAATTCGGCACGGACTTTTCACAAACCGCCACCATCTCCTTCTCCAGCGCCTCCGCCTCCTCCTTCCGGCGAGCCTTCACCGCCTGATCGAATTGGGACCGCAGTTCATGGATGGCGGTCACTTTCTCCCGCGGCATGAGATCCTGGTTGTACTGCACGAATTTTTTGACCCCCTTGGACAGGTCCAGCGCTTTTTTCACCCAGCCAGGCTTGAGAAACGGGACAGAGTGGCCTGATGCGGTTCTCGCAGGAGAGGGGGCAGGGGAGGAAACCGGGTCCGTGGACATGCTGGCAGGGATAAAGGGGAAAAGTGGCGGGGAGTTCCGGCGTTTCTTCACCCGTATTTTTCAGAGCTGCAAGCCCAAGTCGGAACCCGGCGGTCTCCCGGATTTCGGCTCCGGCTCCGCATTTCCCCGTCCCCGCCGCCGCGCCATTCGTTCCATTTCCGTGTGACAGGAAACCGGTTTTCGGATTTTACGTCCAAGCCTCTCTCCAACGACCATGAGCCACGATAGCGATGATATCCACGGCAAGGCCGCCCGCACCCTTGCCATCAGCAGTGTGGAGTATCAGCTGGGCTACAAGGAGGCGCTCAATGCCGCGCTGAAAGTCGCCGCCGCCGATGGGTTGGACCTAGAGGCCCAGTCGCCCGCCTTCGCCGCTCTGTGGGAGCTGGCGCTGCGCAACTGGGCCACGCCGGTGCCCCCGGGAACGGATTTTTCCGGAGCTCCGGCAGGGGAAAACTGAGGAAGCTCTCAGCCCTCCTGTCATGCCATATTTCCCCGGAAAGGGCTGAAACCGGTTTTTGGCGGATAGTTGATGTCCTTCCCGACGAACTTCCTATGACCGCCGGAGCCCCTGCGCGCTGTTTAAGAGGGGCGGCCCGGCCACGGTTCCCGATTTAAGAGCCGCGGAAATATCTTTTCCGGCGGGGCGGAATCAACTACACGACGGAAAAGCGGAAGAGGTTCCGGAAATGAGCACGTATCAGCCACCGTTACTCAGGGGGTTGACCGCGACTCTCTCCGACCATTCCCAACGACCGACCGCACCTCATGAATTGGAATCTGAACCCGCGATATACCATCCCCCTGCTGGCTATCACCGCCAGTCCCTTCGTCCACGCCCAGCAGGCCCAGCCCGCAAAGCTGGAACTGACCAAAGGCAACAGCATCGCCTGCGTGGGCAACACCCTCGGGGACCGGCAGCAGCATTACGGCTGGCTGGAATCCATGATTTACCGCACCCATCCGGATTTGGACCTCACCATGCGGAATCTGTCCAACGCTGCCGACGAGCTGACCGTGCGCATCCGTTCCATGGACGTGCCAGAGTCCGACGAATGGCTGACCAAAGCCAAAGCGGATGTCATTTTCGCCTATTTCGGATTCAATGAATCCTTCAAGGGGGAAGAGGGGCTGCCCAAGTTTAAAAAGGATCTGGAGAGCTTCATTGACCATACTCTTTCAAAAAAATACAACGGTGCCAGCGCCCCCAAACTGATTATTTTCTCCCCCATCGCCCACGAGGACCTGAAAAGCCCCAACTTCCCGACCGGGGAGGCAAACAATAAAAACATCGCCCTCTACACCGCCGCCATGAGCGAGGTGGCCAAGGCCAAAGGCGTGCAGTTCGTGGATCTTTTCTCCACCTCCCAGGCGGCTTATGCCACCAGCGGGGACAAGCGTCTGACGGTCAATGGCATCCATCTGAATGAATTCGGCGATGAGAAGCTGGCTGCCATTCAGTACAAGGGTCTCTTCGGTGCCGAGTCCCCCGCCGTCACCGATCCCCTGCTTCAGAAAATCCGGGAGGCGGTGCTGGACAAGAACTACGAGTGGCATCACCGCTACCGCACCGTTGACCAGTACAACATCTACGGCCAGCGCGGCCACATCCCCTACAAGGAGAAGTCCGCTCCCGGCGAGGGCGTGACCAACAACACCATCATGATGCAGGAGATGAGTCAGCGCGATCTGCTGACTGCCAACCGCGACAAGCGTATCCATGCGGTGGCCAAAGGAGGAGACTTGAAGGTGGATGACAGCAACCTGCCGCCGGTGGAGACCGTGGATCCCAACAAGCTGGACGTCACCCCCTATCTGGATCCCGAGGAGGCCATCAAGCGGATGAAGGTGGCCCCCGGCTGCAGGGTGGAGCTGGTGGCGTCCGAAAAGACGAATCCGGACCTGATCAACCCCGTGCAGATGAACTGGGACACCAAAGGCCGCCTGTGGGTGGCCTCCTGGCCGACCTATCCCGAAGCTGTGCCCGGTGACCGTCAGGGTGACCATATCCTGGTCATCGACATGGATCCCAAAACGGGCAAGGCTGCGAAGATCACCAAGTTCGCCAGCGGGTTGAACTGCCCTACCGGCTTCCAGTTCTACAAGGATGGCATCATCCTCATCCAGTCACCCGATCTGTGGTTCATGAAGGACACCGACGGCGACGGCGTGGCGGACTTCAAGGAGCGCATCCTCAACGGTCTGGACGCCGCCGACTCCCACCACGAGACCAACTCCATGTGCCTGGAGCCCGGCGGAGCGGTTTATTGCAGCGACGGTGTTTTCCACCGCACCAATGTCGAGACCTACAACGGCCCGGTGCGCAACCAGGACGGCTGCATTTACCGGTTCGAGCCCCTCACCGGCAAGTTCGAGCGTTATGTGCCCTACGGTTTCGCCAACCCGCATGGCCGCGTGTTCGACTACTGGGGCAATGACATTATCACCGACGCCACCGGCAACGCCAACTACTTCGGCCCCGCCTTCTCTGGCCATCTGGACGAGGGCCAGCACCCCGGCATGCAGGAGTTCTGGCAACGTCCTTCCCGTCCCTGTCCCGGCACCAATATCCTCACCAGCTCCCACTTTCCGGATGACTGGCAGGGGAATTTTCTGAACTGCAACGTCATCAGCTTCCTCGGGATCTGGCGCGTGAAGGTGGATGAGCAGGGCTCCGGCCTCAAAGGCGAGACCCTGCCGGACGATCTTATCTCCTCGGACGATCCCAACTTCCGCCCCTCCGCCGTCAGTGTGGCTCCGGACGGCTCCATCTACTTCTGCGACTGGAGCCAGCAGCTCATCGGTCACCTTCAGCACCACCTGCGCGACCCCAACCGCGACCACAAGCACGGCCGCATCTACCGCATCACCTATGAGGGCCGTCCGCTGCAGGAAATCAAAAAGATCGACGGCGAGCCCATCGTCAAACTGCTCGACCTGCTGAAGGAGCCCCAGAACGACGTGCGCATGCGCGCCAAGATCGAGCTCAGCAAGCATGAAACCTCCGAGGTCATCGCCGCCACGCAGCAGTGGGTGAAGCAGTTCGACCCCAACAACATCAAGGACGCCCACCATATTCTGGAGGCCCTCTGGGTCCACCAGTGGCACAATGTGGTGAACCAGCCGCTCATCAATGCCGTGCTCAGCAGCCCCGACCCCCGCGCCCGCGCCCAAGCGCTCCGCGTGGTCTGCTATCAGCGCGACCGCATTCCCAACGCCTTGGACCTGCTGAAGACCGGGGCCAACGACAGCGCGCCCCGCGTCCGCCTGGAGGCCGTGCGCGCCGCCAGCTTCTTCAAGGGAGCGGATGCCGCCAAGGCGCTGGAGGTGGCCTACAGCACCCTGCGCTTCGAGTCCGATTATTATTTGAACTACTGCTACAAGGAGACCATCCGCCAGCTGCTGACCGTGCTGAAGGGCGACGCCATGCCGGCGGATCCGGAGCTGGCCTCGCTGGTCGTCTCCAAAATGGATGACGGTGCCCTGGCCCAGCAGAAGCCCTCCGAGCCCGTGCTGCTGGCGAAGCTGGAGCGCCGCAGCTACGATCAGCCGACTCGCGAGGCCGCCATCAGTGAGCTGGCCACCCTGCGTAAAACCACGCGCACCGATGAGATCGTGGCCAATCTGGCCCGCTTGGACAACAAAGGCCAGAGCGTGTCCGCCGCCGCTGCGGAGCTGGGCAAGCTGCTCACCGCCACTCCTCCCGCGGACCTCGCCGCCGGACGCGCCGGCATCGCCAAACTGGCCACGGGCGCCCACCTGCCCGCCGTGCGCGGCAGCGCCTGGGGCGCGCTGGTACTGGCCGACGGCAAGCCGGATACTGCTTGGAGTGCCTCTGCCGCCAACCCGACAGACCGCGAGGCGCTGCTGCGCGGTCTGGGCTCCGTTCTGGATCCCTCACTCCGCGTCCAGTTCCAAGACAGGATCACGGATTACTTGGTCAAGGGCAAACCGACCGGCGGCGGTCTGAAAGCCTCGCTCTTCGCCCTCTCGCTGATGGGACCGGAAAACGCGCCCGCCAATTTCAAAACCTTGGCCAAATACCTCAGCGCCGGCCAGGAGCGTGGAGCCGCGGTGGACGCCATCAACCAGCTGCCCCGCGCCGCTTGGGATAAGGAGCTGGCGGAGCCGCTGGCGAAGGATATCCTCACCTACGCCAAAACGGTCGAGGCCACCCGGCGCAGTGAGCAGAGCTTTGTGGAACTGAACCAGCTCGGCATGGAGCTGGCGACCCTGGCGGGCAATGCCGGACTCCGCAAGGAACTGCGCAGCCTGGGCGTCAGCGTATTCGTGGTGAAGACCGTGCGCGAGCAGCTGCGTTACGACACCAGCCGCCTTGTGGTGGAGAAGGGCAAGGCCTTTGAGATCGTCTTCGAGAACTCGGATGTCATGCCCCACAATCTCGTGGTGGTGGAGCCCAACAAGCATCTCGACATCGGCCAGGCGGCCATGACCATGACCCCCGACCTCCGCGACAAGCAGGGCCGGCAGTACATTCCGCGCGGCCACAAACCCATCGCCGCCACCCACCTGCTGGAGCCCGGCGAAAAGGAGAAGCTGCAGCTGACCGCCCCCACCCAGGAGGGGGAATATGAATACGTCTGCACCTTCCCCGGCCACGCCGTGATCATGTGGGGCAAACTGGTCGTGACCAACGACGTGGACGCCTACCTCTCCGCCAATCCGAACTGAGAAAAATCTATCCGCCGCAGGCTGGAGGACAGCCGCCTTCCGGCCTGCGGAAACTTGACATTCACCGTTTCACTCCACCACCCATTTCACCCACCCAACCACCGAAGCCATGCAGCTCTTAAAAACATTCACGGTTCTGGCAGCCCTCGGATCCTCCACCCTCGCGGGGGACAAGTTTGTCAGCTATGAGTCCAAGGACGGCCCTGGCAAAGGGAAGCACATCGTGTTCATCAGCGGGGACGAGGAGTACCGCAGTGAGGAAAGCCTGCCCATGCTGGCCAAGATCATCAGCCAGCGCCACGGCTTCAAAGCCACGGTGCTTTTCTCCCTCGATGAGGACGGCACCATCAATCCGAACAAAACCAAGTCCCTCAGCGCCCCGGCGGAGCTGGACAAGGCCGACGGCATCGTCATCCTCACCCGCTTCCGCCAGTGGCCGGCGGGCGATCTGCAGCACTTTGTGGACGCTGTGAACCGCGGCGTGCCCATCATCGGACTGCGCACTGCCACCCACGCCCTGTCCGGCGAGGCCCAGAAGCCGTTTGGCGACTTCGGTGAGAAGGTGCTCGGCGAGAACTGGGTCAACCACTGGGGCAAGCACACCATTGAGGGCACCCGCGGCATCGTGGAGCCCTCCGCGAAGGACAATCCCCTGCTGAACGGCGTCACGGGGGTTTTTGGTCTCACGGACGTTTATGAAGCCTACCCGCCGGCTGACGCCACCATCCTCCTGCGCGGGGAAAGTGTTGACGGCCTGACTGCGGACGCCCCCGCCGCGAAGTACGAGCGCGAGCGCAGCACCGACCACCAGAAGCAGGGCATCAATGATCCCATGATGCCCGTCGCCTGGACCCGGACCTACACCAACGCCTCCGGCGGCACCAACAAAATCCTTGTCTCCACCATGGGCGACGCCACGGACTTTGAGAGCGAGGGGCTGCGCCGCCTTGTGGTCAACGGCATCTACTGGGGTCAGGGCCTTGATATTCCCGCCAAAGCCGACGTGACCTACGTCGATCCCTACGAGCCCAGCTTCTACGCTGGCAACGGCTTCCGCAAAGGCATGCGCCCCGGGGACCTTGCCCTCGGCAAAACGATGCCCGGCACCCCCGCCACGCCGAAACCGGCGGGCGCTCTGAAGAAGGAAGCCAAATAGCAAATCCGCGCCGCTGGATTTTCCGGCCTGCACCGGTTCTCATTCCGAACACCCCGGTTCCGCTTTTTTGGAGCCGGGGTGTTTTTCTTCCGCCGCCGGCTGACGGTCACCGACGGGCTCCGGAAACTGTGTTTACCATCAGGGATTTTCCTGCGCAAAATGCACTCATTTTGGCGCTTATGCTTGACCTTCAACACGTCCTGATGTCAGCTGTGCCTTTCTCCGGGATTTTTCCATTGATGACGGAATCCCTAACTGAAAAACAGTTATGAACTCTCCGACCCCTGATGACGGACAGGGCGTTTTCACGGTTTGCCTGGTACTTCTGTTTTCCGGCGTGGCCATCTGGCTTCTCGTTTCCGCCGTGATTTCGTGGATGACCCGCCAAGGGGAGGAGCGCATCCGCCACATGGAGCGCATGGAGCAGAAACTCAGCGCCCGTATTAAATAACTGGCCTTTACGGTTTTTGCTTTCCTTGTTGGAGGGAGGACGGAATACTTTCGGAGGCATTTACCGGCAGGACATCCGCTCCACTTCGCCATTGTCCGAGGGTGCCGGATGAGCATGAAAATTTTGATGCACATGCCTGAAATCCCACGGCAATGATTTGGAATAGGATGGCATAAAAAACCATCCACCGCACGGGGCGGGTGGATGGTTTGGAAAAGGTAAAAAATGCCAGCGTGAGCTGGCTCAGACTTCAGCTGCCGGGGATGCAACAGCGGCGGTCTCCACAGCGGGAGTTTCCACAACCGGGGTCTCCACAGCGGGAGTTTCGACAGCTGCAGTTTCGACAACTTGGGTCTCTGCGGCTTCCGTCTTTTTGGCGGGAGCTTTGCGTGCGGCCTTTTTCTTGGAGGGAGCGGTCTTGCGGGCTTCAGCGGCCCGGGACTTGGCGAGCGCGGGATTGGCCTTGAGATCGCGGGAGATTTCCTTTTTGCGCTTCAGGCGGGCGATGCGGCGCTGACGTTTGACGACTTTGTTGGATTGTTGACCCATGAGAATAGAAATGTTTTGGGAATTGTGGGAATCGCAGTCTAAGCCCCGATGCCGCCCCGGCAATGGGAAAATCGGACGGTTTGCAGGAGGCTGATATCAGCGCGGGAGCTCCGGAACACTGGGAGGGGCCTCCTGGACCGGGGGAATCGGGGCCGCGTTGTCATTGGAGACGGGCAGGGGAGCAGCAGCCGGCCGGGAACTGGCGGTTCCGGGCCCGGTGCCTCCGGCCGGAGTAAGCTGGATCTCCGGCTGGCTGAGATTGAACTCCAGCCGCAGAGGCACTTTCCTCCAGTCGTTGACCGCCAGATCGATGGCCTCGATGACCCAGAGCACCACTTTGGCGGAGCCGAGAGGGCGCGCGCCGTTGGTGCCCTCGCGGAGAATCTTCATGCGGGCAGAGTTGCGCCCGTCAGTGTTGCCCGGGAAAATGTCCGGGGTGGTCTGGAGCTCGAAGGCCAGCTGGTCAGCCAAGCTGGCGAAGGTGCCGCTGGCCCCCCGGGGATTGTTGGCCTCGCGCCACGCAAGAATGGTTTCATCCCCGATGATGGCCAAGGCATGGCCGCCCTGGGAGAAAGTGACAGAACTCATTTTCCCGTCGGAGGAGCGGCCGACATTGCGCACGGGCAGGAACTCAGGGGGAACCTTGCCGACAGCCAGCGGGCCGGTGAAGCTGACGGTGGCGGCCTCCGTGATCAGGGTGCCGGGTTTGCCGCTCTGCCCAATCCATTTGGCTCCCTTGAATTCTCTGGCGATGGCCGCGGCGGCCAGTTCGGCTCCCCGCGGGCTCCAGACGGCGGCGGTTTTGGTGAAAACGGGACCGAGCTTCCGGTCATCCCGGACGGCCAGCAGATGGTCGGTCACATCAATGACGCGGACGCCTTTTTTCCGCAGACCTTCATAGGCCTCCTGCAGGGTGGAGTCGAGGCGCGGGGGCTTTTTGCCGCGCATCTTGATTTTCAGATCCTTCGCCAGTTCGTCAGGGAAGATGGCGGCCTTCGGCGGCACAGGCACAAAGACCAGTTCCGCGCCCTCCCGCTTCAACTGGGCAGCGTAATCCCCGATGGCGGCCGTCGCCGCCCGGATGGACGGGGCCGCGGGATCGGTAAGACTGGAGAGGCGCTGAAGCTCCGTGGAGGCGAAAAACCAGCCATTCCGGCCGGCGATGGTGCCGGGGCTTTTACCCATTTCCGCGCATTTAGCCAGAAACGCCTCCTCCTGGGGGGAGCGCTTCACCCCGCCGGCAGTGGTGGCGCTGTCTTTTTTATCCTCCTCTGAACCGGATTTCAGACCCCGGCAGGCGGGGAGGAAGGCCAGGCAGAGGGCGGCGGCGGAACCGGGCAGCAGTCGGACGGTGCGGAACATAGCGCAGTGTGTAGCATCCGGGGGCACCCGTGCAAGATCATCCTGCCGTGGATCAACCGAAGGGGGAAGCGGATCCGTCCGGACAGCCGGAGCGCTGACGGCTAAGGGCCCGTCCGCCCGTAGGAGGAACCGGAGGGCAGGAGCGGGACCGCATCCAATGCGGTGGCCGGGGCCGGGGCCGGTTTCGAAAGCTCATTGGCGGCCGGAGAGGAGGCCAGCTTGGGGATTTTGCCCGAGGGATTCCGCTGGATCCAAGCGCGGTCGAGGATGTTCAGCTGACGTGGATGGACCCGGAACCAGGTTCCCCCCTCATCCATGAGGACAATGCGCTCAGGGGTGGCCTGCACCATTTTGGCCATCAGCTTGCTGCCCTTCCGGCTGGTCCATTCACGGTAATTCTGGGCCCGCAGGTCCTCCAGCCGCGCCTTGTTGCTGGCAATGACCATCTCCCTGCGGTGCACGGCCAGCTTCAGACGGTCCATGATGGGGCCGGCGGCGCTGTATTCCTTGCCGTCCCTGCCCTTGATGCGGGAGTAGCGGCTGATGCGCTCAATCTCTTTGCCGTTCTCGTCCAGCAGGATCAGGCAGGGGAGTTTGGCTTTGAACCAGGTTTTGAAATTCTGCAGTGCCTTCAGCTTTTCAGGCGGGTAATCCCTGTCGCTCACAGCCCCCACAGGATACTGCAGATAGGTGAGGACGAGGTGGGCGCTGGCGAAGGATTTGAACTCATCCGAGGACAGCAGATCATCGTTCATGGCCAGAGCCGGATCCGCCACCGCTGTGCCGTTCACCATGGGGGCGGCCAGCTTTTTCTCATAGCGGAAAAGCATCAGCAGCGGCTTCTGCTGTTTGATGGCCAGTTCCCGGGCCTCGCGGGGATTTTTGTGCCAGTAGGCATTGGCGGTGGACAGCTGCATGCCGGAAGGCATCTGCGGAGACGGGGGAAGGGGGAGGTTGTTCCGGTCAACGGGCGGGGGCAGCAGACCGTCCTGCGGGTGCTCCTCCGGCATGCCGGGCAGCCCGGTGGTCGGCATGATGGGATCGCCAGGCAGCACCAGGCCGGGGAGATTATTGGCCGCCTCAGGGTCCATGGATTCAGCGGGAAACAGCTCGGGCGGAGCCAGCGGGGCGCTCTTTTTGTCCGGTGGAGCCTGCTGGTCGGCGGGCAGAGTGTCGCCCGGCTCAAGCAGCGGTATAAAATCGCCGCCCGCGGCGGGCTCGTCCTCTCCGGGCAGGGGAGGCTCCGAGGCTTGGGGGCGCGCCGGCCCGGTGAGGGCCGAAATCAGGAACAGGAGCGCAAGGGGACGAAATTTCACGTTGCGAGAATAGCGGAACCGGAGAGGGATGCCAGCCCGGAAATCCCGGCTTTGAGGCTGGCTGCTGGACCCTCTATTCCCCCTCGCCGGCCCGGGCTTCCATAAGTGCCCGCACCCGCCCGCCGTCATGCGGATGACGGCGGGCGGGGTCAGGACATCACCCGGCGGTTTATTCGTTCTGCAGCTTTTCCAGCAGCCTCGAGAGCTCCTGGATGGTTTTGATTCTCTCCGCAGCGGCCTCGGCCTTGGCCTTCTCGTTTTCCTCATGGGCCGCGGCCTTGGCAATGTCCGCGGCGTCTCTGGCGGCGGATGTGGCGTCCTTGCTGACTTCGGCGGCTTGTTGTTGGGCTTTGCTGACCTCCCCGGCGGCTTTTTTGGACTGTTCATGCACCAAGGCCTCCAGCTTGTCGGACCGGCTCTTCAGCACATCCTCAAGGACTTTGAATTTGCCGCCCTCGATCTTGAAGTCATCACCGCTGATTTTGAAGGTGTCATTCAGCTGGAGATCCTTCGCCTCGGGTGAATTCCGGTTTAGATTCCAGTGTTTGATGAAGGTGCGCAGCGGTTTGGCCTCGTCTCCGGGACCGGAAACCTGAACCTCCACATCCCCAAATTTCAACGTGGCGGAGGAGCCGGGGGGGTCGCCCCCATCCCTCTTGCCCAGAGTGACAACGATTTCCTGCTGGGCTCCCTTGCGCAGCAGCGTGACATTCACATTGTCCCCCTCCTTTTTCCCGGCGATGAGGACGGAGAACTGGGCGGGATGGATGAGAATCTGGTCGTCCAGTCTGGTCAGGATGTCATCCTCCACGATACCGGCCTTGGCCGCGGGGCTGTCCTTGCTCACACTCTGCACCACCAGTCCGACGCCCTTGGCCAGAGGCAGGTGTTTGGAAAGATCCGCCGGGACGGCGGAGACAGCCACTCCCACAAAGGTGACGGGACCGGAGGGCGGGGCTTCCGCGTTGTCGGCGTCGAAATTGATCCGCAGAGGAGCGTCCGCGCTCTCTTTGGTTTCCAGATCGATCACGCGCACCTCGTTTTTGTCCCCGGATTTGGTGGAGAGGAGAAGCTTGCCGCCGGGCAGGATGGTTTTATGGGTCGCAATGTCCTCCTTTTTGGTGGCACCCGCTTCGGTGATGGTTTCCACAGCAATGGAGCCAGTGGCCCCGGCCTCTCCGCCGGTGGCATCCGTCTGCACGGTTTCCAGCGTCAGCGTGGTGGGCCCGGCAGTAGTCGGAGGAGGAACGGGCAGGGGCGGGGGCGGTGGAGCGTCCTGCGCCCAGGCGACGAAGGTGGAGGCGAGGATGAGAGTGAGGGCGGGTGGAGTGATGTGTTTCATGGGGTGTGTGGTGAGTGGTTATTAGTTATTGGTTATTGGTGGTTGTGTTGGGAAAAGTGGGAGGGCATGGTGGGGCTTCACGGAAGCCGGGTGGGGGTCTGTTGAAGAGAGGAAAGGGGACACCGCCCTTTCAGAATGATCGGTCAGTAGGTGGGCAGGAGCACGGGGACGATCTCATGCCGCAGGCGTGATTCGTGGAGGGCGGGATCTCCGTTGGAGTGGCCGTAGGTATTCTCGTCCAGCCAGGTGGCGCTCATCAGTCGCACGGGACGCTGCTGGCTGTCGCGGATCACGCCCAGTTCCTTCACCTGCAGCAGATGCTGCCGGCTTTCCAGGGATGGCAGGAACTCCATGCCGGGAAACGTGTTCTCCGGCGGCGGCGGAGGGGGCTGGGGGTGGTTGTCAGCCTTGGGTCCGGAGGCAGGCCTTGGCGCGGTATCCGGAGCCGTGGCCCGCCATCCCGCCCAGCCACAGACCACCAGAGCGGCGGCGGTCAGCGCCTGGCGGGAATAAAAGCGCGGGTGGCTCAGGAAAGCCGGGTGCGGAGCCGGGGCAGCCGCTTTCCTGTTACTGGATGCCCCGGATTCAGACGGGGGCGGGCGGGCCTGCAGCAGGCGCTTCATCAGATCGGCAGGCACCGGAGCCGGGGCGGTCTGGTGAAAGCGTTTTTCCAAGCCTTCATCCACAAGGGGATCAGGGGGAGGGAAGGCGGCGGGAGGGGGTTTCATGACAGGACAGGGGTAAGGGTTTGCCGAAGGGATCCCAGAGCCAGGCGGTAGCGCGAGGCGGCGGTGCCGGGGGGGATTTCAAGAGCGCTGGCGATTTCAGAAAAAGTGAGACCGCCCCACACCTTGAGCGTCACCACATCCCGCTGCGGCTGGGGCAGACGGCGGACTTCAGTCTCCAGCAGGGCGGTGGTTTCAGCATCCGATCCTTCAGGGACAAACCAGGCGGCTTCCGGAACGGTCCCAGCCTCCTCGCGCTGAAGCCGGCGGTCGGTGCGGCGGCCCAGATCGATAGCGCGGCGGCGGATGGTGGCGAAAACGAGGGCGGTCTCAGGCCGTCCCCGGGCCCGTCGCCAGGTTTCCACCAGGGACTCCTGCAGAACATCCTCCGCATCCGCCCCGCAGCGCGTCTGCTGGCGGGCGAACAGGAGAAACCGGGCCGCATGCTCCTCCAGCCAGGCAGCCCATTCATGGTCGTCATCGGCGAAGGAAGTCATGCGGATCGGCGGGCGGTGGAAAGTGTTTTCCCGGACAGCGGTGCCGTGCCGCCCATTTATCACCGCTTGGAAAAAATAATCCACTGCCACCGGATCACCGTCCCACGGCTTGTGAAGATCCGGCATTTGGACGGATGGCCAAGTTGACCTTTTTGAAAGGCAGGCCGTCTCCGCATTATAGGAATCCTGAGAGTGGAAAGACGGGATGAGCTGATTCCAGTCAAATAAAAAGAAAAACAACCCCGCGGACCCCCTGCCCCCTATCATTTCTTATGATGCAATACCGGTGTTCTGAAGGGTTTCCATCAGGCGCTCCATCGGCAGGCCCACCACATTGCTCCAGGATCCCTCCACGCTGGCGATGATTTTCTCCCCGTGCTCCTGGGCGGCGTAGGCACCGGCTTTGTCCAAGGGATTGATCAAGGCAAGATAATTATCGATCTGCGGTCCGGTCAGCGGGAGAAACGTGACCCGCGTGATCTCTTGGAATTCGTGCCGCCGGTCCAGGTTTTTGTGCATCAGGCAGACGGCGGTCACCACCTCGTGGGTGCGTCCGGAAAGCATGGCCAGCATGCGGCGGGCTCCGTCCATATCCGCGGGCTTGCCCAAGGCCTGATCGTCAATGGTCACCAAGGTGTCGGCGCCGATCACCCACTGGTCAGGCCGATGGTCCGCCACCCAGGAGGCCTTGAGCACGGCATTGGCCCGCGTGAGGATGTCCAGCGGAGCCCGGTCATCATGCTCCTCCTCCACCTGAGCGGCCATGACTTGAAACTCCAGCCCAGCCTCCCGCATCAGATCAAAACGCCGCGGGGAGGAGGAGGCGAGGACCAGAGGCGGGGGATTCATGGGAATGGAAAATAAGCAGGATGGTCAAAGCGGGACCGCGCATACCAGTCACAGATGCGCCCAAAGTCCAGCGCCCGGCGGTGATGGAAAGAAGCCGGAGCCAAATTGGGAATCCATATGGATTTTACGGCGTGAACCGGTCCGGCGGAGACTGGATTCCAGTGATTGGCGGCCTGAAATCCCTGCTGGTTGCGGGAAACGCAGGCAATGCGGCGGGCAAGCGTGGAAATCTCGCGGGGGACTGAGACTCAATCTCACAAAAGGGCTTGCACGGTGGCGTGGATGTCTCACAATGAGGCTGTGAATCTGCAACACGGAATACTGAATCCAGTGACGGGATCCCCCGTCTTGTCAGGCTGGCGCCGGGATGCTGCGAGGCTGGCGGCCGAGCTGCTTTGCAGGGTGTCCCCGGCAGCGGCGGATGAGGTGCTGGATCTGCGGTCATCCCTGCTGAATACCGGAATGACACCGGGCGGTCTGCTCCGGGCTTTTTTCGCGGCCCGGAACCGGCTGGAGTCCGAGCATTACCTCCTGTTTTTCCGCCTGCGCCGGGTGATGGAGCCTGCGCTGGGAGTGGAGGTCTCCACAGCCGCTGGCCACCATGTCCGCTCAGCGGTGGATTTCCGCTACTGCGATCCCCGCCAGCTGGTCCATGCTCTGCGGCGCGAGCGTTTCGAGCATGATCTGACGGTGGACCGTCCGGAGGAGGTGACCGTGCGTTTTGTATGGCGTTTTGAATCCGAGTCGTCTTCTTTGTTGCCTCAGAATTAAAAAGGCGGAGAAGCGCCTCTCTCTGTCACGGATTCAGCCCCACACCTGCGGCTGAAAAACTTCAGTACCGGACGCCAGTACGGCCTGACCGGGGACAGCCATTGCCAAGAACAAAGTGCACTGGGCCATTCAGCCCATTTTCGGGAATCCCAGCCAAAAGTAAAACGGTTTGTTATTCCTGCACCACCGGAGCTGCCCAAGGCACAAACACGTAACCGTTGACGATCGGTTTATCGAAGCTGTTCATACGGTTCAGAGCCCGCAGTTCCGAAGGAGTGGTGGAAAACTCCTTGGCGATGCTTTCGATGGTGTCGCCCTCGGCCACTTTGTAGGCAGTCATGGGTGTAGGGGCGCTGTCCGCCGCCGGCACCGTGGCGTCCAATGCCGGTTCCAAGGGAGCGAGAGGATCCTCCGCTGCTGTCACCGGCTGGCGGACTGGAGGCGCGGGTTCGGATTCCGGGGAATGCCGGGCCGCGGACAGGCGGTTCGAAGATGGGGAACGATTGGATTCCTGAGTGGCGGCGGAGGGATGTCTGCGCTCCTTGGCGGGGGTGGAATCGGCAATATCCTCCCTGTTGGACCGTGTGCGTGCACGGCCGCTGCTGCCTCCCGTGTTTTCCCGGGTGCTGCGCGGTGTTTCCCGCACAGGAGCCCGCGAGGCCACTTGGGTGCCGGGAACGTTCAGCCGCTGATTCACCCGGATAGTTTCCGGATCGACGCTCCGGTTGGCGCGGGCCAGCTGCCCCCAGCTCACTCCATGCTCGGCGGCGATGGTGGAGAAACTCTCATTCCGTCTGACGATGTGATAATAGGTTCCGGATGCGGGCGGGGCCGGTTCCTGCTTTTTCAGGGCCGGTGCCGGCTCTTTCTTTTTGGAGTTGCGGTCGGAGGCCGGCTCCTGCTGGCTGCGTGGACGGGGGGCAGGGGGGGAAATGTCGATCGCGTTCCCGTCACGCGAACCGGATGCCGGCACCAGCAGCGGCTGGTTGATGGACAAATGGTTGTCGGACAGGCGGTTCATGGCCATCAGCTGCTTGACCGAAGTGCCTTTGCGGCGGGCGATGGAGGCCAGAGTGTCGCCTTTTTTGACTTTGTAACTGGTGATGGCACCCACAGAGCGCGGCCTGGGCGGGTTGTCATCCTCCCTGTCCCGGTTCCGGGCAGAAACTTTAGCGGGCGCAGGTTTTTTAGGCTCCGGCTTGGCTCCGCCGTAACCTGTTGAGGATAGGCGGGCTGAAACCGGGGAGGATTTCGCCAGATCCTTCGATTTGCCGTTGGATTTGGCAATTCTTCCGGAGGCTTTGGGAGACTCTTTAGGTGCCCTGTCCGGTACCGTCAGCGACTGGCCTTTAAGGATCAGGTGGGGCGTTACTTTAGGGTTTAGCTTTTGGAGTGTGGTCAGGGAAGTGCGGTGCAGCCGGGCAATGGAGGTGAGCGTTTCACCTCTGCACACCACGTGGGTTGCCCCATCCGCCTGCGGCATACCCGTTGGGGCGAACAGGAGGCATAAACACAGCCCTAAGTTTCTCCAAAGTTGCGGATATTTCATACAGCTGTATAATTTAAAAGCCGTTTCTGTTAATTTCAATGAAATCCCGCAATTAGTTGAAAATTTTAGAATTTGATGCGGTGAACGAATCTTTCTACCCAGTCCCCCGGTTTTTCAAGCTGCGCCTATTGGTGTCGGTGCTGAGCTTTGCAGGCTTTTGGTTCTGTACGGGCAAAGCCAGACAGATGCTGCGGCTGGCCAATGCCGCCGGCGGGGAATCCGCCACGCTTTCCATTTCCAACGCGCACTCCGGTATTTCCGCTCCGGTTGGCGGCTCCAATTTCCTTCCGCAGCCCGGAAACTCTGCTGCCGCCCCACCCGCTCCGGCAGTGGCACCATCGGTGATGATCGATGCCGGCCACGGGGGAGCCGATGGGGGGACGCCTGCCGGCGGCATGATTGAGAAGGAATGGACCCTCAAAGTGGCTTTGGCATTGGAGGAGGAACTCAAAAGCCGGGGACACACCGTGGAAATGATGCGTTCCGGGGACGAAACCGTCCCGCTGACGGACCGCCCTACGAAAGTGAACGCCGCCCCGCGCACAGCAGTGATTTCCATCCACTTCAATGCCGGTGCCTCGGATGCGAGCGGAGTGGAGACTTGGTACTCCTGGCCCAAGCGGCCTGAAATCATGGAGGAACTGGAAACCGCTATGGCCCTGACTCTGGGTGAGGAACTGCCGGATGAGAGTGGTGCTTTAGCCTCCGCCATTCAGTCCACCCTGCATCATGCCACGAAAGCGCGGGACCGCGGCATTAAAAACCGCCGGGATCTCGCCATCACCAGCCGAAGCTTCTGCCCGGCAGTCATCGTGGAGTGCGGTTTTCTGTCCAACTCCGACGAGGGGGGGCTGATCCGCGATGAATCCTATCGCAGAAAAATCGTCCAAGGCATCGCTGAAGGCTACGAAACCTGGCTGTTGAACCGCCGCAGCCCCGGCAGCGCCCGGGCTCTCTCCACTCCGGGCCGTTCCCGCCCTGCATCCGAACCTGATAAATCCGGAAATGGCGATGCCGAGCATTGAGCTTGGGCTTCCTGCAGTTCCACTGCTTGAAGTTGATACGGAGATTCCAAGCGGCAGTCCTGCACAAATCACAGGAAGCCCTGAATTCCGGGCAACCCAAGCCGAAACATCCGGGACTTTCAGGGCCGCGGGATGGGGATAATACTCAGGGCTCAGCCCGGCGAAATTTCCGAAATGGCCTGAATGGTTTCCCCAACCTTGCGGGTCTCATCTGTTTTGATAGCCAGATCGCCGATGGAAAGAATTCCAACCAGCCGCTTTTCGCGCGAGATCACTGGCAGCCGGCGGATCTGATTCTCCTGCATCATGCGCTCCGCCGCCTCCAAAGGCTCATCCTCGTAACAGCACCGCACCTCCGGGGTCATGCATTTGGACACGGAGGTGGAGGCGGCATCCCATCCTTCGGCAACGGCACGGATGGCGATATCGCGGTCAGTGATCATGCCCACCAAGCGCTCACCGTTGCACACCGGCAGGGATCCTACCTCCAAGGCGCGCAGCTTGCGCGCGGCGTCCTGAATGGAGCTGTCCGGGGAAATGACCTCAACATCGGCGGTCATGATATCATTTACTTTCATAAAAATAGGGGTGGAAAAGATGGAATTGAATTTCATTCAGCGGGCACCGCCTTCTCGTGGCATATCCATGGGAATGAGGAAAAATTTTGAATGCCCGGCTGTGCTTTTAACGATGGCTGTAAAAATAAAGATGGGATTTTATAATTAATTTACAGGCTTGCCAGCAATTCCCACCGGCGCTGGCTGCTGCATGTCGGTACGGTATGCAAATCCACCCAGCCAATCGGGGCCGGCAGCACTTTGAAAGCGGCCGCCTCATCCCCCTCCATGGTAGCGGAACTCCCATCTTCATCCCGAAAGATGGAGTGAAGAACAATAGGTTCCATAACCCGGCTCCGAAGAGGGTTTATGGAGCTTGAAGTCAAAGGAGAGAACTTCCCCCGTGTTCACGGTGGTGGTGGTTTCTACTGTCACGAAAGACATCGGATTTGAAGGACGGGTAGGGAAGCCTTCAGAAAAGTTACCCTTGCGGGACGGGCGGGATGAACAGGACGGACAGCAATCCGCCATTTCTTGTCCCGCATAGAGTCGGCCCAGCTGTTTGATCCGCTTGGCCAGTTTTCAGACTTGCATAAAGCAATAAATGATATCCTTTAATGGGGCATTTTGCATTAATGGGAAAGTCGATCCCCATTGACAATCATTGGCGGAAACAATGCCAGTGCATTTAAGAAAAGTGGAGCTGCGGGAATTAGTGGGGACTACAATACTAAGCCGGAGCGAGGTCAAGCTTTCCGAGAAAGAAGAGGACACGGTTACGGAAGGACTGGA